>NZ_JCAIUN010000001.1:2591751-3244674 GCF_059445525.1 Williamsia sp. Y712
AACCGTCATTGCTTGGTCGTGGGTTTTGGACCAGAGTGCTGGCGTTTGTTGGTTCCCAATCCCCCCCCTCCCCGCGGCCGTTGTCATGTGCTCTTTCTTGGTGTCCGAGCCGGGGCGTTTGCCGCGCACGCACCGGGCGTGATGGCATGGGCACATGCTCAAGCAACTCGACAGCTGGCCGGTGGATCTGGTCTCGGCGGCGGTGGTGTCCGGTGGACAGGTGATCGAACAACACGGTGACACCGAGCACGTGTTCGCGCTCGCGTCGGTGACCAAATTGCTTGCCGCGCACGCGGCGCTGGTGGCGGTCGAGGAGGGGGCGATCGAACTCGACCAGCCCGCCGGGCCGCCCGGGTCCACCGTGCGACACCTGCTGGCGCATGCCTCGGGCCTCGACTTCGGCAGCCGCGAGGCCGTGGCCGGCGTGGGGGAGCAGCGCATCTATTCGAGCGCCGGGTTCGAGGTGCTGGCCGAGTTGATCGAAACCGAGGCCGACATCGCCTTCGACGAGTACCTCGCGCAGGCCGTCTGTGAACCGCTCGGAATGACGTCGACCACGTTGCGCGGTTCGGCAGGCCACGGGGCGGATTCGACGGTCTCGGATCTGGCCGCGTTCGCCGCGGAGTTACTCGCGCCGAAGTTGGTCTCCGCGGACTTGTTCCGCGAGGCGACATCGGTGCAGTTCCCGGGGCTGGACGGCTTCGTCCCGGGTTATGGCAAACACCGGCCCTGTGACTGGGGTCTGGGGTACGAGATTCGGTCACACAAGAGTCCGCACTGGACGGGGAGCCGGAACAGTCCGCAGACCTTTGGTCACTTCGGTCAGGCGGGAACGTTCCTGTGGGTGGACCCGGCGTTGTCCGCGGCCTGCGTGGTTCTCACCGATCGGGCCTTCGGTGCCTGGGCGAAGCCGCTGTGGAGCGACTTCAACGATTCGCTGGTGTCAGCTCTTTCGGATTGAAAACTATTTTCACTCAATACGCATGCGACACTAGCGCAACACGGGTCACTTGAGGCACAATAAATAACAAGTGTGTGGTATCCACTGTGGTTTCGCCAGGCGTTGGGGAAGACGTTCCTCGTCGAAACCGGAGGTGGAAAGTGCGCAACCTTAATCAGTTTGCGGACGTAACGGCAGGTGTGGTTTTTGTACATTCCGCACCGGTCGCGTTGTGCCCGCACGTCGAGTGGGCTCTTTCGTCGACTCTTGATGCCCGCGCGAATCTGAAGTGGTCTGCACAGGAGGCGAGTCCCGGCCTGCAGCGCGCCACCGTCGATTGGGTTGGACCGGTCGGAACGGGAGCGCGCATTGCCAATGCTCTGCGCGAATGGTCGGCCCTGCGGTTCGAGGTCACCGAGAACGCCAGTGACGGCGTGGACGGCGAACGCTTCTGCTTTGTGCCCGGACTCGGTCTGTGGCGTGGGTCGATGAGCGCCAACGGCGACGTCATCGTCGGTGAGATGCAACTGCGATCGCTCATGGAATCGCACGCCGACGGGATGGAACTCGCCGGCGCACTCGATGCCGCACTCGGCACGGCCTGGGACGAGGCATTGGAGTCGTTCCGCATGGGCGGCGCCGGCGCCGAGGTCACCTGGCTGCATCAGCGCGTGGGCTGACCGCGCGCCACGCAACACAGCCACAAAAGCGGGCCCGGACTGAAAAGTCCGGGCCCGCTTTTGTGTCTTGTCAGATCACCGCGTCAGATCACAAGGGGATGTTCTTGTGACGTCCGCGGCGAGCCGGTGCCGAAGCGAGTGCCTCGGCGATGATGCTGCGGGTCTTGGCCGGGTCGATGATCTCGTCGACCACACCGATGGACTGGGCGCGGCCCACGCCACCGGCGATGGCTTCGTGCTCGACGGCCAGACGGTCGTGCAGTGCTTCGCGCTCGTCATCGGGTGCGGCAGCCAGCGCCTTCTTGTGCAGGATGCCGACCGCAGCCTTGGCGCCCATCACGGCGACCTCGGAACCGGGCCACGCGAAGACTGCCGTGGCGCCCAGTGCCCGCGAGTTCATCGCGATGTAGGCACCGCCATAGATCTTGCGGGTCACCAGCGTGACGCGGGGGACCGAGCATTCGGCAAACGCGTGCAGCAGCTTTGCGCCGCGACGCACGACGCCGTCCCATTCCTGGCCGACACCGGGCAGGTAACCCGGAACGTCGGTCATGACGATCAGTGGGACGCCGAACGCGTCGCAGAGACGGACGAACCGAGCCGCCTTCTCAGCGCTCTCGGAGTTGAGGCAACCACCCATCCGCAGCGGGTTGTTGGCGATGACGCCAACGCTGCGTCCGGAGAGCCTGCCGAAACCGATCGTGATGTTCGGTGCCCATTTTGCCTGCAGCTCTTCGAAACTCGAGATCTCGGTTTCGCCGTCTGCAGCCACATCGGTGTCGAGCAGTGCCCGCACGATGGGATGGACGTCGTATGCACGACGGTTGGACTCGGGCATCAGGGCCCGCAGGTCGGTATCGCCGGCCTCGGCCTTCTGCCGACTGAAATGTCCCTGCTGACCGAAGGTTCCGATCAGGCGACGGGCGCGCCAGTAGGCGTCGGGCTCGGAGTCGGCGGTGATGTGCGAGACACCCGACTTCTTGCCGTGGGTCAGTGGCCCACCGAGCGACTCCATGTCGACGACCTCGCCGGTGACGCTCTTGACGACGTCCGGTCCGGTGACGAACACGCGGCCGGCAGGCGCCATGATGACCACATCGGTCAGGGCCGGTCCGTATGCCGCGCCGCCGGCGGCGAAGCCGACGACGATCGAGATCTGAGGGATGTACCCGGACGCCCGGACCATCGCCTCGAACACCTGGCCGACTGCGTGAAGGGCTTCGACGCCCTCAGCCAGTCGGGCGCCGCCGGAATGCCAGATCCCGACAACCGGGGCCTGCTCGGCGATGGCGGTATCGATGGAGTTGACGATGTGCTTGCAGCCCACCACCCCCATGGCCCCGCCCATCACGGTGCCGTCGGTGCAGTAGGCGACGGTGCGGACACCGTTCACCCGTCCGACGGCAGCCTGCACACCCGACTTGTCGCGGGGGTGCAGCAACGACATGGATGCTTCGTCGAAGAAATTGGTCAACCGCAGCAATGGATCCCGAGGATCGATGGATTCCTCTTGCTGTGTGATCGGGGCCATGGTGGTCATGAATCTCCTTAGATCTTCAGCGCCCGGTGAGAACTGGCTCAGGGGCGGCGGGGTTCAGTAGCGCCCAAAGGCGAGCGCAACGTTGTGCCCACCGAATCCGAACGAGTTGTTGATGGCGTAGTCGATCTGTCCGTAACGCGGCTCTCCGTGAACGACGTCGAGATCGCATTCCGGATCCTGATTGTCGAGATTCAGCGTCGGGGGAATGACGCCCTCTTCGATGGCCTTGATGGTCAGGATCGACTCCAGCGCACCCACAGCGCCGATGGAATGCCCGAGGGCAGACTTCGGTGCATACACCGCTGCGTGGTTACCCACCGCGATGTTGATCGCCAGGGCCTCGGCGGTGTCGCCGACCGAGGTGGATGTGGCGTGTGCGTTGACATGCGTGATGTCGGATTTCCCCAGACCAGCGGTCTGCAGAGCTCGTGACATCGCGCGTGCTGCGCCGGTGCCCTCCGGGTCAGGAGCGACCAGGTGGTACCCATCGGAAGTGATGCCGCCACCGAGTAGACGCGCATGGATGTGCGCGCCACGGGCGATGGCGTGATCTTCGCGTTCGATGACCATCAGTGCAGCGGCCTCGCCGAAGACGAAGCCGTCACGGTCTTTGTCGAACGGACGAGAGGCGGCGGCCGGGTCTTCGTTACGGGTGCTCATCGCACGCATCATCGCGAAGCTGGCGATGGGGACCGAGTCGATATGACCCTCCACGCCACCGGTGACGACCATGTCGGCGTCACCCATGACGATCTGACGCCAGGCGTGCGCGATGGCTTCAGAACCCGAGGAGCAGGCCGAGACCGGGGTGATCACACCGGCCTTGGCGCCGATCTCGAGTCCGACCACCGCGGCCGGCCCATTGGGCATGGCCATCGGTACGGCGAGCGGGGAGACCTTGCGGTAGTTGCCGGTGTTGTGCATCGCGTTGTAGGCCTCGATGAGTGCGTCACCGCCACCCTGACCGGTACCGATGACAACGCCGAGGCGCTCTTTCTCGATATCCGGCTCGCCTGCCTGCGCCCACAGACGCTTGCCCATGACATAGGCGATCCGCTCGGTGTAGGCCATGCGTCGGGCCTGAACCCGAGAGACCTCCGTCGAGGGATCCTTCACCAGACGCCCACCGAACCGGACCGGGAGATCGAACTCCTCGACCCAGTCATCGGTGAGAGTCTTGATGCCACTCTCTCCGGCGAGAAGACCCTTCCACGTCGAATCGAGGTCTTCGCCGATGGATGTGGTCGCAACCATGGAGGTCACCACCACGTTCGGGAAATTCCCGCCGAGGGTGGAGTAATCGCGAAGAGAGTTAGTCACGGTCTGTCACTCACCGGTGTTCTTGTCGGCGTCGAGCTTTGCGCGGATGGCGTCGGCGGCATCGGCGTTCTCGGCTTCGAGCTTCTGGATGTAGTTCACGGCGTCACCAACGGTGCGCAGTCCGGCCAGATCCTCATCGGGGATCTTGACGCCGTACTTGTCTTCGGTCTGCACTGCGATTTCGACCATCGACAGCGAATCGATGTCGAGGTCGTCGACGAACGACTTCTCTACAGTCACCTCAGAGGGTTCAATGCCGGTGACCTCCTCGATGATCTCAGCGAGTCCGGCAATGATTTCTTCCTGGGCGGCGGCCACTGGGTGGCTCCCTTCATATTCGTGTTTCCGATGTTCCGGAGGACAGCGCGCGTGCGCGCTGCAATGGACGGATGTGGCGAGCAACTGTGCTCTCCTGCATCTCCCGGGGACGACGGCACAGGCGTGCCGCCGTCGCTATCCAAGTTCGGTGATGCCCGCGAGGTCGTCGGGGGTCTTGAGCGCGAGGGTCGGTGTTCCCTTCAGCTCGCGCTTTGCGATTCCGGCGAGAGTGCCGGCGGGGGGCAGCTCGATCAGTCCGGTGGTGGAGAGCTCGCGCATCGTCTGCGAGCAAAGATCCCACCGCACGGGCCGAGTGACCTGTGCGACGAGTTTATCGAGTGCGTCGCGACCGGAGGTGACCGGTGCACCGTCGGAGTTGGAGAGCAGCGGCCGCGCCGGTTGTGATGGGTTGATATCGGCTGCCGCACGGGCAACTGCGTCCTGGGCCGGGGCCATGTATCGCGTGTGGAACGCACCGGCGACGGCGAGCTTGCGGACACGTGCCTTCTCCGGCGGGTTGGCGATCAGTTCATCGATAGCGGCGATCGCACCGGCTGCCACGATCTGCCCGGCCGCATTCCGGTTGGCCGGAACCAGATCGAGTTCTTCGAGGCGGGCCAGCACGGTGGCTTCGTCGCCACCGAGCACGGCGGCCATGGTGGTGGGCTCGAGAGCGCAGGCCTTGGCCATCTCGGCGCCACGGATGGCGGCCAGAGACACGGCCTCGTCGGCGGTCAGGACGCCGGCGATCGCGGCGGCGGCCAATTCTCCGACGGAATGGCCCGCGATCAGGGTGTCCGAGGGCAACGGGAAACGCTTGTCGATCTCGTCATAGGCGAGCAGTGCCGACACGACCACCAGAGGCTGGGTGACCGCGGTGTCGGTGATCTCGTCCGCCGTCGCGGTGGTCCCAAGGCGTTCGATCTCGAGCCCTGTCAGCTTCGACCAGGTCGCGACCTGGTCGCGTGCGCCGGGCAGCTCAAGCCATGGCGTGAGCATTCCGACGGTCTGAGAGCCCTGTCCGGGCGCAAGCAAGGTGAGCACCTGATCAGAGAACACCCTATTCGCCCTCGGTGAAGGTGCTGTACGCAATGAACCTTGGGCGACCCCTTTGTGGGATCCCTACAAAATTGCACAACAGCGTGCCTGCATCGTCACCTCACCGACATCCGTTACACCGTTGTGAATTGATGCACAACCGTAGCTTTTACTCGCTGGAGCCTGTGACAGGTGTGACTGTAGGGAAAATTGTGCGCATGTCGTGTCTAACCCGTGCCAATCTGCCAACGGTTGTTGCCACCCTCAGTACATAAGCATCACGGGGGTTCATTGGATCGCGACCAGTAATGTCCGAAATTCTCTTTAGTCGATATCGCACAGTATTCGGATGGACGAAGAGTTGGCGCGCACACGACTCGACGGACCCTCCGGAGTCCAGGTAGGCATCAAGAGTGGAAGTCAGGGTGTCGCCGCTTTTGGCGAGCGGCTTGACCAGCGAATCACTCAGTGTGGTCATGGCGGCCTGGTCGCCGAGCAATGCGCGTTCGGGCAGGAGCTCGAGGGAGTGGACCGGACGGGGTGCACTGGGCCAGCCGGCGACCGCCTCGATGCCGGCCAGGGCGTCGATGGCGCTGGCGTGCGCGGCACCCAGGTTGGGCCTGGTGGGTCCGATGACCACAGGCCCGTCGGCAAAGAGGATCAGCAGGTCGGTGATGAACGGGTCGCCAATCGTCACCGGACCGCTGACGATCGCGACGAGGAGACTGCCCTGGACCACCGACAGCGCTGCGCGGTCGTGCTGACGTGCGGTGTTGTGAACGGCGAGGGGAACCGAGACGTTGCGCTCGGGTGGCGGCATGCCCACTACGACGGTGGCGGTGGCCTCGGTGTCCCAGTTGAGTGCGGCGGCTCGGGACAGCAGGGTGGGGCCGGTGTCGCCGCGGACCACGGCGTCGACGACGAGCGCTTCGAGTCGTGAGTCCCAGGCGCCGCGGGATTCTGCGGCCGATGCATAGATCGAGGCGGCGGCGAACCCGATCTCGCGGCCGTAGCGCAGAACGGCTTCTGTCAGGGCGCGGAGCTGGGCGTCGTTGCGGGCCAGGAGTGGCAGCCACTTCTCGAAGAATTCCATCGCGACCCGGACCATCTCGACGGTCTGCAGCAGGCTGATCCGGCGGGCGAGGTCCTGGGGTACCACCTGGAAGGCCTGCACCGTGAACTTGACGTTGCCCTCGGGATCTTGAAGCCATTCGACAAAGTTCACGACCGCGGTCTGGACCACGAGTTGGACGCTGGCCCGCTGACCCGCTTCGAGATCCTCGAAATAGGGCAACTGGTCTTGCATCGAATGGACGGCCTCGGTGGCCAGCCGTCCGCTGTACTGCTTCACGCGGCGGAGCAGGGTGTCCGGCAGGGCATCGTGAACATTCGCAGGTGCCGGGACGTGGGCGCCACGCGGGCCGAAGAGATCGCCTACGGGCTGATCACCCGTACGGGACTCAGTCATGGCTTCAATCTATGTCAGTCCCGGGTCCGATTGGGGACATGTCGACCGCAACAGCCGACCGCCCACCCGTTGGTCAACGGATGGGCGGTCGGATGGAAACGAAAGATCAGGCGCCGGGACCGGGATCGCTGGTCTGCTTCGGGGCAGCCAGTACATCTTCGATCTGATACTTTTCGGCGGCCTCGGCGGCAACCTTGATGTCGATGTGACCCTCGCGGGCGAGTGCCGAGAGGACACCGACCGCGATGGATTCACCATCGACGTTGAAGTAGCGGCGTGCGGCCGGTCGGGTGTCGGAGAATCCGAAACCGTCGGTGCCCAGGGTGAGATAGGTGCCCGGGACCCAGGCGCGGATCAGCTCCGGGACACCCCTCATGTAGTCGGTCGCCGCAACGAACGGTCCGGAGGCATCGGCAAGGACCTCCGTCAGGTAGGGCTGCGGATGGCTGCCTGCCGGTTCACGCAACGCTGCCTTCTCGTACTCGACCCCGTCACGGGCGAGCTCGCCCCAGGACGTCACCGAGTAGATGCTCGCGCCGACATTCCAGTCATCGGCCAAGAGCTGCTGTGCCTTGAGTGCGCTCGGCATTGCGACACCGGAGACCAGGATGTTGGCCGGGTACTGCTTGCCCTCGGGAGCATCGGCGAACTGGTAGATGCCCTTGAGAACGCCTGCGATATCAAGGTTTTCGGGCTGTGCGGGCTGTGTGATCGGCTCGTTGTAGATGGTGATGTAGTAGAAGATGTTCTCGGGATCTTCGCCGTACATCCGCCGCAGACCGTCGGAGATGATGTGTGCCAGCTCGTAACCGAACGCGGGGTCATAGGCCACTGCCGCCGGGTTGGTCGAGGCCAGCACGAGTGAATGACCATCGGCGTGCTGCAGACCCTCACCGGTCAGGGTGGTCCGGCCGGCGGTGGCGCCGAGCACGAACCCGCGGGCCATCTGGTCGGCCGCGGCCCACAAGCCGTCGCCCGTGCGCTGGAACCCGAACATCGAATAGAAGATGTACAGCGGGATCATCGGCTCATCGTGGGTGGCATACGAGGTGCCGACCGCGGTGAACGACGCCGTGGATCCGGCTTCGTTGATGCCCTCGTGCAGGATCTGGCCCTGCGGGCTCTCCTTGTAGGCGAGCATCAGTTCGGCGTCGACCGAGGTGTACAGCTGGCCGTTGCGGTTGTAGATCTTGAGCGTCGGGAACCAGGAGTCCATACCGAACGTGCGGGCCTCGTCCGGGATGATCGGCACCAGGCGCTTGCCGATCTCCTTGTCGCGCATCAGTTCCTTGAAGATGCGCACGATGGCCATCGTCGTGGCGACCTGCTGCTTGCCCGAACCCTTGCTCGCGAGCTTGATGGCACCGCTGGTGTCGGGCTTGAGCACCTTGCTCTTGGTGCGCCGCGCAGGCAGGAACCCGCCCAGTTGCTTACGGCGATCGAGCATGTACTCGATCTCCGGTGAGTCGGCCCCGGGGTGGTAGTACGGCGGCAGGTACGGATCTTTTTCGAGCTCGGCATCGCTGATCGGGATGCGGGTGCTGTCCCGGAAGTCCTTGAGATCGTCGAGGGTCAGCTTCTTCATCTGGTGCGTGGCGTTGCGGCCCTCGAAATGCTTGCCGAGTGTGTAGCCCTTGATGGTGTGGGCCAGGATTACCGTCGGCTGGCCCTTGTGGGCCATCGCCGATGCGTACGCCGCGTGCACCTTGCGGTAGTCGTGACCACCGCGCTTGAGGCCCCAGATCTCGGCGTCGCTGAGGTCTTTGACCAGTTCCTTGGTGCGCGGATCGCGACCGAAAAAGTGCTCGCGGACGAACGCGCCGTCGTTGGCCTTGTAGGTCTGGTAGTCGCCGTCGGGGGTGCTGTTCATCAGATTGACCAGCGCACCGTCGCGGTCCTTGTGCAGGAGCGAGTCCCACTCGCGGCCCCAGATCACCTTGATGACGTTCCAGCCGGCGCCGCGGAAGAACGACTCGAGTTCCTGGATGATCTTGCCGTTGCCACGCACCGGGCCGTCGAGACGCTGCAGGTTGCAGTTGACCACGAAGGTCAGGTTGTCGAGACCTTCGGTGGCGGCGACGTGCGCCAGGCCACGCGACTCGGGCTCGTCCATCTCGCCGTCGCCGAGGAATGCCCAGACGTGCTGATCCTCGGTGTTCTTGATGCCGCGATCGTTCAGGTAGTGGTTGAAGCGCGCCTGATAGATCGCGTTCATCGGACCCAGGCCCATGGAAACCGTTGGGAATTGCCAGAAGTCGGGCATCAACCGCGGGTGCGGGTACGACGGCAGGCCGCCGCCGGCGTGGGAGTGCTCCTGGCGGAACCCGTCCATGCGGGATTCGTTGATGCGACCTTCGAGGAAGGCGCGGGCGTAGATGCCGGGGGAGGCATGGCCCTGGATGAAGATCTGGTCGCCGCCGCCTGCGTGGTCCTGGCCGCGGAAGAAGTGGTTGAAGCCGACCTCATAGAGCGCGGCGGACGACGCGTAGGTGGAGATGTGGCCACCGACCCCGACGCCGGGACGCTGGGCGCGGTGCACCATGACGGCGGCGTTCCAGCGGATGAATGAGCGGAACCGACGCTCGACCTCTTCGTCGCCCGGGAACCAGGGCTCGTTTTCGGTCGGGATCGTGTTGACGTAGTCGGTGGACGTCAGGGACGGGATCGACACCCGTTTGTCACCGGCTCGTTCGAGTAGACGCAGCAGGAGGTATCGGGCCCGGCCGGGGCCTGCATGTTCGAGGAGTCCGTCGAATGAATCGAGCCATTCGTCTGTCTCACTCGGGTCGATGTCGGGGAGGTACGACGCAACACCTTCCCGGATGACCCGTACTCGGGCCTGGTTCTTTGGTGCGTGAGTGCTGTCAGTCACTGCGTGCTCTTTCTCCTCGAGTCACTCGGCAGCGGTAGCTGCCGTAACGGGATCGACCCGCCGGAACCGGGGTGTGGTTCGGCGTTGTCTCAATCGTGCCGCAAGTGATGAGCGTTGGCATCGGTGTGCGGCAAAGTAACCCTACCCACGGGCGTTTCGTCGCCGGTTTGCGCGCTCGTCGTGCAGTATCTGGACTGTGAAGGTTTGGGGTGTGGCCGTCGTTGCGGTAATCGGGCTGGGCGTTTCCGGATGCGCGACCACGATTGACGGCTCAAGTTCCGTCGATGGTGGCCAGGTGTTCGCGTATCGGAGTGAGCAGTCGGCGGCTGCGGTGCAGTCGCAGGCCGCCGAATCGTCGCGACGCGCGCAAGCCGCCAAAAATCTCACGCTGGAATTGTGTTCGCAGTTCACCACCACCGTGGTGACGATGCTCAGCAGCTACAACGACTTCGTGACCAAACTCAATGAAGTGCAGTCCTATTCGGCAGTCGGTGGTGCCGCACAAGTGGCCATCGATCAGCTCAAAGCCGGTGAGCAGGCGATCAACGCCAAATTGGTGCCTGACGTAGAGCCTTCGGTGAGCCGGCTCGTACGCGCATTCTTCGTCAGAAATCAGGAGTTGGTGCGCGCCATCGAGGGCCAAAATCAGTCCGGACTCAACGATCCGGCGGCTCGGTGGATCGAGTCTCGGAACGCGGCGGTGGACGCTTGCGGGCAACTCTCCAGTTGAAAAAGCGGCATTCGGCTTGCAACTTGGGGGTTTACCCTGTTCGCTTGAGTGATCAAAGTGGGCACGGACCGTGTTCACCCATTTTTTTGACAGGAGGTCGTCGCGTTGGTTGCCGCTTCAGATGGTGATCGTGCCCAGAAGCTGGGAGTGACAGCGGGCATGATTGTGCAAGAACTGGGGTGGGATGAGGACACCGACGACGACTTGCGCGGCCTCATCGAAGACACCATCGACGCTGAGATGGTCGACGAGGATTCCGACGAGGTCATCGACATGGTTGTGCTGTGGTGGCGCGACGGTGACGGCGATCTGGTCGATGCGTTGATGGATGCCATCACGCCACTCGCCGACGACGGTTTCGTTTGGGTGTTGTCACCGAAGACCGGGGCTGACGGTTACGTCGACCCCACAGAGGTCGCAGAGGCGGCTCCTACCGCAGGGCTCACCCAGACCAGTGCCGTCAGTTTCGGTGAATGGCTGGGATCACGTTTGGTCCAACCGAAGACGCGGGTCGGCAAGAGAGCATGACTTCCTCTCTCGGTCGGGAGCTCAAGGTGGGAACCGAGGCTCCCGACTTCAGCCTGCGTGATCAAAACAACCAGATGGTCAGTCTCTCCGACTACCGCGGTGAGAAGAACGTTCTGCTGGTGTTTTTTCCACTGGCGTTCACCGGGACCTGCGAAGGCGAACTGAGCATGGTCCGGGATCGGTTGCCGTTGTTCTCGAACGAAAATTCCGAGTTCGTCGCGGTGTCGGTAGGCAGTTCGCCCACGCACAAGGTGTGGTCGTCGGCTCAGGGATACCTGTTCCCGATCCTGGCCGACTTCTGGCCGCACGGCGAGGTGTCCCAGGCCTATGGCGTCCTGAACAACGACAAGGGCTACCCCAACCGTGGAACATTCGTCATCGACAAGAACGGAATCATCACTTTTTCGGAAATGATGGATCCCGGTCAGGTCCGTGACCAGTCGCTTTGGGAGAAAGCTCTGGCCACGCTAAATTCTTGAGTGTGTCCGGCACCTTGGGGTGATCGGATGGGCGGCGAGTCCGAATGTTTTCTCTCGCCGTCGCGGCTGGCGAACTCGCCTTCGTTCAGCCGCCATGCGCGTATAGCTCAGCGGTAGAGCTCTGGTCTTACACACCAGCGGTCGGGGGTTCAAATCCCTCTGCGCGCACCGACATCGAACAACGGGCAAGCTTGCTCACAGTTCTCACACTCGCTCGCTCTGTAGCGCGAGCGAATGTGAGAAACGCGAGCGGCGTCAGCTTTCTTCTGTTTTCTGACCGAATCGGCCCTGCACCGTATCGAGGATCGAGATCCCCTGTGCGACGACGTTCGTCGCGAGTTCGTTGACACCTTGGGCGCCGTTGAACACGGTGAGGTTGGCGCCTGCCAAGCCCTTCGACACCGCTTCGACGAGTTCGGGCAGCTGCTCGATCAGTAGCTGATCGAGGGAGATGCGGTCGTTCTCGGCCGCGGCAGCAGCCTGGATCCTGATGGCGTCGGCCTCGGCCTCGGCCAGGATGCGCGTGCGCTGTGCCTCGGCCTCGGCAGGTTTGATCACCTCGGACAGGAGTTGGCGCTCGCGCAGCTCCGCCGTGGTTTGTGCCAACTTGGTCTGTTCCGTGGTGATCTCCTGGGTCACGCGGGCCTGGGCGAGTGGACCGGCCTGCGCAGCTTCGGCATTGGCCTTGTCGGTCTGGGATTTGATCTCGGCCCGCTTGAGGGCGGTCTCGCGCTCGTAGTCCGCCTGTGCCCGTGCAGATTTCTGCTGGGCTTCCACAGCTTGCTGCTCGGCAGCTGCCTGGGCGACAGCGGCATCGCGTTGCACCCGCGCGACCTCAGGGGCGGCGAGCGACTTGATGTAACCCGAACCGAGGTCGTCGATCGACTGGATCTGGAACGAGTCGACCTTCAATCCGATCAGGGTCAACTCGCGCTTCGACGCATCGAGGACCTGCCGGGCCAGAGTGTCGCGTTCACGAATGATCTGCTCGACGGTCATCGAACCGACGATGGAGCGCAGGTGCCCCGAAAAGATCTGTCCGGTCAACTGATTCATCTCGTTGGACTGTTCGGAGATGAATCGCTGTCCGGCGTTGACAATCGATTCCGTGTCCGAGCCGACCTTGTGCGCGATGACCGCGCGGACCTTGAGCTGGATGCCCTGTGTGGTCACGCAGGTCTCTTCGATGGCTGCCTCATGCATCGCCAGCGACAGGTAACTGACGCGGCGGAAGAACGGCATCACCCATTTGCCATGACCGATGATCACCAGGAACGGCGCGTTCTCGTCGTGCGACTTCTTTCCGGAGATGATCATCGCCTCGTCGGGATCGGGCACGTGATAACCGAGCATCTGTCATCCTGCTTTCAGTTGTATTCACCAGTTGTCTTGGCGTGCAGCGGCATTCGGTGTCGGGAACCATTTTTCGACGATCAGGCTCCCGTCGTTGGTCCTGTCGATCACCAAGATGCTGTCGCCGCGAGCGATGTCGACCGACGACGTCGCGACAAATAGTTGGCTTGCGCCACTCACGTTGAGGACGACCTCACCATATCCACCGGCCTCGATGGAGAGGTGCACGGTGCCGAGCTTGCCGACCATCGGTTCCACGGGCGTCGGGCCTTTGGGGCTCAGCGGTTCTTGCGCAATTTGAAGAGCTTGATGCCGTTGGCAATCGCGACGACGGGCCAGCAGATGATGGCCACCCACACGCTGAGGCTGTGGTCGTCGTTGACGATGTCGTAGATCGCCAGGGCGGTCAAGAGAATCGAGACGATCAAGACGATCACAAGGAGGTTTTTGGTGAGCGAGGCGCTCTTCGCCGAATCAGTGGTGGGCACGGGTCGAATATAGCCGGGGGGGTCACGTCATTCGATGTGAATTGTCGCGGTGACCGTGACGTCGGTATTCAGCGAATTGGCGATATAGCACTCGTGATGGGCCTGCTCGACAAGGGCCAGAACGTGATCGGGGTCCGTGCCAGGCGCCACCCGGATGGTGGGAGAGAGATCAATCGTGCTGATGCGGATCGGTGTGTCGGCATCGTCCATTGCCGCGGACGCATCGTCCTCGTAGCCGAGAACGTCGATTCCGGCGCGAGCGGCAACGGCAAGGAACGACAGCAACTGACATGAACTCGCTGCCAGCACAACAAGTTGTTCGGGGTTCATCAACTGCTCGCTGCCCCGGAAATGCGGGTCGGCGCTCAGCCCGATCTCGTCGAGCGCCGGCGGCGTCACGCCCCGGTGATCCCGCGAATATGTGCGATACCCGCTGCCGGTCGAACCTTGCCAGACGAGATGCGATGAATACGTGTGAGTCGCCATAAGGCACCGTAACTTCTGACCGCCCAACGAAGGTGGTTGTGTTGTGGTCGTGGAGAACATTGTGGGAGGCCAGGTCGACAAGCTCGGGCTCTGGGAGAAGCGCACAGAGTGGCCTTTGGCAATGGTTGCGGTGATTTTCCTTGTCGCCTATTCGATGCAGGTACTGGCCCGCCCGGAAGGGATTGCCGAACGCGCGCTGTCGGCGGTGGTCGCGGTGACGTGGCTGGCATTCGCCGTGGACTATGTTTGCCGACTGCTGTTGGCCACGCAGCGGTTTCGATGGTTCTGCCGGCACCTCATCGACCTCGCGATCGTCGCATTGCCCATCCTGCGGCCGCTGCGACTCCTGCGCCTGGTCATCTTGATCGGTGTGTTCCAGAAGGTGGTGGGAGGTGTCATCCGAGGACGGGTGATCATTTACACGGTGGCCAGTGCGATCCTGCTCATCTATGTTGCTTCGCTGGCGATTCTGGAAGCCGAGCGACCTCATGCCGAAGCAGGAATTCGGTCATTCGGCGAGGCGCTGTGGTGGTCGATCACCACTGTGACGACAGTCGGATATGGGGACTATGCGCCGGTTTCGGCAACGGGCCGAGTCATCGCGGGACTCTTGATGATCGGAGGGATCAGCCTGATCGGTGTGGTCACCGCTACGTTGGCATCCTGGATCGTGCAGCGGGTTGCAGAGGAGGACACGGCCAACCAGGCGGCAACCGCTGCGCATATCGATCTGCTCCGGAGTGAAGTCGCAGAGCTCAAGGTGATGCTGGCGGCAGCGATTCCTGTGCCGTTGCCGGGTAGCGGCGCGGCAGCCGGTCAGAACGCTGATCAGGCGTTGCGATAACGCTCGGCGGTCTTGAGGTGGAAGTCTGCAACGATGCGGCATTCGGTGCGCAATTCGGCGGGGGAGATGATGGTGAAGTCGGCGTCGAATGCGTACAGCCAGCGGGCAATCGACGTCAGGGATTTACCGAAGAGCGATACCTCGCAGCTGTTGACATCACCTGACTCGACTTCGCCCCAGGCGGAATCGACCATCTCCGCAACCTGTTCGAGTGGACTGTGGATTCGCACCCGGGCAGTGGACTGGCGGTACACCGACCCGATGCTGGCGGCGATGAACGCCGCAGCACCACCTTCGGGGAGTTCGCGTGGGGTGAAGCGGGGGCCGGTCGGGATCTTCGGGGTGAGGCGATCGACGCGGAATGAGCGCCAGTCGTCGCGTCCGAGGTCCCAGGCCAGTAGATACCAGCGTAATCCGCTGCGCACCAACCGATATGGTTCCACCTCGCGCCGGGTCTCGGCACCGTCGCGGGCGCGGTAGTCGAAACGCAGGCGTTCGTGACGATGGCAGACCGCCGCAACGTCGGACAGGACGGTCGCCTCGACCTGGGACACGTGCGCCCGCATCGGGGTGGCATCGATCTGGAGGGAATCGAGCCGGTGACGAAGCCGAGATGGCATCACCTGCCGCAACTTCGACATCGCCCGCGCTCCGGCTTCGTCGAGCCCGGTGACCGACGCCGTGGCACCGGCTCCGAGCCCGAGCGCCACCGCCAGGACCTCTTGGTCGTCGAGGAGCAGCGGAGGCATCTCGGCGCCGGCGCCGAGTTGGTAGCCGCCGCCGACACCCACCGTGCCGTCCACCGGATAGCCGAGTTCGCGGAGTCGGTCGATGTCCCGACGGACGGTACGGGTGGTGATGTTCAGGCGTTCGGCCAGATCTGCACCCGACCATTCTTTGCGGGTCTGCAACAGGCTCAGTAGGCGGAGCAGTCGCGCTGACGTGTCCAACATGCTTTTCACCATGCCAGATATTGCGGACTGATTCTGTCCTCATTGCGTCGTAACTTCATGTCAACGCAGTTCACGGGCAACCTTCTGGAGGGACATGATGACAATCAGCACCGGTAAGACGGCGCCGGCGATCGAGGTCGCGGCACTGACCAAGACATTCAAACAGGGGAAGAACACTGTTGAGGCGGTCAAGGGAATCGACCTGACCGTGGCCGAAGGGGAGCTGCTGGCCCTACTCGGTCCGAACGGGGCGGGAAAATCTACGACCCTACGCATGATCACCACGCTGCTGCGGCCGACCTCGGGTTCGGCCTGGCTTGCCGGTCACAACATCGCCGACGACCCGGACGCCGTCCGGCGCCAGATCGGTTACGTCGGCCAGGGCAACGGCGGGGGCAACAACCAGCGCGTCCGTGAAGAACTCGTGACCCAGGGGCTGTGCTACGGCTTGAAGAAGTCCGAAAGTGCCGCCCGTGCAGATGAATTGATCGGCGCTCTCGATCTGAGCGGCATGGAGAGCAGGAAAGTCAGCACGCTCTCGGGTGGGCAACGTCGGCGCCTCGATATCGCCCTCGGAATAGTTCATCGGCCGCCGGTGATCTTCCTCGACGAACCGACCACCGGGATGGATCCGCAGAGCCGAGCCAACCTGTGGACGCACATCCAACGACTGCGCGCCGAGACCGGAGCCACCATCGTGCTGACCACGCACTACCTCGAAGAAGCCGACACGATGGCCGAACGGGTGGTCGTCATCGACAAGGGCACCGTGATCGCCGACGACTCCGCGGCAGCACTGAAAGACAAACTGTCCGGCGACCGCATCGAGTTCACCGTGGACTCGACCGCCGACGCCGACGAATTGGCCCGCCTGGCAACAAGTTTTGACCAGACCCGGGGCGCCACGGTTGACGCACTGACCGTGGGACTGCAGGTGGAGGGGGCCGACGTGATGTTGCCGAAGTTGATCGCCGCGGCCACCGAGCGGGCGATCACCATTCGAACGGCTCAGGCGACCCGTCCGACGCTCGATGACGTCTTCCTGTCACTCACCGGGCGCAGCCTGCGCGAATCCGCAGCCGCCTGATCCACTGCATCCAAGGAGAATTCAGATGACAACAAACATCGTCCGAGACAGTTCGATCGTCCTGGTTCGCGAGCTACGTCCCACCATCCGTGACCCGTTCACGGTGATCTTCAGCCTGGTGCAACCGTTGATTCTGCTGGCACTGTTCGGCCCGCTCCTCAAAGGTGTTCCGGGCGCGGCAGATTCGGGCAACGTCTGGAATTGGTTCATCCCGGGTGTACTTGCGATGATCGCGATCTTCGGAACCTCGATGACCGGAGCCAACCTGCTCGATGAGATGCACAGCGGTAGTCATGAACGGATGCTCGTGACCCCGCTGAGCCGCAGTTCGCTGCTGCTCGGCCGCGCTCTCAAAGAGATGGTCCCGCTGGCGGCGCAGGCAGTGGTCATCCTCTTGATCGGATTGCCGCTGGGCTTCGACATCAACATCGGGGGAGCGGTGATCGGGATCGGAATCCTGGCCGTCTTCGGTGTCGGACTGGGGTCGTTGTCGTACAGCTTGGCGCTGGCTGTCCGCGACCAGGATTGGGTGTTCTGGACCGTGCAGCAGACCCTGATGTTCCCGCTGCTGATCCTGTCGGGAACGATGTTGCCGCTCGACGACGCACCCGGATGGATGCGGTTTCTGGTCAACATCAATCCGTTGCACTACGTCGTCGAAGCCGAACGGGCGCTCTTTGTCGGCGACTTCGATTTCTCGGTGATCGGTGCCGGCGCACTGGCCGCGATCTTGATGGCGTGCGGCGGTCTGGCCGTGGGCATTCGGGCGATGGGCGCGGCCTCCCGAGCCTGACCCCGCCCTCCGAAACTGTGCCCTTTTGGCGAACAAAACCCCAGGTGGGATACGCCAAAAGGGCACACTTTCGGGGTGGGTCAGGTAAGGATGTTTGCGGCCTTGGCGGCGCGGAGCCAGTCGGGGAACTCGGAGAGCAGCCGCTGGTAGAGCTCGTCGTCGGAGACCTTGTCGATGTCGTCGAGGGCGAAGAACCCGGCGTTGTCGACCACACGGCCGTCCATCTCATCGAGCTGTTCGAGTACGCCGTAGTTCGCCTTGCCGATGCCGACGAACTGCCAGAAGACAGGGACGTTGGACGCCGCCCGCATCAAATCGCTGATCGGGCCTTTCTTACGGAATCCGCCGTCGGTGAAGAACAGGACCAGCACCGGATACCCCGGAGTCACCGAACCGAGGATTTCGTTCATGATCGGCAGCTCGTCGTTGGTGGCACCGATCTCGTCGTAGTCGAACCCGCCGTGCTTGCCGTAGATGTGGAGGTACTCGCCGGTCCAGGCTTCGATGTTGCCGACGCTGATGTCCGGCACCCGGACGAAGGACTTGGCGTACATGTACGGCTCGCGCTGTCCGTCGTCGTCGATCTGGGTGGCCACGGCCAACATTCGCTCGACAACGCGGTGAATCACTTTTTTGGAGTACTGCTTGGCCATGCTCCCGGTCTTGTCGATGACGATGACAACCCGAGCGCGCACACCGGTGGCGTTCTTGGAGAGCAGAACCTTGTGGACTTCACGCTTGCGCATATCGAGGCGCTGACGCTTTTCGAGGGAGAGTTTCTCCTCTCCCGCAACATTTCTCACTTCTGGTTCGGTCGGTGGGGGTGTGGCCGGGGTGTCGTCGACGCTCACCCCGTGCTCGCGGACGAGGTCGGCGAATCCGCGGTCCCATCCGGCGCTGACGTTCCGGATCTTCCATTGACCGCTGCGCCGGTAGACCTCGCCGAGTACGGCCGCACGCTCGGTCGTGAGTCCGCTGGCCGGCAGTTCCACCGTGACGCCGGAACCACTGACGGCGACGGCGAGGCCGGGCAGCGAGGCCAGGCCCGCGGTGAAACCCTCATCGCAGGCGACCGCAATGGCGATGGTGTCGATGTCGGTGGGGATTCGCGAGAGGTCGATCGAGAGTGTGGCGGTCCCGGACAGGACAACTGCGCCTTCCGGGGAGGTCGGCTGGTTGAAGAAGATGAAGTCGTTGTCGGTGCGAGTCTTGTGATTGCCTGCCAATTGGAAGGCCATCACATCGACCATGCCGGGTTGGGCTCCAGAGACCTCAACCGTCAAAGGACCGGTATCGATGGGAGTGTTGGCGCCACGCGTCAGGGAAACCATCGGCCTATTATCTACAGCCCCGGTAGGTCCGCGCGGGACGCAGACTTCAGGCGGCGGGTAGGCCTGCGAGCGGCTGCGCCGTGCGGGCCATGCCGTACTGAGTGCTCCAGGGGTATTCGCCGGTGGCGTCAGGCCACACCAACTGCCACGCCGACACCTCGCCGTACACCGCGTGCGCGACTCTGAGGTCGCTCGTGGTGAGTGCTTCGATCACCATCAGGTCGAGATCGTCCGCGATGAATCCGGAGAGGCGTTCACCCGCAGTGAGTTTGCCCCCCGCCAGCGCGATCCGATGGCCGACGGTGTTGAGGATCGACCCGGCGATACCCGGCTCGAGTCCGTACACGATCAACTCGGGATGACCGAGCGAGGTCAGTCCTGTGGTGTACGCGTGCGACGGAAAGCCTGCCCCGGGGTTGGCTCGGACCGCGGTGACGGTCCAATACCGCTTGGCGATGGCGCGATGGGCAAAGTCGACGGGATCGGACTGCACGTGCATCGTGGCCTCCTGTGTCGGTGGGTGTGTGGCGGCGATCTTCGGAGCCGATCGCGTATGCGGAGCACCCTAATACCCGGCTCCGACAATCGAATCGACAAAGCAGTCAGCCCGCTACGCCACCGACCGATAGAGTTCGGCGGATGCGTGATGTGGCGGTGGTGGTCGGTGTCCTCGCGCTGATCAACGTGCTTGCCCACTTCACGTTCGACCATGCGATTACTTTGTTTGTCCCACTCGGAGCACTCGGCTTGCTCGTCTACGCCCGGTGGCGGGGATATGGCTGGAATGAGTTGGGACTGGCTCGCAGTCAACACCGCAAGGGACTCACATGGGCTGCGGCGATCCTGATCCCCGTTGCGGTCATCGCGATCGGGGGCGCGCTGCTGCCGTGGACCCGGTCCCTGTACTTGTCAGATCACTACGACACCGTGTCGGTGGCGCTGTGGGGTGCGTTTGTGATCATTCCGCTGCAGACGGTGATCCCCGAAGAACTTCTCTTCCGGGGTGTGCTCAACGCGACCCTGGTGCGGGTCGCGCCGGTGTGGGTCGTCTATTTCGCCGGTGCGGGGTTGTTCGGGCTCTGGCACGTCTCGTCGTCCCTCGGTTTGACCGAAGGCAACGGAGGTCTGACCGACCTGCTCGGATCGGGGGTGATGGCGAAGATCGCCGGAGTGGTGGGAGCGGTCATCGTCACGGGTGTGTCCGGGTTGATCTTCATCTGGCTGCGACGACGAAGCGACAGCCTGTTGGCGCCGATCGCTTTTCACTGGGCGGTCAACGGCACCGGTGCACTCGGTGCGGCGTTGGCGTGGCATCTGGCGGGGTGAAGCTCTCACCGATAACCACGAAAGCCGGAACCAGCATTGTGCTCAATTAGGGGCCGGACTGCCCGCGGGTGCGCAATCTGTACAGCGCTGTGCGTTTCGTGGCTGTTGGCAAAGTCGTTCGGGCGGTTGACTTGTAGGTGGAACATTCGAGAATTGAAGGAGAAACCATGGCGCCCCGCGTTAAACTCGTCCCCGATCTTGACAGCCTGTCTCCTGAGGCCAAGCAGGTCCTGGACGACTACGCCAAGAAGACAGGCGGCGAGTATTTCCAGATCGCGCAGACAGTCGATCACCCCTTTCGAGAGAAGGGAAGCGATGCGCATCACGAGTGGGTGAGTCAGTTCATCCGCGTCCTCGGGCTGAGCCCCGGCCTGCTGAAGGCATGGCTCGACAAGGACTGGTACATCGTTCGCGAGAGCCTGGTCTCGAAGAAGGACCCGCAACTGGCCGAGTTGGTCGGCCTCGTCGTCGCGTTTGCCTTGGAGTGCCCGTACTGCATCGCATGGCATTCAGCGGCGTCACGGTTCGAAGGCGCCGAAGAGAGCTTGGTCGCCAAGATTCACACTTACGACGAGAATCGGGATGCATTCGAAGAGCGCGTCCTTGCGGTCTTCGACTACTCGCGCAAGATTGCTCTGCATGCGTTCAAAGTGACCGATGAGGAAGTCGACAACCTGCGTCGCTGGTACTCCGATCCAGAGATCGCCGAGCTGACCGAGCTTGCCGCCCACATGTCCGCGCTGTCGAAGTTCTTCTCGGCACTTGACGTAGAGATCTGGTGACCATGGCCATCGCAATTCTGGTGACCTTCTCCAGCGTCGCCGAACCAGAAGAACTCGGCGCCATCGCCGATGACTTTGCCGGGGCCCTTGGCGGCGTCGATGGACTGCTGAGTAAGACATGGCTCGAAATCGAGGGCGGCAGTGGAGGTTTCTACATCTTCCGGGATGACGCCGCAGTGGACGCCTATTTGACCGGCCCTCTGGTGGCTCAGCTCCGGGCTCATCCGAAGTTCTCGGACTTCAATGTTCAGCGGTTCGGTATTGACGAAAAACTCAGCAACCGCACGAATGGATTGCCGAAGCTCTGACCCTGTAATATCCGAGCTGCCGGCGGCGAGACACCGTCGTCGGCAGTTCCGGTGTTTGTTACTGCGCCAGAACCTCTTTCGGGTATCTCCCAAAGGCGCTGCGGAACTCGGACGCAAAGCGTCCGGGATTGTGGTGACCCCACCGTGTCGCGACGGTGGCCACTGTGGTGCTCTCGAGGTCGGCCGCCGCCAGCTCGTCGTACGCGCGCTGGAGTCGGATCTTCCGCACATATTCCATCGGCGTCATATCCCGGTGACGTCTGAATGCCACCTGTAGCGCTCGTGAACTCAAGCCGACCGACAGTGCGATGTCTCGCAGCGTGAGTGGATCTCCGGCATGCTCCTCGATGTACGAGACGGCGCGGTCGACCGGTGGGCACGAGATGAACGGCACGCGTTCATCGCCCAAAACTCGAATCGCGGCTGGAAAGGCGTCGAGCAATGCCGATGCTCTGGCCCGCGCAAGGTGAAACTCGGTGAGCGTGGGCAGCCTGCTGTCCACGAAGACTCCGGTCTGCGCAGCCATCACTGCAACCATGCGACCCCACGTCTCGATTGCCGGTCCGGACGGTTGCAGTTGCAATGAGAAGTCGAGACAGACCTTTTCGGCCGAGAGCCCACAG
The DNA here is from genome assembly GCF_059445525.1 of Williamsia sp. Y712. Classification (NCBI taxonomy): domain Bacteria; kingdom Bacillati; phylum Actinomycetota; class Actinomycetes; order Mycobacteriales; family Nocardiaceae; genus Williamsia; species Williamsia sp. Y712. The sequence continues at coordinate 2,614,039 of NZ_JCAIUN010000001.1, forward strand.
GACTCGGCGGCCACTTCGCGAGCCAGATCTCGGTGTATTACGACCTTGTACACAACGCTGTTCTTGCTCCAGTGCGTCCGGTAACGCTTACCCGCGTCGAGTACAACCGGCAGGAGGGGGTTGGAGACAACACCAACTGAATCGGCACTCACACCGATTCGGCCGGCGAGCGGATGGATGACCACGATGTGGTTGTCGTTCGGCTCGGGACGTAGATCAACGGCTGCCCCGCCGTAGGTCATCCTGTGCACCTGGACGCCGGGCATTGAGGTTGCTTGCGCTTTGGCGAGGAAGTCGACCACTCCATCGGGGAGTTCCATCCGGTGAGGTCCCAACGACTCGGTCAGGTGCTGGTGAACTTTGTCCGGGTCACAGGATTCGAAAGTCCGCGACGACGTATGTGCATGAACGGGATCTGCGTGAGCCTGCGAGAAGCCGAGTACAGCAGTCATGCCTCACCTTCAGACGTAGAACGACGATCCATGCGAAATCTACTGAGCCCTGCGTCAACGGTCGAGAGTTGAGATCGACCAGATTTGAACCCGCACTTGGTTCGTGGAATGCGGGTGGCTGTGGGTCAGTGCGCGACGCTGCCCGGTCCGCTGACGATCCGGGCCTCTTCGGGATACCGCCGTGCGAACACGTCCGGAAGGGCGCGCGTACGGCTCTTCCAGGTGTTCTCGCCGTAGGTCGGGTACAACGGATTTGCCGGATCCTGTTCGACGCCGCGGGCCTTGGCGGCGGGCTCGGCCGGTAGGTCGATGGTGGGTATCACCGCGTCGAGTGCGGGGCTGAAGAAGTAGGGGATCGACAGTCGCTCGGCGGCGCCAGGCGGGGGCAGAACGCGATATTTGGCAGGGGCCGTCATCGTCACGGGTGTGTCCGGGGTTTTCCGGGAGCTGGATCGGCGCCATTGCAGTCGGAGAATTACCCGAGAGGTAATCGACGTGACTACCTGCCTGTCGCCACACTCGAACACATACCCGACGAGACAGGAAGCCCACCATGAGCGAGAGTTACGCGGTCGCCATCCTCACCGACGTCTCCATGGGAGACGACATCACCGAATACCTTCGGCGTATCGACAGCACCCTGGCGCCATTTGACGGTCGATTCATCATCCACGGCAGCAAACCGAACGTCGTCGAAGGAACATGGACAGGGGACCTCATCGTGGTCCGGTTCCCGACGTCGGATGGCGCTGCGCGTTGGTACGACTCGGATGCCTATCAGGCCATTGCCCCGCTGCGCGTGAACAATTCCCGCGGGACCGTCGCGACTTTCGAAGGTGTCGATCCGGACCACCGGGCAACCGACATTCTCGAGAACTGAGCCGGGGGATCGGCGACGTCGGGGGTCAGTGCCCGAGGCGGTCTCGTCCCCCGGCGATCCGGGCCTCGTCCGGATACCAGCGTGCATACACGTCCGGATGGGCGCGGGTTCGGCTTTTCCAGGTGTTCGCGCCGTATGTCGAATAGAGCGGATTGGCCGGATCCTGTTCGACGCCGCGGGCATTGGCTGCGAGTTCGTCAGGCAGGTCGACCGTGGGTATCACCGCGTCGAGGGCGGGGCTGAAAAAGTACGGAATCGATAGGCGCTCGCCCGCACCGGGTGGTGTGAGGACCCGATGTCTGGTCGCCCGCAGGTAGCCGTGGGTGGCCACTTCCAGCATCTCGCCGATGTTGACGACAAATGCGCCGGGCAGGGGTGGTGCGTCGATCCAGCTCCCGTCAGAGGTCTCGACCTGCAACCCCGAGGAACCCTCTTCGAGTAGGAGTAAGGTCAGCACTCCCGAATCCTTGTGTGCCCCAACACCTTGGTCGCCGGCTACCGCCGCAGCAGGCCGGGCCGGATAGCGCACCAGTTTGATCAGCGTGGCCGGGGCGTGCGCAAACGTGTCGTCGAACAGGTGCGGGTCGGCGGAGAGTCCGGCGGCCCAATTGCGCAGCAGTCGGAGCGACACCCGTGACATGGCGGCGTCGTAATCGGTGATCGCCGAACGTAATTCGGGCAATGCTGCGGGCCACTGATTGGGCCCCTGTAGACGCATGTAGCCCATTGCGTGATCAAGCGGGTCCCGGTCGGGGCCGATGTCGATCTGCTCACGCCAGTCGACTTCGCCATTGGTGAACTCGCCACCGAGGCGGTTGTAGCCGCGGAAGTGGCGACTGTTGATCATGGCGATCGACAGTTTGTCCTCGTCGGGGAGGGCGAAGAAGGCGTGGGCGGCGGTCTGGACCCGACTGATGAGCTGCGGGTCGACCCCGTGGCCGACGAGGTAGAAGAAACCGACCTCGTGGGTGACGGAACGAAGTTGTTGCCGGCCTTCGGGGGTGTCGAGTTCGGCCAGATCGATCACGGGAAGCACATCGACAACGGTAGTCCGTCGCGCAATTCTCGCCCACCGCCGACGTACTAGATCGAGAGGTCACCCGGCACGGGGTCGCGCAGCACCTTGCCTGCGGCGGCGAACTCACGGACCCGGGCGTTGTCCCAGACCTGCGCAGGCACACCGCCGCCGAGGAGTGCGCGGGTCAGCGCGGGGGACCGGCCGATTTCGGTGTCGCTGCCTGCGATCACGATGTTGCCGTAGCGCCGCCCCTTGAGCATGGCGGGATCGGCGATGATCACCATGTGCTCGAAGACGGTGCCCATGGTCGCGGCCTCGGCCCTCGCCAGGGTCAGGTCGCGGGTGTCTCCGCAGTTCACGACGTAGATACCGCCGGGAGCCAACACCCGTCGCACCTGCGTCACGAATTCCAGGGTGGTCAGCGCGGTCGGCGTCACCACTCCGGAGAACACGTCCCGGATGATCAGATCGCGGGTCGTGTCGGTGAGAGACTCGGTGACCTCGCGCGCGTCACCCGCTCGCAGCCGCAGAAGTGGCGCACGCGGCAGGTTGAACCACTCGCGGACCAGTTCGGTGAGCCGCTTGTCGATGTCGACGGCCACCTGCCGGGCTTCGGGGTAGGTGGCGGCCAGGTAGCGGGCCATCGAACACGCACCGGCACCCAGGTGCAGCGCACGCAACCGCTCGGTGGTGGGCCAATGATCACCGATCAGTTCGGCCATCCACTGCATGTACTCGAAGTCGAGCATCGTCGGATCGGCCAGGTTGATATGCGAGCTCTGCGCACCGTTGACGGTGATCATCCAGCCGTCGGTCAGGTGATCGCGGACGAGTTCACAGGTGCCCGTGTCGATGGGGTAGATGCCCGGCTGCGGCCCCTCGCTCTCGCGGGCCGGGGCGGACTTGCGGGACCCGGTCTTGCCGACCTGGGCACCCTTGCGCGATTTGGCCATCGACGTCAGTACACGTCACGTAGATAACGCTTTTCGCGTTTGAGGGTGTTCACGAAGTCCTCGGCGGCGTCGGTGTCGAGACCACCGTGCTCGGCGACCACATCGTGCAGCGCGGCGTCGACGTCCTTGGCCATCTGCGACGCGTCGCCGCAGACGTAGAGGTACGCACCCTCCGAGAGCCAACGGAACAACTCATCGCCGTTCTCGCGCATCCGGTCCTGGACGTAGATCTTGTGTTCCTGGTCGCGGGAGAATGCGAGGTCGAGGCGCGTGAGGACGCCGTCGCGTTGGAACTGGACGATTTCGTCCTCGTACATGAAATCGGTGGCGCGATGATGGTCACCGAAGAACAACCAGTTGCGGCCGCGCGCGCCGCGGGCCTTGCGCTCGTAGAGGAACGACCGGAACGGCGCCACGCCGGTGCCGGGTCCGATCATGATCACCGGTACCGAGTCATCGGTCGGCAAACGGAACGACTTGTTCTTCGAGAGGAAGACGCCCGCGGTTCCGCCTGCGCTGATCCGGTCGGCCAGGTACGTCGAGCACTGTCCGCGTCGATCGCGTTCGGCGCTGCGGTGTCGCACCGCCGCAACGGTCAGATGGACCATGCCGCGATGGGTCAGTGGACTCGACGAGATCGAGTACACGCGGTGGGCGAGCGGGCGCAACAGTTCGATGAGTTCGGTGGCGGAGATCTGCAGTGTCGGTTCGAGGTCGAGGAGATCGAGGACGTCCTTGCCCCACAGCCAGCCCTCGAGCGATTCGCGGTCTTCCGTCGACAGAATGTGGACGAGTTCGGCGTCGCCGGAGTGATCAGCCATGTGGTTGATCAGCTCGCGCGTCGGTAGCGAGATCTCGTACTCGTGGGAGAGCAGGTCGATGAGTCTCGACTCACCGGCTCGGGTGGTGATCATCTCGTCGGGATCGGCGCCGATGCGTTCGATCAGTGCGGCCACCAACGCCGGATCGTTGACCGGCTTGATGCCGAGGCCATCGCCGGCTTCGTAGTCGATGTCGCTGTCACCGAGATCGAAGACCACGTGACGGACATCTTTGCGAGAGTCGGATCCGCGGAGGGGACGGTTCGCGACAAGCGTCGCGCCGTACGGGTTCTTACGGGTCCAGGGGGAGCGTTTCGGTTTGTCCGCCCTTGGTAGAGCGGGGGTTTCGGTGGTGGCGGTCACAGCGTGCAAAATCTCCGGTGCATCAGTTGTCGTATCGAGTTCACGTAGCGCGATCAGAGCGCGGGCGAGTACATCCTCGCGGGTCGCGACGGTGGTTCCGGACGCCGATCCGGTGTCGTAGCCGGCAAGGAAGCCGGACAACCACAGCCGCTCGTCTCCGGTGAACTCGGCGTCATCGGGCAGGTTGGAAGTTTTCATGGCCTGGCTGTGCTCTCCGAAGTCTGCGCGTACGTGTTCACTGCGTCGGGCACCGCTGCTCCGTTGAAGCGGCACCAGACTGGCTAAGGGTACCCTCAGCTGGTGTTGGCGGCCGATCGCGTGGATCTAGGATGTGGCCGGTGAAGTCATCAGGAGTGCACCGGAGCACGGGGTTGGCGATCGGCTATCTACTCGATCGTAGGTTCGGTGATCCGCGGCGATTGCATCCGGTGGCCGGGATGGGGATATCGGCGGGCAAGCTCGAACAACTCCTGTATCGCGATTCACGGTCGGCCGGAGCGGCCTTCACCGCGGTCTGTGTGGGTACTGCGCTGGGTGCCGGAATCGTCGGACAACGCTGCGGTGTGGTCGGAGTTGCCTTGGCCACGTGGGTTGCGCTGGGCGGATCGTCGTTGGCGGCCGTCGGCGACCGGTTGGCCGATGAGCTGGAAGCCGGTCACATCGACACTGCCCGTGGGCTCATCCCGAGCCTGTGCGGCCGCGATCCGAACAGCCTCGACGAAGCTGGGATGGCACGCGCGGCCGTGGAATCAGTGGCAGAGAACACATCTGATGCGGCGGTCGCGCCACTGCTGTGGGGCGCCGTGGCGGGCGTTCCCGGACTGCTGGCCTACCGGATGATCAACACCCTCGACGCGATGGTCGGGTACCGCAACGAGCGGTACGAGAACTTCGGGTGGGCCAGCGCCCGGCTCGACGACGTCGCGAACTATCTGCCTGCGCGTGTGACCGCTGCGCTGGTGATTGCCACCGGGCCGAATCGGCGACGTGCGGTGGCTGCGGTCCGGCGTGATGCCCGAGCGCATCCCAGCCCGAATGCAGGGGTGGTCGAGGCCTCGTTCGCCGGGGCGCTCGGTGTGTCGATCGGTGGGCGGACCGTCTATCGCCATCGGATCGAGGATCGGCCCGTACTCGGCCAGGGCCCGGCGCCCGCCGCGATGGACGTCCGTCGGACAGCGCAGCTGTCGCGGCTCGTACAGGTGGGAGCGTTAGCGACCGTAGCGATCGGACAGCTTGTCGCTGCCGTCCTGGTCGGCCGTCGGACCCGAACCGACCACCCCACCGCGAACCTCTGAACCGGCGCCACCGGTCGATGACGCGGCCAGCGCATCGCGGGTCTGCCGTCCGCGTTCGCGGGGCTTCTTCGGGATCGTTCCTTCTTTGGCGGCGCGGCGTTGCTTGTACTCCGACCAGGCGAAGTAGCCCAACCCCAGTGGGGCCATCACACCGAACGCGATCCACTGCAAGCCGTACGACAGGTAGGGGCCCGAATCGAGTTGGGGCAGACCCATGGCTCCGAGGCCGCCGGGTTGCCCCTCGTCGAGTTGGAGGTATCCGTTTGTCAGCGGGAGATCGACGACGGTGCTCAGGACCGTCGGATCGATGGAATACACCTGCAGGGCACCGGCTTCGACGCGTGGCTCGCGCCCGGGACTGGTGCCCTCGGCGGAACGGATCCGCGCCTCCACCGTGACCTCGTCGGTCGGCGGCGGAGTGATCGGTGGCAGGGCCGTGCCCTGTACGGGCGTCACATATCCACGATTGACGAGGTAGGTGGCACCGTCGGTGCTCCGTAGCGGTGTGAGCACCTCGTAGGCGGGGGACCCGTCGATGTGGCGCAACCGGACGACGGCCTGCTGCTCCGGTAGGTAGGTGCCGGTCACCGCCACCTTGCGCCACTCCGAATCCTTGACCGGCTGTCCATCGTTGTACAGATCGGCGATCGGCACGGGGTCCGTGGTCTCGGCTTTGCGGAGCAGGTCGTTCTGATGTTCGGTATTGGAGTTCTTGCCCAACTGCCAGGGCGCGAGAAGCCAGAAGCACGCCACCGCAAAAGCGACCACAACTACGGCGAGCAGAAGCCAGCCGGGCCGAAGGAAACTACGGAGGATGCGCACCCCTATACGGTACCGAGCTGCTCGATGTGGCCCCCGACTCCCCATACCCGGCTTCGAACCCTGCCGACCGACCTCGGCCTGGCTACTCTTGGCGAGGTTGGCGTGCGGACGGTCCGTCACGTCTTGGGGAGGCTCAAATGCGCGATCTGGTCTGTCGTAAATGTGGACAAAAGTTGTCCTTCGAGAACACGTTGTGCTTGAGCTGCAATAGCCCGCTGGGGTTTCATCTGCCGTCGCGCACCATGTACACACTCGACGAGGACGCCACCACCGAGACCGACGGCGAGGCCCTCGTCCGGTGTGCCAACTTCAAGCTGATCTCGTGCAACTGGTTGGTACCCCCGGTGGAGCCGGGTGCGAGCACACCTGACGGAGAGCCGAATCCGTCGACGCTGTGCGAATCGTGCCGCCTGACGCGGACCCGTCCGGCGGACGAGGACAGCGACGCGATCACGGCCTTCGGCATCGCCGAGACCGACAAACGACGCGTTATCCTCGAGCTCAGTGAGCTGGGCCTGCCCATCGAAGGCCGCGATGTCGATCCGCAGACCGGGCTGGCCTTCGAACTGCTCTCGAGCGCCAAGACGCCGGTGATCACCGGTCATGCCGACGGGGTGATCACCCTGGATCTCGCCGAGGGCGACGACGTACACCGCGAACAGTTGCGGGTGTCGATGGACGAGCCCTACCGGACCCTGATCGGGCACTTCCGCCACGAGATCGGGCACTACTACCAAATGGTGCTGGTCGGGACCGGTGAGCACCGACCGCGGTTCGAGGAGCTCTTCGGCAACCCCGACGACGACTACCAGGCAGCGCTCGATCGGCACTACAGCCAGGGCCCGCCCGACGACTGGAAGCAGGATTACGTCTCGTCCTACGCGACGATGCATCCGGCCGAGGACTGGGCCGAGACCTTTGCGCACTATCTCCACATCCGCGACACCCTCGACACCGCGGCCGCGTTTGCGATGGCACCTGCGGGAGCGACACTCGACAGCGTGCTGGTGGGGGATGTGGGATTCGACCAGATCATCGATCTGTGGCTACCGCTGACCTGGGCGCTGAATCAGATCAACCGGTCGATGGGTCACCATGATCTGTATCCGTTCGTGCTGCCCGCGAAGGTGCTCGAGAAGATGCGGTTCATCCACGGACTGATCGCGCCTGCCGCTCTCTGATCTCGAAAGCGTCTGATCCGGATCGGCCTGATCTCTAGACGCGGCTGCGTACCCAATCGAGGAGTCCGGGCATCGCGGCCTCGATCTGGGTCCGCACCACCCGGAAGTCGTCGTCGCTGCCGTAGTACGGATCAGCGACGTCGACGTCATCGGCGTCGGGATCGAAGCTGCGCAGCAACCGGGTCCGGTCACCGGCCCCCAGCTTGCGCAGGGCTTCGGCGTGGCTGGTGTCCAGCGCGATCAGCAGGTCGGCGCCGAGGTGTTCGGGGCCCACCTTTGCTGCGGTGTGTTCGTCGTCGTAGCCTGCCGACGTGAGTTCGGTGCGAGCGCGGGCATCGGCCGGCTCGCCGACGTGCCAGCCGCCGGTGCCCGCACTGGTCACGCGTACCTTGTCGTCCAGACCTGCGTCTTCGAGTGCTCGTCGAAAGATGTTCTGCGCCATCGGTGAACGGCAGATGTTGCCGGTGCAGACAAAGGTGACATGCAGTGGTTCAGCCATGGATCAGCTTTCTCAGTTGGGCCACCGAGTCCACCGTCCAGGCGGCGTCGGCCCCCTCATCGCCAACGGAGTAACCCCAGTCCACGAAGATCGCCGGGATCCCGAACTGCGCCGAGCCGTGGACGTCGTGGGACCGGTCGCCGATCATGACCACCGGGTGGGTGGCGACATCGGTGATCCCGAGCGAGCTCAGAGCGTGGGCGATCACGTCGGACTTGCTCCGCCGACTGCCGTCGTTCGATGCCCCGGCGATGTACTCGAAATACGAGGCGAGGCCGAAATGCTCGAGGATCGCCCGGGCGGTGTCCTGGTTCTTGGAGGTCGCCACGGCCATCCGGCGACCGGACAGTGCCAGATCGGCCAGCAGGTCGGCCATGCCGTCGAAGACCGAGTTCTCCAGCCAGCCGGTCTCGACGTAACGCTCCCGATAGGCGGTCATCGCGGTCTCGACATCGGCGTCATCGAGATCCATGTCCCGCAGGCTGTCGATCATGGGCGGTCCGGCCAGTCCGGCGACCAGCGCCGGATCGGGCTCGGGTGCTCCGACCGCGGCGAGCGCATGCCGGAAACTCTTCTCGATGCCGTCGAACGAATCGGTGATCGTGCCATCGAGGTCGAACAGCAGAATGGTCGCAGGATCGGCCGGGTCCGGAAGGTCAGGCCTGTTGCTCAAACTCACCACTCCATCCTGCCCGTAGGCTCGACAACTGTGAAATCGGACGAGCTGACCGACCTGGGTCGCCATGGCGACGCAGATGCCCAACCAGGCCTGATCGACTTCGCGGTCAACGTCCGCGGCGACACCCCACAGTTCGTTCTCGACGCCCTGGCGCGACGACTCGGTGACCTGGCCGGCTATCCCAGCACCGACGATCAGCAGCGGGCCGTCACGGCGATCGCCGAGCGGCACCACCGCGATCCGTCCGAGGTGCTGTTGCTCGCCGGTGCCGCCGAGGGCTTTGCGCTGCTGCCGGAGTTGGCACCGCGCCGCGCGGCGCTGATCCAGCCGTCGTTCACCGAACCCGAGCGGGCGCTGCGCAGCGCCGGAGTCGCCATCGACCAGGTGGTGTTGCCGTCGCCCTGGACGCTGGACCCGGCGCTGGTACCCGAGGACGCGGACCTCGTGGTCCTGGGCAACCCCACGAATCCGACGTCGGTGCTGCATCCCCGGCAAACCATCGAGGAGCTGCGTCGCCCCGGCCGCGTCATCGTTGTCGACGAGGCGTTCGCCGACGTGGTGCCGGGCGAGCCGCAGAGCCTGGCCGGCTACCGCGGCGACGACATCCTGGTATTGCGCAGCATCACCAAGACGTTCGCCCTGGCCGGTTTGCGGGCCGGGTACTTCCTCGGATCGCCCGATCTCCTCGAGCGGTTGGGGCGACGACGACCGCATTGGCCGCTGGGCACCCTGCAACTCGCGGCGCTCGAGCTCTGCGCCGGTGACGTTGCGACTGGTTACGCCAACGCCGAAGCGGTTTCGGTTGTCGATCAACGTGATTGGATGATCATCGCGTTGACTGCGGCGGGAATCGAGGTGGTCGGGGAGCCGTCGGCATCCTTTGTGACCATCTCGGTCGCAGACGGTAGCGCGCTCAAAGCGGCTCTGCGGGATCATGGTTACGCGGTCCGCAGCTGCGCCAACTTCGTCGGGATGGACGCGAACCATCTACGGCTCGCGGTCCGGGACCGCACGACCGTCGACGGATTGGTCGACACGATCAGGAAGGTACTCGGGTGACGGCTACAGGGATGACGGGTATGACGACATTGGCCGACGTGATCGGGATTCTCGAACGCGCGTACCCGGTCCGGCTGGCGGAGAGCTGGGATTCGGTGGGCCTGGTCTGCGGCGACCCGGATGATGCCGTCACCTCGGTGCTGTGTTGTGTCGATGTCACCGATGCGGTGATCGAGGCGGCCTTGGAGTCCGGTGTGGATCTTGTTGTGGCACACCACCCACTGCTCCTGCGCGGCGTCGACACCGTCGGTACCCACACACCCAAGGGCAGGCTTGTGCACCGCCTGATCAAGGGCGGATGCGCCCTCTACACCGCGCACACCAACGCCGACTCGGCAAACCCGGGTGTCTCCGACGCCCTGGGTGCGCTGCTCGGGCTCATCAACATGCGACCGCTGGACCCCAAACCCGCAGAAGCGATGGACAAGTGGTCGGTGTTCGTTCCGGCCGATGATGTGGTGGCGGTCCGCGAGGCGATGTTCGACGCCGGAGCCGGTGAGATCGGTGAATACAGCCATTGCTGCTGGAGCACCTCCGGAACCGGCCAATTCCTGCCGGGCGCGGCTGCCGATCCGGCGATCGGGGCACGCGGCGAGGTGACGCAGGTGGCCGAGGACCGCGTCGAGATGGTGGCGAGCCGCCGGGTGCGCTCGCGTGTCCTGACCGCGCTGCGCAGCGCACACCCCTATGAAGAACCGGCCTTCGACCTCATCGAGTTGGCACCCGCTCGCGGTGACGAAGGGTTGGGACGGGTGGGCGAGCTCGGCGAACCGATGAGTCTGGCTGCGTTCACTGCGCACGTTGCCGAGGCCTTGCCGTCCACGACTGTGGGAATCCGCGCCGCCGGTGACCCGGGGATGACCATCACAACGGTGGCGGTCTGCGGAGGTGCTGGTGATTCGATGCTGGCCACGGCCCGCGCGGTGGGCGCGGACGTCTACGTCACCGGCGACCTGAGGCATCACCCGGTCGACGAACACCTGCGCGGTGGTGGTCCGGCCCTGATCGATGCCGGTCATTGGAGTACAGAGTTCCCCTGGTGTGAACAGGTCGCCGGTCTGCTCGCCGACGCCGTCCCCGGATTGGCCACCGGCGTGTTCGCCACTCCGACAGATCCATGGACAATTCATCGGAGCGGCCACTGAGGCGCGGTACCGCGTACGGTTGCAAAAATGTCATCACCGGCGCTTGACGGCGCCGAACGACTTGTTGATCCGGCCCGTGGGACCGGACAGTAGAGGAATGAAGGAACACTGGTGAAAGCAGATCCGGCCGACCAACGATTGATGTTGGACATCGCCGATGTCGATGCGGAATTGCATCGAATCGAACACCGGCGGTCCACGTTGCCCGAGATCGCCGAGCTGGATCAGCTCGGGCAGCAGCTGAATACCCAGCGCGACGAGGCCGTGCGGGCTCAGATCGCTGCAGAGGACCTGCACCGTGAGTCCCGGCGGCTCGACAACGAGATCATGTCGATGTCGATGCGTGAAGAGAAGGACAACCAGCAGTTGGCCGCGGGTACCTTGCCCGCCAAGCAACTCAGTGAACTCTCGCATGAGGTCACCGGGCTGATCCGTCGTCGCGCATTGCTCGAAGACGAGTTGCTCGAGGTGATGGAACAGCAGGAAGCCGTCGGTGCGGACGAGCAGCGGGCCTCAGCCATGACCAACCACACCGAGCGGCAGATCGAAGAGGCCACCGCCCGCCGTGATGCAGCGCTGGCGAAGATCGATGAGGACATCGCCGCCGTGCAGGAGAAGCGGGCCGCGCTGACCGCCAACGTGAATCCGGATCTGATGGCCGTCTATACCAAGCAGGTCTCACAGGGACGGATCGGTGCCGGACTGCTCCGGTCCGCCCGCTGTGGCGCGTGCCGGATGGAACTCGACCGCGGACTACTCAGCCGGATCAACGCAACCCCGACCGACGAGGTCGTCCGCTGCGACGAGTGCGGCGCCATCCTGGTGCGCACCCACGAGTCGGGATTGGCTTCTTCGTGAAGGTTGTTGTCGAGGCCGACGGCGGTTCGCGGGGCAACCCGGGTCCGGCGGGCTACGGCGCGGTGGTGTTCGACGCCGACCGGGCCTCGGTCCTGGCCGAACGCAAGGAGGCCCTTGGTATCGCGACCAACAACGTCGCCGAGTACCGCGGGCTGATCGCCGGTCTGGCTGCCGCCGAGGACGTGGGCGCCGACGAGGTCTCGGTCCGGATGGACTCGAAGCTGGTGGTCGAGCAGATGTCCGGTCGTTGGAAGATCAAGCATCCGGACATGATTCCGCTGGCCGCGCAGGCGAAGGCGCTGGCGTCGGGATTCTCGCGCGTCGACTACACCTGGATCCCACGGAACCAGAACTCACACGCCGACCGCCTGGCCAACGAGGCCATGGACGCTGCGGCCGCGGGCGAGCAGGTGGCCGTGGTGACCGAGAAGCCGATCGAGATGTCGGTTGAGAAGCCGGTCGAGAAGTCATTGAAGCCGGCACCAAGGGCGCCGGGTTGGAACGGTGCGATGGGTGCGCCGACGCGAATGTTGTTGCTACGACACGGACAAACTCCGTTGTCGGTGGAGCGGCGTTACTCGGGGCGCGGCAACCCGCAACTGACCGAACTGGGCCGTGATCAGGCGGCGCGGGCGGCCAAGCGACTGTCGGCCCGTGCGCAGACCGCCGCCGAACCGGACGGTATCTCGGCCGTGATCTGTTCCCCGCTGGGGCGGGCCCGCGATACCGCCGAGGCTGCCGCGCACGCACTGGGTTTGCCGGTCACCGTCCACGACGGTCTGATCGAAACCGACTTCGGTGACTGGGAAGGGCTGACCTTCGCCGAAGCCGCGAGTCAGGATCCCGACCTCCACAAGGCGTGGATCGGCGATACGAGCATCGCGCCTCCGGGAGGCGAGAGCTTCGACACCGCCACCGTGCGAATCCTGAAGGCGCAGGCGGAGATCGTCGATCAGTACGGCCCGGGCGAGGTGCTGGTGGTGTCCCATGTGACACCTATCAAGGTGCTCCTGCGGGAAGCGCTCGGTGTCGGATCGTCGCTCCTCTACCGGATGCACCTCGATCTGGCATCACTGAGCATCGCCGAGTTCTATCCCGACGGTGGTGCGTCGGTCCGGCTGGTCAACGACACGAACCACCTGGGTGAGATCTGATCTCTCCCAGGTGGTTCGGGTTGACCGTGAGGTATGCGATCAGCTCGCGCGGGATTGCGCCTGCGGGACGGCCGCGCCGCGCCGGTCGACCTGCTCGAATCCTGGCCGCTTGCTGCCGATGAACGCGTAGAGCCACGATGCGATGGCGGCAAAGCGGTTTCGGAAGCCGATCAGGTAGAACAGGTGCACCGCGAGCCAGGTGATCCAGGCGAACATGCCGCGGAAGCGAATCTTCTCGTTGATGGCGACCACCGCGCTGAACCGGCTGATCACGGACATGCTGCCCTTGTCGCGGTACTTGAACGGTGTGCCCGGCAGCTTCTTCCGGCTAATGACGTCGGCGGCGTGACGGGCCTCCTGCATGGCCACGGGGCTCTGTCCCGGGTAGCCGTTCAGTGAGGTCATGTCACCGATCGCGTATACGTTGGCGTAGCCACCCACGGTCAGGTCCTGGTTGATCAGGATCCGCCCGGCGCGGTCGGTCTGCGCTCCGGTTGCCTCAGCCAGGACTGCGGTGAACGCGCTGGCCTGTACGCCTGCCGACCAGATGATGGTGTCGGCCGCGATCTTGCGGGTCGCCGCACCGGATCCGATCTTGACGGTGACGCCCTCGGAATCCATGTCCGTGACAAGCGAATTGAGCAGGAGTTCCACGCCTGCCGCCTCGAGCGCCTTCTTGGCGTAGGCCGAGAGCGAACCACCGTAGACGGGAAGTGCGTCGCCTGCGCCCTCGACGAGGTAGACGGACACGTCGTCACGCTTGTAGTAGCGGGACGCCAGTTCACGGATCTGCCCGGCGACCTCGACACCGGTCGGGCCGGCGCCCACGATCACGAAACTCAGCAGTCGGCGGCGCAGATCGTCGTCGGTGGTCTGCGCGGCCCTTTCGAAGTTCTGGCGGATCTGCGTGCGCAATTTTGTCGCATCTTCGATCGTCTTGAGTGCGTAGGAGTACTGCGCGAACTCGTTGCGTCCGAAGTACGACTGGGTCGCGCCGGTGGCCGCGATCAGGTAGCGGAATCGAACCGTCTCCGTCGGGCCGTCATGCCGGAAGTGCAGTACGCCGGCGTCGGGGTCGACATCGGTCACCGTGCCCAGGCGGACCTCGATATTGCGGTGCTTGCGCAGGATGCCGGCGATGTCGGGAGCGATCTCTTCGCTGGAGAGCACGCCGGTGGCGACCTGATAGAGCAGTGGCTGGAAGAGGTGTTCGGGGGTGCTGGAAATCAACACGACGCGCAGTCCGGTTTTGGCCAGCCGCTGTGCAGCTGTCAGTCCACCGAATCCCGAACCCACGATGGCCACGTCGGCCTCGAGGTGGGTGGGAACGCTGTGCGGTGTGGGCATGAGTTAGTGATCCTTTTATCTCTTGATGACAACTACTTCCATGTATAGCGCAATTAACTGGGGTGAAAATCCCTAATCAGGCCATTTTTGGCCATTTTTCAACCTGTTCTGAAGATAGAACTTATCTGGATCACTCATATAAGCTGGTGGCATGGAACTTCGCCAGTTGACGTACTTCGTGGCCGTGGCCGAGGAGCTGAGTTTCAGCCGGGCCGCGGCCCGCTGCTTCATTTCGCAATCGGCGATCAGCCACCAGGTCGCCCGGCTCGAGCACGAGCTGGGCTCCAAATTGATCGCCCGGTCGACGCGCACGGTGCGCCTGACGGACCTCGGGGCCCAGGTGCTGCCGCTGGCTCAGCAGATGATCCGGCTGGAATCGATGATCACCGCGACAGCACGTACGCCGGGTGGGCGGGTGCGGATGGCGGCCAACATGTCGTTCGCACAGCAGTCACTGGCCGCGATCGCCAAGCTGCGCACCGAACACCTCGACGTCGAGATCGAATTCATCATCAAGAGCTTCGATCAGCGGATCGATGCGGTCCTGGGAGGCGACGTCGACCTGGCCCTGATCCGTGGGGGCCTCGAGCGACCAGGGCTCGCCATCGAACACCTGTGGGTCGACGACCTGGTGGTTGCGATGTCGCAGCGGCATCCACTGGCGGGGTCGGCCGAGGTCGGGCTGGCGGAACTCGGAAAGTATCCGCTGCTGTTGCCGTCGGCGCGCGATCAAGTGTTGTTGCACAACGTGATTCGCGAGGCATTTGACCGTCACGGGCTTGACCGCCCCCGCCAGGCACCGCCGCTGCCGGTCGACCACACCGCGACCATGGAGCTGCTCAACCACCCCGAGGAGTGGACCGTGCTCTACGAGCGCACGCCGCTCGCGGGTATCGCCTTCACGCGGGACAGCGAACGTGCACTGCGGGTTCCGGTGTCGGCGGTGGTGCGCGCGCCGACCGGACAATCCGAGATCGTCAACGACCTGATCGCCGCACTGCGAGCGGTACGCGCCGATCTGGCCGGGGGAGAGGATCCGCCGGCGAGCTGACCGGCGGTCCGCCCCGGGGCTAGGTGACCAGCCAGAGCGCGAACACCGACGACACCAGGGTCAACGGCACGGTCACCAGGCCCACCTTGGTGAACTCGGCGACCTTGACGTGGTGGCCGCCGGAGTTGACCAGGTTGCGCCACAGCAGGTTTGCCAGCGACCCCAGATAGGTCAGGCTGGGGCCGATGTTGACGCCGAGCAGCATTGCCAGGACCAGTGCCGCCGGTGCGCCGCTGCCCAGTGCCGCGAGCATCAGCAGGGTGGCCGGGATGTTGTTGATCACGTTCGACGCGATGGCTGCGACCACGGCGACGATGAGCAGGTCGAGTAGCCCGGTTCCGTCGGGCAGCAGGTCCGCGACCCAACTCCCGATCCGTCCGTCGGAGATCCCGGCCACCAACACCCCGAGTGCGCAGACGAACAGCAGGAATCCGGGTTGTGCCGATTTGGCCAATGCTCCGACCCCGCAGGCGCGTCCGCGTAGCGCCAGGTAGGCCATCGCCGCGGCACCTGCGACCGCGCACCACACCGGCTCGATACCGACCAGTGAACTGACACCGAATGCGGTCAGGGTCGCGGCAAGAACGATCAGCGGGGCGCGCGGCGCCGGGCCGGGTGGGTCGAGTACGTCGGGGCCGGGCGCGACCTCGAGGTCGTCGCGAAAGTACCAGCAGAACAACGCGAATTCGACTGCAAGGGTGACGAGCCACGGCAGAGCCATCAAGAGGGTGAACTCGACAAAGCCCAGACCGGTGGCGGCGAAGGCGAGCAGGTTGGTCAGATTCGAGACCGGCATCAGCGTCGAGGCCGAATTGGCAAGTGTGACGGTGGCGTAACTGTGTGGACGGGCCGGCACCCGGAGCGCCGATGTCATCGACAGCAGCACGGGTGTCAACAGCAACACGGTGGCATCGAGACTGAGCGCGGCGGTGGTGATCGCGGCAGCGGCGAAGACCAGTCCGAAGAGCCTGCGCCCGGATCGGTGACCGGCGCCGCCCTGCGGAGATGCGCGGTGTGCGATCACCCGGGCCACCCATTCGAAAACGCCCAGTACCGAACAGGCGTAGGAGATCACCAACAACGCCGCCAGGAACAGCACGGTGGACGACAACTCCCGCAGCTCGTCCCAGGCGCGGTCGGGCTCAACGGCGCCCACGACAATGGCCAGTACTGCTGCCGGGACCGCAACCGCCGCCTCGGACAGGCCACGCGGACGCCACACGGCCAATCCCAGTGCAGCCACCATCAGGACCACCGCGACAACATCCACGGCGCAATGTTCCCCCGATACCCGGACCGGGCACCAATCCGGCAGGCGAAGGATGCGTGGATCCGGGGCCGGAGAACGTACAGTGATGGTGCGAACGAGCCGGCTGGGCGGCTGCGGTCGCGGGGACAGTCGCATCGGCGGCGAGCCCGTGATCGAGGAAAGTCCGGACTCCACAGAGCAGGGTGGTTGCCAACAGCAACCCGAGGTGACTCGCGGGACAGTGCCACAGAAAACAGACCGCCGGCGCAAGCCGGTGAGGGTGAAAAGGTGCGGTAAGAGCGCACCAGCATCACGGGTGACCGTGATGGCTCGGTAAACCCCACCCGGAGCAAGGTCGAAGGTTGCACCAGGTAACTGGTGTGGCTGCGCAGGTGTTCGAGGGCTGCTCGCCCGAGCCTGCGGGTGGACCGCTCGAGGTACCCGGTGACGGTGTGCCCAGATGGATGGCCGCTGCCGACCCTTGTGGTCGGTACAGGATCCGGCTTACAGGCCGGCTCGTTCGCCCCGCAATATGGACTCGCACCAACCACTCCGGTGCCCCGATTGGCCCGGTGTGGAGGTCACTGCCCGCTAGTGTTGGTGCGGTGCAACGGATACTTCGCGCCGCCGACATAGATTTTGGTGCCATCCGCACCGACCTCGGTCTGTCCGAGGAGTTCGGAGCCGCCGCCCAGGCCGAAGCCCAGACGGCGTCGGATGGTTACGCCGCCCGTCGTGTCGATCGGACCGACCTGCCGCTGGTGACCATCGATCCGCCCGGATCGGTGGATCTCGACCAGGCCGTCCACATCGCCCGTGACGGCGCCGGGTTCGTGGTGCAGTACGCGATCGCCGATGTCGCGGCGCTGGTTCGCCCCGCCGGCCCACTCGACCTCGAAACCCGCAGGCGTGGGCAGACGATCTACTTCCCGGACGGCAACGTGCCGCTGCATCCGCGGGCGTTGTCGGAGGATCGCGGATCGCTGCTTCCCGATCAGGTCCGTCCGGCGGTGCTGTGGCGCATCGCCGTCGACGGGGACGGACATCCGACCTCGGTTGACGTACAGCGGGCGTTGGTGCGGTCGGTGGCCCGGCTGGACTACGCGACCGTGCAGGCCGACGCCGACGCCGGGCGTTTACATCCGTCCATCGAGGCGCTCCCGGACTTCGGTGAGCTTCGGCAGCGTTTGGCGATCGAGCGGGGCGCGGTCGAGTTGGGTCTGCCCGAGCAGGATGTGTTGAGGGACGGTGACGGCGGGTGGCAGTTGGTGGTGCAACCACGGACCCGGGCCGACATGTGGAACTCGCAGGTTTCATTGCTGACGGGTATGTGTGCCGGACAGATGATGTTGGACAACAAAGTCGGGCTGTTGCGCACGTTGCCGTCGGCCACCGACGACGCGGTGAAGGTGTTCAGGGCCTCCGCGGGGGCGCTGGATGTGCCTTGGCCGGAGGATGTTTCACCGGGTGCGTTCCTCGCCGGTCTGGATCCGCAGTCCCCGCTCACCCTGGCTGTGATGTCGGATGCCACCACGTTGCTACGCGGCAGTGACTACCTGCCGATGTTGGGCGTGATCCCAGACGACGCGGTGACGACGCACGGCGGAATCGCCGGGGTCTATGCCCACGTGACCGCGCCGCTGCGTCGGTTGGCCGACCGCTTTGCCACCGAGACATGCTTGGCGCTGGCGGCGGCAGAACCGGTGCCGGACTGGGTGTGCAGCGCCTTGCCGACACTGCCCGAGGTGATGAGGAGTTCGAGTTCGGTCGCGGGCCGAGCGGACCGGTCGAGCCTGGACATGGCCGAAGCCATCCTGTTGGCCGACCGAGTCGGTGAGACGTTCACCGCCACCGTGTTGCACGCC
Source organism: Williamsia sp. Y712 (assembly GCF_059445525.1). Taxonomy (NCBI): domain Bacteria; kingdom Bacillati; phylum Actinomycetota; class Actinomycetes; order Mycobacteriales; family Nocardiaceae; genus Williamsia; species Williamsia sp. Y712. The sequence goes on from NZ_JCAIUN010000001.1 coordinate 2,632,730, forward strand.
GCTCGCGGCAAGCGTCCCGCACAGATCTTCATCGCAGATCCGGCCGTGTTCGCCACGTGCGGTGGCGATCCGGCCGAGGGCCGGCACGTTCAGGTGAAGCTGATGGACGCCGACCCGCGCACCCCGAATGTGACGTTCATGCCGGTCTAGGCGGCCGGTGCGGGCGGCGGTGTGGCTACACGGGCCGGTACGTCGCGAGGTCGCGCGCCGCGGCGGCTTCTTCGCGGGCGTCGAGACGCCCGTACACATATGCATCAGCCACGTTGACATCCGATCCCGTTGCCAGAAGCGCAATATGGCTGCGGCTGATGACGGCGTCGTGGAAATCCCCGAGAGCGCTCTGGGCCCGTTTGGCTTTCTTGCCGAGCTTGCGGTACTTGTCGGTGTTCAGCCGGATCCCGGAATCGATGGTGTACCGCAACTGTTTCGCGCGTTTGCGCACGGTGTGCAGCTGTTCGACCCACTCTGCCGAACCTTCGGTCATGGCGGTGAGTCTCTTCTGTGCCTTGCGAACACGTTTGGCGCTGTGCGCGACGGCCTTGTCGAAGATGACGCGGGCCTTTTCGTCGGCGTCCCCACCTGGTTGCGGTTCCGCGATGGTCCGGTCGAGCTCGTCCAGTAGATCGAAATATCGTTTGGAATGCAGGAAGTCGATGGTGGTCGCCATCGCGACGCGTTGTGTTTCGAGTTGACCGTCGATCAGCGCGTGCGTGACATGCGCCGATGCGGCTTCGCCTTTGAGTAGGTGACGATTTCGTTCCAGCTGCACTTCCGCATCCCGGGCATCGCCCAAAATGCTTGCCAGATACTTCAATTCACCTTCGAGCTGTTCGAGACCGGTGCCCCGCAAGACGTCCGGGAACGATCGCAGAACGCTGCGTGCTCGCCGGGTCGCGACCCGCATCTGGTGGACGGAGTCGGGCGCATTGCACCGAACCTGCGGATCATGGGCGATGAGGTGGTCGCGATGCTCGGCGAGCTCGGCGACCACCAGCTCCAGCGCCGTCGACTTCTTGCCGAGTCTGGCTTTCTTCGCGCGCCGGCCACCGTCCGAACTGTCAGCGGTGGTCGGGGTGGTGCCGATGGCACGCGCGAGCTTCGACGCGCTCGAGGCGGTGCGAGCACCATTGGCGCGCAGTACCTCGTCGGCGGCATACAAGAGTTCGGTGTCACCGGAGACCAATTCGAGTTCCCATTCGCGCCAGCTCTGGGCGATTCCGCCGGGTAGCAGCGACTGTGCGGCGACCGAGTCCTCGCACAACACCGCGAGTACTGCACCCTGCGGGTCGTGGAGTTCGGTGATGCGGCGAATCGTCGAAATGGTCGCGATGGGTGCCAGGTGCCGCCCGCGGAGGTGGACCTGGACGGGGTCGGTGAGCTCCGACGGCACCACGACCTCGGCGAACGGATCGGCCGCGGTCTGCAGTGGGACGTGCATCTCGCGTCGGCCAAGGGGAGTGCCGATGCCGGGCCGCTTGAGGTGCCAGCCTTCGTCGTGACCACCTTCTCGCCGTCGGAGGGTGATCTTGTTGCCCGCGAGATCGAGCGCGTCGGTGTCGTAGTAGGTCGCGTCGAGATGTTCGATCACAGGTCCCGATATCGACTGCACCGCAGGCAATACCGTCAGGTCGGGGACAGACGCGTTGGTGTCGAGGTCGTATTTGAGTTCGACTTCTGTTGTCTCCTGGGCGCTCACCGTGCGTCCTTCCCGCTGCTCTGGTTGCCGACTCCGGCAAAACGATCCGTTGCCTCGATCAGATGATGCCGGATTCCGGGTTCGAACGATGCGTGTCCGGCATCGGCGACGATGTGCAGTTGCGCGGTCGGCCAGGCGCGGTGCAGGTCCCATGCGCTTCGGGCCGGGCACACCACGTCGTAGCGGCCCTGCACGATGACGCCGGGGATGTCGGCGATCAGATGGGCGTTGGCCAGTAGCTGACCGTCTTCGAGGAAACCGCCGTTGACGAAGTAGTGGTTTTCGATGCCGGCGAACGCGAGGGCATACCGGGCCGGATCGCTGTCCTTGTCGTCATCGGATTGGGGGAGTAGATGGCTTGTCGTCTGTTCCCAGGTGGTCCACGCAAGGGCGGCCTGGGTCGCCTTCTCACGGTCATCGCCGGTCAACAGTCGGTGATAGACAGCAACCAGATCACCGTCACGCTCGTCGGCCGGGATCGGCTCGAGGTATCCCTCCCAGCGATCAGGGAAGATGTTCGCCGCACCGCCGTTGTAGTACCAGTCGATCTCGCTGCGACGAAGCAGGAAGATGCCACGCAGCACCAATTCGGTCACCCGATCGGGGTGGCGTTGGGCGTAGGCCAGACCGAGCGTCGAACCCCACGAGCCGCCGAACACCTGCCACTGCTCGATCCCGAACTCTTCGCGGAGCATCTCCATATCGGCGATCAGGTGATCGGTGGTGTTCACCGACAGGTCGCCGCCGTCCGCTATGTGCGGAGTCGACCGGCCACAGCCGCGCTGGTCGAACAGGATGATGCGGTACGCGTCCGGATTGAAGAACTGCCGTTGCAAACCACTGGTGCCGCCACCGGGCCCACCGTGCACAAAGATAGCCGGTTTGCCCGTGGGGTTACCGCTTTGTTCCCAGTAGATCCGTTGTCCGTCACCGACATCGAGATGTCCGGTGGCGTAGGGCTCGATCGGGGGGTAGAAGTCGCGCATCCCCCCACTATGCCGGGTGAGGTCAGTACGCGTGCTCGGGGCCGGGGAACTGGCCGCGACGAACCTCGTCGGCGTACTGCTCTGCCGCCCGGCGCAATTCGCCGCCGACGTCGGCGTAACGCTTGACGAACTTGGCGGTCTTGCCGTGTGTGAACCCGGCCATGTCCTGCCAGACGAGGACCTGGGCGTCGGTCTCGTTGCCTGCACCGATACCCACGGTCGGGATGGTGAGCTTGCGGGTGATCTGCCCGGCGAGGTCTGCGGGCACCATCTCCATCACGACGGCGAACGCGCCGGCCTCCTGGACGGCGATCGCGTCGGCGATGAGCTGGTCGGCCCCGTCACCACGCCCCTGGACCCGGAAGCCGCCGAGTCCGTTGACGCTCTGTGGGGTGAAGCCGATGTGCGCCATGACCGGGATACCCGCTGCGGTCAGCGTCGCGATCTGATCGGCGACACGTTCACCGCCTTCGAGCTTGACCGCATGCGCTCCGCCTTCTTTGAAGAAACGGATCGATGATTCGAGGGCCTGTTGCGAGCCGGCCTCATAGCTACCGAACGGCAGATCGGCGACGATAAGTGCGTGCGGGGCACCCTTCACGACACCGCGGACCAGCGGAAGCAGTTCGTCGATGGTGACCGGGATGGTGGTGTCGTATCCGTACACCACGTTCGCTGCCGAGTCGCCGACCAGCAAGACCGGGATCTGTGCGTCATCGAAGATGCGCGCACTGGAGTAGTCGTATGCGGTGAGCATCGACCATTTGTCGCCCTCAGATTTCATCTGGGCCAGATGGTGCACGCGCGTTGCGCGGCGGCGGGGAGAAGAAGTGTCTGCTGAGGGCGCAGCGCCATATACCGAAGTGTCGGACATCATTGTCTCTTTCGTGCCTCGAGTCCTGCATCCGCAGGTACCCGGGTTGGTGGATGACCCCACCAGTGTGGCACCACGGCTCGAGCAGGGAAACGCCTGATGGTGTGCAATTTGTCACAACTGCGCTGCTCAGGCCGCCGGTGCACGGTTGCCGGCGTGGCACGATGTAACCGGTGAGGATACGAGCACGGGGTAGACGGGGAATCCTGTGCGGGATGACCGTAGTTGCGGCGGCAGCACTGGTGGTCGGCGGTTGCAGTACCGATCTCGATGGTTCCGCCGAGCCCGCGACGTTCAGATCGGGTGTGGCCCCGACGCCGTCGCTGGACCCCTTCTACGGACAGCGACTCCACTGGGAATCGTGCGACGACTACGCCGATCAGGAGTCGTTCGGATATCCCGAGGACCGGACCGATTGCACCACCGTCACGGTCCCCGTCGACTACGACGACCCCGCCGGAGATACCGCCGAGATCGCGATCCTGCGGGTGCGTGCCGGCGGCGACAAGATCGGCTCGCTGGTGATGAATCCCGGCGGGCCGGGCGGCTCGGGTGTGGATTTCCTGGCGGGGCAGGCCTCGGACTTCGCCGATCTGGACCTCGCCGAGCGATTCGATCTGATCGGATTCGATCCGCGGGGCGTCGGTAAGTCGACACCGGAAATCCGTTGCCTCACAGATTCCGAACGGGACGAGCAGCGGGCGCTGACACTGGCCGACATGACCCCGGCCGGTATCGCGAAGCAGGAACAGGAAGCGAGAAAGAACGCCGAGAAGTGCGAGCAGCGGATGGGTGTCGAGTACCTCTCACACATCGGGACAGCGGACGTGGTCAAGGATCTCGATGTGCTGCGCGCGGCGCTCGGTGACGACAAGCTCAACTATCTCGGCTATTCCTACGGCACCCGGATCGGGGCGACCTATGCCGAACAGTTCCCATCCGAGGTGCGGGCGATGGTCAACGACGGTGCGGTCGATCCGGCAGCAGATCCGGTGGAGGACACCATCAAACAGATGGCTGGTTTCCAGTCCGCGTTCGAGGCCTTCGCCGCCGATTGCATCGAGCGCGGTGGGTGTCCGCTTGGCGATGACCCGGCGCAGGCAACCACCCGTTTCCAGGAGCTCACCCGACCGTTGATCGACCAGCCGGCGACGACGGGTCTCGGCAGGACTCTGACCTACGGTGACGCGATGACCGGGGTGATCCAGGCGCTGTACAGCGATGCGCTGTGGGATCCGCTGCGTGAGGGTCTGGAGCAGCTGACGCGGGGTAACGGCGACACCCTGCTTCGACTTGCCGACCTCTACGAGGGCCGAAACGAGCAGGGTCACTACAACAACAATGCGGATGCCTTCACGGCGATCCGGTGCATCGACGACCCGCCGATCACCGACCAGGCGACCATCGATCGACTCGACACCGAGGCGCGCCGGGCGGCACCGTTCGCCGATGACGGCAGGGGGACCGGGGTCGGTGCCCGAGATGCCTGTGCGTTCTGGTCGGTCCCACCCACCAGCACGCCGCATGAGCTGAACGTGGAGGGCCTGCCGACGACCGTTGTCATCTCCACGACCAACGATCCGGCGACCCCCTATCAGGCCGGTGTTGCACTTGCGAAAGCGCTTGGTGCCAGGCTCATCACGTTCGAGGGTGACCAGCACACCGCGTCGCTCGAGGGCAAGGACTGCGTCGACGATGCGGTCACGGCGTACTTCGTTGATCTCACATTGCCGGATGAAGGCCTCATATGTTGAGAATCTTGGCTGAAATCCCCAGGATATTCTGGATGATGCGCGTCTGTAACATGCATTTAACAGGGCACTCCTAGGCTCGTTTGTCATGGATCGCCAAAAAGAATTCGTGCTCCGAACCCTCGAAGAGCGCGACATTCGCTTTGTCCGCCTCTGGTTCACCGACGTACTGGGTTACCTGAAGTCGGTTGCCATTGCGCCTGCCGAGCTAGAAGGTGCTTTTGCCGAGGGGATCGGCTTCGACGGATCAGCGATCGAGGGCTTCTCGCGGGTGTCGGAAGCAGACACCATCGCCAAGCCTGATCCCTCCACGTTCCAGGTCCTGCCGTGGACCACCAGCGCCGGCAGGCCGCACTCCGCCCGCATGTTCTGCGACATCGTGATGCCCGACGGCGAACCGTCGTGGGCCGATTCGCGGCATGTGTTGCGGCGCCAGCTCAACAAGGCAGCCGATCAGGGTTTCAGTTGCTACGTCCATCCCGAGATCGAGTTCTTCCTGTTGAAGAACCCGCCGTTGCTCGACGGCTCGGTGCCGATCCCCGCCGACGGCGGTGGCTACTTCGATCAGGCCGTGCACGATTCGGCACCCAACTTCCGCAGGCATGCCATCGACGCACTCGAGTCGATGGGTATCTCGGTCGAGTTCTCGCACCATGAGGCGGCGCCGGGCCAGCAGGAGATCGACCTTCGGTACGCCGACGCGCTCTCGATGGCCGACAACGTGATGACGTTCCGTTACGTCGTCAAAGAGGTCGCGATCTCGGAAAACGTCTGGGCCACGTTCATGCCGAAGCCGTTCAGTCAGCACGCCGGTTCGGCGATGCACACCCACATGAGCTTGTTCGAGGGCGACACGAACGCCTTCCACAACCCCGACGATCCGATGCAGCTGTCGACAACCGGCAAGCAGTTCATCGCCGGCATCCTGCATCACGCCGATGAGATCAGCGCGATCACCAATCAGTGGGTCAACAGCTACAAGCGACTCATCCACGGTGGTGAGGCTCCGACCGCCGCGAGCTGGGGTGCGGCAAACCGTTCCGCCCTCATCCGCTTGCCGCTCTACACACCGAACAAGGCGTCGTCGCGGCGTATCGAGGTCCGCAGCCCCGACTCGGCCTGCAACCCGTACCTGACATTCGCGGTCCTGCTGGCCGCGGGGCTCAAGGGCATCAAGGAAGGCTACGAGCTTCCCGATCACGCCGAGGACGACGTGTTCTCGCTGACTCCCGCCGAGCGTCGGGCCATGGGCTACAAGGAGTTGCCGGGGTCGTTGGCCGAAGCACTGACGAAGATGGAGAAGTCCGAACTGGTCGCAGAGGCCCTCGGAGAGCACGTCTTCGAATACTTCTTGCGCAACAAGTGGGCGGAGTGGACCAACTACCGCAGTCAGGTGACACCTTTTGAGCTGCAGAACTATTTGGCGCTCTAGAGATCCTCGCGGGCTCCGGGTGGGCTCATGGTGTGACCGGGGCCTAGCCCAGTACGGTTTACCTCTGTGACACCACCTGCGTCCCGATCCCGCGTTCCCAGCGTCGGCCGACTCGGTCTACTCGAACCGACGGCCGCCGCGGACCTGGCCGAACTCGGCTGGGGTGATGAAGCAAGCATCGACCTGCTGTGGGCGTTGTCGCGCGCACCCAGCGCCGATATCGCACTGCGTGCTCTGGTGCGCCTGCGTAGTGCTGTCGAAGGGGACTGGGCGCAGATCGATCGCCTCCTGCGTACGGACCGGAGTTTTCGTGGCCGGCTGTTCGCGGTACTCGGATCGTCCACCGCGCTCGGTGATCACCTCGTCGCAGAGCCGGAGACCTGGCGACTGCTGACCCGCCCGGAGCTGCCCGGTCTCGACGAGGTCAGGCAATCGATGCTCGATTCGGTGGGCGCGCAGCCGGAGCCGGCATACAACGGTCGCGAAACCGGCGTCGATGACGGCAACCTGGTCTTCCGTGCGCAGCTCACCGGTCCCAAGGCAGTTCCCGCGCTCCGGTTGGCCTACCGCAATCTGTTGCTGCAGTTGGCTGCCCGAGACCTGGCGCCGACAGTGGAGGATGAACCGGTCATGCGGTTCAGTGAAGTCGGCGCCTACCTTGCCGACCTCGCCGACGCGGCGCTGACCGCAGCGCTCGCGGTGGGCGTCGCAGAAGTCTGCGGTGACAAACCGCTGAAGTCCAGGCTCGCGGTTGTCGCGATGGGCAAATGTGGTGCGCGTGAGCTGAATTACGTCAGCGATGTCGACGTCATCTTCGTCAGCGAACCCGCTGACGCGGAGACGAGCCGGATCGCAGGGGAGATGATGCGGGTCGGCTCTCTCGCCTTCTTCGAGGTCGATGCCGCGCTACGTCCCGAAGGCAAGGCCGGTGCGCTGACCCGGACCCTCGAATCGCACCTGACCTATTACCGGCGCTGGGCGAAGACCTGGGAGTTCCAGGCCCTACTCAAGGCTCGCCCGATGACCGGGGACATGGAGCTCGGGCGCGCATATGTCGACGCCGTCAGTCCGATGGTCTGGGAGGCCTCAGAACGCGAAGACTTCGTTGTCGACGTGCAGGCGATGCGCCGACGGGTGGAGGCCCAGCTACCCGAAGATCTGCGGGTGCGCGAGATCAAGCTCGGTCGGGGCGGGCTGCGTGACGTGGAGTTCGCCGTCCAGCTGTTGCAGATGGTGCACGGGCGCGTGGACGAGTCGCTCCGGGTCAAGAGCACCGTCGAGGCGTTGACCGTCTTGCGCGACGGTGGTTATGTCGGACGCGATGACGGCGCGAATCTCATTGCGTCCTACGAGTTCTTGCGATTGCTGGAACATTGCCTGCAGTTGCAGCGTCTCAAGCGAACCCACACCCTGCCGGAGTTCGACGACTATGAGGCGGTGCGCTGGCTGGCCCGCGCCGCCCACATCCGGCCGGAGGGCGACCTCGATGCCGGTGGCACGCTGCGCGAGGAAGTTCGCCGTCAGTCCTATCGGGTGCGCAAGTTGCACGAAAAGCTCTTCTATCGCCCGTTGCTCGAAGCGGTCACCCGTTTCGAGAAGGATGAGTTGCGCCTGTCGACGAGTTCGGCGGTCCGGCGGCTTGCCGCCCTTGGCTACACCAAACCGGAAAACGCCCTCGGGCATCTCAAAGCCTTGGTCTCCACGGCTGGCCGTAAGGGGCAGATCCAGGAACTGCTGCTCCCGACATTGCTCGAATGGCTCAGCCGCACACCGGATCCCGACGCCGGCCTGTTGAACTACCGGCGGTTGTGTGACGCAGCCGCGGACCGGGACTGGTTCCTGCGGTTGCTCCGGGACGAAGGTGTCGTCGCCGAGCGTCTGATGACCGTGCTCGGTACCTCGGTGTACGCCGCAGAGTTGCTGATGCGGACGCCCGACGTGATTCGTCTCTACGCCGACGGGGCCAGTGGCCCCAAGCTGACCGAGGTCGACTCGGAGGACGTCGTGGCAGGGATGGTCGCCTCGGCCCTGCGGCACCGCGACGTCAAGATGGCGATCTCGGTGGCTCGTTCCCATCGCCGTGGAGAGCTCGCCCGGATCGCATCGGCGGACCTCCTCGGCATGTACGACGTCCCAGAGGTCTGCCGGGCGCTGTCGCTCGTGTGGGCCGGGGTGCTCAATGCGGCTCTGCAGGTCGTGGTGAATGCCTCTGTCGCCGAACGTGGCTCACCCGCACCGGCGCGCATCGCAGTCATAGGCATGGGCCGGCTCGGCGGCGGCGAACTCGGCTACGGATCCGATGCCGATGTGCTCTTCGTCTGTGAACCGGAAGAAGGCGTCGATGACGCCGAAGCGGTGCGCTGGGCCAACAGCATCGCGGACAAGGTGCGATCGCAGCTCGGGACACCCAGCGCCGATCCGCCCCTCGAGGTCGACACCGGTTTGCGTCCGGAGGGCCGCAACGGTCCGGTGGTCCGCACGCTTGCGGCCTATGCGGCCTACTACGAGCAGTGGGCACAGGCCTGGGAGGTCCAGGCGCTGTTGCGGGCTCATCAGGTGGCCGGTGACGACGAGGTCGGCATCGCCTTCCTGCACATGGCCGACAAGATCCGTTATCCATCAGGCGGCGTCTCGTCCGACGCGGTTCGGGAGATCCGCCGGATCAAGGCCCGTGTCGACGCCGAGCGGTTGCCGCGAGGTGCCGATCCCGCGACCCACACGAAGCTGGGGCGCGGTGGTCTGGCGGACGTGGAGTGGACGGTGCAACTGTTGCAGTTGCGGCACGCCCATCGGATCCCGGCGCTGCACAACACGTCGACCCTGGAATGTCTCGATGCGATCGGCGCGGCCGAACTGCTCGCCGAAGAAGATGTGGCACTCCTGAAAGAGGCCTGGCTGACCGCGACAAAAGCCCGCAACGCATTGGTGCTGGTGCGCGGAAAGGCCATCGATCAACTCCCCGGACCAGGAAAAGCATTGCGCGCGGTCGCCTTTGCCGCCGGCTGGCATGACGACGACTCGGGGGTGTTCTTGGACAACTACTTGCGGGTCACGCGCCGGGCCAAGGCCGTGGTGCTGAAGGTATTCGGCGGGTGAGGCGGACTTCCGAACGCCTCGCCGGGCGTGGTCCGGTATTCAAGGTTCTGTATCTGGTTGCCGTGCTTCTCGGCTGGGCGCTACTCGGCGCCGTTGTCGCGGCGATCTGGCTGCACTTCTATCCGGGCAAGGGGCGGGTCTCCACCGCGTTCGCCAGTGCCGTGCCGTGGCTTCTGCTCGCAGGCATTCCGGCGACCATCATCCTGGCCGCGACACAGCGCTGGCTCACCACGGCTCTGACGGTGACCCTGCTCGGCGTCGGCATCTGGACGCAGGCGCCATTGTTCATCGCCTCGGATGCACCGTCCGGTGAGCGAATCGTGGTGGTGCAGTCCAACATCACGCTTGGTGAGGCAAACGTCGAGGAACTGGTGGCGCAGGTTCGGGCCAGCAAGGCGCATCTGCTCACGGTCGAGGAACTGACTCCGCAAGCGCTGGAACGGATCGAGAAGACCGATGTGCGGAGCCTGTTGCCCTACGAGTTCGTCGTACCGGGCGAAGGTGGCGTGGGAACCGGGATCTTCAGCCGCTATCCACTGCGAAACACTGCGGAGCTCAACGACTTCGGGCTCAACAATCTCCGGGTCGAAGTCGACCTGCCCGGTGCTGCGAACACCACGGTTTTCGCCGTGCACCCGATTCCGCCTTACCCGTACGATCCGTGGCGCTGGGTCGAGGAGATGAAACGTCTACGCGGGATCGTCCACTCGACGGACACCGATCGGGTGATCGTCAGCGGCGACTTCAACGCGACCTGGGACCACCGGCAGTTCCGAGAGCTGTTGGCCGACGGATTCGCCGATGCCACCGATCAGTCCGGGGCCGGCTGGAAGATGACCTATCCGGCCGACCGCAGCTATCCGCCTGCGATCGGGATCGACCACGTGATCTCGCGCGGATTCACCGCGGTGGAGCTGGACAGTTTTGGGATCGAGGATGCCGATCATCGCGCCCTGGTGGTATCACTTATACCTAACTGAGGTTGACCTAACCCGGTGATGTTCGACCGGTTGGCTCGGAGAGGGACGCGATGACGGAAACGCCTGTTGCATCGGGTACGACAATGGATCGGTTGCGCGCGGCAACAGCCAGTGCGCACACTCGGGCAGAAGGCGCTGCGTTCATCGGAAGCCTCATGGAGGGCGAGCTCACCGCTGACGCCTACCGGGCGATGGCGGCGCAGCAGTACTTCATCTATGAGGCTTTGGAGTCGGTGTGTGATCAGCTCGTCGACGATCCGATCGCCGGTGTGGTGATGGACGAACGTCTGCGGCGTCTGCCACGGCTGGCCGCAGACCTCGACGCGCTGGGAGTCTCGGTGTCCGAGGTCGAACTGTTGCCGTCGACCGCCCAGTACGCAGCGTGCATCCGGGACAGCGCCGCTGATCCGGTTGCCTTTGTGGCACACCATTACACGCGGTACCTCGGTGACCTCTCGGGCGGCCAGATCGTCCGGAGCCGACTGAAGCTGCACTACGGCCTGACCGATGAGGTCTTGAGTTTCTACAACTTCGACATCGACAAGCTGAAGCGATTCAAGGACGCCTACGCCGAGTCGATCGACGGATTGGCACTCGATGAGTTGGCCGTTACGCGCCTTCTGGACGAGGCAGTGCGGGCCTTCGGGTTCAACGAGGCCCTGTTTGCCGAACTGGGCGTGCACACCGGCTAGAGCGCCGATGATTTTTCCTGCGCGTGGTTGTCGATATGAGGGAAGTTCAATCGACGTGAGTGTACGAACCACTCAACCGTGAGTGTAGGAACCACTCAACAAGGAGAAACATCATGCGAACCCTGATCGTCACTGCTTTTGTCTCGCTCGACGGGGTCATGGAGGCCCCGGGCGGCGAGCCCGGGTACCGCAACTCCGGGTGGACCTTCAAAGACGTCGAGTTCGATCCGGCCGCCTACGAGATCAAGGGACGTGAGCAGCAGGAGACCACCGCACTGCTGCTGGGCCGGACCTCGTACGAGGCGTTTGCCCCGGTGTGGCCGACGATGGACGAGTTCGCCGAATACAACGCGATGCCCCGTTATGTGGTGTCGACAACTCTGGAATCGGACGACGCGCGCTGGCCGGCAACGATCCTGCGGTCGGTTGAAGACGTGGCTGCGCTCAAAGCGACCGAGGGCGGCCCGATCGCCGTGCACGGCAGCGCGACTCTCGGTCGCAGCCTGGCCGACGCCGGACTGGTTGACCGCTATCACCTGCTGGTGTTCCCTCTGCTGCTCGGCGGCGGCAAACGCTTGTTCAGCGAAGCCGACAAGGACGCCACCAAGCTGAAGCTCACCGAGTACGAGGCGTACGGCAACGGCATCACCAAGCAGGTCTTCGACGTCCTCCGCTGAATGAGCAGGCACTGGGCGAATCCGACGCGGAGCGGATCCGATCAGCGATCGCCGACCAGTATCGCGAACAACGCGCGGATGTCGTCGCTGGTCGGTGTCGGCAGGCTGGCGTGGCCGTGGATGAACCCGATGCCTGCGTAGACGAGGAGTCCGGCGCGAAGCCGGGCGTCTTGTTCGCTGAGGTCGAGCTCGATGAGTGCTTCGCGGACGAGGTCGAAAATCCGTCGATCGAGTTCACGGACCGACTTGTCAACCTCTTCGTTTCGCAGCGCCCATTCCCTGATCGCAGCCTCTACCGACCAGTTGCGTTCGACCAGCATCCCGGCCATCTGCTCGAGTCGCTGATCGGCAGGGATGTTCTCGATGTCGGCCAGGCCGCGCAAGGCCTCGACCTGGGTTGTCTTCCAGTGGTCGGCGAGCGCGTTCATCAGTGCGTTGATGTCCTCGAAGTGCCAGTAGAAACTGCCCTTCGTCACGCGGAGTTCTTGGCACAGGCGGCTGATCTTGACCTCACCCACACCCTCACGGATGAGGAGGTCGAGCGCAGCATCCAGCCAGTCCTGCATCGACAACCGTGAGCTCGTGTCCCGCTTTGATCGAGTGGCCAATTACCGCGCCACCCAATCGCATCCAGCAGAGATGTCTCGATTCGGGCGCATGAATTCGATGATACGTCGAACGATCGGCGTGCAACTTCGCCCATACCCTGCAGTAGGGTAGTGTGACGGCCGCCTCAATCGAGGCGGATCGGAGGTCGGGTGAATTTGGGCAAGCAGATCGATCGCCGTACCGCACTACGAGGTGCGGCAGTCGCGGCCGCAGCAGGCTTCGTTGCGACCCGCACAGGTGTTGCCGGTGCGGCGCCGCCGCTACCGGATCCTCCATTCGACAGCCCGCTTCTCTTTCATTCGCCGCCGATGCGCAAGTTTGTCGACGAGATGCCTCGACCTCCGGTGATCAGTGGCAGCGAATTGCATCTGACGGCCAGGACCACGCGCGCGAAGTTCCACGCCGATCTGCCCGCCTCGCCGGCTTTCGGGTTCAACGACATGCCGTATCTGGGGCCGACGATCGAAGCGCATGTTGATCAACCGGGTGTCGTCACACTCGCGAATGCCATTGACGGACATCCCTTTGGGGTCGATCTGGACACATCGATTCACGGGGTCTCGGAGTCATGGCGAACGCGTCCGCCGACGAACCTTCATCTCCACGGCGGCGTCAGCGCACCCGACAGCGATGGACATCCGCAGCGAGTCCTGCTGCCGGGTGGTGGGACGGCAACTCACTTCTTCCCGCATCGACAGGAAGCCGGCCACCTCTGGTACCACGACCACGCGATGGGGATCACGCGTGCCAACGTGGCTGCGGGACTGGCCGGTATGTACTTTTTGCGCGACGGCTACGACACCGGTCGCAGGGACAATGCGCTGAATCTGCCTGCCGATGACTACGAGATGCCACTGATTCTGCAGGAGAAGCTGTTCGGCGCGGACGGGTTCCAGAGCCTTCGCTCGACTCTGTTTGTGCCGGAGGGGGGTTGGGAAGGTGGCGCGGTCGGCGACGTCGGCATGGTCAACGGTAAGGCCTGGCCCAACCTGGACGTCGACCGTGGGCTCTACCGTTTCCGACTCATCAACGCCGCATCTTTCAGTGTGTGGAATCTGTTCTTCTCCAATCGGATGCAGTTCTGGGTCATCGGCAACGAACACGGATTGCTGGGTGCGCCTGAACCAGTTCGCTCGCTGCAGGTCTCACCGGCCGAGCGTTACGACCTGTTGGTGGACTTCGCCGGTCTGGCTGCGGGTGAATCGGTGGAGTTGTGCAACGACGAGGAGCCTCCGTTCCAGGCCCGTATCTTGGGTGCTGTGGCGCTGCCGGTCTTTTGTCGTTTCAGATCCACCGGGCAGAAGGGCTTCACCGGGCCGGTACCCACCGAGTTGCGGGGTGGCCGAGGCCTGCCAGAAGTGTTGCCGCCGTTGGCAAAGCCGACGTCGCAGCGCACGGTCACGCTCAGCCAGCCCTACGCGCTCCGAAATCCGCCGGCAATCATGTCGCTGAACAACCTTCGATTCTCCGATCCGCAGATCGAGAAGCCGAAGCAGGGGACCACCGAGATCTGGAACATCGTCAACATCACCGATGACCCCCATCCAATTCACATCCACCTGGTGACCTTCCGGATTCTCGGTCGTACCCCGCTGCGGACCGTCGAATACCAGGCGGCACATCCGCAACCGGCCATCGGCGTGAAGTGGACACCCGATCCGACGAACTTCCTCGCAGGCCCGATGGTGGTGCCTGCGCGATGGGAGGCTGGCTGGAAAGACACCGTGCGCGTCGATCCGGGAACCGTGACCAGGATCGTTGTCCGTTTCCCGACCGCGGAAGAACTGCACTTCGATCCCGATGCGATGTTCTCGTCCGACCCGACCGCGTTGCCGGTGAACCTCCCGGTCGCGGCACCAACTGAGCCCGCGATCGTGGATCCGGTTGCCCCCGAGGCGCCTACACATCATCAGCATTCCGATGCGCACGGTGACACCCCGGCGATGCTGCAGGGCTATGTCTGGCATTGTCACCTCCTCGATCACGAAGATCACGACATGATGCTGAAGTTCCGGACCGTCGAGTAGTCGTTACAACGGCATGGCGTCAGAACGGTGCCGGGGGCGTGTTCCTTTCCTGTTCTTTTCGGAGTCGGCGATTCTGTTGGCGTTCTTGTCGGCGGCGTGCGTGTTTGGCGGCGGTGCGGGTTTGTGTCCTGCCCGCTGACGGTGGCGGCGGTGTTCGTGACGGCGAGGTCTTAGGTGAGCCGCGTTGGTTGTCGAAGACGATCAACCTCAACGTCGGGAACAGATCGTCGCCGGTCCATCCCGGGCCGTCGTAGTGGCGGCGTTCGGGTGTGGTGAAAATCAGCCGGGTCCGCCCGGTCTCGGGGTCGGGGTACTGGTCATCAAGCCAGTCGGAGTACGTCTTCAGCTGATGGTGAAAACGGCACAGTGTCTTCATCTCTGAGGGATGTGTGCAGCCACCGGCGTCGGGGTCGTTGTGGTTGTACTCGCAGGTGTGGTCCAGGTCGGCTCCCCAGGCCTTGTGCTCACAGCCGGGCCACATGCAGTAGACATCCCGGATCCGAAGGTAGGTGTCCAGGACCACTGACGGCCGGTAATGGTCGCCGGGTTGGGTGGCCGGGAGCGGAATCACCTGTGGGAACGGCGCTACGACGATGGCGCTGTCGTTGGGGGCATCCGTGGCAGGTGGGTTCTGCGGTCCGCGCATGTACACCTTCGGCCGCTTCGGCGTCGGCGTCTTTTGTTCGGGCCGCTCGGGTTCAGGTTGCACGGGTTCGAGCTGCTCGGGTGTCGAGTCGGCCTCAGACTGAGGCTGTGCCGGCTCCGGCGGAGCAGGTGCAGGTTTGTTGCCCATCGGCCGCTGCACAGTTTCCGGGCGGGCCGCGATGTCACGAACATGATCACCGGAGATCACGCCGTGACCATCCATGAACCCCGGATTCTCGGCTCGACCGTCAAGGGTGACTTGATCGGTGATCACATGCAGCACGATCTTCACATCCACACCCGAAACCATCTGGCCGGCAGGAACAGTGACAATCTCGGCGGTACAAGGATGTTTTGGGTCGTTCGGGCATTCACAGAGGAACTCACGGCCCATCACCGTGGCGAACAACGCATCAGCCATCCGATCAGACTTCTTCCGCGGGTCAGCCTTACACGTGGCCATGGCCAGCTTTTCGAGCCGCGCCACGATCAACGTCAATTCCTCGGCCGTGGAATGGGCATCCAGCACCGCCATGCCGTGGTCGGTGTTGTTGGCCCACACCCCACGGTTGTTTTTCGCGTCCTCACGGTTCTTACGCACCAGGTCCGGGTCTCGACGGAAGATGATGGCATCGACCATGTCTCGCATCCGGCCCTTGGACCACGAACCCCGCCGACGCAGTGCTTCGGCGATCGCGCGATCGATCTCGGCCATATGGGCCGAACCCTCGATCAGTTCGGTGCGGGCGATGATGTCGGGGATGTGGTGCGCGGCGATGCGGCCGGCTTTCAACAACGCATTGACCGCAGGCAGGCGATCGCGCAGCGCGACCCCGCGATTGATCTGGAGCTCCGCGGTCCGCTGCGTCAATCCCTGTGCCGCAGACAATCTCGCCGCACACTGCGCGAACGGATCAAGCGCGCGCATCTCCGCCTCGGTCCCTACGGTCGGCTCGACGAGATGTCGATGCAGCATCGCTGCAGCGGCATACCGCTCCCACTCCATCCGCGACTGCTGGACCATCGCGAGCTCGGTGTTACGCAACAACTCGTTGACACCCAGCGACTCGACAGGGCCGATTTCATCGTCCCCACCTGCATCTTCGATCTCCCCCTCGAACATACATTTGAGTCTAGATGAGAGGTCTGACAAACGATGGAGATCATCTCCGGGGATGGGGTGGTCGAGAGTTGACAGTGTCGCTGTCCCAGGTGATTTGGTTGTCGGCGACCGTCGCCACGACCTCGAGTCCATGCGTATTCAGTAGGGCCTGTGAACAAGCGATGGTGCATCCGATGTAGGTGGACATCAGGTCGACATCGGTGGCCACAGCCACGACCGGTCTGCCGGCCACCAGATGCTCGGGCCATGCCCCTGGAAGTGGTTCACTGCGTCGATCACGCGCCCATGGAAGAGGTAGTGATTGCGGGATGGCAGCTTCAGGCGCGGGCCATCGAGGTCGACACCTTGAAAGCTTTGTCCTTCCCAGATGCCGAACCAGCAGTCGTCGGGGCTTGTGGTTTGAGTGGCAAGCACTTCGGCGAGAATGCGACGTTGCCAGTTGACCAGCTCGCCTCTGTCGGGGGCTATATCCCACACCGCGCGCGCTCCGGTTCCGCGGCCGCTGAGTTTGCCGGATTCGATCATGGAGCCCCATTCGACGGTGGGGTGGATGGTTGCGCGCGTGTGATCGGCGACGGCCGACCAGCTGGTCCAGCTGTTGTCAGCATCTCCTGGCGGGTGTAGGACACGGCAGTATGCATCGAATATCGGTGGCACGAGCGAATCAACGCGGTGACCGAACCGGGGGATTGCATCTCGAATCCATTCGCCCGCCGACATGTTGGTCTCGATATCGGCGACGCGCCACTCGGGGTTGTTCGTCATTCCGGTCAGTATTCCGGTCAGCGTAGAGAACTGGAAGCCAAAAGGCCCGGTGATCTCTTCGTCAACTTGCGATGTCGGGACGGCCGATGACGTGTTTGCCGGGGTGGAGTAGCTCTTGGAGAGCGGTCAGGGCAGTGGGGTCGAGTTCGCCGGTGTACATGGCGATCGCCCAATCGTGGTCTTCTGTGCGCCACGCCTGGACGGTTGGTGCATCCCAAAGGAGGTCCCATGGTCGTGTCGATCGTGGTCGGCGGGCCAGGCGGTTCTTTGGTTTCCCTGGAACATACCATCGGGTATGGTACGGTCGCGACTTGTGATCTGGATCGCAATAGCCGCCGTGTCTTGATCACGTGAAGTCATGTGCCGCGCCGAAACAGGAATTGAGCCCAGGTTTGACGATTGGTGACAGTTTCCAGCGAATCCCGTTCGAACCGGCCACGGATGGGCGGGTGGAGAGCCATTCGGGTCTGACTCGTCACTATCCGACTTTGCCCGCCAATTTTGTGGCGCCAGAGGCACATTCGAAGCGCGTTGGCCTGATCATGGCTCATCCCGCGTCCAACTTCCTGACCCACTTCCTGCTCCGCGGATTCGCTGAAGCGGGCGTTCCGATCATGGGTATCAACACGCGATACAGCACCAATGAGCCGGCGTTGATCATGGAGCGGGCCGCGCTCGATCTCGGTTGTGGTGTGCGGTGGATGCGCGAAGTGCTGGGATTCGAGAAGGTCGTCATTCTCGGTTTCAGCGGGGGAGGGTCGTTGGCCGCGTTCTACCAGGCCCAAGCGTTGAACAACGATGTCACGCAAACGCCCGCGGGAGATCCGGTTGACATGTCTGGACTGGTGCCCGCCGACGGGCTTGCGCTCATCGGTGCCCATCCCGGTCGCGCAAGGGTGTTGCGGCATTGGATCGATGGCTCTGTGGTCGATGAATCGAATCCCTTTGAGACCGACGAACATCTGAATCTCTACAATCCCCGACGAACGGTTCCGCTGGATCCGGCCTGGGTGGAGGAATACCGCGACGCGCAGCTTCGTCGCATTCGCCGCATCGACGGATGGGCTCTCGACCAGCTGCAGGTACTCGATCGACATGGCGCGGCTGATCGCGCATTTGTTGTCCATCGCACCGTGGCCGACCCGCGGTTTGTCGACCTCGCAGTCGATCTCAGCGACCGCGCGATCGGGAGTATGTACGGCGACCCGGCCGCGGCGAACATGGCGGCCGGTGGCCTCGCCCGGTTCAGCACGGTCCGATCGTGGTTGAGCACCTGGAGTTTCGATCGCACCAACGCCGATGCGCTGCGCAACCTGAAGGCGATCACAACACCGACAACGGTGGTCTGTCTGCGCGCCGATCAGGCCGCATTTGTCAGTGACTCGCGCGATATGTACGAGGCATCGGCGGATCCGCAGGCGTCGCTGACCGAACTCGACAACCTCAACCACTACCTCGTCGATCAGCCCGGTGGCCTACCGATGATCGTCGAAGACTTGAAGTCCTGGCTCATCAAACGCGAACTTGCAGAGGGATTCGAATCGTGACCATCGACCAAACCGCGGTGCCGACAGTCGAATCCGGCCCGGAAACCGCAAGCCATCCGACTGCTTTCTGCTACGAGGAGGGAATGAACTCCCCGGGTGTCCAGCGGGCGCAGACGTTGGTGCGCCGGATCTTCGGTACCGAGATGTTCCCGAAGCAGCAGCAGATCGACGACATCTGTGCCGACATGTTCACGGCGGATCCCGTTGCGGAACGGTTTGTCGACGAGGTCTTCTACGGCGAAATCGGGCCCACCCGTGGGCGCGCGATGCTGCAACAGGCCTTGGCCGAGGGCATTTCGTCGCTCACCGATCCACCGGAGTCGATGGTGGCCCTGTTCGAAGAGTTCGAGCATGTGCCGGACTGGGTGGATCCGGAGATGGTCGAACGGGGTGCGGCGATCTGGCGGCGTTGGGGCACAATGTTGTTCAGTGTTGCCGGCGGGATCACCCTCGAGATGTACACCGAATCGTCGGTCGCGACCCCACTGTCGCTGGCAGGCGGATACGCCGGTGACAACGCATTACGCAGATTCCTCGAGACAGCGAGGTTCTGGATCGACGTGTCGGAACCGGATGCGTTGCTGACCCGTGGCAGCAAAGGCCGGGAGACCGCGATGCTGGTGCGCGTGATGCATGTGTCGGTGCGCAGGCGAGTGGCCGACCACCCCGAATGGGATACCGAGAAGTGGGGCATCCCGATCAGTCAGACCTACATGCTGCTGACGTTGCTCGGCGGTAGTGTGGCGCCTGCGCTCGCTCTGCGACTGGTCGGAATACAGACGCCTGCAAGCGAAATCCGCGAGCTGATCCACTTCCAGAAGTACATGGGTCACGTCCTCGGAGTGCGGACCCGGTGGCATCCGGAGACCATTGCCGACTCGCTACGGCTCCTTCTGCTGGTCGCGGTGTCCCGCAGCCACGATGCAGGTGATCACGGTGCCGAACTCATCGAGTCGTTCCCGAGAGCGTTTGCGCCGCGGTATGGGCACACCGGGCTCAAGAAGTTCAGGGAAAAGTACAACGGCATGATCTATGCGGCGTATTCGGCGGTATTCATGATGCCCTGGACCCGAAAGAAGTACGACATGCCAAGCGCTGTCCCGGGATTACTGTGGTTGATCGCACGACTACCCGCGGTGACGGTGTACGAAATCCTGCGACGACTGATTCCGCCGGTGGCTGCTCGCCACGAGACGCTCATGCGCCGCCACCGCGAGAACTGGTACCGCGCACAGATGGATGGCCGGGAGTCAGAGTTCGACGCCTCGGGGGCATTGCGGCGATGACTGTGTCGAACAGCAAAGCAGCGTCGAACAGCAAAGCAGCGTCGAACAGCAAGGCAGAACTGCAGTACCTGTCCGGATTCGGCAACGAGCACTGGTCCGAGGCGATCCCGGGCGCATTGGTGACCGGCCAGAACTCACCGCAACACGCGCCGATGGGTCTGTACGCCGAACAGATCTCGGGCACCGCGTTCACCGAACCCCGAACCATCAACCGGCGCACCTGGATGTACCGGATCATGCCGACCGCCGCGCACCACCCGTTCACCCGGATCGACGACGGCAGGCTGCGCAGTGCTCCCATCAGCGCACCGGCCGACCCGAACCGATTGCGCTGGGATCCGTTGCCCGCGCCGACCGGACCCCTCGACTTCCTCGATGGCATCTACACGATCGCCGCCAACGGGGATGTGCGTACGCGCAGTGGAATCGCGGTTCACCTGTACTCCGCGACAACCTCGATGACCGACCGCTACTTCTCGAACGCCGACGGTGAACTCCTCATCGTGCCGCAATCCGGTGAGCTGACGATCCGAACCGAACTCGGGGTGCTGGGTGTCGGTCCGGGCGAGATCGCCGTCATCGGACGTGGCATCAAGTTCTCCGTCGACATCGTCGATGACCTGGTATCGGGGTATATCTGCGAAAACTACGGGGCCTACTTCGAGCTGCCGGAGCTCGGCCCGATCGGCGCGAACGGTCTGGCACACGCACGGCACTTCCATCATCCCGTGGCGGCGTACGAGGACGTGGCGCGCAATGTGCAGTGGGTCAACAAGTTCGGTGGCCACCTCTGGGCCACGGATCTGGATCATTCTCCGCTGGATGTGGTGGCGTGGCATGGGAGCCACAGCGTCTACAAATATGACCTGGCACAGTTCAATGTGATGGGGACGCTCGGCTGGGACCATCCCGACCCGTCGATCTTCACGGTGCTGACGTCGGTGTCAGAACGACCGGGGCAGGCCAATGTCGACTTCGTGGCATTCCCGCCGCGTTGGGTGGTGGGGGAGCACACCTTCCGGCCGCCGCACTTTCATCGCAACGTGATGACCGAGTTCATGGGTCTGATCTACGGCGTCCACGACTCGAAGGCCGAAGGCTTTGTGCCCGGTGGATCGAGCCTGCACAACATGTTCGCTGCGCACGGCCCGGATCTACAGACCTTCGAGGCCGGTAGCAACGCCGATCTCACACCTCAAAAGTTCGACAACTCATTGGCTTTCATGTTCGAGACGAGGTGGCCGCTGGTGGTCACCGACTTCGCCATGGCAGCCGTGCATCGGCAGAACGACTACGACGGAGTCTGGTCCGGTCTGCACCGCAACTTTCAACCATCGACAAGGGAGTCCTCATGACAGCTGCAGCAGTCCGGCCGAAATCACCTGTGCTCCCCGAAGCGGGTTTGCGGATCGGTGGACGGGTACGTCCATCGGCCGGTGGGCAGACCTACCAGTCCATCAATCCTGCCGACGAATCGTTGGTCGTCGAACTCCCGGCGGGCAATGCCGCCGACGTCGACGAGGCTGTCAGCGTCGCTCGCGCAGAGTTCGAAGAGGGGCAGTGGGCAACCATGCCCGCGCATGAGCGGGGTCGGGTGCTGTCCCGGGTGGCAGACCTGATCGAGGCCGATGCAGAGAACATCTCTGCACTGGAATCGGTTGAGATGGGCAAGCTGTATGTGGACACCGTGAACGGTGATGTCCCGGCGGCAGCCGCCGTGTTCCGGCATTTCGCGGGATGGGCCGACAAAATCCAGGGATCGACCGCTCAGCTGCCGGACATCGCCGGGCAGCACCGCTTCGGATTCACGCTGCGGCAACCGGTGGGTGTGGTCGGTGCGATCACCCCGTGGAACAACCCGCTCGTCATCGCCGCGTGGAAACTCGCGCCGGCTCTTGCTGCCGGATGCACCGCGGTCGTCAAACCCGCTGAGGACGCGTCGTTGTCGACCATCCGTCTGGCCGAATTGTTCAGAGAGGCGGGACTTCCCGACGGTGCGCTCAACATTGTGACCGGACTCGGCGACGAAGCAGGCGCCGCGCTCGCCGGACATGCTGGTATCGACAAGATCTCGTTCACCGGATCGGCGCGGGTCGGCAAGCAGATTCAGCCGTTGGCCGGCGACAAGTTCCGCAAGATGACTTTGGAGCTCGGCGGGAAGTCGCCGCAACTGATCTTTCCGGACGCCGATCTGGACGCGGCGATGTTCTGGATCGCGATGGGCAACTTCTACCACCAGGGACAGGTGTGCGCGGCTGGTACCCGAGTCCTGGTCCACGAGTCGATTGTCGACGAGGTCGTCGAGGGCTTGACCGCGGCTGCGCGCGCTGCGGTCATCGGTGATCCGATGGACCCGTCGAGCACGATGGGAACGATCGTGAACGAAAAGCAGCTCGACCGGGTGATGGGCTACATCGAGAAGGGCAAACAGGAGGCCGAGCTGATCACCGGCGGCAACCGGATCGCCGGCTCGGGCTTCTTTGTCGAACCAACCGTCTTCCGCGGGACCAACGACATGACCATCGCTCGCGAGGAGATATTCGGCCCGGTGGCCACCGTCATCACCTTCCGCGACACCGATGAGGCTGTGCGACTTGCCAATGCGACGAAATACGGGCTCAACGCGATGATCTACACATCGAGCCTGTCAACGGCACATTCGGTGATTCCCCGGCTTCGGGTGGGCATGGTGTGGGTCAATGGCTGGGGTGTGCCCGAGCCGCAGCTCCCGTGGGGTGGTCGTGAGGCCAGCGGGTACGGCCGCGAACTCGGTCAAGCGGGTCTGCTCGCCCATACCGAGGAAAAGACCGTCCACCTGGCCTTCTGATCCCGGTCGACCGAACAGTCAGACCGCGATCAAAATCAACAACGGAGTGAGATCATGACAACCGTGGACATCGTCGAAGCATGGAACGGCCCCGGCCGCAAGGACGGGGTGATCACCGATGCAACACCGAAAAACAATGCGGTACACCTCAGTTCAGGTGGCGCGGCATTCGAGCACTGGTATTTCGATGCCCAGCTCGAGGACGGCCACACCGTGGTCGCGTTCCTGAACAAACGGCGGCCTGAAGATCCTCCCAAGTGCAGACCCTGGGTCGAGATCATCATCTACGCCCCGGATGGAACCCGCCGGGAGATCGCCAAGAAATACCCGCGCGGGGAGTCGTACTTCTCCGAAGAGAAGTGTGACGTGCGGATCGGCAAAAACACTGCACGCGTGAGCTTTCCGGAGGATGGCGGGCTGCCGAGCTACCACGTTTTCATCGCCGAAGAAGACGTGACGTTCGACCTCACGTTCACGGTCGAATTGCCGCCCTGGATGCCGGGGCGTGGTGAAACACACTTCGGCGCAAAGCATTCCTTCGGCTGGATCGTCGGTGCACCCCGCGCACGCGTCACCGGAACCGTGAAGCTGGGTGCGAAGACTCTCGATGCGAACGGCCGCGGTTACGCCGACCACAATTGGGGCGTCGGCGACATGAAGCGTGTCATCGACTGCTGGCACTGGGGCCGGCTCTATGTGGACGACTACACACTGCTGTACGCGTCGGTGAAGACGCAGGAGAAGTTCGGATCGCATGCGATCCAGCCCTTGATGCTCGCACACAACGATTCCATCGTCCTGAGCACCGGAGAGGTCGAGTTCACCACCGGGCCGACAGCGTTCGACGAGGTGGCGAATCGTAGTTATCCCACCTGGATCTCGCTGGAGGTGCCGGGGAGTCTGGAGCTGCGGCTGGATGTCCAGCGCGTTCTCCATGCGCACGACTTCCTCGACGATATTCCGGTGATCGGCAGCAAGCTACTTCGCTCGCTCGCGTACCGACTGATCGGGCATCCCGGGTATTTCCGGTTCCAGTCGACGTTCGACCTCAAGATCATCGACGGGGAGCAAACCCACCATCGCACCGGGACGACCCTCCACGAACTGGTCGCGCTGCGCTGACCGCACCCGCAGATGCTCCACCTATACGAAGACGCTCCACATATTTGTGGAGCGTCTTCGTATAGGTGGAGCGTTTGGGGGTGCGGTCAGTTCGTCGCGTCGAGGATCTTGATCGCGAACACCAGGGTGTCACCGGCTTCGATGCCGGCCGCCGGCTGTCCCGACGCGTAGCCGTCGGAGGAGGTCATCGCAACGGCAACGGTGGACCCGACCTTTTGTCCGGCGATGGCCATCTGGAAGCCCGGGATGACGCCGGTGAGCGGGAAGTCGACGGGTGCGCCGCGCTCGTAGCTGTTGTCGAAGACGGTGCCGTCGCGGCCGTTGACGCCCATGTAGCAGACGGAGACCTCTGCGGTCTCAGCGACGATGTCACCATTGCCCTCGGTCAGCGTCTGAACTGCGGTCGCGTCCACCGAAAACGGCTCTGTGACAGTGATTTTGGGAGCCGCCGCATCGGTCGAACCGGTGACCTCCACCGCGCCGGTAGCGCCGTCCAGTGTCCATTCCGGTGCGACGTCGCCTGCCGGTTCCGCCGTGGGGCACGACGCCACCGAAGATGCGGCGGTTGTGGAATCGCTCGACGAGTTGTCGTCGGAGCCGCAGGCGGCGAGCAGTAGCAGTGAGGACGAAGCCACGAGGGCCATGGAGAGGCGCTTGGAGATCATGAAAGGAAACCTAACAGTCCCTACTCGGGGCCCCGATCGGCGGCGGTGGACAACTTGACGCGAACGCGGCTACTGTGAGTGCAACCGCAAGGCTGACAGTATCGCTTTGTGAAACGAACCTTCAGGGGAGGTGCACGGTGACGACGGTTTCAGAGGGTCGGCAACGCAGCAAGGTTTCCTACGATCGCCCGGTTGACTGCGACAACCACTACTACGAGAAGATCGACGCCTTCACCCGCCATCTCGACCCGAAGTTCAAAAGGCGCGGGGTCGAGATCATCACCAAGGGCACCCACACCGAACTGCTCGCCGGTGGCCAGTTGTTCGAGTTCGTGCCCAACCCCACGTTTGACCCGGTGATCGTTCCGGGCTGCCTCGACGCTCTGTTCCGCGGCGAGATCCCGGAGGGTGTGGACCCTCGGAGTCTGTCGAAGGTCGAGCCGCTCAACCCTGCCTACCAGGATCGCGACCTGCGGCTGGAGATGATCGAGAAGCAGCAGATGTCGGGTGTGATCTTGCTGCCGACGCTGGCTTGCGGTGTCGAAGAAGCCCTCAAACATGACATACCGGCGACGATGGCGAGCATCACCGCCTTCAATCGATGGCTCGACGAAGACTGGGGCTACGCGTATCAGGGCCGGATCTTTGCGACTCCGATGCTGTCGTTCGCCGACCCCGCCCAGGCTCTGGAAGAAATCGATCGTCTGATCGAGCGTGATGTGCGCATCGTCTCGGTGCGTCCGGCGCCGATACCTGCCGGCCACGGAACGTCCAAGGCGTTCGGAGATCCGCGATACGACAAGGTGTGGGCCAAGCTCGCCGAAGCGGACATCCCGGTTGCGTTCCACCTGAGCGACAGCGGCTACACAGAGTTCCTGGGTGCGGCCTGGGGCGGGCCACCGAAGTTCGCACCGTTTCGATACAACGACCCGCTGGCATCGCTGGTCGTATCGGATCGAGCCATCCACGACACGATTGCCAGCCTCGTCATCGGTGGCGTGTTCACGCGCCATCCGAGACTCCGGGTTGCGAGCATCGAAAACGGTTCGGACTGGGTGCATTTGCTGCTCAAGCGGTTACGCAAACTCGCCAACCAGGCACCGTGGTTGTTCGTCGAAGATCCCGGGGACACCTTGCGCAGGCACCTGTGGGTCTCGCCGTACTACGAGGATGACGTCCCGAAACTTGTAGAGGTCATGGGATCTGACCGGGTCATGTTCGGGTCGGATTGGCCGCACGGCGAGGGGTTGGAGACTCCGCTCGATTTCATCCACGAACTCGAGGGCTTCGGAGAGGTCGAAGTCGATCAGATCATGCGGACCAACGTGTTGGACCTGATGGGCATCGACTACTGACGGTTCGGCAGGGCTGAAACATCCTGACGTCATGGCAATTTGGGCCCACTCGACGGGCGAAAGCGCACGTATTGCCGTTGGGCTTACCGTATGGTTGCGCGCATGAGTGGAACGTTTGCAGGCAAAGTCGCGATTGTCACCGGCGGTGGCTCCGGAATCGGTGCGGCACTGACCCGCGCTCTGGTGGCAGCCGGCGCCGACGTCACCTGCACCGACATCGATCCTGATGCGGCCCGCACCGTCGCGGAGGCGGCAGTGGGTGACGGAACGGCGCGCGCCGAGCGACTCGACGTCACGGACGCAGTCGCTGTCCAGGCCGTTGTCGACGGTGTGGTCGAGCGCTGCGGTCGCCTCGATCTGATGTTCAACAATGCCGGGATACTCTTCGGCGGCGACACCGAACTGCTGACTCTGGACCAGTGGAACGCCATCATCGATATCAACATCCGCGGTGTGGTGCACGGTGTTTCGGCGGCATATCCGGTGATGATCCGGCAGGGGGCCGGTCACATCATCAATACGTCGTCGATGGCGGGGCTGGCCGCGACCGGCCAGATCACCAGCTACGTGATGACCAAGCATGCGGTGGTGGGACTGTCGCTCGCCCTGCGTACCGAGGCTGCCGCACACGGCATCGGTGTCCTGGCGATCTGCCCCGGTGCAGTGGAGACACCGATCATCGAGAAGGGCGCTGTCGGCGACTTCGATGGCCGCGATTTCTTCCGGCAAGGCCAGGGAACCAAGCACTTTCACGATCCGGATCGACTCGCCCGGGACACGTTGCGGGCCATCGAACGAAATCGCGCTTTGCTGGTGACACCGGCCCGTTCGCGGATGGCCTGGATATTTGCACGGCTCGCACCGGGCCTGATGCAGAAGATGTCCATTCGTTTTGTGGCGCAGTCCCGCTCCGCACACAGCGGTAACAGCCTGCAGAAGTGACCACCAAAGGAACACGCCCATGAGTGCGACGCTGTCGATCCCGCGGTATCCCTCCGACGTCACCAACACCTGGCTGTCAGGGGTGCTGAGTGTCGGACGCGCACCGGTGACGGTGGCCGAGGTGGCGGTCAGCCCGATCGGCACCGGACAGACCGCCGCGACCTACCGGATCAATGCCACGTACACCGCGGGCCGCGCAGACCTGCCCGACAGTTTTGTGCTGAAACTCCCGGCCCAGGACGACAGCGTGCGCGACGGTCTGGTGTTGGGGTACGTCAGCGAATGTGCGTTCTATGACTCGGTTGCCGACCTGGTGCAGGTTCCGATCCCGCGGTGCTACCACAACGAGATCGCCGATGGCGGAGAGAACTTCGCGCTTTTGCTCGCTGATGAGGTCGGTGCGGTGCAAGGCGATCAGATCCGTGGTTGCGGACAGGAACAGGCCCTGGCGGTGGCGCGGGCGCTGGCCGGACTTCATGGACCGACCTGGTGCGATCCCGCCTGGCACGATTTCTCCGGCCTGGCCTTCGCGACGAAGGATGTTTCCGCCATGTCAGGGTTGAGTGATGTGGCGCAGATGAGCGCAGGCATGACCATCGACAAACTCGGCGACCGATTGTCGGCCGCGGACCGCGTGACCCTGACCGACGCAATGGGCATGGTCAAACCGTGGCTGAGCGATTCTCCGGAACGTTTTGCGCTGTTGCACGGCGACTTCCGGCTGGACAACATGCTGTTCGGCGCCGACGGAAAGCTGACGGTGGTCGACTGGCAGACACTGGGTGTGGGACTACCGGCCCGCGATCTGGCGTACTTCGTCGGAACCAGCGTCGAGTCGGAGTTGCGCGCCGCCATCGAAGAGGGTGTGGTCGACGCCTATCACCAAGCGCTCACCGGCTATGGAATTGCTGACTACTCACTCGAAACATGTTGGCGCGACTACAGGTTCGGCATGCTGCAGACCCTGCTGATCACCTCGCTGGGTTGCGCGTTCGCAACCGGCACAGACCGCGGGGAGCAGCTG
Source organism: Williamsia sp. Y712 (assembly GCF_059445525.1). NCBI lineage: Bacteria > Bacillati > Actinomycetota > Actinomycetes > Mycobacteriales > Nocardiaceae > Williamsia > Williamsia sp. Y712. The sequence goes on from NZ_JCAIUN010000001.1 coordinate 2,660,851, forward strand.
TTCGAGGTGATGTTGCAACGCGGGTGTCAGGCGATCCGTGACCTGGGCAGCCTGGAGCTGGTCGCAGCAACTGCCTGAAACGCAGGCGGGGCGATTCACGAGTAGAGCGCGGCCACCTCGTTCACCTGCACCTTCAGTGCTGCATTGCGGGGCAACTCATCGACGATCGTGATCGCCACCGGGACGTGGTGGCTTGGCAGTGACTCACGGACCAGGTCTTTCAGCGTTTGTTCTGTCGGGACCGGAAGTCCGGCGCGGACCTCGACGGCGGCAAAAGGCACGTGACCGAGTAGCTGATCTTCGACACCCACCACCGCCGCGTCCAGCACTGACGGATGTCCGAGAAGCACGCTGCGGACGGTTTCGGGAAGAATCTTGAATCCACCACGGTTGATCGCGCCATCGCCACGTCCGTGAATCGTCACGAATCCGTCGGAGTCGACCGATGCGATGTCGGTGGTTGCCACCCAACCGTTTCCGAGTACTTCTGATCGGGCTTCGAGTCGACCTTGCATTCCGGTCGGTGCCTGCGCCCCGGTGCCGAGGTCGATGATCCGGACCTCGATACCCGGCAACGGCCTGCCGACACTGCCGGGCCTGGACGCGCCGAACTCACGATGTAGGTCCGGTGTCCACGCACAGACCGAACCCGCGAATTCGGTTGCGCCGTAGCCCCACAACAGGGTTACGTCGTACTTCTCCTCGAATCGCTTGCGCAGCTCTGGATCGAGCGGGCCGGATCCGCCCGGCAGGTACTGCAAGGACGCGAGATCTTCTGACGGAACACCGGCCTCGAGCACCATACGCAGGATCGCCGGTTGCACCCCGGTCCGGGCGATGCGATAGGTGCGGATCGCTCGCACCCATTCATCGGCGGTGAACTTTTCGAGCAGCACCATGCGCTTTTGGAGAAACGGAGCGGCCAGCAATTGGCAGATCCCGATGCTCCCGAACGGCCAATACACCAGTTCCGGTGGATCATCGGGTGTCGCGTTCTGGCCGATGGTCATGCTGAGCACGGTGTGCTGGAGTGCCTTGGTCGGCAGCGGGAGACGCTTGGGTGGACCGGTGGTCCCGCTGGTCAGGATGTGGAGTCCGGGCAGGTCGAAGGTTCCGCCGGTGTTTCCGGTCTTGCGGTCGCGCATCGCCGCCAGTTCGACCGTGGGTTCGGTCGGAGACAACACAATTGCGCAGGCCCCGATCGTGCGGCAGGCCGCGGCAACAGGTGCGGTCCAGTCCTGGCGATCGGTGATGACTGCCGCCGGGCGCAGTGCCTCGATGTCCCGGGCGATGGAGCTCTCGGATTGGTAGGAATAGATCATCGCCATCGGACGTCGTGCCACGATGAAATCGAAGAGCGCTGCGGCATGCGGCACCCGGTTGCGGACCACGATGCCGACGGATTCGTGAGCCTGCACTCCCGCTTCGACGAGTGCGTTGTCGATCAACTCGCGATACCGCGCTATGTCGTTGCCGGAGTACCACTGCCGGCCGAACTCGATGAACGGGGCATCGCCGTATCCGGCCAGCCGGTCATCCAGCTCGGCGGCAAATCGGGTACCGGCGTCGATGGTCATCGATTCATCCGAGCTCTGGAGCGGCGTGGTCGACTGTCGAAACCAACGGCGACTGCCCTCGTACCCGCGCGAAGCTGATGGTTGCGATGGCGGCGAGTTCGTCGGAAGGCCTGGAGGTGATCTCGACATCGATGATGACGTTGCGTTTGCCTGCGTGCACAATGCGTGCCGTGGCCTGCGCAACTCCGGCGGTCACCGGCCGTAGATAACGCAGGTGCAGGTCGGAGGTGACCACATTGCCGTCGCAGGCGTCGAGGGCAAGCCGGCCGGCCACGATGTCGACCAGCGTTGCCAACAGTCCGCCCTGGATTCCACCCGAGAGGTTGACGACGTGCGGTGCCACCGGCAGTTCCCACGCCATGGCGGCGCCATCGACGGAGGCCTGCCGAAATCCGATCTCATCGAACAACTCGCCAATGGTGTTGGTATAGCTCATGGAGTTCCTTTCGGTGAGGGCAGGTGGTCACCGACGGCGAGGTCCTCAATTGCCCAGGGCTGGTGGAGATCCCGGAGCGGAGCGCCCTTTGCCAACATGTCAGACCCTTCATTTGTTCGACTGTGGTTTCAGTTACCACCGGCGGTGGTGCACAGCAGTTCACGGAGTTGTGGCGCCGGGACCTTGCCGGTGCCGCCACGCGGGATGTCGTCGTCCGAATCGACAAGGAGCCACACGGTGGGCACCTTGAACGAACTCAGCGCGGCGGCCGCCGCGGCTCGCAATTCTTCGACCGAGGTGGTGGAGGTGTCGCAGACGATCGCTGCGCCGACTTGCTGTGCACCGCCGACCGGCACATCGGTGACATACGCCGCCTGGATGCCGGCGATCCCGCGCAGCACCTTCTCCACCTCGCTCGGGTACACCGAGGCGCCGCTGACCTTGAACATGTCGTCGGATCGGCCGTGGTAGAACAAGAATCCGTTGTCGTCGAGGTGGCCGAGGTCGCCGGTGGGGTAGAAGCCATCGCGCGTGAAGGTGTCGTCGCGTCCTCGCCGGCAGATCCCGCGCAGGATATGCGGGCCGCGGACCTGGATTTCTCCGGGTGATCCGGTTGGTACCGGGCCTTGCTCGGACATGATCCGAACCTCCATGCCTGCGAACGGCTTTCCGCAGCTACCCCAGGCGGACCGGGGCATATCGGTATCCGCCGGATATCCGCAGTAGGGACCGAAGGTCTCTGTCATGCCGAACAGGCGGGCCCGGGCACCCGGTGCGGCTCGTTGGCCGGCGGGCAGCAGGGCATCCAGACTGCCGGCGACGAGCGAGGACAGGTCTGCCCCGACAATCTGCTGGTGCCGGGCGAGTGCCTCGGCCTGATCGGGCCAACCGCGAAACAGGGTGACCCGTTCACGTTCGAGCAGGCGCAGCGTGGTTTCTGGCCGGGGGATCTGCTCGGTCACGAGCGTTGCGCCTGCGAGCAGTGTCGAGAGAACACCGCTCCCGAAACCTCCGACCCAGAAGAACGGCATCGGAACGTAGAGGCGGGTATCGGCGGTGATGCATCGGTCGGCGAGTCCGGACACCACCGCACCGAGCGCGCCTGCGTGCGAGTGGAGAACACCCTTGGGGATGCCGCTGCTGCCGGAGGTGAAGGTGATGACCAGCGGATCGTCGGGATGTACGGTTTCGGCCAGCGCGTCGACGAGTTGGGCCATCGTCGACGGCTCGGCCGCCCGAGGCAGGCCGTCGTCGGTCCAGACCCGCCGCAGCGAGGGCAATGCGGGGTGGTAGAGAATCTGGTCGGTGAAATCGCCGGTATCCAGCGCCGCCTGCAGATCGTCGAGATATCGGTGCCCACGGAACTCGCGAACGCTCACCAGGTACTCGATCGAGGCAACCTCGCACTGTGCCACCAGTTCTCGCGGCGATAGCAGCGTGCTCAGTGGGACCAGCACGGCCCCGATCCGGGTGAGCGAGACAACAATCTGTACCCAGCGGGCACTGTTGGGCATGATCAACCCGACCCGGGAACCCTTCCCGACCCCGGCCTCGATGAAACCTGCTGCCACCTCCCGGGTTGAGGCATCGAGGTCGCCGTAGGTGATCCGGTGGTCGGGATCGATGACGGCCGGTTTGTCCGGGTACTGTGCGGCAACGGATTTCACCACTCGGTCGACGGTGAGTGCTGTGGCCTGGGGATCAGGCATGTGAACCGCCGACGTCGAAGTGGCGGCGGACAGCACCGAGATCGGCTTTGCCGGAAGGGGTCCTGGGTATCTCGTCGACGATGGCGATCTCTGTGGGAATCTCGTAGCGCGCCAGATTTTTCCGCAGGTAGTCACACAATGCGTCGGCATCGACCGATCCGTTCGTACGTAGTTCGACCATGGCCACCGGGGTCTGGCCCAGTCGCGGGTCTTCGCGGCCGACCACGGCGGCCCCGGCGACGGCGGTATGACGTTCGAGTGCCAGCCTCACATCGTCGGGCATCACCTTGAATCCACCGCGGATGATCGCCTGATCGGCTCGCCCGAGGATCCACACGAAACCGTCGGGGTCGATGCGACCGAGGTCAGTGGTCCGAAGCCAGGGTGCCGAGGCGCCCATCTGACCCGGTTTGACCTCGAGCACCCCGGATTCGTCGGGGTCCAGCGGTATGCCGTCAACATCGACCACACGTAACTGTGCGCCGCCGGATGCCCGACCCACACTGCCTCGCTTGCTCTCCCAGTACTGCTGATGGTCAGGCAAGGTCCAGCCGGCCACACCGCCACCGAATTCTGTTGCCGCATACGATGTCAGGACTGGAATCCCGAACTTCTCGGTGAACGCCTCGGCGTCCTCGACCGACAGTGGCGCGGTACCCGAGGTCACCGCCTTGATGCTGCGCAGATCATCGCGGGTCAGGTCCGAGTGCAAGACCATCCGCAACGCGGTGGGGACCAGGGAGACCGCCCGGGGCCGGTGGGCGCGAACGGCATCGGCCCACCGGTCGAGATCAAAGCGCGGCAACAGGACAAAGGATCGGCCCTCACTGACACATTGCAGTACCCGGTAGATCCCGCCGATGTGCACCAGTGGCGCATTGACGATCGCCACTCCGTTGCGCAACTCAGTGGGTGACGTCGGCCAGGTCCGGTCGTGACCCATCACGCTGCGCGCCAACATGTTGTAGGTGATGTCCACCCGCTTCGGTGGACCGGTGGTGCCGCTGGTCAGCATGCGTACGGCAACGTCGGCGTCCACGTGCTCGCGGTCCACGCTCACCCGGCCGGCTTCCTGCAACACCGGCGGGCAAGTCAGGTCGGAGATGGACGCAACGGTCGAATCAGGTGACGTTGCAACCAGTGTGGTGATGTCATCGGCGGTTCCGATGATCAGCGGCAGGTTCAAGGCGGTGATGTCGGCTCGCGTGCGATCGTCTCCGCGTGACGGGTTGATGACCACCACGCTGCCGCCCGCCATCAACACGCCAAGGAGGGTGGCCACGTGTGCCGGTTGATTGCGAAGCAGGATGCCGACGCGTCGGTCGACGCCGGGGCGATGGACCAGGTCGCTGACCCGGTCGGCGAGTCTGGCGAGGTCACCCCATGTGGACCAGGTGCCCTCGTGTTCGATCGCGCGCGTATCCGGTTGCAGGGCCAGGACATCGGCGATGCGCCTGCCCAATGGATGCCGGATGGAGACGTCGGTGGGGTCGGTCATCAGCGGATCCTCGGCGTCTGCTTGACCAGTGGTGCGGCGGCGAGTTCGTCTTTGCCGATCGGATTGCCGAGCCGGGTGTAGATCAGGCCCTGGTCCATGGCAGCCCGATACGGTTTGTCGAGCGATTCCCAGATCGCCTTCACGGTGCCTTGGGTGGCGGTGGGTGGTTTGGCCGCGATGGCTGCGGCGATGGTGTGGGCCCGCGGCCAGAGTTGTTCGGCCGGAACCACTTCGGTGACCAATCGGATGTCAAGGGCGGTCTGCGCGCTGACCCGCTCGTCGTTGCCCATCAGTGCCATCCGCAAGGTGTCGCCCAGGCCGACCCGCCGCATCAACCCGATGGGTTCGAGAGCCGATACCAGACCGGCAGAGACATGTGAGTCGAAGAACGTCGCGTCGGATGAGCAGATGACCACGTCGGCCTCGTTCACGAAGTAGAACGCACCTGCGGTGCACATGCCCTGCACCGCGCAGACCACCGGCTTCCACACCTTTTGCCACTTCGGGCTCAGCAATTCGCCGGGATCCTCGTGGTTCCAGACGATGTTCGGTTGGCCGTAGGCCGATTTCATGTCGAGTCCGGCACTGAACGCGCGGGTTCCGGCTGCCCTCAAGACCACTGCGTTGACCCGGTTGTCATCTTTGACCGTCTGCCAGATCTCGGCCATCTCGTGGCACATCGTCCGATTGAACGTATTGAGCTGGTCGGGCCGGTTCAGGGTGATGGTGGCAACTCGGTCGGTCGGATCGACCTCGAGTAGAAGGGTGTCGAATGACCTGCTCATCGGCACTGCCAATGGGGTGCGCGCTTCTCGGTGAAGGCCAGGGGACCTTCGAGTGCGTCCTCGGTGCGGGTGACACGCTCGCGGAATGATTCGGCCAGCATCTCGGCTTCGTGGAGCGGGAGGTCAAGACCCTTGATGATCGCCAGCCGGGTACCCCGGACCGCCAGGGGCGCATTCGAATTCACCACCGCGGCGATCTCGTGCGCACGTTCGAGGAGCCGGTCGTGTTCGACAACCTCACTGACCATCCCGAGTTCGTAGGCCCGTTGCGCGCTCATCCGTTCGTGTTTGCCCATCAAAGCCATCCGCAGGGCAACCGATCTGGGCAGGACCCGGGCCAGTCGGACCGTCTCACGGCCGGCGACCAGGCCGATGCTGACGTGCGGATCGAAGAAGGTCGCCTTGTCGGAGGCGATCACGATGTCGCCGGTGGTGACCCAGTCGAGTCCGGCGCCGCAGCACAACCCGTTGACCGCGACCACAATCGGTTTGGCCATGGTGCGAAACGGCGGGGTGCCCTCCTGCGGTGCTTCCCACTGATCGTAGGTCGACAGATACGGACGCTCGTTGATGACCTTGCCGTCTCCGGGGATCTCCTTCACGTCGGCCCCGGTGCAGAATGCCCGCCCGGTAGCCGTGACGATGATGAGCCAGACGGCCTCGTCGTTCTCGGCCTCGTCGTAGGCGCTGCGCAACTCGGTGATCATGTGAGGGCTGAGTGCGTTGAGTGCTTCCGGACGGTTCAGGGTGATGGTGGCCGTGTGGCCGTCGACCTCATACTTGATGCAGTCGAACGACATGGGTGCTCCTCGGGGTCGGGAGATGGTCATCGACCATCGAAGTCTGGTGTCCGGCGTTCTTTGAACGCCGACAGCCCTTCTTTGAAATCGCTTGTTCTGCAAGCCAGTTCCAGGGCCGTGAGTTCGTGGTTCATCGTGTCGGTGAGAGATGCGCCCTGACCGAAATTGATCGATGCCTTGGCCAGACCGATCGCGACGGTGGGCCCGCCTGCGAGGCGGTCGACCAGGTCGGTGGAGATCTTGTCGACCTCGGTGGCGGCGACGGCCCGGTGGATCATGCCCCACTCCTGCGCCTGGGCTGCGGTCACCTTTTCGCCGAGCAGGAGCATCTCCTTCGCCCGGGCGATGCCGATGAGTCTCGGCAGCAGCCAGGTGGCACCGGAGTCGGGCGTGAAGCCTCTCGCCATGAACGGTTCCCAGAAGACGGCGCGCTCGTCGGCCACCGTGAAGTCGGCAGCCAGTGCCAGACTGCAGCCCAGTCCGGTCGCCCAACCTCGCACGCTGCAGACCACGGGGAGGTGAATGGTCGTGACCAATTCGATCACCCGGTGCGCGGTATGGGGGATACGGCGGATCAGATTGCCTGCCCGGGGTCGCTGATCGGTCCTGTTCGTTGCCACCCAATCCGAACCGGCACAGAAGTCGTCGCCACTGCCGCGGATATGGACCACCCGCAGGGAGTCATCGGTCGCGGCGTCGGTCAAAGCCTTGACGAAAGCGTCGATCATCGCGTGGGTCATGGCATTTCGCCGGGATGGGCGATCGATCACGATGCGCAGTACTCCGCCGTCGGCAGAGACGGTGAGTTCTCCATCGGCCGGATCCGGCGGGTTCAAGTCGCCCATGATGTAGTCCACACCTCTCTGCTGTGCCGCGGTGAACCGAAGGCGTCGATCAGGTTCCAAATAAGCATACTGTTAGACCTACGGTAGATGCTACGATTTGGATTCGCCGCTTGTGATCATCACGCTGCGCCCGTTCGCGGGGACGCGGCCCGAGAGCCCGAGGTTGGAAAAATGCCCACACCCGTCATCGTTGGTGCAGCACGGACGGCGATAGGCCGATCGTTCAAAGGTGCGCTCGTCAACACACCTGCCGAGACACTCGCGACCGCCGTCCTCCCCGAGGTCGTACGCCGCGCGGGCGTCGATCCCGCAACAGTCGACGACGTGATTCTTGCCGAGTCGCATTACGGCGGTGGTGACCTGGCGCGCTACGCTGCGGTCGCCGCGGGGATGGAAACCGTGCCCGGACAGGCGGTGAACCGCCACTGCGCAGGCAGTCTCACCGCCATCGGCAACGCGGCGGCACAGGTCGGATACGGAATGGAGCGCGTTGTGGTGGCCGGCGGTGTGCAATCACTGTCGACGGGGCCGGCGATGAAGTGGCGGATCCCGGGCCCGGAGCTGGAGTTCAAAGAGGGCTGGATGCCGCCGAGCCATCCGGAGACGCCGGACGCACCGACCCTCGACATGTCGATCACCGTGGGGTGGAACACGGCGAAGGCGGTCGGCATCAGCCGCGCCGAGATGGACGCCTGGGCGCTGCGTTCGCATCAGCGTGCGATCGCCGCGATCGACGCCGGAAAGTTCACCGACGAGATCTTCCCACTGAAGATCGAACTGCCCGATGGCACGGTTGTCGACTTCAGCGTCGACGAACATCCCCGGCGCAACAGCAGTTTGGAACGGTTGGCGGCGCTGCCGGTCCTGCATCCCGAGATCGACGGCTTCTCGATCACCGCGGGTAACAGCAGTGGGATCAATGACGCCGCAGCGGCCGTGGTTGTGGTGGACGAGGATTACGCGCTGGCCGAGCGCCTGGAGGTCCTGGGCACCGTAAAGGCATGGGCTGCTTCGGCGCTCGCGCCACGCGACACCGGGCTCGGTGCGGTCGCGGTGATCGGGAAGGTCCTCGATCGCGCGGGCCTTGCGGCCGGGGACGTCGACCTGTGGGAGATCAACGAGGCGTTCTGCTCGGTGCCGATCGCAGCCGTGCGCGAGTACGGGCTCGACGAAGAGCGGGTCAACTTCTCCGGAAGTGGCGCCAGCCTGGGGCATCCCATCGCCGCGTCCGGCGCGCGGATGGTCACCACGCTTCTGTATGAGCTGAAGCGACGGGGCGGCGGCATCGGAGTCGCGGCCATGTGCGCAGGCGGCGGCCAGGGTGGCGCCGTTGTCGTCGAGGTCTGAGTTTTCTTCGAGGTCCGAAACAACATCATCCAACGAGGGGTAAGGCATGTCAGACGAGGTCATTGTCGAGCGTCGCGGGCGCACATTGGTCATCACCATCAACCGTCCGGAGGCGCGAAACGCGGTGAACCTGGCGGTCAGTCAGGGACTGGCCGATGCGGTCGACGAACTCGACAGCAGTCCGGAGCTGTCGGTTGCGGTGCTGACCGGGGCGGGTGGCAACTTCTGCGCCGGTATGGATTTGAAGGCTTTCGCTGCCGGGGAGATGGTGCACATCAAAGGCAAGGGGATGGGCTTCACCGAGAAGCCGCCGGTCAAGCCGATCATCGCGGCCGTGGAGGGCTACGCACTGGCCGGTGGAACCGAACTCGTGTTGGCCACAGACCTGGTGGTGGCATCGAAGACAGCGAAGTTCGGTATCCCAGAGGTCAAGCGGGGGCTGGTGGCCGCGGGCGGCGGATTGCTGCGGTTGCCTGATCGCATCCCGTATCAGAAGGCCCTGGAACTGGCACTGACCGGCGACAGCTTCACCGCCGAGGAAGCCGCCGGATTCGGATTCGTGAACGTTGTCGCCGAACCCGGTGAGGCACTGGACAAGGCACTGGAACTCGCCGAGAAGATCACCGCGAACGGCCCGCTCGCGGTCGCGACCACCAAAGAGATCATCGTGAAATCTCGTGGTTGGAGCGAACAGGAGATGTGGGAAAAGCAGATGGAGCTGATCATCCCGATCTTCGGTTCCAAGGATGCCCAGGAAGGTGCTGTGGCCTTCGCGGAGAAGCGCAAGCCCAATTGGTCGGGCGAATAGTCCTCACCCGTTCCGCAAACACTTTGTAACACTTCACTTCTAGGAGACTTCCGTGTCATTTGAAGGTCAGTCAGTACTTGTCACCGGAGGCGCGGGAGGCCTCGGCGCGGCAACCGTCCGCAAACTCCACAGCGAGGGTGCCGCCGTTGTCATCGCCGATCTGGCCGATGACAAGGCGCTGGCGTTGGCAGAGGAACTGGGCAACAAGGTCGCCTACGTCCGCACCGATGTGCTCGACGACGACTCGGTGTTCGCCGCCATCGCCAAAGCCGAAGAGCTGGGGGACTTCCGATCCGTGGTGATCGCGCACGGCGGCTTCGGGGTCCTGGAAAAAGTGGTGAACCGCGACGGCACCCCGCACACCAAGAAGGGTTTCACCGATACGATCGCGCTGTATCTGACCGGCACCTACAACGTGCTGCGGCTGGCGGCGGCGAACATCGCCACCCGCGAGCCCAAGGCCGACGGTGCTCGCGGCGCGATCGTGATGACCAGCTCTATCGCGGGATATGAGGGACAGATCGGCCAATCCGCCTATGCCGCAGCAAAAGGTGGAGTGATCTCGCTGACGCTGACTGCCGCCCGTGACCTCAGTGCCGTGGGCATCCGGGTGAACAGCATCGCTCCGGGCACCATGCGGACCCCGCTGATGGAATTGCTCGGCGAAGAAGGACTGGCGAAGTTCGCTGCGTCGGTGCCCTTCCCGAAGCGGCTCGGCCAACCGGACGAGTTCGCGGGACTGGCGCACTACCTCCTGGAGAACACCTACATCAACGGCGAGGTTGTCCGGATCGACGGGGCCCAGCGCTTTCAGCCGAAGTAGACACCCCACAGCGCAGGGATCGAAAATCATGGATCTTGGATTTCGCGGGGCCACTGCAGTGGTGGCGGGCGGTGGCCGGGGCATGGGCCTGGCCACCGCCCGCTGCCTTGCCGAAGAGGGTGCGCGCGTTGCCGTCCTGGCCCGGACACCTTCCGACCTCGAGCGCGCCGTCGCCGAACTCACCACGTCCGGTAGCCCTGATGCGGTCGGCCTGGTCGCGGATATCCGAGATCAGGCGCGCGTGATCGAGGTCTTCGACGAGCTGGGGCAGCGGTGGGATGGCAGCCTTAACGTGCTGATCAACGCTGCAGGCCCGAACGTACAGGGCGACTTCGAGACCCTCACCGATGAGCAGTGGCAAGCCGGATTCGATGACGGTGTGATGGGGATGGTCCACACCGTCCGGGCGGCACTACCGCTTCTGCGGCAGGCCGAATGGGCGCGGGTGGTGAACTTCTCGGCCGGTTCCACACAGCGACAGAGTGTTCGGTTACCGGCCTATACGGCGGCAAAGGCGATGGTCACCAGTATCTCCAAGAATCTGTCGCTGTACCTGGCGCCGGACGAGATCATGGTCAACGTGATCTCGCCGGGCAGCGTGGCGTCGGATTCATTGATCGCATGGGCCACATCGGTTGGCATCGACAGTGACGATCCCTATCAACTGATGGCAGCGATCGACAAACACTTCGGGCATCCCGCGCACCTGCCGCGGGCCGGATTACCCGACGAAATAGCACGCGTGGCGACATTTTTGGCCTCACGTGCCAATTCGTACATGACCGGGGCGAATGTGAACGTCGACGGTGGCACCGACTTCACCTGATCTGCACTCGACCATCAGGCCGGCGGTGATCATTCAGCGATCGTGATGGCCTGACGGGGGCATTGGCGCACCGCTTCTTTGATCAGGTCCAGGTTTTCGGGTGTGACCTCGGGGTCGAGAAGGGTGAGCATGTCGTCGTCGCCGAGCTCGAAGACCTCCGGGATCACTGCCATGCAGAAACCATTGCTTTCGCACAGTCCGAAGTCGACCTGAACTCTCATCGGACCACCCGGACGGGTACGTTGCTCCATCCGGCCACATTCTGCATGGTCACCCGTTTGCAGCGGTCCGCGTCGACGGTGAACTTCGGCATGAAGTCGAGCAACCGATCGATGGCGATGGCGCTCTCCATGCGCGCGAGTGCGGCACCGAGGCAGCTGTGGATCCCGTACCCGAAGGCGAGGTTCTGTGCCTCGCTACGATCGCGGTCGATGTTGAACGTGTCGGGGTCGGTGAAGGCCTCGGGATCGCGGTTGGCCGAGCCACCGAGTAGGAACACCGGCTTGCCCGCCGGAATGGTGACGCCGTGCAGTTCCACCTCTTTGAGTGAATACCGCACGTTGTATTGTGCCGGGGCCTCATAGCGAAGTAGTTCTTCAATCGCCGCCGGGATCTTACTGCGATCTTCTCGCAGCATCTCCCATTGATCGGGGTGCTTGGCGAAGAGTACGCCCACGTTGCCGATGAGCTTGGCGACGGTCTCGGCGCCTGCTCCACCCAATAACGTTGTGAAACTGGCGATTTCGATGTTGTCGAGGCCGGTTGTGCTGCCGTCTTCGCGTTCGATCTCGGCGTTGACCAGCTTGGTGAGCATGTCGTCTTGTGGATCTGCGCGGCGCTCCTGGGCGAGCCCGTAGTAGAGCATAGCCGTGTCGATGGCGCACTGCAGCCCGGCCTCCGACATCTCGACCTGGCCGGGATTGCGATGCAGCATCTCGTCGACCCACAACCGAACCTGTTGCCTGCGATCGGCAGGCACTCCGAGCATCCGCGTGATGACCTCCACGGGGAAATACACCGAGAAGTCTTGGACGAGGTCGAACTCGTCCGGATCGACCTCGCCGAGAAAGCGATCAACCTGTTCGGTGACCATCGGCCGCAGTGCGTTGATGGCCCGCGGAGTGAACACCTTGCTGAGCAGTCCGCGCATATGACGGTGGTCGGGAGGATCCATCACGATGATGGATTTGAACTTCTCGGCGCCGCCGACGCGGACCTGTGCGAGGTCCACACCGCGCGCGGACGAGTAGGTGGCAAAGTCGGTGAGGCCGTGTGCCACATCGGCATGCCTGCTCAGTGCGTAGAAGTCGTATTCTTCGCTGTAGTAGACCGGGGCTTCTTCACGCATTCGCCGGTAGGTGTCGTATGCACCGTCGAAGAACTCTTGCGAGAACGGATCGAATACGAGTTTGGCCTCGAACGTGGTTCGCCCAGATTCGAACTTGGTCATACTTCCTCCACCGCTGTGCCGCACGACTGCCGGGGCAGCGCCCACTGTTGCCTGATACCGTAAGCCATACTATATCTGTTTCGCGTGCAAGCCAAGAAGTCGTGGATTTATTGCCCTGGCGCGACCAAACCGTTTACTGTTGGACTTACAGTCAATCGTACGACGACGGGGTTGTGGCAACATGAGCAGTGCACAGCAGCGCAGAGTGGTGGTTGTGGGAGCCGGGTCGGGGATCGGTGCGGCGACCGCTGCCCACTTCCATTCGCGGGGGGATTACGTTCTCGCAGTTGATGTCAAGCCGAATGCGACACCGGCGTCGGAGCATCGCCAGGTTGATCTGCGTGATCCGGCGGCGATCACGGCGCTCCTCGATGACATCGGCTCCGGCTGGGACCTGCTGGCCCATGTGGCCGGCGTCCCGGGGACGGCGCCTGCCGATGACGTGTTGCTGGTCAACTACCTGGGCATGCGTTTGATGACCGCCGGAATGCTGCCGCTGCTGAACACCGGCGGCGCAGTCGTGGTGGTCGCCTCGGTGGCGGCGCTGGGCTGGGAGCAGCGGGCCGCAGATCTCGCCGGACTGCTCGATGCGACCGAACCGGCTGCGGTGGTGGCATGGCAGGCGACGCAGGATCCGAACTACCCCGTCTACAGCACGTCGAAACAGGCGGCGATCCTGTTCGCGAAACGGATTGCGGGCCCGGCACTGTCGAAATACGGTGTACGGGTCAATATCGTCAGTCCGGGGCCCACCGAGACCCCGATCCTCACCGATTTCGAGGCATCGATGGGCAAGGACGTACTCGATTCGGTGAAGGCCACCGTGGGCAGGCATGCAGGCGTCGAAGACATCGTTCCGGTCATCGACTTTGTCGGTTCACCCGGAGCCGGCTGGATCGTGGGACAAGACATTCACGTCGACGGTGGCTTTGTCTCGTCGATGATGGCCGGGCCACCGATCGCGCTGTAGCGGCGACCGTCGCGAAGTCCTGCGGGGTGACTCTCCAGAGTTTCAGCCAAACAACAAGATCCAGGGGTATCGATGACCATCGACAGTGCGCCGGTTTCACCGCATCCGTATCACCGGCTCGACATTTCGGCCGAGGACTTCTGGAAGGCCGGTGATTTCCGTACGCGTGATGAGACATTCGCCCAGTTGCGCGGTGAGAAGGGTCTGAGCTGGCATGCTCCGGTGTCCGCGGTCTTTCCACACGAGGAGACCGGGTACTGGGCGCTGACCCGGCACGCGGACATCCGTGAGGTCAGCCAGAACAACGCCGTTTTCGGATCCAGTCTGGGGGTGTCGCTCGATCCGATGCCTGCCGAGATCCAGCGTATGACAACCTATTTCCTGGCGATGGATCCGCCAGATCACACCCGGCACCGCAAGCTGATCAGTTCGGCTTTCACGCCGCGGCAGGTCAAGCGGATCGAGGATCAGATCCGGACGAATGCGCGTGTGGTGGTGGACGATTTCCTGACGCGGCTGCGCACCGGTGAAGAGTTCGACCTCGTGTCGTCCCTGTCGACGAAGCTGCCGATGAAGACCATCTCCGACATGATCGGCATCGAGCCGGAGAATCAGGAGGCCGTCGCCTACGCTGCCGAAAGTCTCATGGGCGGAAGCGATGACGAGTACGCGTCCCTGGAGGAGCGGGCGATGCACGTCATGGGTCAGCTCGGGATCCTCCAGAATGCCGGGATCGAACTCGCTGCCCGTCGACGCGAAGACCCGCGCGAGGACCTGATGACCAACATCATCAACGCGGAGGTCGATGGGCACAAGGTGTCCGACACCGATATCGGCTCGTTCATGGTGCTACTCGGTTCGGCAGGCAACGACACCACCAAGCAGACAACGACCCACGTGTTCAAGGCGCTGGTCGAGAATCCCGACCAAAAGGCCTGGCTACTGGAGGATTTCGACGGGAGGATCAACACCGCCGTCGACGAGTTCGTCCGTTGGTCGACGCCGGTGGTCTCGTTTGCACGGCATGCACTGGTCGACACCGAACTCGACGGCACAAAGATCACGGCCGGTGAAAAGCTCGGTCTGTTCTACTGCTCGGGTAACCGCGACGAGGAAGTCTTCGATCGTCCCCACGAGTTCGACATCACGCGCGACCCCAACCCCCACGTCGGTTTCGGCGGCGGGGGAGCGCACTACTGCCTGGGAGCGCAGCTCGCGAAAATGGAACTGCGCCATCTCTTCTACGAACTGCTGACCCGGGTTCCCGACGTCACCCTCGGTGAACCCGAATACCTCCAGAGCACGTTCGTCCATGGGGTCAAACGGATGTCGGTCAGCCTGGCCTGAGCCGCCCCGCGCAAACGCTCCGCCTGTACGAAGACGCTCCGCAAATATGCGGAGCGTCTTCGTACAAGCGGAGCGTTTGGTGGTGCGGGGGTGCGGTCAGGTGGTCAGGACTGTGGCGCCTGCGGTGCCGGGGGCGCCGTAGAGCTGGGCGAACCCGACCTTCGGGTTGCCGCCGACCTGGCGGTCGCCGGCCTCACCGCGGAGTTGGCGCACCAGCTCGTGGATCTGCCGGATGCCGGAGGCCCCGATCGGCTCACCATTGGCGATGAGGCCACCATCGGTGTTGACCGGCATCGGACCGCTGATCTCGGTGAGGCCCTCGGCGAGCAACTTCTCCTGGTCGCCGTGGGCGCAGAAGCCCGCTTCGGCCATGTGGATGACCTCGGCGCCGGCGTCGGTGTCCTGGAGTTGGATCACGTCGACGTCCTCCGGTGATACCCCCGCGGCCTCGAACGCGGCGCGGGACGCGTAGACGGTGGGCGCCACGTCCTCGTCGACGGGGCCGTAGGTGGTGTTGACCTCGTAGGCACCGTAACTGCGCGTCCGCAGCTCAACGGCCTTCACGAAGACCGGCTTGGTCTTGAAGCGGTGGGCGATGTCGGCGTTGCACATGATCACCGCGGCGGCACCTTCGTCGGGTGCGCAGAACATGTAGTGCGTCAACGGATGGTTGAGCATCGGCGAGGCCAGGATGTCTTCTTCGGAGATCGGCTTGCGGCGGAACGCATTCGGGTTGAGGGCGCCGTTCCGGTAGTTCTTGGCGGCCACCTTCGCCAGGGTCTGCGGTGAGATGTTGTGGTCGTGGAGGTAGCGATTGGCCTTCATGCCGAAGAACTGCGTGGTCAGGTATTGACCGTTCTCGGCATACCACTTCGGCATCCCCACCAGGGTCGGGTCTTCGGTGAACGCACCGCGCGGATGCTTGTCCAGGCCGATCGCGATCCCGATGTCATAGCGGCCGACGCGGATCGTGTCGGCGCACACCTGAGTTGCGCTGGCGCCGGTGGCGCAGGCATTGAACACATTGGTGAACGGAATCCCGGTGAGCCCCAACATTCCGACGATGTTGTCCGGATTGGCGACCGTCCAGCTGCCGCCGACACCGAACTGGATGTCTTTCCATTCCAGGCCGGCGTCTTTGAGTGCATAGCGGACGGCGTCGACGCCCATCTCCATGGCGGACTTGCCTTCGAACCGGCCGAACGGGTGCAGTCCGACTCCGATGATCGCGACCTCTGTCATCTTCAAACCTTTCTGGTGGTCGGTGAGCGCGGTGTCAGATGGACTGGAAGGCGAACGTCACGATCTCGTTGCCGTCGTCGTCGGCCGTGAACGGGATCATCGTCAGCTCGACGTCCATCCCGAATTGCAGTTTGGCGGTGTCACTTTCGGTCAATCGACCCTCCACCCGGACCACATCGCCGAGCTGGACCAGACCGACCGCAAACGGCGTGAAGGTCTTCATGGTCTCGCGCCCGGCGTACGGAGCTCCCGGGAGAAACCCCTGGGTGGTCCACGCGACCAGGGTTCCGCGGCGCGGCAGCAGCGCCGCCGACACCTGATCGCTGCTGCATCGCGGGCAGAGTTTGTGTTCGGGAAACACCGTGGCCTCACAGTCGCCACAACGACTTCCGATCAGCTGGGGATCCTCGTTCGGCCAGGTCGAGATCTCCGGCGCCAAGGCTTTTTGCATCAAGCACTCCATTCGTGGTTCTGCAGATGGGGTGGAACGCCGATCAGTGGCCGGTGGCCGCTTCCTTTCGCGCCCAGCGATAGTCGGCTTTGCCCACGGGACTTCTCTGGATCGCAGTCCGGAACAGAACGGCCTTGGGCAGTTTGTATCGGGCGAGTGATTTGGCCGCGTGATCCACGAGGTCTTCGGAACTTGCTGTTGCGCCATCGATCAGCGACACCACCGCAACGACTTCCTCACCCCAGCGATCACTGGGACGTCCGGCCACCACGACATCGCTCACCGCCGGGTGCGAGGCGATGGCCATCTCGACCTCCTCGACGAAGACTTTCTCACCGCCGGAGTTGATGGTCACCGAATCCCGGCCGAGCAGTGCAACGGTGCCGTTCTCGAGCAGTCGTGCGCGGTCACCGGGTAATGAGTAGCGGATGCCTGCAACGGTGGGAAACGATTTCGCGGACTTCGCTTCGTCACCCTTGTAGCCCAGCGGTACGTGTCCGCGCTGTGCCAGCCATCCGATGCCGTCGTGTCCGGGTTCGAGGACCGCCTGGAGGTCCTCCGAAAGGACGAAGGTGTCCGGTCCGGGATTGAACGTACCGGTGGAAACCGCGTCCGCAGTGGACAAGTGGGTCATCTGCGCGCCGGTCTCGGACGACCCGACACCGTCGATCACGATGGCATTGGGGAGTGCGTCGATCAGTCGTGCCTTGATGGTCGGCGTCAGGATCGCCCCACCGTTGGCCACGGCGAACAGGGACGTCAGGTCGGCCGAGGTGTCTTCCAGCGCGGTGAGCAGCGGCCGTGCAACGGCGTCACCGACGAGCATCACCACCCCGGCCTTTTCTCGTTCGATCGCGGCGACGATGTCCTGGGGATCGAGATGGTCGACGACGGTGGGGAACACCAGGGATTGGCCTGTGCTCAGCGCTTGCATGGCGGCCCACTGGGCGGCTCCGTGCATCAGCGGCGGCAACACCACGATCTTGATGCCGGGGTTGTCGACCACGCGGATGGCGATGTCCTCGTACGACCGTGCGAGCTCACCGGTGGCGAGATTCCGGCCACCGAAGGCGGCGACGAAAATGTCGTGCTGACGCCACAGCACACCCTTGGGCATACCCGTGGTTCCGCCGGTGTAGAGGACGTACAGGTCGTCCGGCGAAGGTTCGACGGGCGGTGATTCCGGGGAGCTCTCGGCGATGACGGTTTCGTAGTCCACGGCGCCGGGCAACAAATCGTTTCCCGAGTTGTCGGCGATCTGGATGAGCACTCGCAGGTGTGGGAGGTCGGGCAGCACCGCGGCGAGCTGTGGGGCAAACACGGAGTGATAGACCAGCGCACTGGCGCCTGCGTCCGCGAGCAAGTACCGAAGCTCGTCGCTGACGTACCGGTAGTTCACATTGAACGGGGCGACGCGGGCCCGGAAGGCACCGAGCAGCGCCTCGATGTATTCGTTGCCGTTGTAGGCGTAGATGCCGAGCAGATCCTGACCGGTTTCGTGGCCGGCGAGTCCATCGCGTTCGCTGTGCACACCCAGTCCACACGAATGGAGGTAGGAGGCAAGGCGTTTGGAGCGGTCCGCGACCTGGGCGTGGGTGTAGTGAGCGTCGCCCTGGGAGATGAAAACGCGGTCGCCGATCGCGGCGGCGACGACGTCGGCAGCCGCTCCAACGGTGAACTCGGTAGTTGTCGGTTCGGCCCCGGTCTCCGTGTTGGACACAATTCCTCCTCGATGGCGGCTTCGCGGCCACAGGTGGCCCGATGCCCACTACTGTAAGGTATACGGGAATGCCTGCGACAGTCTTTTGCGACAAGCTTTTGAAGGAGTGGGACCATGGCGCCGGATGAACGGGTGACCTCGGCCGAGAGCGTCAGACCGAGCTATGGTGAAGCGCCGCTGGGCCAGACGGTCGCCGCCGCAGCGGCCATCCGCCGGCTGATAGACGTGGCACTCTCACTCGAACATGAGCACCCGACGATGAATGCCATTGCCGCCCAGTGTGAGCAGTGGGAGCGCGAACTCGCCGTGGCAGCGCCACCGAATCCGGCGCCGCGATTCGGAGATGAGCAAGGTGCGGATCGGCGGATCTACCTCGACCACGCCTTTGACGTCGGTGCATTCAATCCGTGTTTCCCCGAGTACGAATTCGACCACCTCGACCCCCGTAGCGCATCGGGACGGGTGGAGTTCGGGTTGTCCTACGAAGGTCCACCGGGATTGGTCCACGGCGGGTTCTTGGGTGTGTTCTTCGATTGTGTTGTACAGCACCAGAATTGTGCGGTACGACTATCGGGCAAAACCCGTTCACTCAACATCACCTACCGACGGCCGACGCCGGTGCTCACCCCGTTGCGGTTCGAGATCGACCGGTCGCCGCAGGGCCGCGAGCTCATCTCGACGGCGCGCCTGCTGCTCGGCGACGAGGTGTTGTGCGGCGCGCAGGTCACCGCGGTGGCCTTACCTCCCGATCAACTGGCGGGCTCGCGCCACGGCAAACGCAGGATTTCGAACTGATGCGTACCACCGCACATCCCCGTGCGAATCGATAAGGAGTGTGGCAGATGACATCGTCGACTGTTGGAAGTGACCGGGTCCTGTTCGAGGTGGACCGCGACAACCGGATCGCCACGATCACGCTGAACAATCCGCAACGCCGCAACTCCTACGACGCGGTCATGCGCGATGATCTGGCCCGGTGCCTCGATGTGGTCGCCGATGACGACGACGTGACGGTCGCGCTGTTGCGCGGCGCGGAGGGTGTGTTCAGCACGGGTGCCGACATGAACAACGCATACGGCTGGTACGGCGAGGAGAACGGCGCCGACGGGAACGCTGCGGGCACCGCGAAGAATCGCAGGCCCAGTCAGCGTCGACGACTCAATGTGGACCGCAAGTCATTTGGCTTCTACCACGAGTTCCTGGGGTTCCCGAAGGTCACCGTCGGCGAGATCGGCGGGTATGCGCTGGGCGGCGGATTCGAGATGGCGCTCATGTGCGATATCTCGGTCATCGCCAGGGACACCAAGATCGGGATGCCCGCGACCCGGTTCCTGGGCCCGGCTCTGGGCAGCCTGCACATGTTCTTCCATCGCCTCGGACCGGTGCTGGCCAGACGAATGTTGTTGACGGGCGACATCATCGGTGCCGGAGAGGTGGAGCATCTGGGCGTCTTCACTGAGACCTGTGACCCGCAATCCCTGACCGCTTCTGCGCGCTACTGGGCGCGCAAGGCGGCAAAGATGCCAGCCGATGGCGTGGTGATCGCCAAAGAGGCGTTTCGGATGGTGGAGCAGAATCAGGCGTATCAGGGAGAGGAAGTGGCGAGCTACCTCTTCCACGCCTTCGGGACGAACCTGCAGTTCGCGCCGGGGGAGTTCAACTTTGTCAAGACGCGAGCCGAGCACGGGACCAGGGAAGCATTTCGATTGCGCGACGAGCACTTTCACGTCGAACGTGAGGACATCAAGAACCTCTGAGACCTGCACCGGTGGTCAACGCGCGGGTCAGGAACTTCACCTGATGGGCGACAACCGTTTCGTGCCAAGGTTTACCCGGATACACGTCGAAGTGATCGCAGGGATAGTGCCGGATCTGCGCGCGGGCCCGCACCGCGGTCTTGATCGCGGCATCAACGGCGACGCAGCGGTCGAAATCCGCGATCTGGAACAGGGCGTGGCAACGCACCTGCGCGGCGAAGCGGTCGGGCCGGTGCTGAATGGCCTCGACTGCTATCGAGGCGTTCACCTCGTTGCGCCAGGTGGGTCCGGCAATGGACGTATAGGCGTCGAACGTGCCGGACACATCCAGCAGTGCGCGCGAACCCGGCCGTCCGACCGCGGGCACCATGATCCGAGGTCGGCCCAGTGCTGCTGCGGCCTTGTCTCGAAGTCCTTGAGCAAGAAGCTTTGCCACCCGAGGCGCCCGATGATCCGGGCGGCTGGTCACCAATGGGGTGAGCGAGATCAGCGCGACGATGTCGCTGCGACCGGCCGCAACCTGAAGGATCGTGCCGCCTGCCATCGAGACACCCCAGAGCACCATCCGCTGCGGATCGACTTCGGGGAGTAGCGCGGCCTGCCGGAGCGCGGCGCGGTAGTCCTGCACCTGCCCTGGTAGTGAGATGACCTGGCGTGGCTGCCCCGCACTGGCACCGAAACCCCGGTAATCGAACGCGATGACGTCCAGCCCGGCGGCGGCCAGGCTCCGGCCGAAGGGTTCGAGTCCGCAGTCCTTGGTACCGGCGAAACCGTGCGCCATGACCACCACGGGTCTGCCGGTGCCACCGGCAAGTCGGTTGTCGGTGGCGGGAAAGTGCCAGGCATCGATGTCGACACCGCCGGAGGAGAACACGAGTCGACTCCTCACCGCTGTGCTCCTGCTCGGCGCCGCCCCTGCGGGAGTTCCTGCAGCCTCATCTGACGTTCGTAGTCGAAGAAGTTGACCTGCTGCGTATGTCGGGGACGGTCGAGCACATTGTGCAGATACATGTCTTCGTCGGCCTTGATGATCCGCTGCATCTCGTCGACGTCCGGTGGCCGGTACGCCCCCGCGGCGTAGGCGGCGATCAATCGGGACTGGCATTCGACGAACGGAAAAAGAGTTGGAACCGACTGTGCGAAGCCGGCAAAGGCCAGATCGTCGAAACCCGGTTTGAGGATGCGCTTGTAGAGCGCGATGCGATTGTCCGGAGCGCTGATGAAATCAGGATCGAAGAACGGAAAGGTGATGTTGTAGCCGGTGGCATAGATGATGACGTCGACCTTGGCGCTGGTGCCGTCGTCGAAGTGCACGGTCCGGTCGTCGAGTTGCCGGACATTGGGTTTGGGGGTCACGTCACCGGAGCCGAGCCGCAGGGGCAGTTCGATCGACTGTGTGCCGTGTGCATCGAGGAAGCGGTGCGTCGGCCTCGGTAGACCCCACTGCGCCGGATCGCCCGAGATGAACTCGGCGAAGCCATTGATCATCCTGCGCTGCAATCGTTTCGGGATGTACGGCAGTGCACGTCCGTACTTGTCCACCGGTCGCCCGGCGACGTACTTGGGGACGATCCAGGACCCCGAGCGGGTGGACAGGTAAACGGTGTTGTTCAGCGTTCGCGAGGAGACCTCGACGGTGATGTCCGCGGCGCTGTTGCCGATGCCGACCACGAGGATGCTCTTGTCGCGCAGATCGAGGGGTTCGGATGGATCGATGTACTGGTGGGAGTGGATCGTCTCGCCGCTGAACTCGCCGGGGAATTCGGGGTGGCGGGGATCCCAATGGTGGCCGTTGGCAACAACGAGGAACTCGAAGTCATGGCTCTCGCCGTCGCGGGTGTGCAAGGTCCAGCCGCCACCGCTGTGGTGCTCGGCTCGCAGGACCGCCCGGTTGAACTCGATGCGCTCGAAGAGATCGAAGGCTTCGGCATAGTCGTCGAGATAGGACTTGATCTGCGAATGGTGCGGAAAGTCGGGGAACTCGTCGGGCATCGGGAAGTCCCGGAACGACAACTGATGCTTCGAGGTGTCGATGTGCAGCGAACGATAGGCGCTGGAGACACCGTTCGGATTCTGGAAGGCCCAATTGCCGCCGATCCGGTCCGAGGACTCGAAGCAGGTGTACGGCACCCCGTAGTCGCCGAGCATCTTGCCGGTTGTCAGGCCGGCGATACCGGCACCGATGATGCCGGTGGAGCGTGAACCAGCGGATCCGGACCCCGTAGCGATGCCCATTCGATCTCATCTCAGCCGAAATGTTGTCGTATGCCTTGTCCATGAGGCCACTTCGATGAGTCTGGTTTGTATTCGCCGTGTTCGCAGGCGGTTTGGCTAACTCGCTTCAGGTGTCTTTTCCGTTGCGGCGTGGCGATGACGATGACTTTGCCGCCCCTGCCGAGGTGGCCTCGATCAGCCGGCTCGCATGATCGAGGATGCATTCGAGACCGAAGGCGAAGTTCTTGTCGTCCGGCGCACCGATGCTGTGCCCGCGTCCGACGCCTTCGGAGAGCAGCGGCGTCGTCTCCGGGGTGATGATCAGGTGCTCGTAGTACGCACGGGCCTCGGGGTCGGCTGCCTTCTGCTTCTGGTGCAGTCGCGCCAGGACAACAGATCCGCGCACATGGAGCTGGACTGCCGAGTACGTGTCGAATGCGTCGTCCAGCGACAGTCCGGCCTTGACCAGGTTGGCGACGGCCAGCTCGATCAGTTGCGCAGCGGGTTGTCCGGCCCGTGGGCTCATCGACCCCCGGATCAGGATCAGGTCGCACAGGATCGGGTTGGCGGTGAATGTCTCGCGCATCCCGTAAGCATGTTCGCTGAGCGTTTCGCGCCACGGCCGGTTCTGCGGGAACGGGGTTTGGCGGGCGAACTGACCCAGCGCCCGGTCGGTCATCGCGTTGAGAAGGTCGTCCTTCTTGCGGAAGTACCAGTAGATGCTGGTGACTCCGACGCCGAGGTGTTTGCCGAGCAACGGCATGCTGAGGTTGTCGATCGAGACCTCTTCGGCGAGTTCGAAGGCACCCTCGATGATGTCGTTGGGATCGATGGATCCACGCTCTCGCCTCTGCCGCTTCACTGGAGCGCTTTGCTTTGCCATTTCCACACCACTTCCGTCAACACTCGTCTGCCGACGAGCGCGTCCGCCGTCGTGCTTGATCGTCCCCGTAAACGTTACCGAAGACCGTGCAGTATCGACCGCTGCCAGTCCTGTGAGCTGGGTCTCCGTTTGTTGATGCGGCAGCGGGCTCGGCCGACGTGAGGGTGGCCCCCGTGGCCTGTGCAAACCCTTGTGGAATGCACTACCGATAGGTATACAGTAGTGGTGCCAGAGAGTCCTCGGGGCTGTTTACCCAATTCAGGAGGTGCCGCCGTGTCCGAGGCGGATATCGATCACCCCGTGCTGTATTCCGAGACCGAAACCGGGGTTGCGGTTCTCACGCTGAACCGTCCGGATCGGATGAACGCCTGGGGCATCGACATGGCAAATGCCTTCTACGCGTGTGTCGATCGCGCCGAGGCGGCTCCGCATATTCGCGTGCTGGTCGTCGCGGGCAGTGGTGGTGCGTTCTGTGCAGGCGCACACCTGGGATCGTCGGAGACCATCGGTGACTCGCTGGCGCGCACGGGTGACATCGACATCAGCAAGATCATCGGAGATCGGCCGGTGTCGTTTCTGACCGGCTTGCGCAAACCCGTTGTCGCGGCCATCGATGGTCCCTGCGTCGGCATCGGTCTGGTGCTGGCCCTGATGTGCGATGTCCGGTTTGCCACCACGGGTGCGAAGTTCGCGGCACCCTTCGCCAAGCGGGGCCTGGTCGCCGAAAACGGCATCTCCTGGATACTCCCGCGTCTGGTCGGATGGGGTGTGGCCATGGACCTGCTGCTCAGTGGCCGCACCTTTTACGCCGACGAGGCCGCGGATCTCCACTTGATCAAAGAGGTTGTCGCCACCGAGGTGCTCATGGAGCGGGTGCTCGAATACGCCGAAGGTATTGCCCTGCAGTGTGCTCCGAGTTCGTTGGCGCACATCAAAGAACAGGCGTATCGGGATTCGACCGGTGATATGGGCGAAGCCGGTTCCCGCGCCGGGGTATTGATGGGTCAGTCTCTGACCCGGCCGGACTTCACCGAAGGCATCTTGGCCTTCTTCGAGAAACGAAAGCCGAACTTCCCGCCGCTGCAGTGAACAGCTCCATTGCGCGGCAACGGGTGCTCCAACAACACAATTCACCGCTCGCCGGATCGAAAGGACACTCAATGCCGAAGCTTCCGTACCAGGCGATTGATGTCGACAATCACTATTACGAGCCGCTCGACGCCTTCACGCGCCACCTGGACAAGAAGTTCCGCCGCCGGGGTGTGCAGTTCGCCGACAACGGGCGGCACACGATGGCGATCATCGGTGACCGGGTGAACCGATTTATCCCCAATCCGTCGTTCGACCCGATCATCGTGCCGGGCTGTCTCGACCTGATGTTCCGGGGTCAGATCCCCGACGGTGTCGACCCGGCCTCCCTGATGCAGGTCGAGAGCATCGAGATGCGCCCCGAGTATCGCGAGCGCGGTGCCCGGGTTGCGATCCTGGATGAGCAGAACATCGAGACGATCCTGATGTTCCCGACCTTCGGGTGTGGTGTCGAAGAAGCGCTCAAGCACGACATACCCGCGACGATGGCGTCTCTGCACGCGTTCAACCTGTGGCTGGACGAGGATTGGGGCTTCGCGCGGCCTGACGACCGGATCATCACGGCACCGATCATCTCCTTCGCGGATCCGGAAGCAGCTGCCGCAGAGGTCGATTCCGTCGTCGCCAAGGGTGCGCAGCTGGTCTGCGTCCGGCCTGCGCCGGTTCCAGGGATCCCGAAGCCGCGGTCGTTGGGCGACCGCCTGCATGATCCGGTCTGGGCGCGCCTGGCCGAAGCCGGGGTACCGGTGGCCTTCCACCTCAGCGACAGTGGATATCTCAACATCGCTGCGATGTGGGGCGGCAAATCGAACTTCGAAGGCTTCGGTACCACCGACCCGTTCGACAAGATCGTGGTCGATGACCGCGCCATACACGACACCATCGCCTCGCTGATCGTTCACGGGGTGTTCGACCGTCATCCCACGCTGCGCGTGGCGAGCATCGAGAACGGGACGGACTGGATGCACCGGTTGGCCAAGCGTCTGGCCAAGCTTGCCAATCAGTTCCCGCGGTCATTCCCCGATGATCCGGTCGAGACGCTGCGCAATCACGTGTGGGCGGCCCCGTATTACGAAGAGGACATGCCGGCACTCGCGGAGCTCATCGGCGTCGAGCGCATCCTGTTCGGCTCGGACTGGCCACACGGTGAAGGACTGGAGACGCCGGTGTCGTTTGTCGATGATCTGGCTGATTTCAACGAGACGGATGTCCGGAAGATTATGCGCGACAACGCGTTGGAGCTGCTGGGTCGTTCATCCGTTGCAGCAGGCGCCGGCCCCGAGTCGAAGGTGGGCCGATGAGGGAGTGGTCGATCGGCGATGTGCTCGACGAGGTGGCGTCGGCCATACCGGATCGGGTGATGACGGTCTGTGGCTCCCGGAGAAGCACATTCGCCGAGTCGGCCGTGCGGACCCGCCGGCTGGCCAATTACCTCGTCGATCAAGGCCTCGGCGTTCACACCCCACAATCCGAGCACGAACGCTGGGAATGTGGACAAGACCGGGTTG
This sequence comes from Williamsia sp. Y712, assembly GCF_059445525.1. NCBI lineage: Bacteria > Bacillati > Actinomycetota > Actinomycetes > Mycobacteriales > Nocardiaceae > Williamsia > Williamsia sp. Y712. The sequence goes on from NZ_JCAIUN010000001.1 coordinate 2,686,936, forward strand.
CGCTGATCATGCGTAACGACCTGTACCCGGATGCGATGATCGCCTGCCTGAAGGCTCGCGTGGTCCCGGTCAATATCAACTACAACTACACCGCGCGGGAGATCGCCGAACTCCTCGCCTATGTTCGCCCGAAGGCGGTCATCTACCACCGCTCATTCGGCCCCGAGTTCGCCGCGGCGTTGGCCGGAGAGGGGGTCGAGCACCTGATCGAGGTCGGCGATGGCAGCGATGCGCCGCACCTCGAGGGCGCGGTCACCTTTGATGACGCTGTGGCACAGGGGGATCCGAACCGACTGCTGCCCTCATCGCCCGACGACATCGTCATGCAGTGCACCGGCGGCACAACAGGACGACCCAAGGGCGTGATGTGGCGGCAGAGTGATCTCTATGTGTCGTCATTGGCCGGCAACGATTACGAGTCCGCCACCGACCTCCACAACATCGCGCTGACCGGCGGTCAGGTCTGGTTTGCGGTGTCGCCGCTGGTGCATGCGGCCGGTATCTGGACGGCGTTCTCGGGGTTGCTGACCGGGCAGACCGTGGTGCTGTTCGACGATCGCGACCACTTCGATCCCGGGTCGGTCCTGGAAACGGCGGAGCGGGAGAAGGTCTCGCTCATGACGATGGTCGGGGACGCCTATGCGGCGCCGATCGCCGCGGAGTTGGGGCGGAAGAAATACGACCTCTCATCGATGTACGCCATTGCCTCCGGCGGTGCGGCAACCAACCCGATCCACAAGACCGCGCTGCTGGAAGCGCTGCCGCATGTGCTGGTCATCGACGGATACGGATCGTCGGAGACCGGTGGTCTGGGCTTCTACACGAGCCAGAAGGGCGCGCTGGGAGAGACTTTCGGACTCCGGCCCGGCGGCACGGTTGTCTCGGCCGATCGCACCCGGATCCTCGAACCCGGGGACGACGAGATCGGCTGGACTGCCCGCGCTGGCCGCGTTCCTCTTGGATACTTCCAGGATCGTGCCGCCACCGAGAGCACGTTTCCCGTACTCGGCGGGGTGCGGATGTCGATCCCCGGCGACCGGGCGACCCTTGACGCCGATGGCACGGTGCGACTTCTCGGTCGTGACTCGCTCGTGGTCAACACCGGCGGTGAGAAGGTCTTTGTCGAAGAGGTCGAAGCCGTACTGCGGAGGCAGCCTGGTATCACCGATGCTCTGGTGCTCGGTCGGGCAAGTGATCGCTGGGGCCAGGAGGTGGTGGCGCTGGTGGCGCTCGATCCCGGTTCGAGGCAGACCGCGGAGAGCTTGCGGGCGTTGTGCAAGTTGGAGTTGGCCGGGTTCAAGGTGCCCAAAGAGGTGATCTTCGTCGAACAGGTCAAACGGCTCGGTAACGGTAAGCCCGATTACCGGTGGGCGCAGGCAGAGCTGGAATCTGCCTGTGACACAGCCAGTCCCGTGACCTCAGCACTGTAGAAACGGATTCGTTCACATGCCAACACAAGCAATTGACTGCCTGGTCAACGTCCACTTCGGCGAGACCGCACGGCAACCGGGCTGGATGCTGAAGGTGCGTGACGACTACTTCAAGGGTCCCAAGTCGATGTTCGGGCCGGTGGATATGGCCGAACTACTCGACGAGATGGATGAGCAGGGTGTGCGCAAGGCGATCCTGATGGACAACCTCGCCACGCCGTCGACCACCGCCCGCAAGTTCGTCGAGGCGGAGCCCGATCGGTTCACCCTCGCGATGGGCGGCATCAACCTGCTCAAGCCGATGCCGTCCCTCCGGGAGCTGACCGCGGTTGTGCGGGACCTGCCGGTGACGTATGCGGTGGTGGGACCGAGCTTTTGGGGCGACGGAATGTATCCGGCCAGTGACGCGGTGTACTACCCGCTCTACACGAAGTGCGTGGACCTGGACCTGCCGCTCTGTGTCAACACCGGGATACCCGGCCCGCCGATACCCGGTGAGGTGCAACATCCGATCCACCTCGATCGGGTCTGTGTGCGTTTCCCCGAGCTTCGGTTGTGCATGATCCACGGGGCCGATCCCTGGTGGGATGTGGCGATCCGGCTTCTCGTCAAGTACAGCAATCTGCGGCTGATGACATCGGCCTGGTCGCCGAAACGCCTGCCGGAGAGCCTCTTGCATTACATGCGGACCCGCGGCCGGGACAAGATCATCTTCGGTTCGGACTGGCCGGTACTGCCGATGCGGCGGGTATTGCCGGAAGCGGCAGCACTCGATCTTCCTTCCGAGGTGCTCGAGAACTACCTCTACAACAACGCTCAGGACTTCTTCTTCCCCGGCCCGAAACCAGGAGCAGTGACCCCGGATATGGAGCGATGATCATGGACCGCTACGAATTGCGCAGGTTGGATTACACCCTGTCGCCCGACCAGCTCGACCTACAGGCGGCCTACTCGAAGTTCTTCAGCACCCATTCGGGGATCGAGGTGGTTCGTGCCGCCGAACCCGAGGGCATCGACAAAAACCTCTGGGAACGGCTGTGTGCCACCGGTGCCACGTCGATGGCGGTGCCCGAGTCGGTCGGCGGTGACGGTGCCACTCTGGTCGATCTCACGCTGGTGGCCGAGGAGATCGGCAGGTCGATCGCACCGGTGCCCTGGATCGATCACGTGTGCGCGGCGCGATTGCTGGCCAGAATCGGTGCGCTGAACGATGATTCGCCGTTCGTCCTCGATGTTGTAGCGGGTCGGCAGTTGGTTGCGCTGGACCCGCACGGCGACGAGGTGGACGGAACCCGGCTGGTGGCCGCGGCGTCGGCGGCCGATCACATCATTCTGCGAGACGGCGACGACATCGTCAGGTTGACCGCCGACACCCGGCCGACCCGGGTGAACAACATCGGGTACCTCCCGATGGCTTGGGTGGATCCCGCCGGGGGCGGCCATCGCACCGTGGTGGCCAGTGGACCGGATGCGATCGCCGAATATGAACTGGCGTGCGATGAATGGCGGGTGCTGACCGCCGCGGCGCTGGCCGGTCTGGTCGAGAAGACGATGCAGATCGCTGCCGAGTTCGCCAAGAGCCGGTACACGATGGGCGTTCCGATCTCGACACTGCAGGGTATTTCGCATCCGCTGGCCAACATGGCGATCGTGGTGGAGTCGGGTCGGAATCTGTCACGGCGGGCGGCCTGGTTCCTCGACAACGAGCCGGACGAGCGGCGTGAGCTCGGCTGCGCGGCCTTTGTCTACATGTCAGAGGAAGCCACGCGCTCGGCGGCTGGTGCCGTCCACATCCAGGGTGGGTTGGGTGTGACCACCGAGGCGGCGGCCACCGCGTACCTCGTCCGCGCCAGGGGGTGGCCGCTGGCGGGCGGAGATCCAGCGGTCAGTGCGCGGCGGGTTGCCGAGATCATCGGGGCTCGCGAAAGCGCGCAGGACGCGCTTGGGGCGCATTCGTCGACGCCGGTCACGGTCTAGGAGGGGAGCGGACATGGATTTCTCAAAGGTTGAACTGGCAGCAGACGATCAGGCGTTTCTCGATGAGGCGCGTGCATTTCTCGGCACACATGTCACCGACGAGGTGATCCGCCGAGATCGCGAAACCGGCGACAACTTCGACGAGGCAGTGCATGTGGCAATGGGTGCGGCAGGCTATCTCTCGGCCGAGTTCCACACGGAGTCCGAGGGTGGCTTCACTCGGATCCAACGACGCATCTGGCAACTGGAGAAGCGGCGGGCGCACGCCCCGTGGGTGACGTGGGGGACAACGTCGATCGTGGCGCGGTCGGTGTTGTCGTTCGGTTCGCAAGAACTGCAGGACGAGGTGCTCCCGGGTGTCTTCAGCGGTCACATCCGGATGTGCCTGGGATACACCGAGCCCGAGGGGGGTTCGGATATCGCAACATCCAAGACCCGAGCCGTGCGCGATGGTGAGCGCTGGATCATCAACGGGTCCAAGATGTTCACCACTGGCGCCCACAACTGCAAGTACGTCTTCCTGATCACCAACACGGACCCGGATGCGAAGAAACACAAGAGCCTGACGATGTTCCTGGTGCCGCTGGATTCACCAGGCGTCGAGATCCAGGGCATTCGTACCGTCGACGGGGATCGGACGAACATCGTCTATTACAGCGACGTCGAGGTCGATGACCGTTACCGGCTCGGTGAGGTGAACGGCGGCTGGGCGGTGCTGATGGGGCCGCTCAGCGTCGAGCACGGCGTGACCGAGCGCAAGCCCGACGGTCTGGACGACATCGCGATCATGATGCATCAGGGCTTGTACATGGCGACAACCGTCGACAAGGTCGCGGCCGCGGTATCGCGTGAGACACCCTCTGGCAAGAGGGCTCTCGATGATTCGTCGGTCGCGTATCGGCTCGGTCGCAGTGCCGCCCGGATGGAGGCGTCGCTGTCGGCGCCGGGGATGTTCGGCCGAGTGGCCATCGCCCAGGCAATGCGTGAGACCGCACCGGATCTGATGGACATCCTCGGTACCGCGTCGACCTTGCCGATCGAGACAGACGGCGCCGCCGATGACGGTGCGTCGGAGTACCTGTATCGCTGGGCGCCGCTGTGTGGCATCTACGGCGGCACATTGGAGGTGTTCCGCAACATGATCGCCCAGCACGCTCTCGGGCTGGGACGCCCCGACTATTCGCCGGCGAAGACCAAAGCGGGTTAGGAACAGCCGATCAGCCCTGTGCACAACAATTTTGACAACAAGGAGCGTGCAACCATGCCGTCGCGCAAAGTCAACTTTCCGGTGTTCGATTCCGACAGCCACATGTACGAGACACAGGAGGCCCTGACCAAGTTCCTCCCGGACCACGCCAAGGGCACGATCCGCTACGTCGACATCGATGGGCGCACCAAGATCGTCGTCCGCGACACGATCAGCGAGTTCATCCCGAATCCGACCTTCTCCGTCGTCGCCGCACCGGGGGCGCAGGAAGACTACTTCCGCAACGGAAACCCGGAAGGCAAGAGTGCCAGGGAGATCATGGGCAAGGCGATGAAATCGATTCCGGCGTTTCGGGAACCGGCGGCCCGGCTGGAGAAGATGGATGAACTGGGTGTCGATTACGCGTTGATGTTCCCGACGCTGGCGTCCCTTGTCGAGGAACGTCTGAAGGACGATCCGGAATTGACACACGATGTGATCCACGCGCTCAACGAGTGGATGTTCGAGCAGTGGTCGTTCAACTACGAGGACAGGATCTTTGCGACGCCGGTCATCACGCTCCCGATCGTGGACCGCGCCATCGAGGAGTTGCACTGGGCCCTCGAGCGGGGAGCCCGCACGGTGCTGGTGCGTCCGGCACCGGTTCCCGGGTTCAAGGGGTCGCGGTCTTTCGGTTTCGAGGAGTTCGACCCGTTCTGGCAGGCCTGCGTCGATGCCGGCATCCCGGTGTCGATGCATGCCTCGGACAGTGGCTATTCCGAAGTGCTCAACATCTGGGAGCCGGCGTCGGAATTCAAGCCGTTCGCCCCGACCACGGGCTTTCGGACGGCCGCGATGGGCAGTCGTGCCATCGAGGATGCGATGACCGCGTTGACCTGTCACGGGACCCTGTCGCGGGTACCGGATCTCAAGCTCCTGCTGATCGAGAACGGGGCGGACTGGCTGCCGACGTTGTTCCGCAACCTCGAGAACACGTACAAGAAGCTGCCACAGTTGTTCCTGGAGAACCCCATTGAGGCATTCAAGCGTTGCGTGTACGTCAACCCGTTCTGGGAGGACAGCTACGCCGAGGTGGTCGCGCTCCTCGGGGCCGATCATGTTCTCTTCGGCTCGGACTGGCCGCATCCGGAAGGACTGCAGGACCCGTTGAGTCTGATCGACAGCAAACTTGCCGGCATGTCCGAAGAGGACATCCGAAAGATCATGGGTGGCAACATGTCCAGGCTGCTCGGTATCGAGGCGAAGGTTCAGGTGGGCTGACGCAGAGCCGCTCGACACCGGAGCCGATGGCGCCGATCTGCCCACGTGCAGGTCGGCGCCTTTCTTGTGTCCCGTGATCGGACGATATGTCTTTCGGCTCGGATGTCCCAGTAATCCCAATTCAACTATTGTTCCTACCGTTTCATTTACCGTAGGGGCATGCCCGACGTTGTCGGCGCCGATCACGGGGCCGGGTGTCGGTGCCTTCGATCTCAAGAAAGCCGCCCATGACCGAGCATCTTCAGTTCCTCGTCCTAGGTACCAGTAGTGGTGGTGTATTCGCAGCTCTCGCAGTGGCTCTGGTGCTCATCTATCGGAGCTCGGGGGTTGTCAACTTTGCCACCGGTGCGATGTCGCTGTACGGCGCGTACGTGTACGCCTTCCTGCGCGAAGGGGAGTTCGTGCTGCTGGTCCCGGGGGCGCCGAAATCCGTGGATATCGGCGGTGATCCGGGATTCTTGATTTCCACGGTCATTTCGGTGACCTTCTGCGCGCTGTTGGGATTGGTCATGTACGTCGTGGTCTTCCGGCCGCTGCGCAAGGCACCACCGATCGCGCGGGCGGTGGCGTCCATCGCCTTGATGCTTGTCATGGTCGCGGTGGCGGCCAAACAGGTCGGAACGCTCCCCGTGGGAGTCGATGCGATCTTCCCCGTCGACATCTGGACGGTGGCCGATGTTCGGATCCCGCAGGACCGGATCTACTTCGCGCTCACGATCATCGCCATCGCGGTCGCCCTGGCCGCGGCCTATCGGTTCACCCGCTTCGGCTTGTTCACCCGCGCGAGCGCGGAGAGTGAAGAGGGAGCTTTTGTCAGCGGGGTCTCACCCGATCGGACCGCTGCCTACAACTGGATGATCGGTTCGGGTGTGGCGGGCCTCGGCGGCATCCTGATCTCGCCGATCGTTCCGCTCACCCCGACGGCGTACACGCTCTTCATCGTTCCGGCGCTGGCCGCGGCGATCATGGGCCGCTTCACGTCGGTGCTCGCGGCCACCGCTGCCGGTTTTGCGATCGGGATGTTGCAGTCCGAGGCGACGTACCTGCCGCGGGTCTACGAATGGCTCCCGTCGACCGGTCTGGTCGAATTGGTCCCGCTGATCCTGATCCTCATCGTTCTGGTCGCCTGGGCCAGGCCACTACCTTCCCGTGGCGGCGTGATCGTTGCCGAATTGGGCAGTGCGCCATACCCCAGGCGATTGTGGTCGACGACGATCGTGGCGACGGCGGTCGCTGCGGTCGGTGTGATCGCACTCGGCGGTGACGTGCGGTCGGCGTTGATCACCAGCCTGATACTCGCGGTCATCGGACTCTCGCAGGTTGTCGTCACCGGCTACGCGGGGCAGGTGTCGCTGGCGCAGCTCGCACTGGCCGGCACCGCAGCGTTCCTGGTCGGTCCGATCACCGAGAACTGGGGCGTCCCATTTCCGATCGCGCCGCTGCTGGCGGCAGCGGCGGCCACGGTCCTGGGGGTCCTGATCGGGCTCCCGGCGTTGCGCGTCCGCGGGTTGACGCTGGCGGTGGTCACCCTCGCGCTGGCCTACGCAATCGAGGCATTGTGGTTCCGTAACACCGACATCGTCGGCTCGAGCGGTATCGAGGTCCCGGCGCCGAAGCTGTTCGGAATCGATCTCGGGATCGGAATCGGCAACGACTATCCGCGGATCGGGTTCGGTCTGCTGTGCCTGGTGGTATTGGTGGCGGTGGCCGTCGGGATCGCGTTGCTGCGACGGAGCCGGCTCGGCACGCGGATGCTGGCCGTCCGAGCCAACGAACGGTCTGCCGCGGCCTCCGGCGTCGATGTGACCCGAACCAAGTTGCTCGCGTTCGCAATCGGTGCATTCATCGCCGGAATCGGTGGCTGCCTGTACGCATACCAGCAGACGAACATCTCGTATCAGCCGTTCATGGCCATCGCCGGTCTGACCCTCTTTGCCACCGTCTATCTCGCGGGGGTGACCTCGATCTCCGGTGGCATCCTCAGCGGCATCCTGGGAGCCGGTGGTCTGGTCTTCTATGCCGCAGACCAGATGATCGGGGACAGCACCGGGGACTGGTATCAGGTTGCCGTCGGCATCGGGCTGGTGCTGATCGTCCTTCTCAACCCCGAAGGTCTGACCGGACCCGCGCACCGGGCCATCGCGCGGATGGGTCGATCCGCCGGCAGTGGCCGCGTCGGATCTGTTGTGGCGGTCGATGTCCCGGCCGCCGACCACAGCCCGGTGGAGCTCGGTGAACCGATTCTGAGTCTGCGTGAGGTCACCGTTCGGTACGGCGGAGTGGTGGCGATCGACAACGTGGGGTTCGACGTGCCGCAAGGCGCCATCGTCGGCCTGATCGGACCGAACGGTGCGGGCAAGTCGACGTTGATCGATGCGATCAGTGGGCTGGCGCGTTCGACCGGCACCATCACACTCGATGGCGAGGACCTCGCGGGAAAACGCACCCACCAACGGATCCGGGCCGGATTGGCCCGCACATTCCAGGCGATCGACCTGTACGAGGATCTCAGCGTCCGGGAGAACGTACTGGTCGGCCTCTCGGCCCGCGGCACCGACCATGGACCCGGAGGCGACGAGGACGTCACCGCGGTGTTCGAACTACTGGGACTGACCGAGGTCGGTGACGTGCGTGCCGGTGAACTCTCGCAGGGCCAGCGCCAACTCGTGTCGATCGCCAGAGCGCTGGCGGGCAGGCCGAAAGTGCTCCTCGTCGACGAGCCGGCAGCCGGCCTCGATACGACCGAAAGTCACTGGCTCGGTGAGCGGTTGATGGCTATCCGGGCCAGCGGGGTGACCATTGTCCTGGTCGAGCACGACATGAGTCTGGTGCTGCGCGTGTGTGACCGCATCGAGGTGTTGAACTTCGGTCACACACTTGCCTCCGGCACGCCCGCGCAGATTCGTGTCGATCGCGCCGTCACCGAGGCCTACCTCGGAAGCACCTTTGCCGGAGAGGCCGTGAAATGAGCTTGCAGGTAATCGGTTTGGAGGCGGGCCACGGCAAGGTCAAAGTGGTTGACCGTCTCGACCTGGAGGTTCCCGCCGGGTCGGTGCTTGCGATCCTCGGTCCCAACGGCGCCGGGAAATCAACACTCTTGCGGACGATGGCAGGGCTGCTTCCACCGCTGCGCGGCACGACGAGTGTGGACGGTCATGAGCTCGCCGGTGGCCGGCCGGTGGCGGCGAATCGTGCGGGTCTGGTTCTGGTACCGGACAATCGGGCGTTGTTCAGCTCCCTGACCGTCGAAGAACATCTGTCGATCGCACACCGTCGTGGTGGCCCCGAGATCTCGGAGATCGTGGATTTGTTCCCGGCCCTGCAGCCCCGGTGGAAGGTGGCGGCGGGTTCACTGTCAGGTGGCGAACAGCAGATGCTCGCCATCGCCCGGGCACTGGTGCAGGCACCGAAGGTTTTGCTCATCGACGAGATGAGCATGGGCCTGGCCCCCGTGGTCGTAGAGGGTCTGCTTCCGGTTGTCCGTCAGATCGCCGAAACCACCGGTGCCTGCGTTGTCCTCGTGGAACAGCATGTGCGCCTGGCCCTCGAGGTTGCCGATCACGCGATCGTGATGGTGCACGGCAACGTCACACTCCGTGGTACCGCGACAGAACTTCGCAGCGCGCCGCAACGACTCGAAGCCGCGTACCTGGGAGGTGGCATTGCCATAACGCCGAACACCTAGCCCCACCAAGCGTTTCAAACGTCAGGAGATCAGTACATGTTCAGTTTGTCGAGAAAGCGGTGGGCCGCTGTGCCCTGCGCCGTGGCTGTCGTGGCGCTTGTCGCCACCGGGTGTTCGAGCGACGACAGCAGCTCATCGGATTCGACGACCGTCGACCAGTCCGTTCTTGGCGAGGTCAATCAGGCCACGGGTGCACCGATTCCGATCGCGTTTGCATGGACCGGGGCCGGTGCGGCGACCCACGTCGAGGAGTTGAAGGCGGCCAACGCGGCCGTCGGCTACATCAACGAGTACCTCGGAGGCATCAACGGCAGGCCGATCGAGCTCACGGAGGTGTGTGAAGATCAGATCCAGGTCGCCGCCGCCCGGGAATGCGCCAACAAGTTCGTCCAATCCGATGCGGTCATCACCGTGACCGGTGAGTTCGCGAATGCCGACACCGTCGCGAGCATCACCTCTCCGTCAGGGATGCCCTATCTGTCGGTGTCCGGTGGTGGACAACAGGTGTTGTCGCTCCCGAACACCTTTGTCCTCGGCAATCCGCTCGCGCCGATTCTCGGAACCCCGGCGGCATATGCCAAGGAGAAGGGGTACAAGAAGGTCGCAATCCTTGCGATCGACGCGCCGAACGCGGTGCAGCCGATCCAGTTCCTCGGCCCGATGGCCTTCGGGAACGCCGGCGTAGAAATGGATCTGGTGACGATCCCGCCGGGAACCGCTGACGCGACCCCGCAGGTACAGGCGGCGTTGTCGAATGATCCGGACATGTTCCACATTCTCGGTGACGTCCCGTTCTGTACGGCGGTGCTCAAGGCGATGCGAACACTGAACACCGATCAGGAGACGATGCTGATCACGCAGTGCATCGGCGGCGAAGATGTTGCTTCCCAGATCCCCGGCGGCTACGCGGACATGCCGGTTGGGGTGTCGAGGGACCTGTCGCCGACGCAGAAGGACTATCAGATCTTCGCGGCAACCCTGGCCAAGTACAACGGTCAAGGCGCGGAAACCGCAGGGTCGCCCTGGGTTGGCCTGGTGTCGTTGCAGCGAGCATTGAACGGCATGGAAGGTGAGATCAACCGGGAAACGATCGCGGCCAGACTTGCGGCGATGCCGGAGCCGCAATTGGTGCCGATGGCGGCCGGGCTCACGTTCCAGTGCGGTACCAAGCCGATTCCGGTGACACCGAACGTCTGCACGAAGGACGGACTCATCGGCATGGCGGAGGAAGACGGCACGGTTGTCGACATCAAGCCCATCGATGTCTCTGCCCTCTTCACGCGCAAGGCCACCTGAACAGTCAGATCGACCTGAAGAAGAAAGGACTCTGGCGCCGGGGGAAATCCTCGGCGCCAGAGTTCTTTTCGGTCCTATCGGGTGAGTGGGCGGTCAGATGATCGCGCCGGACTCTTTTGCGGCGATGATCTGGTCCCAGTCCATGCCGAGTTCGAGCAGTATGGTCTCGGTGTGTTCACCGTATTCGGGGGCGCGGGCACCATCGGGAGCGGTGTTGTTGAATTGAATTGGTGCACTGACGGTCTGGAAGGCGACGCCGTCGTCATCGGTTGCCGTCAGGAGATAGCCGTTGGCGGCCACCTGGGGGTCGTCGAGAACTTCGCGCGGTGTGGCGAGACTGGCCCAGACCCCGGGCTCGTCGGCCAGGATCTTGCTCCATTCCGCCAGGTCGCGGTCGGCGAAGATCTTTCGCAGCTCGGCGGTGGCGACGTCTTTGTTGGCGACGAGGTTGGCGATCGGTGTGAACCGTTCGTCGGTCGCCAGTTCCGGACGTCCGATCCGCTCGCAGAAACCGGCCCAGTAGCGGTCGGCCTGTAGGAACACCAGCTGCAGCCACCGGTCGTCGCGGGTCTTGTAGCGATTGACCACCGGGTTGGGGGCTTCGCCCGGTGGGTACGCGGGGATGCGATCGATCCCGTAGTGGTCGGCGGCGATGATATCCGGTGCGACGGCCCACATGCCCTGTGCCAGTAGGGAACCGTCGACGATATCGGGTTCGCCGGTGCGCTCGCGATGGAACAGTGCGGCGGCGATACCGCCGGCCAGCGTGCTACCGCCCTGCAGGTCACCGAATGCCGGGCCCTGGGCGAACGGGAATTCGCTGCCGTCCGGTGTCAGTGCGTAGGCCACCCCGGCCCTGGCCGTGTAGCCGGAGGCATCGAATCCGCCTTTGTCGCGGTCGGGGCCCAGTGATCCCTGCCCACTGCCTCGGGCGATGATCAGCCGTGGATTGAGTTCGCGAAGCAGCTCGACGGTGAGGCCGGCTCGTTCGAGTGGTCCGGGTAGCCAGTTGGTCAGGAAGACATCGGCACCGGCGATCAGTTTCGCGAAGATTGCTTTGCCATCGGGGGTTTTGATGTCCATGCCGATGCTGCGTTTGCCGCGATTGCCGATCTCCATCATGAAGTTGACCTTCACCCGCGAGTCCTGCGGCTGCAGTCCGCCGACGGTGAGCTGTCGACAGGGGTCGCCGCCGCGGGTGTCCTCGATCTTGATCACATCGGCGCCCCAGTCGCGCAGGATGACGCCCGCGCTCGGAACGTATGTCCATGAAGCCAGCTCGACCACGGTGACACCGCTCAGCAATGAGGACATCCGCACTCCCTTTCCAACTGTTTGACGCACATAATGTTCGAGCCTACTGTAAGAACTACAGTTAGTCAGCCCGTCAGCGTTTGGGCTCACGCGGGTCCGCGTCGGTACCACTGCAGTTCTCGATGACCAGGAGACGACTTGAGCAACGTCAGCATCGAAGGGCCTGGTATCGAAGGTGCCGTAACCAGTGTGGAACTCGGGCAACGCGTCGGTCGCCGAGCAGAGACGCGGATGCTCATCGACGGCGCGTTGGTCAGTGCGGCCGATGGCGCCGAATACGACAATCTGAGCCCGGCGACGGGACGGGTACTCGGAGTTGCCGCCGCCGCGGGTACGGCGGATATGGTGCGGGCCATCGGCGCCGCCCGGCGGGCATTCGACGAGACGGACTGGTCGACCGATCGCGCGATGCGGCGACACTGCATGGAGCAACTGCAGGCGGCCATCGAGGCCGAGCAGGAGGACCTGCGTGAGGAATTGATCGCCGAGGTCGGCTGTCCGGCGGCGACAACACAAGATGCGCAACTGGATTGGCCGCTGGCGCAGTCACTGCGTTATCCGGCAGACCTGATCGAGGGGTTCGAGTGGGAACGTGTCCTGGACGGCGGGGGACTGTTCGGCGAGCGCAATGTACGCACCGTGGTGAAAGAAGCGGTGGGTGTGGTGGCGGCGATCTGTCCGTCGAACTACCCGATCGAAGTGATCCTCAACAAGCTGGGTCCGGCACTGGCGGCCGGCAATACCGTTGTCCTCAAACCGGATCCGAACACCCCCTGGAATGCCACGCGGCTGGGCCGCCTGATCGCCGAACGCACCGACATCCCGGCGGGCGTGGTGAACGTCGTGACCACGCCCTTCAACGAGGTCGCGGAGCTGCTGGCGACCGATCCGCGTGTCGACATGGTCTCGTTCACCGGGTCGACCGACGTGGGCAAGCTGCTCATGCGCCAGGGTGCGAACACCATGAAACGCACGTTCCTCGAACTCGGTGGCAAGTCGGCGCTGATCGTGCTCGATGATGCCGACCCGAGCCGGATCATCTACGGCGCATTGGCTTCCACCGCTCACGCGGGTCAGGCCTGTGCGGCAACATCGCGGATACTCATTCACCGGTCGCTGTTCGATGAGGCCGTGGCCGGCGTGGCCGAGGGTTTCAACATGCTCCCCGTTGGTGATCCGGCCCGTGCGGACACCTTTGTCGGTCCGGTGATCAGCGACGCGCAGAAGTCGAGAATCCTTGCGCACCTGGACCGGGCGCACGCCGACGGCGCCGAGTTCGTGACGGGTGGTGGAACTCCGGACAACCTGCCCGAGCACCTGGCAGGCGGCAACTTCGTGCAGCCGACCGTGGTTGTCGGAGTGGATAACTCCGCTGCCATCGCCCGGGACGAGATCTTCGGTCCGGTGGCCGTGCTGATCCCGTTCGACGACGACAACGATGCGGTCCGGATTGCCAACGACAGCGCCTTCGGGCTCGCCGGTGCGGTCATGTCGGGTTCGACCGAGCGCGGGTTGAAGGTCGCCCGCCGCATCCGGACCGGATCGATCGGTGTCAACGGCGGGATGTTCTACGGCGCCGACGCTCCGTTCGGTGGATTCAAGAACAGCGGTGTCGGACGGCAATGCGGCATCGAAGGATTTGCGCAGTATCTCGAGACGAAGACCGTCGCGCACCGGGCACCGAAAGCGCGCTGAGGCGTATTGCGTTCGGCGACGCACAGACCGAATCCACCACGAGCAAAGGGATCAGCACATGGGAAAACTGGACAACAAGGTGGCGGTGGTGTCGGGTGCCGCACGTGGCCAAGGGCGTTCGCACGCGGTGAATCTGGCGGCCGAGGGTGCCAGCATCATCGCACTGGACATCTGCGCCGACCTCGAGGGCAACACCTATCCGCTTGCCCGACCCGAAGACCTGGAGGAGACGGCTCGGCTGATCGAGAAGGAGAACGTCCGGGTGGTCACCGCGGTGGTCGATGTCCGTGAACGTGCCGCGGTGTGGAAGGCGGTGGCCGATGGTGTCGAAGAACTGGGACGGCTCGACATCGTGGTCGCGAATGCCGGCATCTGCGCGATGGGTGACGGGCAGACCATGCAGTCGTGGTCAGACACGATCGATACGGATCTGTCGGGTGTTTTCAATGTGATTCAGGCCAGCCTGCCGCATATTGCCGACGGGTCCTCCATCATCGCAACCGGTTCGCTGGCCGCGCAGCTCGGAAGTGCGACCAATCAGGGGCCGGGTGGTTCGGCGTACAGCCTGGCCAAGCAGATCGTGGCCCGGTACGTCAACGACCTGTCGATTCAGCTGGCCAACAGAATGATTCGCGTCAATGCGGTCCACCCCACCAACGTCAACACCGACATGCTGCACAACGAGGGCATGTACAAGGTGTTCCGCCCCGACCTGACGGCCCCGACCCGCGAAGACGCGGAGCTGGGCTTCCCTGCGATGCAGGCGATGCCGGTGCCGTATATCGAACCGCAGGACGTCTCGGACGCGGTGGTCTTCCTCGCCAGCGACGCGTCGAAGTACATCACCGGCACGCAGTTGCGGATCGATGCAGGCGGTTACATCAAAGCCAAGCCCTGGAAAGGGTGACGGGCAAGGGTGACGAGTAAGGGTGACGAGTAGGGATGAGGAGGGATGAGGCAATGCCAGAAGTGATCGGATTCATCGGGGCGGGGCAGATGGGTGAGCCCATGGTCACCCGTCTGCTCGCCGCAGGCCACGATGTGTTGCTCTACGCGCGCAAGGAGGAGGTGCGGACCCGACTGGCGGATCAGGGCGCACGGCTTGCGGATTCGGTCGCCGAGGTCGCCGCCGGTAGCGACATCCTGATCCTGTGCGTCTTCTCTGACCCTCAGCTTCTGGAACTCGGCAGGGGAGAGGGCGGGTACATGGCCAACGCCAGATCGGGCTCCGTTGTGGTCTCTCACACCACCGGACTCCTGAGCACCCTGACCACACTGAAGACCGAGTACCCCGACGGCCCGGAGCTGATCGACGCACCGGTGAGCGGATCTGCCGACGACATCCACGCCGGCAGGTTGACCGTCTTGTTGGCAGGCCCGGAGTCGGTGCGTGAACGGGTTCGGCCGG
This sequence comes from Williamsia sp. Y712, assembly GCF_059445525.1. NCBI lineage: Bacteria > Bacillati > Actinomycetota > Actinomycetes > Mycobacteriales > Nocardiaceae > Williamsia > Williamsia sp. Y712. The sequence goes on from NZ_JCAIUN010000001.1 coordinate 2,702,208, forward strand.
TCCTGGCTGCATACGCCGACCCGATCATCGACACCGGTGACGTCGGAAGTGCGTTGGCGCTCAAGCTGATCAATAATGTGCTGTTCGCTGCCAACGCTCAACTGGTCGCCTCGGCGATCCAACTCGGAGAGAAGCTGGGCGTCGAGGAAACGCAATTGCTCGAGGCCTTGGCTGTGTGTAGCGGTGCAAGCAAGGCAGCGCAGTCGCTACAGCTCATCGGTGGACTCCAGGGCTTCACAGACCTGGCCGGCCCATACATCGCCAAAGATGTGGCGGCCTGCATCGCCTCGGCCGAGGAATCGAGCGTTGATCTCGGTTTGCTGCGGTCGGTGGTCGAGACCGGTCCGATGAACATCACCTGATGGTTCAGCAATGAGCACCGAGATTGCGGACCTGCTGGACAAGCAACGAGCATCGTTCCTGCAGGATCGTCCACCGGATGCCGCATTGCGGCGCAACCGCATTGATCGTCTGATGGCACTGGTCCTCGAGCACTCCGACGAGTTCGTGGAATCCATGGTTCGTGATTTCGGCACCCGGTCGAGAACCGCAACACTGATGACGGAGATCTTCGGGATGATCTCCGTCATCGAACACACGCGGTCTCACATCCCACAATGGATGCGGACCACCCCGGTGATGCGCGCGGGTCGGTTGGCTGGGATCAAAGCGCAGGTGGAGCCCACTCCTGTGGGTGTGGTGGGCATCATCGGACCGTGGAACTTTCCGCTGAATCTGGTGATTCTTCCCGCGGCCACCGCGTTCGCGGCCGGCAACCGGGTGATGATCAAGATGTCCGAGATCACCTCACACACCGCGGAGCTGACCGCACAGCTGGCGCCGCGCTACTTCGACGACACGGAGCTGGTGGTCGTCACCGGTGGACCCGACATTGCCGCCGAATTCGTCTCCCTGCCTTTTGACCACCTCTTCTTCACCGGTTCACCGGCGGTCGGCAAACTTGTTGCGCGCGCCGCCGCCGAGCACCTGGTCCCGGTGACCCTGGAGCTCGGTGGAAAGAACCCGGTGGTGGTCGCCCCGGATGCCGACATCGTGCGGTCGGCGCAGCGGATCGCCAAGGGCCGCATGGTCAATGGCGGTCAGGTCTGTGTCTGCCCGGACTATGTGCTGGTACCCGAAGAGTCTGCCGTGGCGTTTGTCGACGCGGTCCGGGCATCGTTCTCGGCGATGTTTCCGACGATCATCGACAACGACGACTATTCATCGTCGGTGAACCAGGCGAACTTCGAGCGGGTACTCGGTCTGCTCGCTGATGCGCGATCGCGGGGTGCTCAGGTGGAATCTGTTGCGCCGGCCGGAGAGGTTCTGCCGGACAAGGAGACCCGCAAGATCGCCCCGACGATCGTCCGCAACGTCACCGAGGACATGCGGATCGCGCACGACGAGATCTTCGGCCCGGTGTTGGTTGTCCGGACCTATCGGGGTCTGCCGGACGCCATCGACCAGGTCAATCGGCGACCGTCACCGCTGGTGGCCTACTGGTTCGGCCCCGACGACAACAACTTTCGGACGTTCGTGCGGCATACGCGCAGTGGGGGAGTTGCCCGCAACGACTTCGCCATCCACATGATGCCATCGGCTGCGCCCTTCGGTGGTGTGGGCAACAGCGGTATGGGCGCATATCACGGCAAAGCAGGCTTCGACGCGCTGAGTCACCACCGCACGGTTGTCGGGACCGATCTGCGCTTCTCGGTGACTACCGGGATCGCGACACCGCCATTTCGCGGTCCGATGCGCAGGGGCGGCGACCTCGCCATCGCCATGGTTCGGTGGCGGACCCGCCGCAGGCTGAAGTCCTGACCGACCACGCGGTGTCGAGGCGGGGACGCAGACCGTGAGGCGGGGCCGGGCTATTGCTTCCATGCCTCGATCAGTTTGTCGGTGGTAGTGATGGTCGACAGCAGTGACAGGGTGTTGTCGATGACGGCGTTGCCGTACTCGGTGGGGATACCGGCCACCGCATCCCTCGGAACGACGACGCGGTAGCCGGCGTTGACCGCGTCCATCACCAGGTTCGGGATCGCCACATTCAGCGAGACCCCCACTGCCACGATGGTGCTCACGCCGAGGTTGCGCAGGATGGGGTCCAGATCGGTGCCGCCCATCGGCCCGAGTCCGTGCCACCGGCGCAAGACGAGGTCTGACTGGTCCGGTCCGAACTCGGGGAGCAATTCGGCACCCGGCGTTCCCGGGGTGATACCGACCTCGGTGCGTCCGAGGGCGAACAGCTTGGCATTGTGGTTGGAGCCCAATCCATCCGGGCGTCGCTGCACCAGGGCGTGCACCACCTGAACACCTGCCGAACGCGCTGCAGGCAGGAGCCGGACGATGTTGGGAAGTGCCACCCGACGGGCCTCATCGGCAAGCAGCCGCAGGCCTGCGTCGGGCCCGACCACAGCTCCCTGCAATTCCTGGGTGATGACCGCGGTGCGGCCGGGCGCGATCAGCTCGGCGAGATCGACCTTCACGACGAGGTACCGACTGCTTCGGAGGGTGGGACGTCGTAGAACTGTGTTGCCCACTTCCGCATCGCCCGGAACGGCGGGGCATCAACCCGGGACAGCGGTGGATGTTCGACATACTCCTGGTGGCGCCAGATGCTCAGGTCCTCGAATACCGTGACGAGGAACTGTTTTTCGACCTTTTCCCGGACGTCATCGGGTGGGATATCGGATTCATCGCCGGGGTTTCGCGGCCACCAGATCGAATAGAACAGGTCGGAGTAGCCGTCCTCGACCGGTGTGCAGGCGAAGATCAGACGATAGTTGGTTGCGCCCTCGAAAGCGCTGATGGCAAAGCCCAATCCAGAGAAATGACTGTGGATGAACAGCGCCATCTTGTCCGGGTCGCCGCTGCGCGCATCGGGCCAGCCGGTGAGAAATCTCCATTCGTTGTCGACCACTTCCCAGTTCAATCCGACCGGGGTGACGGTGGCATTGTGGACGTACCTGAAGTGGGCGCTGTCAGGGCCGTTTTCGGCAACGATCTGCGGGTGGACCGGTTCGTGCTCGGACTTGCGGGAAAATTCCGGATACGGGCGGTAGTACGCGTCGCGATCAGTGGGGAACTGCGGAAACTTCCCGAACAGATCCGGCAGCTCCCACCTCGGTGGCTCACCGAGGGGGTGATGCCACACGAAGACCAGGCCGTACTGCTCCTGAACCGGGAAGGTGCGCAGTGTCAACATCTTGTTGGGCCGATCGGGCTCGTCGGGCCGGAACTTGTTGACACCGTCCGGGCCCCACTGCCAGCCGTGGAACGGGCATTCAACGCAGTCGCCCACCACCTTTCCGCCGTGCCCGAGGTGCGCACCGAGATGCCGACACCGCGCCGAACTCACGTGCATGTCGCCGGACTCGCCCCGATAGGCCACGAGGTCTTCGCCGAAGTACTTCAGCGGCCTGGTCTGTCCGACCGGATACTCCTGCGACCAACCGATCACGAACCAGCCGGTGACCTTCCAGGTGAACGGAACCTTCATAGGGGACCTCTCGTGCGATCTGTTCGGCGGTCAGGGCGTGATAGTTGTACGGGTGACGGGCTGGGCAGATGCCTGTCGGCCGCGCAGTGCACGTTCTAGTGAGGTGAGCAGTGCGTTGCGCGTCTCGGTGGGATCGATGAGCTCGTCGAAACCCAGGTGTCCGGCCGATCGGTAGGACGCCTCGAGCTCCATTTCACGAAGCACCGTGCTCATGTCCTCCTTCGCGTTGGACGCCCGGCTCAACGCGGCAGCACTCATCGCGCCCATGGTTGCCCCGGGGAATGCGAAAGTGGCTGCCTGGCTGTCGAACCCGATCAGGGACATGACCATCGAGCCGAATCCGTAGGCTTTACGAAGGGTGACATGCAACTTGATGGTGCCGGCACCGGTTTGAGCCGCGAACATCCGCGCACCACTTCGAAGGACACCGCTCCGCTCGGACTCGCTGCCGGGGAGCATCCCGGGGTTGTCGGCAAGGAAGATCAGCGGGAGATGGAACGAATCGGCCACGTTGATGAAATGGGCGGCCTTGTCGGCGGCAGCGGAGTTGATGGAACCGGCCATCGCCTGCGGCTGGTTGGCCACGACCGCAACCGGATGACCGCCCAGATGCGCGAGCGCACAGATGATCGCCGGACCGAACGTGGGCTGAACCTCGAAGTAGTCGGGACGGTCGAAGACGACATCGAGGACGTCGTGCATGTCGTAGACGCGGCGACTGTCACGAGCGATGATGTCGAGAAGCTCTGCGGTGGGGCGTTGTTCGTTGTCATCGTCGTCGCCTGCCGACAGCGACGGCGGATATGACCAGGCGCTCGACGGGAAGTAGCTCAGATACCGCCGTAGGTCGTCGAGGGCGGCTTCATCGTCGTCTGCGAGGTTGTGGATGACACCACTGGCAATCGCGGTCGCAGGTCCGCCGAGGTCTTCCTTCGAGATGGTTTCTCCGGTCGACTCTTTGACCACGGGAGGTCCGGCGGTGAAGATCGCGCCCTGCTCGGACATGATGGTGAAATCGGAGATGGGGGCGACAAGGGCGCCGTGCCCGGCCGACGAACCGAGTACCGCGGTCACCAGCGGGACCTGGCCAGAACACTGTGCCTGCGCCAGCAGGTCGGTGGGCGTGCGCCCGTACGCGTGGGCGGTGGCGCGGAATCCGGCTCCTTCGAGCATCATGACCAGTGGGATCTTGTTGCGCACAGCAAGTTCGGCGATGCGGTATCGCTTGGAGTTGCTGCCCGGAGCTATGGTGCCCGCCATGGTGGTGAAGTCTTCGGCACCGATCATCACCGGGTTTCCATTGACCAGGCCCGAGCCGACAACGATGCCGTCGGAGGCGATCTCGCCACCGACGAGAGTGCCGAACTCTTGGAAGCTGCCCGGATCGAGGAATCGTGCAATCCGTTGCCGGGCATCGAGTTTGCCCTTCGCGTGATGCTTGGCAACCTTGTCCGGTCCGCCCATCGCGTGCGCGTGCTGACGGCGGCGCTCTAGATCCTCAAGCGTTTCCTTCCAGCCCTGTGCGTTTGTCATGTGCCTCGTTCCTCTTCGAAAGTGCTGGTGGCGGGTCGAAAGTGGTGGCGGCGGGTGGGGCGCCTACTTGGTGGCGGAGTGCCTGGTGGCCGCCTTGATCTGGGTCTGGAAGTTCGCGAGCTTCTGGGCTGCGTCGATGGTGTGGTGGCTACGGGCCTGAATGCTGATGTCGTGACCGGACGCCGCCGCGCGCAGTGCGCCCACGGTCGCTTTCTCGCGAGGTACATGTCCGAACGGGTCGAACGAATACCAGCGCATGGCGTTGAGATGGGTGATCTTGTCGATCTCGTCGTCGGGGACGTTTTCGGCGTCGAACACCTCGGACAGCTCCTCGGGTGCATTGGGCCACACCGAATCACTGTGGGGGTAGTCCATCTCCCAGCTGATGTTGTCGATGCCGATCTCGTGACGGAGTTTCACCCCGAGTGGGTCGCTTATGAAACAGGTGAGGAAATGCTCGCGGAAGACCTCGCTCGGGAGTTTGCCCCCGAAGTCCTGCAAGGTCCACGTCGAGTGCATTTCGAAGGTGCGATCGACCCGTTCGAGAAAGTAGGGGATCCAGCCGGTTCCGCCCTCGGAGAGCGCAACTTTCAGAGCGGGGTAGTCCTTGATCGGCTTGGACCACAACAGGTCGGCCGCGGCCTGCACGATGTTCATCGGCTGCAAGGTGATCATCACATCGGGGGGTGAATCGACGGCCGGGATCGAGAGCCGGCCCGAGGAACCGATGTGGACCGACAGCACTGTTTCGGTGTCGACCAGGGCCTTCCAGAGCGGTTCCCAGTACGGGTCATGGAAGCTCGGATAGCCCAGCGCTGCCGGATTTTCGCTGAATGTCAGTGAGTGGACGCCTTTTTCGGAGACTCTGCGGACCTCCTTGGCGCATTGCTCGGCGTCCCAGATGACCGGCAATGCCATCGGGATGAATCGACCGGGGTGCGCTCCGCACCATTCGTCGATGTGCCAGTCGTTGTAGGCCTGCACGAGCGCGAGTGAGAAGTCCGGGTCGTCGGTGGCGAACAGGCGGGCGGCAAATCCCGGGAACGAGGGGAAGTTCATCTGGGCCAGCACACCACCGGCGTTCATGTCCTTGACGCGCTCGTCGACGTTGAAGCAGCCGGGGCGGATCTCGTCGAGGCCGTCGGGTTCGAGGCCGTACTCCTCTTTGGGGCGCCCGGCCACGGCGTTGAGTGCAACGTTCGGGATGACGATGTCGCGGAACTTCCACACGTCGGCGCCGCTGTCCTGGTGTACCAACCGGGGCGCGTCGTCGAGGTACTTCTTCGGCAGGTGATTTCTGAACATATCGGGCGGCTCGATGATGTGATCATCGACGCTGATCAGGATCATGTCATTTTTGTCCACGACTGTTCTCCGTTTCGAGGGCCATACAGTATGGCTTTCAATTTAGCGTGCATCGAGGTGCTTGGGAAGTCTCCGCAGGCCCGCGAAAATGGGATACTGTACGACTTACAGTTACATGGTGCAGCCCGGACCCGGTGAGGAGCATGTACGTGTATGGCCAGACTTCGAATCGTTCAGTGGGCCACGGGTTCTGTCGGCAGGCATGCCGCTGCCGCAGTGGTGGGACATCCCGACCTGGAGCTGGTCGGGGCATATGTATACAGCGACAGCAAGGCCGGCCGCGACATCGGTGAGATCTGCGGGATCGCCGAGACCGGTGTGCTCGCCACCAGCAGCGGCGAAGACATTCTCGCGCTCGACGCCGACTGTGTTCTCTATATGGCGCAGGGGGAGATGGATCCGATGGGCGCCGTCGACAACATCTGCCGTCTGCTCGCCTCCGGCAAGAACGTCGTCTCGACCGCGGTGACGGCCCTGATCTATCCCCGGAGTCTCGGTGCGGATGTGGTGGACCGGTTGGAGGCGGCGTGCGCACAGGGCGGAACATCGATACACGCCACCGGTATCGAGCCGGGCTGGGCGGCAGAAGTGTTGCCGTTGACCATGTCCGGGCTGTGTAGGCAGGTGGACTCGATCCTCGTCCAGGAACTACTCGATTACGGCGAGTACGACAGCCCTTCGATGCTGTTCGACATCATGGGTTTTGGAAAGCTGCCAGAAGAACAGGTGCCGATGGCCGACCCGGTGCTCGCCGGATCGTCATTCCGAGCTCCACTGATGTTGCTCGCCGACGGACTCGGCGCCACCATCGACGACTTCACCTTCGACCGGCAGGTGGCGGTCACCGACGAGCCGTTCGAGGTGAAGGCAGGCCCGGTTGCGACCGGAACCGTCTCTGCCCAGCGTTTCAGTTGTACCGCCATCATCGATGGCAGGCCGGCGTTGACCGTCGAACACATCACGCGGTTACGTGACGATCAGGTCCCGGACTGGCCCACCGGACGAGGCTGGAAGGTCACCGTGGCGGGCACGCCCTCTCTGGTTCTCGAAGCGCAGATCGCCACCGCCGGTGAGGACGAGAACGATGCGGCCTGCCTGGGCACCGCGATGCATGCCGTGCACGCGATCGAACCCCTCTGTGCGGCGGCACCGGGTATTCGCACATTCCTGGATCTGCCCATGATCGTCGGGCGGTACGTATTGTCCAGCTCAAAGAAGTGATCTGTAAGGGGATTTCGTATGACAGTTCCGAGTACCGATGATGCAGCGCGGGTGCTCGCTGATCCATCGGCATACACCGACGACGCCCGCCTGCACGACGCGCTGACGCACCTGCGGGCCACGGCGCCGGTCTCGCTGGTGGAGGAGCCGAACTACCGCCCCTTCTGGGCGATCACCAAACATGAAGACATCATGGCGATTTCGCGCAACAACGCCCTCTTCACCAACTTCCCGCGTCCGGTTCTGATCAAATCCGTGCAGGAGGAGATGGACATCGCGAGCCAGGTGAAGACGCTGATCCACATGGACGATCCCGAACACAAGGTGGTGCGGGCGATCGCGGGGGACTGGTTCCGTCCCAAGGCGATGCGGGCGATGAAAGCCCGGGTCGCCGAACTGGCCACGATCTATGTCGACAAGATGCGTGCAATGGACGGCGACTGTGACTTCGTCCAAGAGATCGCGGTGAATTATCCGCTGTACGTGATCATGTCGCTGCTCGGCGTACCCGAGGCCGACTTCCCGCTGATGCTCAAGCTCACGCAGGAGCTGCTCGGTGGTGACGAACCGGAGTATCACCGCGGTGACACCCAGGAAGATCGCACCATGGCACTGCTGGAGATGTTCGAGTACTTCAACGCCGTGACCGCTGCTCGGCGCGAACATCCCACCGATGATCTGGCGTCGACGATTGCGAACGCGACCATCGACGGTGCACCCCTGTCCGACATCGAGACGGTGTCCTACTACCTCATCATCGCCACCGCAGGCCACGACACCACCAGCGCAACCATCGCCGGTGGAATGCAGGCGCTGATCGAAAACCCGGATGAGCGAGCACGTTTGGTCGCCGATCCGGGTTTGATGGCGTCGGCGGCCGAAGAGATGATCCGGTGGACCACGCCGGTCAAGGCGTTCATGCGAACCGCAGCGCAGGACACCGAGGTGCGCGGAGTGCCGATCGCGCAGGGGGAGTCGCTGCTGTTGTCCTACGTGTCGGGCAACCGGGACGAAGACGTCTTCGACGACCCGTTCCGGTTCGACGTCGGGCGCAGCCCCAACAACCACGTCGCCTTCGGCTACGGCGTGCATTTCTGTCTCGGTGCCGCGCTGGCCCGGATGGAGGTCAGCAGCTTCTATTCCGAACTGCTGCCACGTTTGCGGTCGGTTGAGCTGACCGGCGAACCCGAACTCATCGCCACCACCTTCGTCGGTGGACTCAAACATCTGCCGATCAGAGCATCGGTGGTGTGAAGCGGCAGGATCAAGCTGCTGAGCAACCCCGCTGCCACCCCACGCCGACGCGGCGCCGAACAGGTGGCTACGGTTGCACGAGTGTCTTGAGGGATTCGCGGGCGTTCATCGCCCGGTAGCCGTCGGCCGTGTTGTCCAGTCCGACGGTGAGGTCGAATACCTTCCCGGGGTTGATGCGGCCGTCGAGTACCTGCGGGATGGCGTGTTCGATATACGCACGCACGGGTGCCGGTCCACCGTTGAGGGTGACGTTCTTACCGAACAATGACCCGAAACCCACAGGGGCGGCCTCGTATTGGGGCACACCGACACGAGAGATGGCGCCGCCGGGTCGTACGATTCCGTAGGACTGTTCGTAGGCGGGCATGTGACCGACGGCTTCGAGGACCACGTGCGAGCCGAGTCCGCCGGTCAGGTCCATCACCTTCGCGATTCCTTCTTCACCACGCTCGGCGACCACATCGGTGGCGCCGAACTCTCGACCCAGATCGGTGCGAGCGGTGTGGCGGCCCATCAGGATGATCTGTTCGGCACCCAGTTGTTTGGCCGCGAGCACTGCCGAAAGTCCCACTGCGCCATCGCCGATGACGGTGACGATTTTGCCGGGGGTGACGTTGCCCATGTGGGCGGCGTGATAGCCGGTGAGGTAAACGTCCGACAAGGTCAGCAGAGAAGGCAGCAACTCGGAGGTCTCGTCCACGGGAACCGCCAGCAGGCTGCCGTTGGCCTGTTGCACGCGGACTGCTTCAGCCTGCGCGCCACCGATACCCGGTTGCCCATACCAACCACCGTTGACGCAGGAAGTCTGAAAACCTTCCTGGCAGAAGACACAGGTGTTGTCCTGGAACGCGAAGGTGCCGATGACGAAGTCGCCCTTCTTCACAGTGGTCACATCCGCGCCGATGTCTTCGACGACGCCGAGGAACTCGTGTCCCATCGGGGTCGGCGCCTGCGAACCCGCCATGCTGTTGTAGGGGTGCAGATCGGATCCACAGACGCAGGCACGGACAACTCGGACGATCGCGTCGCTCGGCAGCTGAATCGTCGGGTCGGGTACGTGTTCCACACGCACGTCGCCGGCGCCGTACATGAATGTTGCTCGCATCGATGATCTCCACTGTTCGTTGGGTCGGTCTACGGGTCGGTCGGGGCGACGTGGATGAACATCGCCGACAATGACCAGAGTTGTCGCATCGTCGGGCATCTGGGAGAGCCCGCCGATGCAGGTACTGCCGGTACCCCTCTCCACGGTGCAGATATGTGACCGCCCTGTGCGCAGACTCACTCTCCGAGTGGAAGTCGGCCGGGGCCGGCGGTTCGGATGTGCCACGGGATGGCGGCGATAGACTTGTGCGGTGAGTCCGAGCCGCGACAGCGAGATCGAGGTAGTCGCCGCGTACCGATCCATGTACCGCGGAATGGTCGAGCAGGACACCGACCTGCTCGGGGAGTTGTTGGGTGAGGAGTACACCCTCACTCACATGACCGGGGTTGTGCAATCGAAAAAGGAATGGCTGGAGCAGATCGATTCGGGCGAAATGCGGTACTTCTCGGCGCAGGAGCGCGGCATTTCGGTCGAACTGGCCGGTGACCGTGCGGAACTCGTTGGTAAGAATGTCGTCGACGCCAGAATCTGGGGAAGCCGGGGCACCTGGAACCTGCAGATGGTGATCTCATACGAGCGGCGGCAGAACAGGTGGATCGCCGTCAAGGCTGTCGCCAGTACATTCTGACTGCTGGTGGGCTCTGCCGTCCATGGACGCCACCACAGCTCGAAGTTCAAGTGCTACAAGCATTTTGGTTTCCACAGGTGTTGTCGGCGCGTGAGGTCACCATCTGTGCTCGGTGGTAGTGAGCGCCATGGACGGCGCGAGGTCCACGGCCAGGTCAGGAATCAACCCGATACCGGTAATCACAGTCCCTGCCGCGCCGGGCTGCGATCGGGTTGACTGGCGCCAGATCGACCTTGACCGCGGCGCACAGCATCGGACCAAGACTGACCGTCGTCAACCGCGGGAGGGGAGACCGGCAACATCGGCGACGGTGAATTGAAAGTGGGTGCTCAGATGGAATCGCTCGAGACGATCGTCTTGATCGGGGCACTCCTGGTTGTCGGTGCGGCAATCGCTCCGCGTCTGCGTATTCCGGTCCCGTTGGCCCTGCTTGTCTTGGGAGTCTTGGCGGGTTTCGTCCCGCAGGTACGCGAAATCCACCTGCCTTCCGAGGCGGTACTGGTTCTGTTCTTGCCCGCCTTGCTGTTCTGGGAGAGTCTGACCACGTCGTTGCGTGAGATTCGCAGAGATCTGCGGGGCATCCTGTTGCTGAGCACGCTGCTGGTGGTCGCGACCGCGTTCGGGGTTGCCGGTCTCGGGACGGCACTGGGAATGTCCTTCGGGGCCGCACTGATCTTGGGTGCCGCCCTTGCGCCGACAGACGCGACCGCAGTTGGGTCAATGGCACGGTCGCTGCCGCACCGGAACATGACATTGCTGCGCGCCGAGAGCTTGATCAATGACGGCACGGCACTGGTGATGTACACGATCGCAGTCGGGGTGGCGATCGGTGACACCGCGTACACGGGCTGGTCGATCAGTTGGCTGGTTGTCGTTGCCTACGGCGGTGGCGGCGTTCTGGGTCTCGCCATCGCGTGGCTGGGGACTCTGCTGTTGCGGCAACTGGACGAGCCGCTCGTCATCAACACGACGTTGCTGGTGATTCCCTTCCTCGCCTTCATGTTGGCGGAATTGGTGGATGCCTCGGGTGTCGTGGCCGTGGTGGTGGCCGGCCTCTTCATCACCCAGTCCGGCCCGTGGGTGAGCACCCCGTTGTCTCGACAGCAGACGTTCGGATTCTGGTCGCTGTCGACGTTCGTACTCAATGGCGCACTGTTCGCACTGATCGGGATCGAAGCGCAATCGGCCGCCCGGGCGGTGGAAACCTCTCAGATCGGGCCGCTGATCCTTCTGACGTTCGTGGCATGGGCATCGCTGCTGATCATCCGGTTCCTGTTCCAGATGGGAGCGGTGTACGTGATCCGCCTCGTCGATCGTCGTCCGGAACAGCGCGGTCGGCGGATGCCACATCGTGCGCGTGTTGTCAGCACGGTCGCCGGTTTTCGTGGCGCGGTGTCCCTCGCGGTCGCTCTCTCGGTCCCTGTCACGTTCACCAGTGGGGAGGCGTTTTCGGGTCGGGATCAGATCATCTTCGTAGCGGCCGGCGTGGTGCTGCTCAGTCTGGTCGTGCAGGGTCTGATGCTTCCCGTGGTGCTGCGGTGGGCAGATCTACCTGTCGACCATTCGGGCGAGGAGGAATTCGCAGCTGCGCAACGTGTGATGGCGCAGGAGGCTGTTGGCGTCGTGGAAAAGTTTGCGGACGACCTCGGTGTCAGCGAACCGGTGCGGTCGAAAGTCTTGGAGGATTACCGCGAACATCTGGCCGTGCTCGATGCGGATCCCGACCGCGCCGAGGAACAGGAACTTCTCAAGCGCAGCGATGAGGACGTGCAATTGCGTCTGGCGATACTCGGCCGGATGCGGGAGGTGGCGATTGCGCTTCGCGATCGCGGTGAGATCAGTGGCACCACGCTCCTGACGATTCAGGCTCGGCTCGACCGGGAGGTGCTACGGCTCACCCAACCAGAGATCCTGGAGTAGTCCGCCGGTCCGTGTATTGATCTGACAGACAAACCCGGCCCGGCGATCCGCATTGCTGCGGAAAACCGGGCCGGGTTTGTCAGATCAGACGATCAGAAGGTCACACGTCGTAGTAGAGCTCGAACTCGTACGGGTGCGGACGGATCTGCACCGGCTCGATTTCTTGTTCGCGCTTGAAGCTGATCCAGGTCTCGATGAGGTCCTCGGTGAACACGCCACCTTCGGTGAGGTAATCGTGATCCTCTTCGAGACGATTGATGACTGCGCCGAGTGAGGTCGGGGCCTGCGGAATGCCCTTGGCCTCCTCCGGCGGGAGCTCGTAGAGATCCTTGTCGACGGGCTCGTGCGGCTCGATCTTGTTCTTGATGCCGTCGAGGCCGGCCATCATCATGGCGGCGAACGCGAGGTACGGGTTGCCCGAGCTGTCGGGGCAACGGAACTCGAGGCGCTTGGCCTTCGGGTTGTTGCCCGTGATCGGGATTCGCACGCAAGCGCTGCGGTTGCGCTGGCTGTAGACCAGGTTGATCGGGGCCTCGTAGCCCGGGACCAGACGCTTGTAAGAGTTCACTGTGGGGTTGGTGAACGCCAGCAGAGACGGAGCGTGGTGCAGGATGCCGCCGATGTAGTGGCGGGCCATGTCGGAAAGTCCCGCGTAGCCGGCCTCATCGTGGAAGAGCGGCTTGCCGTCTTTCCACAGCGACTGGTGGGCGTGCATGCCCGAACCGTTGTCGCCGAACAGGGGCTTCGGCATGAAGGTGACGGTCTTGCCGTTCTTCCATGCGGTGTTCTTCACGATGTACTTGAACAGCTGAACATCGTCAGCGGCCTTCAGCAGTGTGTCGAACTTGTAGTTGATTTCGGTCTGGCCGCCGGTGCCGACCTCATGGTGCCCACGCTCGAGGATGAAACCGGCGTTGGTCAGGTTGGTCGAGATCTCATCACGCAGGTCGACGTAGTGGTCGTACGGTGCGACAGGGAAGTAGCCGCCTTTTTGGCGAACCTTGTAGCCGAGGTTCGGGGAGCCGTCCGGGTTCTGCTGCGAACCGGCGTTCCACCAACCCGACTCCGATTCCACGTTGTAGTGGGTGCCGTTGATCTCAGAGCTGAACGAGACCGAGTCGAAGATGTAGAACTCGGCCTCGGCGCCGAAGTAGCAGGTATCAGCGATACCGGTGCTGAGTAGGTAATCCTGCGCCTTGCGGGCGACGTTTCGCGGATCGCGGCTGTAGGACTCACGGGTGAACGGATCGTGCACGAAGAACGTCACATTCATCGTCTTTGCCTTGCGGAAAGGATCGATGCGTGCGGTGGTGGGGTCGGGCAGCAACATCATGTCCGACTCGTCGATCGACTGGAAGCCGCGAACCGACGAACCGTCGAATGCCAGGCCGTCCTCGAAGACGCTCTCGTCGAAGGCTGTTGCCGGGATCGAGAAATGCTGCATCGTTCCGGGGAGATCGCAGAAGCGGATGTCGACGTATTCGACACCTTCAGCCTTGATTCCCTCGAGCAGTTCTTCTTTTGTGTTGTACACCTGCGGGTGACTCCTTCACTCGTGCCCAATTGCTGCCAGCACCATATTCATGGATGTTGCAAGGGCTGGCGATTGTCCCTGTCCACTGTAGAGCGGCGGATCATCAACGCTGACCGTATTGACGTCAGGTTGCTAGCCAGATACTTCGGTGTTTCGCCCGTGTTACGCGCGCCTCTCCAGCACGAATCCGAGTGTGAGATGGGCCGCATATTGCTTGGTGAGACTGTTCTCCCAGCACATCTATGATTGTGGCCATGGGACGTATTACCGGATCGTGGCTTTCTGGCCCGCAGGCAGCACTCGGAGACAATGTCGAAGTAGGCGCCTACCGCGGCGAAAAGCTCGGTTTGGCCGAGTCCGGTCCGAACTCGCTGGCCTCCTCCTGGCATCGCTGCCTCGGGTTGTTGGCCGACTGGCTGATGTCCGGTGGCGTGACGTTGATCTTCGTCCGTGACCTGCAGTCGCCGATCCTGTCCAACGTGGTGTTGCTCGTCTGGTTTGTGGTCGGCGTCGGTTCGGTGACGGCGTTCGGGTTCACCCCTGGACAATTCCTCACCGGCATGCGGGTCGCGCGCGTCGACGGGGGCGGGCGCGTGGGCTTCGTTCGGGCATTCGTCCGGCAGATCCTGATCGTTTTCCTGGTCCCGCCGCTGATCAACGACCACGACGGCCGCGGCATGCACGACCGGGCGACCGGTACAGCGTTGATCCGCACTCGCTGAGCAGTTCATCGCCAACAAAAAACCACCCGCGGAAGACGGGTGGTTTTTTGGTTACGACGTGGAGACCGATCAGCGGCGGCGTGCGGTGCGCTGAATGCTGCGCATCTTGGCGCCTGCGGGCATCGGCCCCTTGGGCATGCCCGGACCGGGCTGTTTGCCGCCGAGCGCGGCAAGCCGTGACTCCAGCGCATCGATACGCTTCTTGTCGATGTTCTTCGGAAGCTTGTTCAGGTGCTTTTCAAGGTTCTTGAGCGGTACCTGACCGTCTTCGTTGCCGACGGTGATGTCGTAGATCGGGGTGTCGCCGACGATGCGGGCGACCCGCTTCTTCTCCTGGGCCAGCAGCGGTTTGGTGCGACTCGGCGCCCCTTCGGCGACCAGGATCACACCGGGCTTGCCGATCACGCGATGGATCGCGTCGAGGTGAGCGGTACCGGTGACGGCCTGCTTGACCCGCCACTGGCCACGCATGTTGTCCAGTGCCCAGGCCGCGGCACCGGCCTGACCGTCCGCCTTGCGGAAGACCGTCTTCTGGACCCGGCGTCCGAAGATGATGAACGCGAGCAGCACACCGAGCAGGATGCCCATCGGGAGGACGAAGATCAGGCCACCGACGAAGATTCCGACGAGAACTGCGATCACCGTCGCGCCGACGATGGCGCCGATCATCAGTGGCAACAGCAGCTTGTCTTCTTTGCGCTGCATCTGGAACGCCTGCCACAGTTGTTTGCGGCGAGCTCGCGACGCTTCCCTACGGGCAGCCTTAGCGGCCGCCTTTGCTTCTTTTGTCGCCTTTGTTGCCTTCGCCATGCCCATCAGGATACTGGCCCGCGGTCGGCATCCGGTAAACCCGGTACCCCCGCAATCCGATGATCCGGAAATCTGGACGGCCGACGGCGTCGATCAGGCCTCAGCGGGCGAGGCGGGCCATCAACGAAGAGGCTTCCTGGCTGGCACTTCCACCGTCGGTCAGATGTGACATCGCCTCGGGAAGTTCCCGTCCGTGATGCTTCATCGCCTGCGCATACAAGCGGCCTGCCCGGTACGACGAGCGAACCAGCGGTCCGGCCATGACACCGGCGTAGCCGAGGTCCTCGGCGAACTTCGAATGCTCGACGAACTCCTCGGGCTTGACCCACCGGTCCACCGGATGGTGCCGCGGCGAGGGGCGCAGGTACTGGGTGATGGTGAGGATGTCGCAACCGGCCTCGTGCAGGTCGACCATCGCCTCGGTGACCTCTTCGGGGGTTTCGCCCATCCCGAGGATCAGGTTCGATTTGGTCACCAGGCCGGCATCGCGGGCGGCGGTGATGACGTCGAGGCTGCGCTGGTACCGGAACGCCGGACGGATCCGCTTGAAGATCCGCGGAACGGTTTCGACGTTGTGCGCCAACACTTCTGGGCGGGATGCGAAAACCTCGGCCAGCTGGTCGGGATCGGCGTTGAAGTCGGGGATGAGCAGCTCGACACCCGTGGTCGGGTTGAGTTGCTTGATGTACCGCACCGTTTCGGCGTAGAGCCAGGCGCCGCCGTCGGGGAGGTCGTCGCGCGCCACACCGGTCACGGTCGAGTAGCGCAGACCCATGGTGGCGACACTCTCGGCGACCCGTCGCGGTTCGTCGCGGTCGAGGTCGTCGGGCTTGCCGGTGTCGATCTGGCAGAAGTCGCAGCGGCGGGTGCACTGCTCGCCACCGATCAGGAAGGTGGCCTCGCGGTCTTCCCAGCATTCGTAGATGTTGGGGCAACCGGCCTCTTCGCAGACCGTGTGCAGGCCCTCGCTCTTCACCAGGGCCTTGAGTTCGGTGAACTCGGGGCCCATCGTCGCGCGGGTCTTGATCCACGACGGCTTGCGCTCGATCGGTGTCTCGGAGTTGCGGGCCTCGAGGCGCAGAAGTTTGCGTCCGTTCGGGCCAACTGATGCCGAAGCGCTCGATTTGGCTGGTTTGTCGTGCGAAACAGTCACTGGAGAGATCCTACGTGGGTTCGATTGTCACGCTCGGTGACGCTGGTTGATGCATTGTGTGAGCTGACCGGCAACGTCCCGTCGAGGGCGTCGGCAATGGCCGCGGCGAGCAGGGGACGAACCTCGTCCACCGTGATCGTGCGACCGAGTTCGTCGGTGAGTGAACCGGCTCCGGCGTCAGGGATACCGCAGGGGATGATCGAGCCGAAAGCGCGCAGGTCGGGGTCGCAGTTCACGGCGATGCCGTGCAATGCCACCGCCCGTGCCACCCGGATGCCGATTGCGCCGATCTTGCGATCGGGGCGAGAGACGTCGCCGCGGTGACCGGGATCGTCGACGGCCCAGACACCAGAGCGACCGTCGACCCGAAATGTCGGCAGGCCCAAGATCTGGCAGACATGGATCATCGCTTCTTCCAGCCGCCGGACGTAATCGACGACGTCGACCGGACTGGCCAAGGCGACAATCGGGTAGGCGACCAGTTGACCGGGTCCGTGCCAGGTGATCTTCCCGCCGCGGTCGACGTCGATCACCGGAGAGCCATCGGTGGGACGGTCGGCATCCTCGGTACGCCTGCCCGCGGTGTAGACCGACGGATGTTCGAGCAGCAGCAGGACGTCGTGGTCGAGGACACCGTCGGCCCGTTCATTCGCGAGCCGATGTTGCAGGTCGAAGGTTTCCTGGTAGTCGACCCGCCCCAGCCAGCGGACCTCGAGAGGTGCCGCGGATAGACGAGCGCTGGGCATCAGGCGCCCTTGCCGACCGCGTACGCAAGCGCGGAATCGATGGTGGGATGGTGGTATTCGAAGCCGTGTTCGGTCAGCACCTTCGGTACAACGTTCTGACCATGCAACAACATTTCCTCGGCCATCTCACCTGCAGTTTTCGACAACACGAACGCCGGTACCGCGAACGGTGTGGGTCGTCGCATCGCTCGTCCCAACGCCTTGGTGAACTCGGCATTGGTGACCGACAGGGGGCCGCACATGTTGACCGGACCGGCTATCGGCCGGGTCAATACGAACTCCAGTACCCGCACGGCGTCGACGAGGCTGATCCACGGCAGGTACTGCTCACCGTTGCCCAACCGGCCGCCGAGTCCGAACCCGAACAACCGTCGCAGTTTGCCGAGCATGCCGCCGGACGGAGACATCACCGGCGCAGTGCGGATCAGTGCCACCCTGGTCGGCGATCCGGACGACTGCGCGAGGAGAGCCGCGGTTTCCCAGTCGGTGGTCAGCTCCGCCAGGAACCCGGTACCGGCCGGATCGTCCTCGGTGACCGCCCGCGGACCGGTGTCACCGTAGTAACCGGTTGCGCTGGAACTCACGAAAACGGGTACACCGGCAATCCGGACTGCTTCGGCGAGCACCTGTGTCGGGATGATCCGGCTGTCCCGGAGCTGCTGCTTGACGTGTCCGGACCATCGGTGCTCGGCGATACCGCGCCCGCAGAGGTTCACCACCGCATCGACGCCCGCCAACGAGGCTGGATCGATGCCGAACGAATCAGGCTCCCAATGGATTTGATCCGGGGCAGTGGTGGGACGGCGAACCAGGCGGACGACCTGATGGCCGGCCCCGGTGAGACTGTCCACCAGGGCCGAGCCGATCAGGCCAGAAGATCCCGCTATGGCGATCCGCATGGACTTCCTACAGTCCCAGATCCGCCTCGAACGCAGCCTCTTCGAGACGATGCTTCACGGTGCTCAGGAAGCGGCCTGCGTCGGCGCCGTCGATGAGGCGGTGATCGTAGGTGAGCGGCAGGAACGACATCGACCGCACCGCGATCGATTCCGAACCGTCTGCACCGGTCATGACCACCGGGCGCTTGACGATGGCACCGGTACCGAGCATGGCCGCCTGCGGCGGAACCAGGATCGGGGTGTCGAAGAGCGCACCCTGGCTACCGATGTTGGTGATGGTGAAGGTGCCACCGGTCAGATCGTCGAGCTTGAGGTTGTTGCTCCGGGCCCGCGCCGCGATATCTGCGATGGCCCGCGCCAGACCGGCGATCGACAGATCGTCGGCGTTGTGGATGACGGGGGAGAGCAGACCCTGCTCGGTGTCGACCGCGATGCCGAGGTGGACCTTGGAGTAGTACGTGATCTCCTTGGCCTCTTCGTTGATCGAGGCGTTGACGTTCGGATGCGCCTTGAGCGCCTCGACCACTGCCTTGGCGATGAATGGCAGGTAGGTCAGGTTGACACCTTCGCTGGCCTTGAAGCCCGCCTTGGCAGCAGCACGCAGCGTGGCGATCTTCGTCATGTCGACCTCGAAGACCTGGGTGAGCTGTGCGCTCTCCTGCAGGGATTCGCGGGTCTTCTTGGCGGTGATCTGACGGATCCGGTTGATCTTCTGCGTGGTGCCGACCAGCTTGGCCAACTCCGGGCTCGGTGTGGCCGGTGCCGACTTTTGCGGTGCCGACTTCGCCTGTGCTGCAGCGGGTTCCGGGGTGGCGGGTGCAGCCGGTGCCTTGGCGGCCTCAGCGGCGGCCAACACGTCCTGCTTGCGGATGCGGCCACCGACGCCGGTGCCCTTGATGGCGCTCAGGTCGACGTTGTTCTCGGCCGCGAGCTTGCGGACGAGCGGGGTCACGTACGGAGTCGACTCCTGCTCGGCTGCTGCCGGCTTGGGCTCTTCCTTCGGGTCGGGCTTCTTTTCTGCGACCGGCTCGGGCTTTGCCTGTGCCTTCGGCTCCGGCTTGGGCTCTTCCTTCGGCTCCGGTGCGGCCTCGGGCTCCGGCTCCGGCTCCGGTTCGGACGGTGCCACGGTCGGCTTCGACTCGGCAGAACCGACCACGGCCAGACGGCCGCCGACCTCGACGACGTCGTCCTCGGAGGCGATGATCTCGAGCAGTGTGCCTGCGACGGGCGACGGGATCTCGGTGTCGACCTTGTCGGTGGAGACCTCGAGCAGTGGCTCGTCGGCCGCGACAGAGTCTCCGACCTCCTTGAGCCAACGGGTGACGGTGCCCTCGGTCACGGACTCGCCCAGTTCGGGCATCGTGATGTCGGTACCTTCGGCGGATCCGGCTGCCGGTGCCGATGCGGCCGGGGTTGCCGACGCTTCGGGTTCGGGCTCGGGCTCGGGTTCTGGCTCGGCTTCTGGCTCCGGTGTGGATTCCTGCGCAGGAGTGCTGTCACCGGCGGACTCGCCGGCGTCGCCGATCTGGGCGAGTTCGCCACCGACCTCGACGACGTCGTCTTCTTGCGCGACGATCTTGATCAGGACGCCGGACGTCGGTGCGGGGATCTCGGTGTCGACCTTGTCGGTCGACACCTCCAGCAACGGTTCGTCGGCCTCGACCGTGTCACCCTCCTGCTTGAGCCACCTGGTGACGGTGCCTTCGGTGACGCTTTCACCCAGGGCTGGCATTTGGACGGAGAAGGCCATCGTTGTCGACTCCTTGATTTCGAGAACCGGTGTGCGGTCTACGGTCTGGGCCTTACCACCAGTGTTGGTGGCAGGCATGGAGGTGGTGATCCGCCGGATGAGGCGAACCGCCGTTCTAAACCCTACCTTTTGCCTCATCCTTCGGCAGCGATGTCCTCCAGTACGGCGAAGATGGTCCGCACTGGTACCCCGGTTCCGCCCTTACCGGTGTAGCCCCACGGGCCGCCGGTGTTGAAAGCCGGACCGGCGATATCGATGTGCACCCACTGCACATCCTTGGCCACGAACTCGCGCAGATAGATACCCGCCGAGAGCATTCCGCCCCAGCGGTGGTTGGTCACGTTGGCCAGATCGGCGACGCGTGAATCGAGATCCGGGCGCAGCTCTTCCGGAAATGGCATCGGCCAACCCGATTCGCCCTCGGCCTGTGAGATGGATGCCACACGGTCGCGGAACTCGTCGGTGCCCATCACTCCCGGGGTACGGGTGCCAAGGGCGACCATCTGGGCGCCGGTCAGGGTTGCGGTGTCGATCAGGTAGTCGGGTTCGTCCTCGCAGGCGCGCACGATGGCGTCGGCCAGGATCAACCGACCCTCGGCGTCGGTGTTGATGACCTCGACGGTCTTGCCGCCGTACTGGGTCAAGACGTCACCGGGACGCTGCGCGGTGCTCGAGGGCATGTTCTCGGCCATCGGAACCGTGGCGATGACGTTGACCCCGACATTGAGTTCGGCAGCCAGGATCACGGTCGCGATCACGGCGGCGGCGCCACCCATGTCGGAGGTCATGTTCTCCATGCCCGCGGCCGGCTTGATCGAGATACCGCCGGTGTCGAAGGTGATGCCCTTGCCGACGAGGGCCACTGTCTTGGCCTTCTTGCCTGCGCTGTGGCTCAGCCGGACCAGGCGCGGCGGACGTGAGCTGCCCTTGCCGACACCGATGATGCCGCCGTAACCGGCCTTGTCCAGGGCGGACTCGTCGAGGATCTCGACCTTGAGTCCGGCAGCCGAACCGAGGGCCTTGGCGCGGTCGGCGAACTCCTCGGGGAACAGATGGCTCGGCGGTGTGTTCACGAAATCGCGCGCGATGGCAACGGCGCGGGCGATGGCCGCAGCGCGATCCAATTCGGTCTCGGTGCTCTTGTCGATGGCAGGCACCAGCAGACGGACCGCTGACAGTGGCGCCTTCTCGGGCGGTGTCGAGCGGAACTCGTCGAACCGGTAGGCGCCGAGGTAGAAACCTTCCGCGGTGGCGGCGAGGTCGGCGGCCGGAAGGCTGGTCACCGCGGTGGCCACGCCCTGCAGGCTGCGCGCGGCCACACCGGCCTGTCGGCGAATGTGTTCGGCATCATCAAGCTTGTCGGGCGCGCCGAGTCCGATTGCCAGCACCGATGTCACTCCCAGGCCTGCCGGTGCGGGGAGCTTGGTCAACTCGCCTGCCGAACCCTTTGCGCCGAGCGCCGCGAGCGCATCGTCGATCGTAGAGGCGGTGGCGTCGTCGAGGAGTCCTTCACCGATGACAAGACTCGGTGCGCCACCGTCTTCATCGGCGGTGGTCAGTCCGATGACCAGGACGTCGTCGTCTTTGCTGATCCCGGTGGCCAGTGACAGTTGCGGACCCAGCTGACGTTTTGCGCTTGACTTGCTCACACTTCACTCCCACTCGTAGCCGTACCTTGTGCTCTGGACCAAGCTTAGTGGTCGCAGCCTGCTTGCTCTCGCGGCGCGATAGCGTTGCGCCCATGAGTGAAGGTGAATTGCTGGCAGGCCCCATCGAGAAACTGCATCGCGGGCTCGGCGCGAGTTTTGCCGAGTTCGGTGGCTGGAACATGCCGGTGTCCTATGCGGGCACCGTTGCCGAACACACCGCGGTCCGCGAGACGGTGGGCATCTTCGATGTGAGTCATCTGGGCAAGGCCTCGGTCACCGGTCCGGGTGCGGCCGAGTTCGTCAACCGTTGCCTGACGAACGACCTGAAGAAGATCCGGCCGGGCAAGGCGCAGTACACGTTGTGCGCCAACGACTCCGGTGGCGTGATCGATGACCTCATCGTCTACTGGGTCTCTGACGAAGACGTGTTCCTCGTCCCCAATGCCGCCAACACGGGCGCCGTGGTGGCGGCCCTGCAGGCCGTGGCCCCCGAAGGCGTCGAGGTGGTGGACCGGCATCGCGAATTCGGTGTGTTCGCGGTCCAGGGGCCGCAGTCGCCTGCGGTGCTGGCGGGGCTGGGACTGCCAACGGACATGGAGTACATGTCCTTTGTCGACACCGAAATGGTTGTGGGACAGCAACGTTACCCGGTTCGCGTCTGCCGGACCGGCTACACCGGCGAGATCGGCTTCGAGTTGCTGCCTGCGTGGGACGACAGCGAACCGGTCTTCACTGCGTTGTCGGCCGCGGTCATCGCCGCCGGGGGAGCGCCTGCCGGACTCGGTGCGCGCGACACGTTGCGCACCGAGATGGGCTATCCGCTGCACGGACACGAACTGTCCGTCGACATCAGTCCGGTCCAGGCCCGGTGCGGTTGGGCCGTCGGCTGGAAGAAGCCCGAGTTCTTCGGTCGTGATGCCC
Organism: Williamsia sp. Y712; assembly: GCF_059445525.1. Taxonomy (NCBI): domain Bacteria; kingdom Bacillati; phylum Actinomycetota; class Actinomycetes; order Mycobacteriales; family Nocardiaceae; genus Williamsia; species Williamsia sp. Y712. The sequence continues at coordinate 2,724,920 of NZ_JCAIUN010000001.1, forward strand.
TGCTGGCCGAGAAAGAAGCCGGTCCGGTCCGTCGCCTCTGGGGCTTGCGGGCGACCGGACGTGGGGTGCCGCGGGCGGACCTCGCGGTCCTCGACGGGCCCGGTGGAACGCAGATCGGTACCACCACATCCGGGACCTTCTCGCCGACCCTGAAGGTGGGAATCGCGTTGGCACTCATCGATTCGTCCGCGGGGGTCTCCAAAGGTGACACCGTGGTGATCGACGTCCGCGGCAGGGCTCTGGAATGCGAGGTCGTCCTGCCGCCGTTCGTCTCGGCAGGCACAAGCTAGCTTCGGGGTCGCTATTGGCCGGAATTGTCCGGACCGACGAGACCGGGCAACGCCGAGGCGATCGGAGTCCCACCGGGGAAAATCCGCGTGAGGTCAGGCGATACGATTGCCCCATGACTTTGGAGTTCGCCCGAACCGAACACCCGCAGCCGACGTCGGCGCAGCGCCGCGCGGAAATCCTGGCTGCACCGGGATTCGGCAAGTACTTCACCGATCACATGGTGACCATCGACCACAGCGCCGAGCAGGGCTGGCACGATGCCAAGGTGGTTCCGTACGGACCGATCCAGCTCGATCCGTCGTCGATGGTCCTGCATTACGCGCAGGAGATCTTCGAAGGACTCAAGGCCTACCGCCAGGCCGACGGCAGCATCTCGTCGTTCCGTCCCGACGCCAACGCCCTGCGCATGCAGCGTTCGGCGCGGCGCCTGGCAATGCCCGAACTGCCGGTCGAGGACTTCATGGACTCGCTGCGTGCGCTCGTGGACGTCGACAACCTCTGGGTCCCGGATGCCGGTGGAGAAGCGGCGCTCTACCTGCGTCCCTTCATGATTGCCACCGAGGCGGGCCTCGGTGTGCGGCCGGCGAACGAGTACCGCTACCTGCTCATCGCCTCGCCCGCCGGTGCATACTTCACGCGCGGTGTGCATCCGGTGAGTGTCTGGCTTTCGACCGAATTCGTGCGCGCTTCGCCCGGCGGTACCGGTGCAGCCAAGTTCGGTGGCAACTACGCCGCCTCGCTGCTCGCCCAGGCCCAGGCCGCCGAACAGGGCTGTGATCAGGTGGTCTGGCTCGACGCGATCGAACGCCGGTTCGTCGAAGAGATGGGCGGCATGAACCTGTTCTTCGTCTTCGGCTCCGGCGCCGACGCCAAACTCGTCACCCCTGAGCTGTCCGGGTCGCTGCTGCCGGGTATCACCCGTGAATCACTGTTGCAGCTGGCCGCAGACGCCGGCTTCGACGTCGTCGAACGCAAGATCAGCGTCGAAGAACTGCGCAAGGGTGTTGCCTCGGGCGAGATCACCGAGGTCTTCGCCTGCGGTACCGCCGCCGTCATCACGCCGGTGGGTCACGTGAAGGGCGACGTCGACGACTACACCATCGGCGACGGCCAGCCCGGCGAGGTCACCATGGCGTTGCGCGACACGCTCACCGGGATCCAGCGCGGCACCTTCGCCGACATCCATGGATGGATGGCCAAACTCCACGGCTGAGGGTCTCAGGCGACCAGGAGACCGCAGATGGCGATCAGCGCACTCAATTCGATGAGTGCACCGAGCACATCGCCGTTGATGCCGGCGAATCGGCGGGCACAGTGGAAGCTGAACCACCAGGCGAATACGACAACCACCATCGCGGTGAACACACCCGGAAGCGGCAGCTCGGTGTCGACGGCATAGCCGGCGGCGATTGCTCCGAGCGCCCAGAAGACGATGGTCAGCCGTTGCGTTCCGGCGGTCAGCGCTCCGAACTTGGATTCGTCGGTGGCGGACAGACTCACCCGGCAGCCGATGACCGGTGCCACCCGGCTGACAAAAAGCACAAAAACGATTGCAGCCCAATCATTCTGCTGAATCAGGGCGCCATAGCCTGCCGCCTGCGCGCCCAGCACGACAACCAGTGTGGCTGCGCCGAAGGGCCCGGCACTGCCACTGTGCATCACCTTGTGCACGCGTTCGGGCGAGCCGAAACATCCCAATCCGTCTGCGGTGTCCGACAATCCGTCGAGATGCATGCCACGGGTGAGGATTGCGATCGCACCGACGACGAGCAAGCCCGCGAGCAACGATGGCAGCTCCGTCTCGCCGAGGCCGAGAGCTATTGCCGCGGTGACCACTCCGAGGACGGCGCCCACGAGCGGTGTCGAACCGATGACTGCACCACCCAGTGCGCGGTCGAAAGGACCCTTGGGGGTGGGGACCGGCAGGATCGTCAACCACGACAGCGCGGTCTGCGGACCCCGAAATGCGGCTCGTAGGTTCATCGGTGGTCAGGACGCCGTGTCGGGCGCACCACTGACCTGGGCCTCGGCGAACGTGGCCATCGACGCGAGCGTGTTGACGCCCGCCTGCACCAGGGGGAGCGCGGTGAGGGCGCCACTGCCTTCACCGAGACGCATCGACAGATCGAGGAGCGGTTCGAGATCGAGGTGCCGCAACGCGATCTGGTGAGCAGGCTCGGCCGACCGATGTCCGGCCACCCACCATTCCCGGGCGCCGGGTGCCAGATCGTTGGCGACCAGTGCGGCCGCGGTGACCACCAGGCCGTCGAGGATGACCGGCGTCTTGCGCAATGCGGCCTGCGCGAGGAATCCGGCCATCGCAGCGATCTCCGCACCGGAGACGGTACGCAGGAGCTCGAGTGGGATCCGCGCGTGTGGCCGACCTCGTCGCATGCCGTCCCGCACGGCCGCGGTCTTGCGGATCCAGCCGTTGTCGTCGATGCCGGTGCCGCGCCCGACAACCACGACCGGTTCGGTATCAGTGAGCAGGCCGACCAGCACGGTGGCAGGCGTGGTGTTCCCGATGCCCATCTCTCCGGCGATGAGAAGGTCTGCGCCGGAATCGATCTCTTGATCGGCGATGGCGCGGCCCGCCGCGAGCGCGGCGCGGGTCTGTTCGGTGGTCAGCGCATCTTCACGCGTCAGATCGCCGCTGCTACGGCGGACCTTGAAGCGGCTTATCTCCTCCGGTGTCTGCGCATCGACGGCGAGATCCTCGACTCGGACCCGTGCACCGTTCTGCCGTGCCAGCACGTTGATCGCGGCTCCACCGGCACTGATGTTCGCGACCATTTGCGCGGTGACCTCAGGCGGATACGCCGAGACACCGCTCTGGGCGACGCCGTGGTCGCCGGCAAAGACCACCACGGTGGGTTGGGTGATCGGACGAGGCGGGCACAGACCCTGGCACGATGCCACCCAGATGCCGACTTCTTCGAGACGTCCGAGCGATCCGGCCGGCTTCGTCAGTTCGCCTTGGCGTTCGCGCGCGGCGATCGCGGCATCGCGGTCGGGCGCTGCGACGAAGTCGAACTGTTCCGGTTTCTCGAACTCGGTCAGCGGTACCGGATCCGCAACTGCGGTCGGTTCGTCCACCGTGACCGGGTCTTCGACCGTGGTCGGGGCCGGTACCGAATCGGGTGAGGGGAGCGGCGCCAGGACCGATGCTGCAAGTGGGGATGAAACCGACTCCGGGGCAGCGACATCGGCGACCGCGCCACCGCGCAATTCGAGCGTCTGGCCGGCGACAACCAAGACGACCCGGTCGCAGACCGCGGCCACAGCCGCGTTGATGATGCCCAACTGATCCTGGAAGAGTCGACCGGCCGGCACCGGTGCCACCAGCGACAGGCCGACCTCGGGGCTGATGATCACCAGGTCGCCGGTGTATTCGGCTACTGCCGTGGACAATTCGATCACCATGGCCGACATGTCGAAGGCCTCGTCGTCCCAGCCGCCGACCGAGTCGATGTACCGGCTCAGCCAGCCACCGAGATCGTCGACGAGGGTCGGTGTGTGAGCGTCGCGGCGCAATTCGCCCGCCACGTCGCCGGATTCGACGGTCGTCCATCCACTGGGGCGGCGGGTGCGGTGGGCTCCGATCCGGCTCTCCCACTGCGGGTCGCCGGTTGCCGGATCCGCGGCCGTCGCCAGGTACCTGACACCGTCGCGGGGCAGCAGGCTCTCACCGAAAGCTGATTTACCCGAGCGTATTCCACCAAGAACCAGGGTTCGCATCACCGATCAGACCGCGTCGCCCGGCTTGACCACGGGCCGCGGTGCGCGCATGAACCGCATCTGCATCGCGCGGCTGAATCCGTACCAGGCGAGTTTGAAACCGCCGTCGGTCGTGTTCGGGAAGCGTTCGCGCACGCGGTTGTTGATGATCCGTCCGAGCATCACGCCGTCGATCACCAGGAAGATGACGAAGACGAGCATGAACAACGTGGCGTAGACCGCGAGGGACGGGATGAACATCACGAGGATCAGCAGGATCGCGAACGGCATGAACAGCCCGGCGAAGTTGCGCCGTGAATCGACGATGTTGCGGGCGTACCGGCGGACCTCACCCTTGTCGCGGGGCATCAGGTAACGCTCGTCGCCGTCCATCATCTTCTCGCGCTGATCGGTGCGGGCCTTACGGCGCGCATCGGACTGCGAACGCTTCTCTTCTTTGGTCAGACTGACCGTCGAACCCTTGAGTTCCTTCTTGCGGGCCCGGGCCTCGGCGCGGGTCGTCGGGGCCGGGGCAACCGGACCACGTCGTTTGCCCTCGGCGTCGCGGCGCTTGGGGGTGGGGCGCCCCTTGCCCTCGGTGTATCTGCGATCGGCCGCAGCTTCTTCTGCCGTCTGCTCGACGGTCGACGTCGTATTGGCCGCGACCTCGGCGTCGTCGTCTTTTTTCCAGGGCAATTTCACCTCTCCAGATTATCCCGACGGCGCGTGCAGTGGCTGCCGGGTCTGGCCACTGCACCGATGGGGCCGGCCTCAGTGCTCTGCCGGTGTGTTTCTGCGCACTGCCGCGCGGCGGTCGCCTTCCTATACTTCGTCCATGAAAGCTCTGATCGCCCCGGATTCGTTCGGTGACACCCTGACCGCTGTTGCCGCCGCGGAGACGATCGCCGCGGGATGGGCTCTGGCCCGGCCGGACGACGAGTTGATCCTCGCGCCACAGTCCGATGGTGGGCCCGGTTTCGTGTCGGTGCTGGCCAGCCGGTTCGGTGAGGTCCGGGAAGAAACGGTCGCCGGACCCCTGGGTGCACTCGTGTCGGCGCAATGGCTGCTGCATGGTGATGGAGACCACCTGACCGCCTATATCGAATGCGCACAGGCCTGCGGTCTGCATCAGCTCGGTGGCAGGCCCTCGCCGCGCACCGCGGTCGCCGCAGATACATATGGAGTGGGCCAACTCGTGTCGGCCGCGGTCGCGTCCGGCGCCGACACGATCGTGGTCGGACTCGGTGGGAGCGGCAGCACCGACGGCGGCAAGGGCCTGATCGATGCGCTCGGTGGGCTGGAAGAGGCGTCGCGACTGCTGCGGCCGATCACGCTGGTGGCGGCCTCCGACGTGGAGAATCCGTTGCTCGGTCCGGATGGTGCGGCCGTGATATTCGGCCCGCAGAAGGGCGCTGACCCGGACACCGTCGCAGCGCTCGAGGCGCGCATGACCGAATGGGCGAGCAGGCTCAGTGAACTCGCCGGTCGCGACATCAGCCCGTTGGCCGGTGCCGGCGCCGCCGGGGGATTGGGGGCCGCACTGCTCGCACTCGGCGGAACCCGGATCTCGGGGGCGACGGTGATCGCCGACGCGACCGGACAGGCCGACCTGATCACCACGGTCGACCTGGTCATCACCGGTGAGGGCAAATGCGATGAACAGACGCTCAAAGGCAAGGTCGTCGCGGCGCTGACGGGTGCCGCCCGCGAGCATGGCATCCCGACGATCGTGCTGGCCGGACAACTGGCACTGACCCCCGCGCAGATCGCCGAGGCCGGTATCGCGCGAGGTCATGCCATCGTCGAGGTCGCCGGCTCGGTGCAGCGGGCGATGGACGACGCCCAGAATCAGCTGACCGAACTCGCGCGTAGAGTCGCCGACTCGTGGTGAGCAGCGCTGCAGCGCACCTGGTGTGATACGCAGGAATAGACCGGGCAGGAGTACGGTTGTAGCCGACGGAAGTTCGCATCCGAAACCCGGACCACTGTGGGTTCGCAGGCCGACGCCCCGCACACTGAGGAGATTTCATGACCGCATCGAACGAGACTGCTGTGCAGACCGAGACCGAGGCACCCGCGCACGGTGTGATTATGACCGAAGCCGCGTCGTCCAAGGCGAAGGCTTTGCGTGAGCAGGAAGGCCGCGAAGAGCTGATGCTGCGCATCGCGGTTCAGCCCGGTGGCTGCGCGGGCCTGCGCTACCAGCTGTACTTCGACGACCGCAACCTCGACGGCGACCTCGTTGTCGAGTTCGACGGTGTCGGCCTGGCCGTCGACCGCATGAGTGCCCCGTACGTGATGGGTGCCAGCATCGACTTCGTCGACACGATCGAGAAGCAGGGCTTCACCATCGACAACCCGAATGCAACGGGCAGCTGTGCCTGTGGCGATTCGTTCAACTGACGCCTGACCTCTCACCAGGCTGCTCGACCCGCACATCAACAATCGGGCCGCATCCGAGCTCAGCTCGGGTGCGGCTCTTTTGCTGTCTCCGGGTCCTGCCTGTGTTCACCTGACGAGCAGGTAGCGTTAGGCCATTATTCGCTCAGGAAGAAAGGCATTCCTTCGTGGCCATTGCCATTTGTGGATCGATCGCTACCGACCATCTGATGCGCTTTCAGGGCAAGTTCTCCGAACAGCTCCTGGCAGAACACCTCAGTCATATCTCGTTGAGTTTCCTCGTGGAGGAGTTGGTGATCCGGCGCGGTGGTGTTGCCGGCAACATCGCCTACGCGATGGGCGTCCTCGGTGGCTCGCCGCTGTTGGTCGGGTCGGTCGGCAGTGACTTCGACGACTATCGGAAGTGGCTGGAGGACAACGGAGTCGACACGCGTGGAGTCCGGGTGTCGAAGACCGCGCACACTGCTCGCTTCATGTGCACCACCGACGATGAGATGGCGCAGCTGGCAAGCTTTTACGCCGGCGCGATGAGTGAGTCGCGTGAGATCTCGCTGACCGCACTGGCATCCGATTTCGGTACACCGGAGCTGGTCTTGATCGGTGCCGACGATCCCGAGGGCATGATCGTCCACAGTCGGCAATGCCGCGAACTCGGCATCCCGTTCGCCGCCGATCCCTCGCAGCAGCTCGCCCGTCTGGACGGCGAGCAGGTTCGGGATCTGATCGAAGGCGCCACATACCTGTTCACCAATGAATACGAGTGGGGCCTGCTCCGGCAGAAATCGGGGCTGAGTGAGGCCCAGGTCGCCGGAATGGTCGGAGTCCGCGTCACCACACTTGGTGGTGGGGGAGCGGAGATCGTCGACGCCGACGGCTCGCGCGTGCACGTTCCGGTTGTCCCGGAGACCGCCAAGGTTGACCCGACCGGCGTCGGTGACGCGTTCCGCGCCGGATTCCTGGTCGGCAACGCAGCCGGCCTGAGCCACGAGCGCAGCGCACAGCTGGGCTCGATGGTCGCCGTGTTGGTCCTCGAGACCGTGGGCACCCAGGAATGGGTGTGGGACCGCAAGAGCGCGCTCGAGCGTCTGTCCGGTGCCTATGGCGCCGAGGCTGCTGCCGAGATCGGCGCGATCCTTCCCGCCTGACCGCCCCACCAAACGCTCCGCTTATACGAAGACGCTCCACATATATGTGGAGCGTCTTCGTATAAGCGGAGCGTTTGGCTGTGTAGCTAGAGCCGGACCGGGTAGTGGTGATCCTCGATCTGCGGCACGATGCTGCCTTCGACGAAGATCCCGTGCCACACCATGAAGATGAGAACGGTCCACAGCCGACGGCTGTTGTCGACCGCACCGGTGCGGTGCTCGTTGAGCATGGCGCGGATCGCGTCCTTGTTCAGGATGTGGTCGGTCTGTGAGTTCTCGATCGTCTCATGCGCCCAGTCGTACAGTTCCGTGCCGCGCAGCCAATGCCGCACGGGTACAGGGAAGCCCAGCTTCTTGCGATGCAGGACGTGCGCCGGGACGATCTGTTCCAGCGCTTTACGAAGGGCGTACTTGGTTGTGCCGTGGGAGATCTTCTCCTCGTACGGCAGGCCTTCGGCCACTCGGAGTACCTCGGAGTCGAGGAACGGCACCCGCAGCTCGAGCGAGTTCGCCATCGTCACCTTGTCGGCCTTGACAAGGATGTCGCCACGCAGCCACGTGAACAGATCCAGGTGCTGCATCCGGGCCACGGGATCCCAGCCACGTGAGGTCGCGTAGATCGGGGCGGTCACGTCGGTGTGGGTCCACTCGGGACGGAAATCCTTGAGCACGGCCCGAAGTCGGGCGTCGTCGAAGCTCCGGGCGTTGCCGTAGTAGCGCTCCTCCAGGGTCATGGATCCGCGATGCAGCAGGCTCTTCCCCCGTTTACCTTCCGGGATCCGATCCGACAAGCGGCCGGCTGCGGCCCGCAGACCGCGGGGCAGACGTTCGAAAGGCTTGAGCGACAACGGCTCTTTGTAGATGGTGTACCCACCGAACAGCTCGTCGGCACCCTCGCCGGACAACACGACCTTGACGTGTTTGCGCGCTTCCTTGGCCACGAAGTACAGCGGGATCAGTGACGGGTCGGCCACCGGATCGTCGAGGTACCAGACGATTTCGGGAATTGCGGCGACGAACTCGGCAGGCCCGACGACCTTCACGACGTGCTTGGCACCGATGGCTGCGGCAGATTCCGCGGCCACGTCGACCTCCGAATAGCCTTCCCGCTCGAAACCGGTGGTGAAGGTGATCAGATCGGGGTTGTGCCGGATGGCGAGTGCCGCGATCGCCGTCGAGTCGATACCTCCGGACAAGAACGAGCCGACGGTGACATCGGCGCGCATGTGCTTGGCGACCGAATCGGAGAGCACCTCGGCGATCTCGTCGTAGCGGGCCTGCTCGCTGCCCTTGGTGAACGGGCGCACGGCGAACTGCGGAGTGAAGTACCGGTAGACCTTCGGCATCTGACCGGGCCGCAGGGTTGCGTAACTGCCGGACTCGAGTCGACGGATGCCGGCATGCAGTGTCTCGGGCTCCGGGACGTACTGCAGCACGGTGTAGTGCTGGATCGCGCGGCTGTCGAGGGAATCGGAGACGCCGATGCGGTCGATCAACTCGAGCAGGCTCTTCTTCTCGCTGCCGAAGATGGTGCCGCCCGAACCCGTCGCGATGAACAGCGGCTTGATGCCGAACGGATCCCGAGCCAGGAACAGTGACTGATTCTCTGTGTCCCAGATGGCAAATGCGAACATTCCGCGCAATCGGGAAACCGAATCGGGGCCCCAGTGATGGAAGGCCGCGACAATCGCCTCGCTGTCGCCCTCGGTACGGAACTCGACACCCTCGTCCTTGGCCAGCTGGGCGCGGATCTCGAGGTAGTTGTAGATCTCGCCGTTGAAGACGAGTGCGTATCGATCGGGGTTCTCCGGCGGACCCCAACGCAGCGGTTGATGCGAGTGCTCGATGTCGATGATCGAGAGCCGGTTGAAGCCGAGTACCAGGTCGGAATCGTGCCAGGTGCCCGGTTCGTCAGGTCCTCGATGTCGCATGCAGTGCAACGCAGATGCGACCAGATCAGCTGACTCGGCGGCCGATGCGTCGCTAGACAGCAGACCTAACAGACCACACACGAAATTGCCTCAATTCGTCCAGGGACGGCGTACAGAACACGCCCGAGTATGCCGCAATCGGGAGTGCGGCCGCGTGCGCGGCCCGGGTTGGACGGCCTGCCGACGGCACCGCGTGACACGAACCCAAACCCCGATACGAATGTAAGCCGGGCTTGGTCTACGCTGCGTAGTACACGAGCTACCAATCGTGGAGAGCGTTGTGACTGTTTCCAGTCAGGGCAGGGTAGGAAGGCGTGAAATTGGCACACGGTGGGCGACCTCCGGCATCGACCAAGCGTCAGCACCGCGGACGTCGAATCAAGCAGATAAGCGCAGCCTTGTTCCTAGGCGTTGGCGCACTGATGCTGTCGAGCTGCAGCGCTGAAGAAGCGTTGCGATTCGGTTGGCCAAAGGGCATTACGCCTGAGGCAGAAGACATGCGGCATCTGTGGACGTGGTCGGTGATTTCGGCCCTCATCATGGGTGTTCTGGTGTGGGGTCTGACATTTTGGACCATTACGTTCCATCGCCGTAAGGCAGGACAAGACGAGTTCCCGCGTCAGACGGCATATAACGTCCCGTTGGAACTGACATATACCGCGATTCCTTTTGTGATCATCGCGGTCCTCTTTTACTTCACGATCATCGTGCAGAACAAGGTCGAGGCGAAGCAGCCCGATCCTGCAGTGGTGGTCGACGTGACCGCATTCCAGTGGAACTGGAAGTTCGGTTACCGAACCGTTCGTTTCGAGGACGGTCAGATCTACGACGGTGCCGAAACCGAGGGGAATCCGTACGACCGTCAGGTCCCGGAGGGCGAGCACCCGGAAGAGTCGGGCGACGAGCACAATGAGCCGTTCCAGGCCCTCGAGAACGACGTTCGTTCGTACCTGAAGTTCGACAAGATCGAGACTCTGGGTACGTCGGACGAGATTCCGGTGCTGGTGCTCCCTACTGATCGTCGTATCGAGTTCGAGATCGCGGCAACCGACGTCGTGCACTCGTTCTGGGTTCCGGAGTTCCTCTTCAAGCGGGACGTCATGCCGTTCCCTGAAGAGAACCACTCGGACAACCGCTTCCAGGTCAGCGAGATCGACCGCGAGGGTGCGTTTGTGGGACGTTGCGCGGAAATGTGCGGCACATACCACTCGATGATGAACTTCGAGGTTCGTGCGGTCAGCCCGGCGAAGTTCGACGAGTACATCAAGTTCCGCGAATCCAACCCCAACGCGACCAATGCAGAGGCGCTCGAGGCGATTGGTGAGGATCCGATGGCGATCACCACCAAGCCCTTCGACACCAAGCGCGGCACGCAGACCGCGCCGAACTAGTCACGGAGAAGCTACGAGATGCATATTGAAGCGCGGATCTTCGAGATCCTCACCGGATTCTTTTTCGCAGTGGCCGTGGCGTACGGGTTGGCCACGGGCTTGACCAGTAAGAACGTCGAATGGGTTGGCGTCACCGGACTGGTGATGACCGGTGGTCTGTCCATGCTGGTCGGCACCTACTTCCGCTTTGTCGCTCGACGGGTGGACATCCGCCCCGAGGACTACGAAGACGCAGAGGTGTCTGACGGTGCGGGCGAGCTGGGCTTCTTCAGCGCCGGCAGCTGGTGGCCGATCATGATCGCCGGCGGTGCTGCACTCTTCGCCGTCGCACTCGCGTTCGGGCAGTTCTGGCTCGTTGCGTTTGCCGCGGTCTGCATCATCGGTGCGGTGTGCGGTCTGGTGCTCGAGTACCACGTCGGACCCGAAAAGCACTGACAACAATAATCAACACTCAGCTCCCAGGTCCGCAGGTTCAACTGCGGCACACCTGGGAGCTGAGTGCTTTCTGTCGTACGGCGATCCGAGTGCTCCTCGACCGGGCGTTCGACGGTGACTTCACCGACTCCGACTTCGATCACGCACTCGGGGGAGTCCACGCGATGATCACTGACGGTGAAGTGGTGATCGGCCACGCCGCGGTGGTTGCCCGGTCGATCGCCCATGACGGCCGCGCATACCGCGTGGGCTACGTCGAGGCGGTGGCCACCGATCCGGACCGACAGCGCCAGGGCCTCGGTGACCGCTTGATGAGCGCCGTAGAGGGCGTGATCGACGGCGCCTACGACTTCGGTGTCCTGGGAGCCAGTGACGCCGGTCTGCGCCTCTACCGCGCACACGGCTGGATTCCATGGACCGGCCGGCTGTCGGCGATGACCCCGGACGGGTTGATCAAGACGCCAGAAGACAGCGTCCATGTCTACGGACGATCAGCTCCGATTTCGGGCGAACTGACCTGCGATTGGCGCGGCGGCGAACTCTGGTGACCGACTGAGGCATCATCGGTTCGATGATCACCGAACATGCGGTCCTACAGGTGCGCCCGGGTATGAGCGGGGACTTCCGTACCGCTTTCGCTGACGCGAGGAACATCATTGCCGGGATGCCCGGATTCGGTGGTCTGACGCTGTCGCAGTGCGTCGAAGATCCGGATCGCTACCTTCTGCTCGTGCAATGGGAGTCGGTGGAGCATCACACCGAGGGCTTCCGCGGGTCGCCGGCTTACCAGCAGTGGCGAGACCTGCTGCATCACTTCTACGAACCTTTTCCCATCGTTCAGCACTACTCACAGCTGGACGCTGCGCAGTCGCGTGCTTCACCGTCGTAATGGTGTCCGACGAACCAATCCCTCCCGATGCAGCTTGCCGGGACGTTCGCGGCGACAACGGTGTGAGACGAGACAACGGTGGGGTAGGGGAGCGGCTGGTTCGAAGACCTCACATACAACAAGAGCCGGACCGCAGATGCGGTCCGGCTCTTGTCTATTGGCTGAGTCAGTCGAGGAAGGGATCTCCGCCACGCTCTTGCAGCGCGCGCAGGGCGTCCTTCTCGTCGTGATGTGCCTTCTTTTCGAGCTCGACGTTGCGAACCTGCTCTTCGGCGGGGTCGGCGACCAGCAGTGAACCGGTACCCGGTTCGCCGGCGGAGCCGAGCTTGTTCATCCGCTTCGGGAGCGCGGCACCCTCGTACGGCAACGGAATCGGATGTCCGTGGGCGTCGACAGGTCCGAGCGGCTGGTGCAGCTCGATGAACTCACCGTGCGGCAGGCGCATGATGATGCCCGTTTCGATGCCGTGCTCGAGCACATCGCGGTCGCTGCGCTGCAGAGCCAGAGCCCAGCGGTAGGCGATGTAGTACGCCAGCGGCGGGACGATGATCAGCCCGATACGGCCCATCCACGTCGTCGCGTTGAGCGAGATGTCGAACTTGTAGGCGATGATGTCGTTCATACAAGAGACCGTGAGGATGATGTAGAACGAGAGCGCCATCGCGCCGACCGCGGTCCGCACCGGCACGTCACGCGGCCGTTGCAGCAGGTTGTGGTGGGCGGTGTCGCCCGTCAGCCGCTTCTCGATGAACGGGTACGTGAACATGAGCCCGAACACGATCGTCAGCACCACAACGACCCAGAAGATGGCCGGGATCGTGTACGCGTTACCGAAGTAGATCTCCCATGCAGGCATAAGTCGGGCCAGACCGTCGGTCCACATCATGTAGATGTCGGGCTGAGAGCCTGCCGAGACGTGCGCCGGGTTGTAAGGCCCGATCGCCCACACGGGGTTGATCTGGAACAGACCCGCGATGATCGCCAGGATGCCGAACGTGACGGCAAAGAAGGCACCCGACTTGACTGCGAACACCGGCAGAATCCGGACACCGACAACATTGGTCTCGGTGCGGCCGGGGCCGGGGAACTGGGTGTGCTTCTGGTACCAGACGAGTGCGAGGTGAGCACCGATGAGGGCCAGGATGATTCCCGGGAACAACAGGATGTGCAGGACGTACAGGCGCGGGATGATGATGTCGCCGGGGAACTGTCCACCGAACAGTGCCCAGTGGATCCACGTTCCGACAACCGGAATGCCCAGGACGATGCCCGACATCGCGGCGCGAACACCGGTTCCCGAGAGCAGGTCGTCGGGGAGCGAGTATCCGAAGAAGCCTTCGAACATCGCCAGCACCAGCAGGAAGCAACCGATGACCCAGTTCGCCTCACGCGGACGCCGGAAAGCGCCGGTGAAGAAGATGCGAGCCATGTGGATGATGATCGACGCCGCGAAGAGCAGCGCTGCCCAGTGGTGGATCTGCCGGACGAAGAGTCCGCCACGGACCTCGAACGAGATGTCGAGTGTGGTGGCGTACGCCTGGGTCATCATGACGCCGTTGAGCGGTTCGTAGGATCCGTTGTAGATGACCTCGGACATCGACGGATCAAAGAAGAACGTCAGGTAGACGCCCGAGATCAGCAGGATGATGAAGCTGTACAGCGCGATCTCACCGAGCAGAAATGACCAGTGGGTGGGGAAAACCTTGTTGATCTGGCGGCGAATGCCGGCCGCCATGTGATACCGGGAATCTACTTCCTCGGCCTGCTGTCCGATCTTGCTCATGGCTTGTCCTTCCCCTGGCCGCGTTCCCAGAACGCCGGGCCTACGGGCTCGATGAAGTCACCGGCAGCCACCATGAAGCCCTGCTCGTTGACCGAGATCGGCAACTGCGCGAGAGCACGGGCGGCAGGACCGAAGATCGGTTTCGCGTATTCGAGAGCGTTGAACTGTGACTGGTGGCACGGGCACAAAATACGGTTTGTTTGCTGCTCGAACAGTGACGTCGGGCAGCCGAGATGCGAGCAGACCTTCGTGTAGGCGTAGTAATCGCCGTAGTTGAAGCTCTCCTGGCCCTGACGCTTGATCGCCTTGGCTGCGTCGTTGGGACGCAGACGGATCAACATGACCGGGTTGCTGACGCCACGAAGACTCTCGATGAGCTTGTGACGTGATTCCTCGGTCTCGCCGGTTCCGTCGGACACTCGCCACGGGAACACGGTCTCCATGCCGCCGGCGTCGAGATCCTCGGGACGAACCAGCACCACAGACATCGGGTTGCCGTTGTCGCGTCGCAAGAAGACCGTCTCGTTGGGATCCTCCGGCGAGTTGTAGATCGGCGACCATCCGGTGTTCCACAGCGGCGCCTTCTTGCCGAGCGCCCACGGGTTTTTGATGAAGCCGCCGAGCATCGCCACGACACCGGTGAGGGCGAAGGCGCCCAGACCGAACAGCCCGGCACGCTTGATGGCCTTGCGGCGGGGGAGCGTGGAGGTGTTCAGCGAATCGGCGAACTCTGCGGCGATGGTCCGCTTGTCGACCTCGGACGAACCGCCGTCATGGCGATCCTGGACCGAGATCTCTTCGGGGATGAAGCGCTTGGTGAACTGCACGGCGCCGATACCGAGAGAGAGGATTGACAGACCGAAGGTGAAACCGATGAGCGGGGTGTTGAGGATGTACGCCCAGTAGTCGTCACCATCGGGCATAACAAATTCCCAATGGTTGAACAGGAAGATGATCAAGCATGCGAGGGCCGAAACCCCGGCGAGTGCGAACCAGAATGCGACGGTGCGCTCTGCGCGCTTCTCCGCCTTGGTACCCGGCACCGGGAAACGTTCCCGGCGATGGATGATCTCAACGCCGTCGAGGTTGGTGCCGAGTTTGACCAACTCGTCCTTGTTCATTGCATCCAGCTCATCCGGGGTCGGATCTGGTTTCTGCTGGTCGGTCATCTACGTGATCCAATCCACATCGTGCCGGCGACAACTGCGACCGCGCCGACAAACCACATGAACATGCCTTCGGACACCGGGCCGAAGCCGCCGAGTCCGTAGCCGCCTGGGTCCTTCGCCGTGGTGGCGTACTTGACGTAGCCGATGATGTCGCGCTTTTCGGTGTCGGTCAGCTGCCGGTCAGAGAACTTGGGCATGTTCTGAGGTCCGGTGAGCATGGCGGTATAGATTTGCTGCTCGTTCGGCGCGTCGAGGGCGGGCGCGAACTTGCCCGACGACAGCGCACCGCCACGGCCGGTGAAGTTGTGGCACGAGGCGCAGTTCAGACGGAACAGCTCACTGCCGCGTCCGATGTTGTCGCCTCGGAGAGCACCCTGCTCGATGACCGGGTAGCCGTCTTCGAAGATGACGTTTCCGTCCGCGTCCTTGGCGTAGACCACCTGGGGGCCACCACCGATGGACTGGATGTAGGCACCGAGCTGGTCGATCTGGGCCTGGGTGAACTTGCTCGGCTTACGGACGATCTGGGCTTCGCCTCGGACCGCCGGCATACGGCCGGACGACACCTGGAAGTAGACCGCCGCGTCGCCGACGCCCACCAGTGATGGACCGCGCTCGGCGACACCTTCGAGGTTCGCGCCGTGGCAGGTGATGCAAGAGGTCTCGTACAGCTTCTTGCCGTCTTGGACCAGCGCGGCAGTGGAATCACTGTCCGCTTTGGCGACCTGGGCTTCAGGCGTGATGGCTGCGGCCAGTCCGCCGGCGACAACCAGACCTGCCAACAGAAGAAGAGCTCCGGAGGCGCGACGACGCAGTTTGCGGCGCGACTTGGATTTCTTGGCGTCTGTGCGGCCGGTGCCCTCGCTCAGGGCACCCGTTTCCGAATCCCCGGGTGAGGTGGGTGGGGGAGATGAACTCATCTGTATCTCTCTGCTTAGCGGACTGACTTTGCCTGTGCCAAAAGACTGTTTCGGCCGTTACCGAATGAAGTAGATGGTCGCGAAGAGCGCGATCCAGACGATATCGACGAAGTGCCAGTAGTACGAGACGACGATGGCGGCGGTGGCCTGTGCCGGGGTGAACTTGCTGAGCCGCGTACGGAGCAACAAGATCACGAAGGCAACGAGGCCGCCGATCACGTGCAGGCCGTGGAAGCCCGTCGTGATGTAGAAGACCGAACCGTAGGCACTCGACGAGAGCGTGGTGCCCTCGTGGACCATGTGGTAGTACTCGTAGCCCTGTCCGGCGACGAAGAACGCGCCCATGAACAGGGTGATGGTGTACCACCGTCGGAGACCGAAGACGTCGCCCCGCTCGGCGGCAAAGACGCCGAGCTGACATGTCACCGAGGAGAGAATCAGCACGGCGGTCACGGGGATCGCCAGTGTCAGATTGAGCTCGGTGGGCTCCATCGGCCAATTGCCGTAGTTTCCGGCCCTTGCCACGAAATACATCGCGAACAATCCGGCAAAGAACATCAGCTCGCTCGAAAGCCACACAATGGTGCCAACGCTGACCATGTTCGGTCGGTTCAGCGAGTGCACGCGCTGGGTGATAGCTGATCCTGTGGGTGCTGCAGCGCTAGTCACCAGAGAAGTATGACGGTTCGTAGTAAGCCCTGACTACTCGGGTCCGGATTTTTTTCAACCCCGATGCGGCGACGCTGGTAGTGGGGCTGAAACGGTTCGACGCGGCGTGTCCGCGATGTTGTTCAGGGCCACCTGAGAGGCTGGTGGGGTGGCACGTGATGTGAACGGCAATCCGATCGAGGTCCCCCGCTGGCGGCGACTGAGAAGTCGTCTCGGGGGCCGGCGAAATACCAACGGGGAGTTGTCGGTCGACGAATCTTCGTTGACGATCACCGCCGAGAGTTTCGATGACGCGGAGGCGGCCTCGAAGACCTTGTCCGACTCACAGTGGCGGGCCGACGAACAGTCTGTCTTGCGGCACCTCTTGGTGGTGTCCGAAGATTCGGTCGAAGCGGTCATCGGGCTGGCCGCGCAGGACCACTATCGACAGGTATCGGTCGACGTTCCGCACTCGGTTGAGATCGGTGCCGGACAGATCGTCGTGGCGTTGGCGCGGGTGCAATTGATCGATGCACTCCACGTGTCACAGGAGCGCTCGCGCATGGTCGGGCTCGCGCAGCGTCACGGTGGCAGGGTCATTGCCTGGCAGGTGCTGCAGCCGCGTTAGGGCTGGAGTTGTTGCAGTGGCGGAAGCAGCCTGCCGGTTTTGTCCCAGCAGGTGCTGCAGCCGCGTTGAGGGTTGGTGTTGTTGCAGTGGCGGAAGCAGCCTGCCGGTTTTGTCCCAGCAGGTGCTGCAGCCGCGTTAGGGGTTGGTTGTTGCAGTGGCGGAAGCCTAGGTGGTCGTCCCGGTTGGGCAGTGGATACTCTTTTCGCGTGACCCACTCCGATGCGCAGGCCCGCAGCTGGCCGCAGGTACTTGGAGTCCTGGCCGATGGCCGGGACCTGACCACTGACGGCGCCGAGTGGGCGATGAACGAGATCATGTCGGACAACGCGACGCCGGCGCAGATTGCCGCATTCGGTGTGGCCCTGAAGATCAAGGGGCCGGTCGCCGCCGAATTGCGGGGTCTCGCCGATGCCATGCTCAGTCACTCGACGGTGGTCCCGACGTCCGTTGCCTGTGTCGACATCGTCGGCACCGGTGGTGATCGCTCGAATACTGTGAACATCTCGACGATGACGTCTGTTGTCGTCGCAGCTGCCGGTGTGCCGGTGGTCAAGCACGGCAACCGGGCGGCGACCTCGAAGAGTGGTGGCGCCGATGTGCTGGAGGCGCTGGGTGTGAACATTGCGCTGACGGCCGACGGCGTCAGTCGGTGTGTTGCCGAAGCCGGTATCGGATTCTGTTTTGCCCCGGTCTTCCATCCGGCGTTGCGTTTCGCCGCCGCGCCGCGCAAGGAGATCGGCATTCCAACGGTCTTCAATGTGCTGGGCCCGCTGACCAATCCGGCACGTCCGACGAGCGGGCTGGTCGGTTGCGCCTTCGTCGATCTGGCGCCGGTGCTGGCACAGACCTTCATGGAGCGTGGCGACTCGGTACTCGTGGTCCGCGGCGACGACGGTCTCGACGAGTTCACAACGACGTCGACGTCAACGGTGTGGCAGGCATTCGGCGGTTCGGTGCGCAAACAGACGGTGGACCCGACGACGCTCGGGTTGGCCCGGGTCGAACTGTCGGCGCTGCAGGGTGGGGACGCCGAGCACAACGCGACGGTCGCGCGGGAGGTCTTCGCCGGCCGGACGGGGCCCGTCCGGGATGCGGTGCTGCTCAACGCTGCCGGCGCACTGACCGCGTACCGTCCGCAACCGGACGTCGATCTGCACGAGCAGTTGGGTCAGCACATGGCCGTGGCTGCGGCAGCAATCGATTCGGGCGCTGCCGCAGCACTGCTGGCCGAGTGGGTCCGCGTCAGTAACGCCTGACCCACTCGTCGGCCCAGGTCACGTGCTGATGGCCGGATCACTCGCCGATGGAGAAGCCCGCGTCGACGTCGGCGCTCGAATAGCTCTTGAACGCGATGTGGGTTGCGGTGTGTTTGACCCCGGGGAGCCTGCTGATGGATTCGGTGACCACGTCGGCGATCTTCTCGTGGTCGCGGACGCGGACTTTTGCGATCAGATCGACGTCCCCTGCGCACGAGTAGACCTCGGTGACGCCGGGGATGTCGGCGACCGCCTGTGCGGTTTCGGGGATTTGGTGGACATCGGTCTGAATCAGGACGATCGCGGTAATCATGGATTCAGACTAGTGCCGGATCAACTCTGATCGATGTCGATGGTGCGATGTGCCGAACCGACGAGTTCGCGCCACTGTGCCCACCGTCCGGCGCCGTGTCGGGGTAGGCTGAATCCGCTTGTGGCGCAAACGATTCGAACGCCGGGGCTGGTGAGCCACCGGAAGACGAGGGCGGCTTCCTCCGGTGCGGCGCCGCAGAGTGGTCCGGTTGTGGGGATCACCGTCTCGGCCGAGGCGGCGAGCAACTCGACCACCGGCATCGGGGGCACCCCGCGGACCGCGACCCCGGCGCTGGCCAGGCGTCCATGACGGATGACGGCAAGGTCCCATCCGCCGCGTCCGTCGGGTGCGGCGGCGACGAGTTCGGAGATCCTGGCCAATGCGGCGAGGCGCTGGCAGCGTTCGAGATGGGCGATGAGTTGATCGAGGCGATCGCGCAGGCGGGCGGCGTTCTCGAACAGTTCTGCCTCGGACAAGGTGGTCAGGCGATCCAGTGCGGCCAGGACAGGCGCATCGCTGCGTCCGGAGAACAGATCGGCCACCGCGTGCGCCCGCACGCCGTAGGAGTCGGCATCCACCGATTCGGCGGTCGCGCCATGGCAGCCGCCGACGATCCGCCGGCCGTCGGGCCCGACCTCACATTGATGCAGCCCGCCCGCGCGCAGCGGAGTGCGGCAGGTGCGCAGTTCGCAGAGCTCGGAGACGAGATCGGCGATGTCGTAGGCGACGGTGCGTGATCGGACCGGACCCAGGGCCACCGGGGTGGGTGTGCGGCTCACCTTCAGTCGCGGGAACGCCTCGTCGGTGAGGCAGAGCCACCAACCACGGTGCGGGAACTTGGACCGGCGGTTGTATGGCGGGGCATGGGCGCCGAGCAGGCGCAGTTCCCGGACCCCGGCCTCGATGCGGTGCGCACATTGCACATGGTCGACGCGGGTGGCCAGATCTACCATCTCCCGGATGCGGGTGCGGGTCTCCGAGCCGGTGAAGTAGCTGCGCACGCGCCGCCGCAGATCGACCGCGGTACCGATATACAGGACTTCGTCCGACGGGCCGCGGAAAAGATAGACACCGGGCTCGGCCGGTAGGTGATCGGACAGGACTCTCTTACTGCGGGTGGCTGCCGAGATCCCGGGGAGATAGTCGCGCAGTTCTCTATATGTATGGACGCCCTGGTTGCCCACCCGCTCGAACAGGCGGTGCAGTACCTCCACGGTGGCGCGGGCGTCGTCGAGTGCCCGGTGGGTGGGGCGGGTCTGTACGGCGAACAATGCGGCGAGGGCGGAGAGTTTCACCGTGGGCGCCTCGTCGCGGGTCAACACCCGTCGGGCGAGCTTCACGGTGCACAGCACCCGGTGGAAGTTCCACGGATGACCGAGGTCGGCGGCGGCGGCGCGAAGGAAGCCGACGTCGAATCGTGCGTTGTGCGCCACGATCACCGAATCCTGCGCGAACTCCAGGAATGCCGGCAGCACCTGATCGATGGTGGGTGCCCGGTAGACCATCGCTTCGGTGATCCCGGTCAACCGGACGATGTGCGGGGGTATGCCGCGCTGGGGATCGACGAGCGTCGCAAAATCGCCGAGTATCTCGCCGCCGCGGATCTTCACCGCACCGATCTCGGTGATGCGATCGTCGGTGGGACTGCCGCCGGTGGTCTCGAGGTCGACCACCACAAATGTCGTCTCCCGCAGAGGTAGATCGTCCGGATGCGCCAGAGTCGGGTCATCGAACGACATCTGAGCCCCAACGGCCTCATCAACACCAATCACAACACTCACATCGCGAACACTAGTTCGAGCCTCTGACAACGCGGCGATGTTTCCGGCCGCCGGGGCCGGGGTACAAGATCCGAGATGTCTTGTCGGACGGTGCCGCTAGCGTCGCGATCGATGTAACAAAAGCCGGCTCATCTCGCCTCCGGGTAAACCCCGAGGGCCCCTGAGATCGAGATGAGAGGCCCAATGAGACGGAGATCACATTGCTCATCGAATGCAGCACCTGCCCGGGTCGTCCAGTTGAGTGTGACGGCTGCATGATGACGGTTTTCATGGGACCCGTAGGGGTCCGGAGCAGCGAGGATGCGGAAGTTCGCTGTGATGAATTCGTTATTGATCACGAGGCCCGCCTCGAGGACGCGGTGGCGATGTTCCGCGCCGCGGGCATGCTCGAGAAGTCTGACACTCACGATCATCGCGTAGGTCCCGCCGCAGGTAGGGGCCACTTTTTGGGGCAGAATCAGCCCCAGTTGTGGGCTGTGTAACACGACACGCCGGAGGGCCTCTGTCGTCCTTCCGGTGGACATTCGCCGCCACGGTTTCGTAACCTTTCTGAGACCTTACGAAAGCGTTCACTCCAACCGGAGCGAATCGTGAGGTCGCCGCTTAATCACCAACACGGTGAACCGGGGAACCATCTGGTGCAGACCACAAATCCGCATCCGGGGTGAATCCCATCGAACCCTGAGGTCTCAACGACTTTGCGGGTTCACCGGGTAGGGCCATCTTCCGGCCCGAATCCGACAGCTAACTCGGTCAGCGGATAGGGAAGAAACAAGGAGATCTCGCTTCGTGGCGAAACATCGTTTGAACAAAGAAAGCCGTGGTGCCAAGAGTGCCCGCGGTGCACTCATTGCCGGTTCGATCACACTCGGCACCCTGGGTATCGCCGCAGCGCCTGCCTTTGCCGCACCGGTGACAGTTCCCGGTGTCGGAACTTTCGACATCCCGGGTGTGACCCCGGAAATGATTCCGAATGAGCTGAAGCCGGAGAACCTCTTCCCCGGCGTCGCCGCTGCACCCGCACCCGTCAAGGCTGCCGGTCAGGTCGCTGCGGACGCCGCAGTCAGCAAGATCGGTTCGCCGTACGTCTACGGTGCAGCCGGCCCCAGTGCTTTCGATTGCTCGGGTCTCGTCTACTGGTCGCATCAGCAGGCCGGTCAGACCATTCCTCGTGACAGCTACGGCCAGCTCGGCGGAGGCACCAGCGTCAGCGCTGCGAACGCCCTGCCCGGCGACGTCGTGATCTACAACGGTGGCGGCCACGCCGGCATCTACGTCGGTGGCGGTGAAGTTGTGCACTCTTCCACCGAGGGTGTGCCCGTCGCACGTATGGCTCTGGACGGCATGTCGATCGTGGACATCCGCCGCTACTGAGCAACAAGAACTGAACAAGCCATTGGGCGGGTCCGCATCCTTGCGGTCCCGCCCGACGGCATCCGGCCACCTGTGCGGCAGTGGGGTCTGGCGATTCACATCGCCGGCCCATGCGCGCTGTGTAGCCTGGCCGGGTTGGTCAATTGCAGTGCAAGGGGATTGGTCGGCGGGTGACCGTCGTCGACCAGAGTTGTGAACGTCGGTTAACGAGGAGTTGTCAAAGTCGTGGTGCGTGAGGGATATGCCGCCGTGATGCGGACTGCCGTTGCCGGTGTGGTCGTGGCGCTGGCGGTCACGCTGGGCGCTGGTGCGCAGGCAAGTGCCGAGCCCGCTCCGCAGAGCCCGGACGTGATGCTCGCCGACTACACCAAGCTTGGGCGTGAAGCCGAGCAGGCCACCGAGGCGATCCATACGGCCACCATCGAACTGGGTAAGCAGCGCGAAGCCGTTGCGACCGCGACCAAGGACACGGAAGCGGCCGTGGCCACGCTCGCGGAACTCGACAAGCAGGCCGAAGATTTGCAGGGCGCGGTCGATGCGCTCGTCACCGCCAGTTACAAGGGCGCACGGGTCAACCGCCTCTATGCAGTGTTGGTCAGTGATTCGCCGCAGTCACTACTCGATCAGATGGCCGGCCTGGAGATGATCTCGCGCCAGACCGTCGAGGACGTCAAGAAGTTCACGACCACCAAGTCCAAGGCGGAGAAGGCGGAGAAGGCCGCGGCTGATGCCAAGCTCAAGGCCGAAGCCGCTGTCGCCACCGCAGAGAAGACCAGTGCCGACCTGCAGGCCCAGCAGAGTGAGCGGGTCTTCAAGGCGACCGAGATCCGGGCGATGTACCAGGCACTCACCGGCAAGCAACTCGCCGAACTCGCCGGTGCCAACGTCGACTTCGACCCGAAGCTGCTGCCCGCGGGCACCGCTCCTGAGGTGGTCGCGGTTCGTGCGGCGATGACCCGGATCGGTGATCCGTACGTCTGGGGCGCCACCGGCCCCGACCAGTTCGACTGCTCCGGACTGATGGTCTGGGCATACAAGCAGGCCGGTAAGACGTTGCCGCGGTCGAGCCAGGCCCAACTGGCAGGCGGAACCGAGGTCTCCCGCGACGACATGCGGCCAGGCGACCTGATCATCTACTACCCCGACGCAACCCACGTGGGTATGTACGTCGGCAACGGGTATGTGATCCACGCGTCCACCTTCGGTGTGCCCGTGGCGGTTGTCCCGGTCGACAAGGGCGGCCCGTTCAACTCTGCCCGTCGGTACTGACCATCGCGGTGCGCAAGCGGCTCGCTGCCCTCGCTTCACGGACCCGCCGGATCATCTGGGTGGTCGTTGCTGTGGTGCTCGTCGCCGTGGTGTCGGTCGCGGCCACCGTCATTTCCCGTGACGGGTCCCAGGATTCGGTATCAGAGCCCGCCGCGCCCGCTGCGCGCCCGGCGAATCCGTACGAGCAGGCGCGGACGCTCGGGGTCACACTGACCCTGCAGGCCTATACCGATGCATTGCGTGATGCCGAGCCGGCCGCGGCGCTGGCGCAACTCGACCCGTCCGCCGACCTCGCCCTGCGCACCCAGACCGAGCTCAGTGCTGCCGGTGTCGGCGATCTGCCGTTGACGACCTTCGAGTACCGGCTGGCCGAGCGTCGCGACTTCGAACGGATGGTGCCGGCGCAGATCCAGGACACGCTCGACGCCGCCGGTAGTGTCGATTCCTGGGTGGCACCGGTCCAGCTGCGATATGCGTACGCGGGGATCGACGCGAAGGCCGTTGTGGTCGACATCCCGATGGTGATGGCCCAGTATCCCGACGGCTGGCGAATTGTTGCCGAAGCCGCACCACTGTTCGGCGAGCCCCAAGCGCCCGGTCAGGTGTGGCAGTTCCCGGATCCCGGTTCCCAGGAAGTCGCAACCGATCCAGGTGAGTCGCTGGTGCTCACCAACGGCGGCGACCGCTCATTCGCCGAAGAGATTGCGCGACAGCTTCCGGCCGCGGTCACTGCGGTGAGCCGGTTCTGGGGCACGAAGTGGCCGCAGAGTGTCGGGGTGGTCGCCGCGGCGACCGACGACGAGTTCCGTTCGCTGACCGGGGCAGCTGCCGGCGATGCCGACGCCGCTGCCGCGGTCACGGTCTTCTCCGGGATCGACCGACCGGACGGGGCCGCGCCGACCGCCATCGGCCAGCGCGTGGTGTTCACTCCGCAAGCAGCGCAACTCGATTCCGCCGACCTGGGCGTGGTCTTGCGTCACGAGGTGTTCCACGTGGCGGCGCGCACCGCCACCGCGGGCAGCGCCGCGGTCTGGGTCACCGAGGGCGTCGCGGAGTATGTCGGCCGCAGCGGGACCTACTCGGACCTGTCGCAGGCGGCCCCGGCCTTGGCCGCGGAGATCGCGAGCTCGGGGCCACCGGACGATCTGCCGAGCGACGCCGATTTCTCGCCGAGCAATCCCGATGCGTCGGTGTCGTACCAATCGGCCTGGTCGGTCGCCGCCTTCATCGCCGAGACGTTCGGCGAAGACAAGCTGCGGAACTTTTACGTCGCCTTGGCCGGTGCCGACCAGCCTGTCGACCCCACGCTGGTGGTTGCGGCCCAGGACACCGCGTCGGCAGTGGTGCTCAGGATCTCGCGCGAAGAACTGGTGCGGCAATGGCGCGATTGGCTCACCGCGCAGATACGGTGAGCTGATGCACCGGACCCTGTTGGTCACCAACGACTTTCCACCCCGGCAAGGGGGTATCCAGTCGTACCTGCAGAATCTGGTCGATCGGCTTCCGGCCGGCGACATCGTCGTCTACGCGCCTCGGTGGCGTGGGGACAGTCATATCCGCTTCGATGCCGAACAGCCCTATGAGGTGGTCCGACATCCGACCACGTTGATGTTGCCGACCCCTGTGGTGGCCCATCGGGCCGCCGAGTTGGTTCGCGCGCACCAGGTGGACACCGTGTGGTTCGGTGCGGCAGCGCCACTGGCGACGCTGGCCGGTGCGGTTCGCCGGGCCGGGGCCAATCGGGTGATCGCCAGTACCCACGGTCATGAGGTGGGCTGGTCGATGCTGCCAATCGCCCGCCAGACACTCGGCATGATCGGTCGCAACACCGACGTGATCACCTACGTGAGCAAGTACACGCGGGCCCGCTTCGCCTCCGCATTCGGCCCCCAGGCTGCGCTGGAACATCTGCCGCCCGGTGTCGATGTCGATCGGTTCGCGCCGGACCCGGTTGCGCGCCAGGCATTTAGGGACCGACTCGGATTGGGCGACGCGCCGACCATCCTGTGTCTGTCGCGGCTCGTCCCGCGTAAGGGGCAGGACGTGCTGATTCGGGCACTGCCGCAGGTCCGTGAAGCGATCGAGGGGGCCACCCTGGTGATCGTCGGCGGCGGGCCCGATGCGAAACGACTGCGCGAGCTGGCGGCCGAGACAGGTATGGCCGACCACGTCCTGTTCACCGGCTCGGTCGCGGCGGACGAGTTGGCGAGCTACCACAACATCGCGGATGTTTTTGCGATGCCTGCCCGCACGCGTGGTCGTGGATTGGACGTCGAAGGTCTCGGCATCGTCTATCTCGAGGCGTCGGCGACCGGGGTGCCGGTGATCGCAGGCGACTCGGGCGGAGCACCCGAGACCGTCCGCGAGGGCGAGACCGGGCTGGTGGTGGACGGACGGTCGGTGCCGCAGGTCGCCGAGGCCCTGACAACTGTTCTCGGCAACCCGGAGCTGCGCGAAGCAATGGGTCGTGCCGGGCGCGAGTGGGTGTGTTCCCGCTGGCGATGGGAGCACATGGCAAGCCGTCTGGGGCATCTGCTGTGACCGCACAAGGGCGGCGCTGCGGGGTCAAGGCAGGGTTTGTGGTCGGGTCTGCAAGCCGATATGTGAAGCTATTGCGGTGACCAGCATCCAGGTTGCCGATCAGACATTCATCGCGGCGCCACCCGAGACAGCAACAGCGGTGATTGCCGACCGCGAAAACTGGCGTCGCTGGTGGCCCGACCTGCGATTGACCGTTGTCGAGGATCGGGCGGAGCAGGGCGTGCGCTGGTCCGTGGCCGGCTCATTTGCCGGTACCAGCGAGCTCTGGCTCGAGCCGGTGCTCGATGGCTTTGTGATGCACTACTTTCTGCATGCCGAACCGGCTGGTGAGCTTCCCGCGCAGCCGCGGGCCCGCATGGACGCGGTGGCCGAGCTCAATCACCGGCGACGGGTTGCCGGGCGGGCGATGGCCTTTGAGGTCAAGGACCGGCTCGAGCGGGAGCGTCATGTCGGGGGTCCGGCGGCGGCTCCGACAGTGAGGAAGGCGGGTAGATGACCGATCGCACAGAACAGTCGATCGTGATCAACGCGGACGCCGAGAACATCATGGCGGTGATCGCCGACTTCGAGAAGTACCCGCAATGGGTGTCGGCGGCCCGTGAGGTCGAGGTCGTGAAGTCCGGTGCCGACGGCCGCGCCGAGCACGTGCGGTTCGTCCTCGACGCCGGTGTCCTCAAGGACAGGTACGAGCTGAGCTACGTCTGGTCCGTCGACGGGTATTCGGTCACTTGGGATTTGATCACCAGCGAACTCCAGACCGCCCAGCACGGACGGTATTCGCTTGTGCAGCAGGCGCCCGGCTCGACCAAGGTGACCTACGAGTTGACGGTGGATCTCGCGATCCCGATGATCGGGGCACTCAAACGTCGCGCCGAGAAAGCCATCACCGACGCAGCACTCAAGGAACTCAAGAAAAGGGTCGAAGACTGATCGATCTAGCGCCCATCCACCTCGTCCTGGGACCAGGTGGTACCGGAACGTCGACGGTCGCCGCCGCCGGTGCGGTAGGTGCGCGGCGATCCGGCGGTGGTCGGTCCGAATCGGACCGTCGCGGTAAGACATTGGTCGTGTCACTGGACCGGTTTCATGTCATGTCCGGGATCTTCGGGGTGATTTCTGTTCCGGGCCAAACGGTTCCGGCCTCGCAACAGGTCGACCTCCTGGAACTCGACACGCTTGCCATGCTGGCCGAAACGTGGGGCAAGATCAGGGAGGCGCTGGCCACCGGGGCGTTGACCGGCACCGCGGTGCCCGGTTCCGAAGCGGTGCTGGCAGGCCTGGATCCCGAAGAGATCCTCGGGATGCCCGGGGTGGAGTCGCTTCTCGCGTTGAGACGTATCCGCGACGAGGCGGCCTCTGGCCAGTGGTCACGCGTGGTCGTGGACACATCCGGTGCGACCGACGCGTTCGAACTGTTCCGCGTCCCGCAAATGGTGTCCGACACCATCGAGCGACTCTGGCCCCGTCATCGTCGGCTGGGTGCCGCCACCGACAACACCCGGATCGCGCGTGTGGTCGCGGTACTCGATGCCCTGATCCGCGATTGTTCCGACATCGATGACCTGCTGTTCGATTCGTCGGGTGTCAGCGCCCATCTGGTGGTCGGGGCCGACGACCACGGAGTGCTGGCAGCCCGCCGGTACCAGGCCGTGCTTCAGGTGATGGGTCTGCCGTTGACCTCTGTGCTGGTCAACCGTCTCATGCCGGAAACAGGTGCGACCTCGACATCGGACTGGTTCGCCCGTAAATCCGCCGATCAGAGCGCCTGCGTCGAACAGCTGCGGGAGATCGGTGGCGAGGCCGAATTGATTTGCCTTCCTTGGCTTTCCGAACCCATTGATTCGGTGGTCAGAATGCGTGAGCTCGGGGCGCTACTGGAGGCGCGGCCGATGAGTCCGGTCGGCCCGCGCGCCGCCGACGTGGCCCGGGAGTCGGGCAGCGGTGTCGATTCGGTGTATCGGATGCGGTGGCGGCAGTCGCTGCCCGACCCGTCGGGGCTCCGGTTGGGCCGTAGCGGTGACGACCTGATGGTGACCGTCAGCGGCGTCCGTCAACGGGTCCGCTTGCCCTCGGTGCTACGCCGGTGCGTGGTTCTGGACGCGCATTGGGATGATGGCTTCATGACCGTGCGGTTCCGGCCCGATCCTGATCTGTGGCCGAGTCAGTCTTAGATACGTAAGAATGGCGGGCACCGCAGAATTTCGTGACCGATGAGTCAGTTCCAACCGAGAGAAGGGCCGAGTGGACCAACAGCACGACGGCTCGCCAGACGGATCTCGATCCGGGGGAGACTCGGACGCGTGGCGGGACCTGCTTGTCGGCCTGCTCGAGAAGGTGGACCTCCTTGCGGCGGGCCTGCTCGGAGGTGAGTCCGGACCCCGCGCGCGCGGTGCGGCCGGTGACGCCGCGGGCGCGCCGAGCGACTTCTCCGCTCAGATCCGAACCACGCTGGAGATCATCATCGAAGAGGCCGGTGAGCTGATCTGGCAGATGCTCGGTCAGCTGATCGCGATCCTGGAGGCCATCCAAGAGGCACTCGAACACGTGATGGGTTCGACGCCCGGGTCCGGTACCGCGGGATCGACAGGTGAAGGTGGATGGCGCGAACATCCCTACGAGCCGATCGCCGTGCACTTCGACTCCCCGGACCCCCAAGGTTCCCAGGACGATCCGCCGACGGGCGGCGGGTGAGCGCGGGGGCGTCCGGCCCGATCCGCCTCGGTGGCGCCGTCGGTGGAGAATTGGCGATCGGGATCGACATCGGTGGCACGAGTATCAGGGCTGCGGTGGTCGACGAACTCGGACGGGTCCACGACACGTTCCGTGCACCGACCCCGGGCACCGAAGCCGCCCTTCAGTCCGCACTCGATCGTGCCGTGGCGGAGCTGACGAGCCGGTGGAGCGTGACCGCGGTGGGGTTGGCGGTGGCGGGCTTCCTGACCGCTGATCGACAGACCATTCGTTTCTCGCCGCATCTGCCGTGGCGCGAGGCGCGGGTCGCCGAAGACATGAGCAAGCGGGTCGGGCTACCGGTCTTCCTCGAACACGATGCCAACTCGGCTGCGGTGGCCGAGTATCACTTCGGTGCGGGCCGTGGCCGCAACACCGTGGTGGTCACGATCGGTACCGGCATCGGCGCAGCGTTCCTGATCGACGGAGAAATCTATCGGGGCAGCTTCGGGGTGGCACCCGAACTGGGGCATCTGCGTGTGATGCCCGACGGTCGGCCCTGCTCTTGTGGCAAATACGGGTGCTGGGAAAGATATTGCAGCGGTACGGCTCTGGTGGACACCGTCGTGGAGATGATCGCCGATGGTGGTGACTGGAACAGTCAGCTCGCTCGCGAGATCATGGACGATCCCGGATCCCTGACCGGTCGCCGGATCGCTGCCGCCGCGCACGACGGGGACGCGCTGGCGCTGGCGGCGTTCGCCGATTTCGCGCGCTGGCTGGGGTTGGGGCTGGCAATGGTCTGCGACGTGTTCGATCCAGACCTGGTGGTGATCGCCGGTGGGGTGGGGTCGTCGGCCGGGTTGTATCTCGATGAGGCGCGCGAGCACTATTCGGCGTTGCTCACCGGCGCCGGACATCGTCGCATGGCGCGGATCCGCGGCACGCAGCTCGGAGAGGCCGCGGGGATGATCGGTGCCGCCCAGGTCGCGCGCACCGAGACGGCCGCCATGACGCGTCCCGCATCAGGCTCGTGACGCGTCCCGCATCAGGCTCGTGACGCGTCCCGCATCGGGGCGGTGACGGCGCCCCGGCCGAGTGGGTAAAGTTTGCAGTCGTATTCGGTTTTCGGTAAATAGCGGCGGGGAGTTCGTGGCTCGTCAGAGAGTGGGAAGACATGTGGTACTGGGTCTTCAAATACATCCTGATGGGACCGTTCCTCCGGGTCATCGGACGGCCGAAAGTCGAAGGCCTGGAGAATATTCCAACAAAAGGGCCGGCGATCCTGGCAAGCAATCATCTGGCCGTTGTCGACAGCTTCTACCTCCCGCTGATGGTTCCGCGCCGGATGTACTTCCTGGCCAAGAGTGAGTACTTCACCGGAACCGGCGCCAAGGGTGCCTTCCAACGTTGGTTCTTCACCGCGTCGAGCCAGATCCCGATCGACCGCACCGGGGCCGACGCGGCGTCGGGCGCGCTGTCCGCGGCCAAACGCAAGCTCGATGCCGGCGATCTGATGGCGATGTACCCGGAGGGCACCCGTTCGCCCGACGGTCGTCTCTACAAGGGCAAGACGGGCCTGGCCCGGGTCGCGATGGCGTGTGGTGTGCCGGTGATCCCGGTCGCGATGATCGGTACCAGCGACTTGAATCCGCCCGGGACCACGATGCCGCGTCCCGCGAGGATCACCGTGAAGATCGGTAAGCCGCTCGACTTCAGTCGGTACGAGGGCATGGAAGGCAACCGGTTCATCGAGCGCGCCGTCACCGACGAGATCATGTACGAACTCATGCGACTCGGTGATCAGCAGTACGTGGATGTGTACGCCGCGTCCCTCAAGGACAAGCCTGCCGAGCCGCCCGCCTCCACGTCACCGGCCGCCTGAGTCCGGCGGTGCGATACTTCTACGACTGCGAATTCATCGAGGACGGCCACACCATCGACCTCGTGTCGATCGGCATGGTGGCCGAGGACGGCCGCGAATTTTATGCGGTGTCAACCGAGTTCAACCCGGACAAGGCCGGACCGTGGGTCAGGGCGAATGTGCTTCCCAAGCTGCCGTCACCGGCGTCGAAGGCCTGGCGCGGACGCTCGCGGATCCGCAGTGACCTCTTCGACTTCCTGAACGAGGGCGACGGCACGATCGAGCTCTGGGCCTGGGTGGGTGCCTACGACCACGTGGTTCTCTGTCAGCTCTGGGGTCCGATGACCGCGTTGCCGCGGGAGATGCCGCGGTATACCCGCGAGTTGCGGCAGCACTGGGAACTCAACGGCAGGCCGGAACTGCCCGCCGCACCCAAGGACGCGCACGATGCGCTCGCGGACGCGCGGCACAACCTCAACAAGTGGCTTGCCATCGAGGCCTCGCTGGGTGCACCGCGCGCGTGACCTCGCCGTTCACCTCCTGATCCGAGGGCATTAGGCTGTTGGGGTGGTGAATTGGACCGTAGATGTTCCGTTGAATGAACTTCCCGAGCTTCCGCCGTTGCCCGGCGACCTGGCTGAGCGTTTTGCTGATGCGATCAGCAAGCCGGCGTTGCAGCAGCCGAGCTGGCCCGAGGACAAGGCCCGCGCCATGCGGACCGTCCTGGAGAGCGTGCCCCCGATCTGCCTGCCGAACGAGGTCGAGGAGCTCAAGGCTCAGCTCGCCGAGGTGGCGCTGGGTCGCGCGTTCCTGTTGCAGGGTGGTGACTGCGCCGAGACGTTCGCCGACAACACCGAACCGCACATCAAGGGCAACATCCGCACGTTGCTGCAGATGGCCGTGGTGCTGACCTACGGCGCCAGCCTGCCGGTGGTCAAGGTCGCCCGGATCGCCGGGCAGTACGCCAAACCCCGTTCGTCCGACACCGATGCCCTGGGTCTCTTGTCGTACCGCGGTGACATGGTCAACGGGTTCCTGCCCGACGAGGCGGTGCGAGAGCACGATGCCTCCAGGCTCGTTCGGGCGTATGCCAACGCCAGCGCCGCGATGAACCTGGTCCGGGCACTGTCCGGCGCCGGTCATGCCGACCTGCATCGGGTGCACGATTGGAACCAGGAGTTCGTCCGCACCTCACCGGCCGGTGCCCGCTACGAGGCACTCGCCTCGGAGATCGACCGTGGCCTCAAGTTCATGGATGCCTGTGGTGTGCGCGACTCGAATCTGGAGTCGGCGAACATCTACGCCTCACATGAGGCGCTGGTGCTCGACTATGAGCGCGCCCTGCTGCGTCTTGCCGACGATCCGGAGGATCCAGAGGGCGGCAAGTTGCTCTACGACCTCTCGGCACACTTCCTCTGGATCGGGGAGCGCACCCGCCAGCTCGACGGCGCACACATCGCCTTTGCCGAGTTGCTATCGAATCCGATCGGCCTGAAAATCGGTCCGGGCACCACGCCGGAACAGGCCGTCGAATACGTCAAGCGTCTCGACCCGCACAACGTGCCCGGTCGTCTGACCCTGGTCGCGCGGATGGGCAACTCCAAGGTGCGCGAGGTGCTGCCGCCGATCGTCGCCGCCGTCGAGGCCACCGGACACAAGGTCATCTGGCAGTGCGATCCGATGCACGGCAACACCCACGAGGCGAGCACGGGATACAAGACCCGTCACTTCGACCGCATCGTCGACGAGGTGCAGGGATTCTTCGAGGTTCACCACGCGCTGGGCACTCACCCGGGTGGTATCCACATCGAGCTGACCGGTGAAGATGTCACCGAATGCCTCGGTGGTGCCCAGGACATCTCCGATCTGGATCTGTCCGGACGCTACGAAACCGCTTGTGATCCAAGGCTGAACACCCAGCAGTCGCTGGAACTGGCCTTCCTGGTCGCGGAGATGCTCCGAGGCTGATCCGTTCCGGACCCAGCCGTACAGGTTCTCCGACCACGCACCGGCAACACATGCGTAGGTGGAGAGCCTGTACGGATCGGGTCTGTTCGAGAGCGACGTCGGTCAGGGTATCGATGTGATCTCGACGGTGGAGCCCGTCTTGACCCGGTTTCCGCCGCCTGGGCTCTGACTGACCACAATCGAGATGTTCGAGCCGGTCAGACCGCGACTGTTCACGTCGAGTCCGGCCTCGGAGAGCTTCTTCTTGGCGGTGCCGACGGTGTCCCCGGTGACATCGGGTACCGAGACCGCATCGGAGATGAAGATCTTCACCACCGGATTGCGTGGATCCACGCGCGCACCGAATGCCGGGCTGGCCGTTGTGATGGTGCCTGCCTTCGCTTTTCCATCGGTGGACGTTCCGCCGTCCTCGGCGATCAGACCAGCATCTTGCAGGGTCCGGCGGGCGTCGGCGGGCGTCTTGCCGGACACATCCGGCACGGTGATCGCGTCCGAGACCACCAGCGTGATCGTGCTGCCGGGCTCTGCCAGCGTTCCGGCCGCAGGTTCGGTGCCGATCACGTCGCCGCCGTTGATGTCCGGGCTGAAGCGGGTGGTCACCGAACCGGGTTTGAGTTTGGCGCCCTTGATGAGCTTGGTGGCCTCGGCCTGATCCCGCCCGGATACGTCCGGGACCGAAACCGGTTCGGGGCCACGGCTTGTCGTGATCTGCACGGTACTGCCCACCGGGACTGTCGTTCCCGAGTTGGGGGTCAGCGACACCACCGAACCTTTGGGAGCGGTGGCGCTGTACTGCTGACGGGTCACCTCGGGCACCAGCGTGTGTTCACGCAGCACCCCTTCGGCCTCGGGGAGCGAGGTCCCGGAACCGACATCGGGAACCTTCGGCTGACCGACCGAATAGGCAAGTGTCACATCAGAAAATCGGCTGACGCGGGTGCCCGGGGCGGGTTCGACCGACATCACCTCGTCGACCGGGATCTCGTTGTGGAATGTCGGGTCGTCCACCACGCCGAGCCCGGCGTCCTCGATGGCCTCGGTCGCGGCAACACGATCCATGCCGTTCGTATCCGGGACGGTGGCGAATCGGCCCGAACCCAGCCACCAACCGCCAACACCGAGTAGTGCGGCGATCAGCACGACGACCAACATCCAGATCAGGGTGGTGCGGCGGGATTTGCGGCGACGTTCCGCGTAGTCGGCGGCATGTGGAGCGAGCACCGCCGACGTCGGATGGTGCTCGGGCGGTTGCCCCTGATCGGCCGGTGGCTGGCCGGGTGGGGTCTGAGCGGGCGCTCGGGTGTCGGGTGGCAACGTCTGGACGCGGGTGGGATTGCGGCCGGCGGGGGGTTGCGCGGGCGGGGCCGCCGCCCGGATCGGGTCGGTCCTGTCGGGATCGGCGGGCTGCGTCATCTTCCGGTCGCGGAAGGCGACCATCGTGTCCCGTTCGGCGGATCGGGTCGGGGCGGGCACGGTGAACGGCGGCAGTTCCAGGTCGGCGGCGATCTCATCGAGGACCTCGCGCATGTGAAAGCCGTCGCGGTAGCGGTCCTGCGGGTTGCGGGCCGTCGCGGTGAGCACGAACTCGTCGAACTCGGGTGGGACGCCTGCGATGAGTGAACTCGGTGGCGGCACGTCGTTGTTGAGTCGCTGGTACGCCAATCCCAGGGCGGTATCGCCGCTGAACGGCGTTTTGCCGGTGAGCATTTCGAAGACGAGGATGCCGGTCGAGTAGACATCGGAGCGGGCATCGGCAGAGGCCGTCTCGACCTGTTCGGGGGAGAGGTAGGCCGCGGTGCCCAGGATGACGCTGTTGGACGTGATACCCGCTGCGGCGATCGCCCGGACCAGTCCGAAATCGACAACCTTGACTTCGCCCTCGTCGGAGATCAGGACATTCTCGGGCTTGACGTCGCGGTGGACGAGGCCGGCGCGGTGGGCCACGCCCAGAGCGCTCAGGACCGGTGCCGTCACCGCGTTGACGGCATGCGGCGGCATCGGCCCGCGTTCACGCAGCAGTTCCCGGAGAGTGCCACCCTCCACGAGTTCCATCACCAAAAAGGCGTAGTCACCGTCGGCGCCCTGGTCGTACACCGGAACCAGGCCCGGATCCTTCAGTCGGGCCACCGACCGGGCCTCGAACTCGAGACGGGCCAGGAACTGGGGGTCGGCCGAGAAGCGGGGGTCCATCACCTTGACGGCAACGGGCCGGTCCAGTCGCAGGTCCATACCGAGATAGACGCTGGACATGCCGCCGCGGGCGATGAGCGCATCGATGCGGTATCTGCGCTCCAGGAGCGCACCCAAAAGCACGTCGGAGGGAGCGTTCACCGTGTCGAAGCCTTTCGTGATGGGGGTGGAAATTCAGGTGGAGATGTCGAACCGAGTCCACATTAGCGATGTGGGATCGAGAATCGGTCACGGCGCGGTCGAGCAGAGCAGCGCGGGCCGGGATTCGACGGTTTGACCACTCGCTCGGTACCCTCTTGACCGTGGGTTCCGTACCGCTTTCTCCAGACACTCTTCCTGCCGACGTCGACGTCCTGTCGGTCTCTCAGGTTTCCTCCCGAATGGGCTTTTCCAACAGCAAAGTCCTCAACATGATCACCGCGCATCAGCTCCTCGCGGTTCGCCGCGACGGACAGGTCGCGGTACCGGAGTTGTTCTTCGATGGTTCCGACATCGTCAAACACCTCTCCGGACTGATCGAAGTCCTGTTCGACGGTGGTTTCAGCCGCGACGAGATCATGCGGTGGATGTTCACCGTCCAAGAAGACCTTGGCATCACGCCGGCAGAGGCACTGCACGGGCACTCGGCTCGCGAGATGATCCGCCGCGCGCAGGCCGAAGCCTTCTGACGTAGGTACCGCGCCTGTCTAGGGCGAGTTTCGCGCTCCGTTGAGTACTTCGATCGCGGTGTTGTTGCGGGCGAGTGTGACGCGCAATGTGTCGAGTTGCCCGTCGATGGGCATTTGGCCGAGCATCACGGGTGAATCCATCGGGTATGGACATCGGCGGACGATGTGGCGAGGACAAAAATCCACGGTTCGTCGAGATCGACGTGCTCGAGCAGTACGGGTGTCCATCCTGTTCGGGCCAGAACGTCGTGTACTTCGGATTGGCTCCAGTCAGCGAATTGCCGGGGTGAGCCGAGCTTTGCGGTGTTCCGGGCTGATCCGCTGCCCGTCCTGATCGTGCACGCGAGTAGTCCGTCGGGTGCGATCGCGGATTGCGCTCGCCGCAGGACGTTCTCGAACTCGTCCCGGGTCAGGTGCAGCAAGGCGGTGGTGGCCAGGATTGCGTCGTAGGGGCCGCCGAATGCATCACTGCGAATGTCGAGGACATCGGCGTGGTGACCATCTGCACGCATCATGTCGACGAAAGCCGGTGCGGCGTCGGTGCGACGCACACGCAGATACTTGCTCTCGAGGTACTTCGCAGCCCACCCGGTGCCGCTGCCGAGTTCCAATACGAACCCGCCGGACCCCACTTCATCGGCGACCCGATCGAGATACGCCGTCAGATGCTCACCGAGCGGTGGCGTGTTGTCCACACAGGACTGCGCTGCTGCTTGATGACTGGCCAACGTCACGTCGCCGTCGGGTTTCATGCTCACCTTCGTTTTTGTTGCGGTCATCGGATTTTTGCCTGACGGACCATCATGTTGTTCTCGATCGAGAATCCGCATCGGGTGTCCAGTGGGATGGGACCGACCAGACCAATCCGTGCCATGACTCGCCGGAGTATTCGTGCGTGAAGTCGCGGAGGGGTTGTCTTGTCAGTCCGAGGCGTTCCATGACCGCTTGTGATCGGGTGTTGTCGGGTGCCGTGTAGGTGAGGATTTCCCGGATCCCCCGCACACGACGTGCGTGATGCAATGCTGCACGGGCGCTTTCGGTGGCGTAGCCGTTTCCCCATAATTCTGTGAAGAATCTCCAGCCCACCTCGAAGTGTCGGCCCAGTGGGTGGTCGCTCGCCATGCGTGGCATCACACCGCAATAGCCGATCAGGTGGCCGTCTGAGCTTTCCACGGCCCACCGGGAGATGTGGTGCCGGCGCTGGGCATCGATGTACCGGTCGAACTTCTCATCGCTGTCGGCCCGGTCGATCGGGCCGCCGAGGTCGGCCATTGCCGTCGGGTCGGCGTGGAGTTCGGCAAACGGACCGCGATGCGCGGGCTGCCATGTACGCAGAACCAGCCGTGCGGTCACGATCGAACAGGAATCGTCGGCGTTCACGTCGTCACCGCGCACGGGGGTTACTCCACCTCCTTGCGGTCGAGGGTCATCGTCATGAAGGTGCTGTTCGGGTCGTCGGTTGGATAGGCCCCAAACGAGCCGCACTCGCTGAATCCTGTTCGCACGTAGAGCGCCCGAGCCGGCGCGAAGAAGTCCATACTGCCGGTTTCGAGTGAGAGCCTGTGGATTCCGCGGGCGGTGGCGTCGGCGAGCGCGTGATCGAGGAGCGCCCTGCCGACTCCGGAACCGCGGCGGTGTGGTGAGGTCCGCATACTCTTGAGCTCCTCATGTCCGGCCGAAACCCGGCCCAGTCCAACGGTTCCGACCAATTCGGCGTCGATGTATGCGACCCAGAGCCTGAATCCCGGCGATGTCTTCATGGCAGCGATCGACAGAGCATGCTGACTCTCGTCGGGTGCGGTGGGGGCGATGTCGTCGAGATGTGCCTGCAGGAACTCCTGTAAGACCGGATCGTCGAAGTCTGCCGGTTCGATCCTCAGTATGTCGTTCATTCGCGAACCTTCACTCGAGGCCTCGGTGGAACGTCCAACCGAGGACGACCTTCTGGCATTTCGTACTCCTACGTGGGTTGGGGCGAAGCCATCTATCGCCCGGTCTGGCCGTCGAGCTGCTCGCGGATGATGTCCAGGTGACCTGCGTGGCGTCCGGTCTCCTCGATCATGTGCGTCAGCGCCCAACGCATCGAGGGCGCCGATTTTCGACCGGGGGCGATCGGTGCGGGTTGGGCAAGGTCGGTGTAGGTGGCGATGACTGCGTTGGCTTGCACGGTGGCGTCGCGGTACGCCTCGATGATCGAATCGACTGTGTCCGAATCTGTTGCGGTGAACGTGGACTTCCAGTTCGTGACCTTCAGTTCGAGAAAGATCGCTCGTTCGACGTAGGTGAGGTGACGCAGAAGACCGATCAGGTTCGTGCCGCTCGGCACCGCCGGTGCCCGGGCTGCCGTCTCGGAAACCCCGAGGAGTTTCGAGGCCGCGGACACGCGCAGATAGTCCAGAAAGCCCACCAGCACTTCCTTTTCGGATGAACCGGTGCGGGGTGGCGGAGTGTCTGTGGCCACTTCAGTTCCTCTCCGTGCGCGAAATGGGGTTGGACGACATTGTGCCCGGCGGGTCTGACATGGTCCGGCCATTCTCGGAAGCGCTGGTCGGGAGCGTCCATCCTTCGAGGCCAACGACTGGATCGAGGGAGCGGCCGACGCCGAGGTCGATCTGGGTTGAGATCGTCAGCGCCGACGCGTGAGTGCTGCGGCGATGTGGGTCAGTCGTTTGCGCCGGGGGACCCGGACTCTTTGGGTCAGTACGCGATAGTCGCTTGCCTCGACCTCGTCGAGAATGGCCCGGTACATGGTGAACGCCGCGCGGATTCCGGGACGGCTGGCCGGCGTCAGGTGATCTATGCCGGGTTCGGCGAGGTGGTATTCGGCGCGGGTCATCGCGATCAGATGAGCCAGGGCCCGGCGTAATTCGGGTGGGACCTGTCCGGTCCGACGGCACCGGCGCAGCATCGACTCGTCGACGCCGAATGCAGCGAGTTCGTCGGTGGGGAGATAGATCCGGTTGCGGTCGAGATCCTCGCCGAGATCGCGGATGAAGTTTGTCAGCTGGAATGCGTCTCCGAGCGAACGAGCTGATTCGGTCGCCTCCGACACCGGGCCAACCGTCCCCAGGATCGGGAGCAACTCGAGGCCGATCACGCCGGCCGACCCGTACATGTAGTCCCGGAGTTGCCCCATGCTCCGGTATCGGCTGACGTGAAGTGGGCTCTCGGGCAGGTCCATTCGCATCGAGCGCAGGAAAGCCGCGAAGTAGTGGTGGTCGATCGAGTAGGTGGTCGCGGTATCGGCGACTGCCAGCACTTCCGGTAGGTCCGGCCGGTATGCCGGGTCGGCAAGGGCCGAGGCGAGATCGGATTCGATCGCATCGAGGCGGGTGAGACGATCTGGTCCCGTGTCGTTGTCGACGATGTCGTCGACCATCCGTGCAAATCCGTACAGCGCGTACACACCGTTGCGCTTGTCTTTCGAAAGCAGTTGGGTACCGGCGTAATACGTGCGGCCGTGAACTTTGGCCAACTGTCGGCAGTGTTCGTACGCGGCGCCGAGATCTTCGGTCATGACACGTCTTCGGTGGCACCGGTGGTGGGGGCCGGTGCCGGTTTCCCTCGGATCAATCGGCGTAATCGAAGCGGATCGACCCGGACAAAAGACCACCCGGCCAATCCTGACAACACGAGCGCCAGCAGGACGTCGGGGAGTTCATACATGTAGATCTCGTCGGTGGGGCCGAACACCTGCAATAGGAACACCGAGAACACGATGATCGCCACGATGGCTCGCCTGTCGATCGCGAAGGCCGCGGCCAGAACCAGCGCCCAGGTGTAATACCAGGGCAGCGTGGACGGTTCGAGCAGCAGGACGGCGAACATCGCCCACGCCATGCCCTTGACCGCGTCGCGCTCGGATCTGCGGAACCACAGCCACAGACCCACCAGCGTCAGCGCCATGATGACCGATCCCACAGTGCGGACCACATCGAGCACCGGTAGTAGCGGCAGCGCCGTGAAAGGTGAAGCGGCGAAGGTGATCAGATGAGCCACCGCGGTGGGGATCGTCAGCCAGTTGATGATCTTGTCAGCCCAGGTCAACCCGAGCAGCCAGCCGAATCCATGACCGACGACCAGCGTCAAGGCACCGAAGATCACCGCACCGAGCCCGATGATCCAGGCCAGCACCCGGACCACATCGCTCGCCCGCACCGGTCGCTCGGCGCGGATGTGTGCCAGCCAGATCCACAGGACAAACGGAATCGCCACACCCGCGGTGATCTTGATCGCGGTGGCCAGCGCCAGCACACTCATCCCGGCGACATGGCGGCCCTCGACCACCAGCGTGACGCCCGCAATCAGCACACCCATCATCAGCAGTTCGACGTGCGGGCCGCCGACCAGATGGATCAGGACCATCGGATTGAGGAGCACGATCCAGATGGCCATCGACGGATTGGCGCCGAAACGGCGGGCCAGCCTGGGCAGTGCCCACAGCGTCAACAGCAGGCCGGGCAGCAAGACCAGACGCATCACCAGGACTCCGGCAACCGGACTATCGCCGGTCATCTCCGTCACCGCGCGGGCAACGGTCATGAAGCCGGGGCCGTAGGGCGCGGTGGTGGTCGCCCAGACCTGCGCCATCGAATCGACCAGCGGCCCCGGATTGACCGCGGGACCGTCGGAGTAGGGATTGAAGCCATCGCGCAGCAGTGCCCCCTGCGCGAGATAGGCGTAGACGTCGCGACTGTAGAGCGGTATCGCGATCAGCAGGGGAGCAGACCAGGCCACCGACGCCCAGCCGATGGCCGATGCGGGTTGCTCGCCGCTCTTCTGAGCGTTACCGGTCTTCTGGGCGTGCAGCGTGCGTCCTATCCGCACCCACGCGATCACCATCAACGCAACGCCGAGCCAAAAAGCGATGGTGCTCAGGGTTCTCCCGTGGCCGTAGTACATCCACGACAGGTGCATGCTCTGCAGCGAGGTGTTGTTGCGGGGGATGTCACCGACACCGAAACTGCCGATGGTGACCAGTACCGAACCGATGAATCCGAGCACCACGTGGCGCCCGATCTCGGTGGCACAGAATTTGCGCACCGCTCGAATCGAGAAGCCTTGCCGCCACCGACCGGCGACGGTGACCGGCGCAGGGGTGGTGGCGGGTACGGACATCTCGATGATCCTAGTGCCCCGAGTCACCGGTGATTCGGGCTGCGGCCAGTCGACCCGAGACCAACACCGGCGGGATGCCGACGCCGGGCACCGTCGAGCTGCCGGCCAGCACCACGTTGTCGGTTCCACGGACGAGGTTGGGAGTCCGCAGTGGTCCGGTCTGCCCGGTGGTGTGGGCTGCGGCGAAGAGTGTGCCCGCTGCCATCCCCTTGGCAGCCCACGTGCCGGGGTCGTCGATCTTGACGACCTCGAAGTTCTCCCGGATGCCGTGGTAGCCCCGCGTCTCGAGGACGGCGAGCACTTCGTCCACGTACGGCCTCGACAGTTCGCGCCACGGCAGCGGTGCAGAATCCAGATTGGGGCAGGGGGCGAGCACCGTCACGGATTCGCCTGCTGCGGTGATCGAGTGGGCGGGGTCGGAGATCGCGGGACGGTTGATGAGCAGCGACGGGTCACTCATGAGTCGGCCCCGGCCCGAGCGGGCGGTCAGTTCACGGAAGGTCTGCGACCACGCCGCGCCGAAGTCCAGCGTGTGATGCCCGCCCGGCCACTGTGCCGTGACGGACGTGGGAACCACGCCGTGTGCGACCACTGCGCTCGGCGAGTAGACGACCTTGCGACGATGTCGACGGGGCTTGTCTCCGAGTAGTCCGCGGGTGACCGGTGTGTCGGTGGTGAAGATGACGGCGTCGCAGGGCCAACGGCGGCCGTCGATGCCCGTGATGGCGCTCACCCGGTTGTCGTCCCACTCGACACCTTCGGCGGCGGCGCCGAATTCGACGCGACCACCGGCCTCGATCAGTGCGGTGACCATCTCCTGCGCAACCCGGCCCATCCCGCCGCGCGGATAGTAGACACCCATGCTGATGTCCATGTGTGCGATGACCGCGTACACCGCGCGGGCCCGCTCCGGCGGTACCCCGGCATAGAGTGCCTGAAAGGTGAAGGAGCGCAACAGTCGTTCGTCCCTGATGAAACGTCCCACCGTCGACGAGAGGTTGCCCAGTGCGCCCAGGCGCACCAATTGTGCTGCGGCGGTCCGGGTTGTCCGGTCTCGGGCGATCGAGACGGGCGAATCGAAGTTGCGGTCGATGAAGCGGTCGAACTCGGCGTCGTACAGCCGGGCCAGCCAGTCGTTGAGGCGTCGGTAGCCGTGAGACGCTTCGGCGCCGAAGGTTTCGGCGATGGCTGCGGCCAGTTTGTCGACGTCGCGATGCATCTGAAGTTCGGTGCCGTCCGCGTACCGCATGTGATAGGTCGGGTCGACGTCGATCAGATCCAGACGCCGCGCCGCGTCGTCACGATTGATACCCACCGCGGCCAGCGGTGCATGGACGAGTTCGGGCATCGTGAGAATTGTTGCGCCGGTATCAAATCGGTTGATACCGATCGTCTCGGTTGCGACCCGGCCGCCGGGTAGATCGGCGGCCTCGAGCACCGTCACCTCTCGGCCCGCCCCGCGTAGATACAGGGCTGCGGTCAGACCCGACAACCCGGCGCCGACAACAACGATCCGG
Organism: Williamsia sp. Y712; assembly: GCF_059445525.1. Lineage (NCBI taxonomy): Bacteria > Bacillati > Actinomycetota > Actinomycetes > Mycobacteriales > Nocardiaceae > Williamsia > Williamsia sp. Y712. Next base: position 2,766,796 of record NZ_JCAIUN010000001.1, read on the forward strand.
TCGCTCCTGCCTGAGGTGGTGCGCGCCATCAGTACTGGCGACGGGTCATGGCGGTTGCCAGGTCGATCAGGTCGGCCTTGGCTGAGGCGGTCGCGGTGCTCGCGGTCAAGGTGGTCAGCGCGCTGGTCACCAGATCCTCGATCTGCTGTTCCACCTCGGCGACGGCACCGCTGGCGGTGATGATCTGCAGTGTCTGGGCCAGTTCGTCGGCGTCGAGTGCGCGTCCGACCCGCTCACGCAGTACGCCTGCCGCCTCCGGGTCGTGGGCGTCGAGATGGCCAAGGGCAGCCGACAACAGTGCGGTCCGCTTGCCGGCGATGATGTCGTCACCTGCCGGCTTGCCCGTGATCGACGGATCACCGAACACACCGAGCAGATCATCACGAAGCTGGAAGGCGACACCGATGTCGGTGCCGAATGAACGCAACGACTCGATCAGGCCGGGGTCGGCGCCACCGATGGCAGCGCCGAGATGCAGTGGGCGTTCGACCGTGTAGGCGGCGGTCTTGAACCGCATGACGCGATAGGCGGCCTCCGGCGTTTCGTCACCGGAGGCCTCGGTGGCGATGTCGAGAAACTGCCCGCCGAGGACCTCGGTGCGCATACCCCGCCAAATCGCCGACACCGACCGATGGATCTGGGCATCGAACCCGGCTTCGGCGATCAGGTCATCGGCCCAGGCCAGGGCCAGATCTCCGAGGAGGATGGCAACGCCTTCGCCGTAGTCGGCGGCATCACCACGCCAACCGGCCTCGCGATGACGGGTCTCGAACTCGCGGTGGATCGTCGGGAACCCCCGACGCGTGTCGGAGCGATCGATGATGTCGTCGTGGATCAGCGCGCAGGCCTGCATCAGTTCCAGCGCGGCGCAGACCGACAACAGTCGGTCGGGATCGGTACGGGCAGGCCCGGCGGCCAGGTAGCCGGCCCAGGCGAACGTCGGTCGGACACGTTTGCCGCCGCGGAGTACAAAAGCAGACAGTGCGTCCACCGCATCGCAGAATCCCGGACCGATGTCGGCTGCCGTGGATGCGCGGTCTGCAAAAACCCGCTGCAAGAGGTCGGTGGTCGCGGCGGGAACGTCGGTCACAGACTGGATTGCCACGTCAACCACACTACGGTGGGATGTGGCGGCGGCAGGCAGGCGGTCGTCGCCGGCCGCCACCTCTATACTTGCCGGGTGAGTTCGCAGATGACGCAATCATCGATCGTGAAGCGGCTGACCGAACCCCACTCGGGTCCGGTGCCGTTCTCGGTCGAGTTCATGCCGCCCCGAGACGAGCAGGCCGAGGCGCGCCTGTGGCGAACCGTGCGGATTTTCGAGCGAATGAACCCGGCCTTTGTCTCGATGACCTACGGCGCCGGCGGCTCCACCCGTGACCGGACATTGCGCATCACCGGGGAGATCGCGCGCGAGACCACGTTGCTCCCCGTCGCGCACCTGACTGCGGTGGGGCACAGCATCGACGAGCTTCGGGCGATGGCCGGCGGCTACGCCGACCAGGGCATCACCAACATCCTGGCCCTGCGTGGTGATCCGCCGGGTGACCCGCTGGGCGAATGGGTCAAGCATCCCGACGGGCTGGAGTACGCGGAACAACTCGTCCGGCTACTGCAGGATCTCGGCGACTTCAACATCGGGGTGGCCTCGTTCCCGGAAGGGCATCACCGCGCACCCGATCTCGATCACGACACCAAGCACCTGGTGTCGAAACTGCGTGCCGGAGCACAGTATTCGATCACCCAGATGTTCTTCGACGTCGATCACTATCTGCGACTGCGCGACCGCGTCAACGCCGCCGACCCGGAGCAGGGCGCCAAGCCCTTGATCCCGGGGATCATGCCGATCACCTCGCTTGCCTCGGTGCGCCGCATGGTCGAACTATCGGGTTCGGTGCTCCCGCCCGCGGTCGAGAAGCGACTGGCCGAGGCGGCAGGCGACGGGCCCGAGGAGAATCGGGAATCGGTTCGCGCAGTGGGTATCGATCTGGCCACCGAGATGGCGCAGCGCCTGATCGACGAGGGCGCGCCGTGTCTGCACTTCTGCAGCCTGAACTTCGCGAAGGCCACCAGTGAGGTCCTCGAACGCCTCGGGATGAACTCGATCGCTGCCTGAGGCTCGGTCAGAGGGCATCTACTCACCGGTGGTGGCCAACCGATCAGCGTGAGTTACCGCTGCGGTCGGTCCCGCTGTGACCCGTACCGCCGGTGTTCGAGCTTCCGACGGGTTGTTGGGCGGCGTCCTTGGGGCGTTTGTGCGGGGCACCTGGCCGCGGCGATTGGTCGCGGCTGACCCACGCGAGCGCCACCACCACGACGGCAACGGCCAACGCGATGCCGGCCATCAGACCGGTCCAACCGGCGAATGCGGCGGTCCCGGGTTCGTCGTAGCGGGCCTCGGCGGTCATCGGGGTCGCCTTGCCGATCTCCGGCTTCCAGGAGACGGCGTCGTCACCATCCTGCTGGCCGTTGGTGGCACTGATCGGTCCGGCGAACTGGACCGAGAACTCGACGTAGTCGCGTTCGGGCGTCAGCCCTTGCAGATCGGCCGTACCGCGGAAGGTGACCGCTTCACCGCGGCGCTGCGCCTGGAGGTCCAGGGTCACGGGGGCATCCGGGTAGGCGTCGTCGACGAGTTCGCCGAGCTGGGCGAACTGGCCGAGGGTGGCCTCGGTGAATGTTGCCCGGGTGCCGATCAGTCCGTCTCGCTTGAATTCGGTGGCGCTCACCACCGCTTCGAGTGATTGCGGCACCGTTATCTGCGGACCCTTTTCCTGGCCGATGTCCTTCTCGGCGAGCACGATCGCGCCCCACAACCGATCGCCGTATTGGGCGGGCTCGTCAGAACAGGCGGCAAGTGCCGGGCCGAAGAGCAGGGCCAGCACGAGCAACACCGCACTCAGGGGACCGCGACGGCGGTTGGGTCGGATGATCTCAGGCACGGAACTATCGTGCCATTAGCCGGGCCGGTCCGTGAGGAGGGCCGCGCTGATCGTGTCAGTTGATGCCGGAAAGGTGCCGGCGAGACAATGCCAACGCCGCAGGCACCCCCAGGATGCCCATCCCGATCAGCCCGTACGGAACCGCGGCGGGAAGCGCGGGGTCGTCGAGGAACACCAGGAACGCCAGTGCCGAACCGAGCCAGGTCCAGGTGAACCAGCCCACCGGTGCGACCAACGTCATCGGTGTCACCGTGACCGGGTTCGGGTCGATGAGCGAGAGCAAGACGAACATGACACACGCGACACCGGCCCAGCCGATGAAGTTGGTGAGCGGGATCTGATCGATGCCGGGGAGCCCGGCGTCCTCTGTGGACCAGGTCCACAATCCGGCACTGACCATCTGCGGGTCGAGGTACAGATCCCAGCCGACCATCCCGACAGTTGCCACGGCGATCCGGATCGGACGACGGCGACTGACCAGCGAGCTGATCCACCAGATGCTGTAACCGCCTGCGGTCCAGGCCAAGCCGATGATCACCGGGACCTCGGCCACGGACGGCCCGATCCGGTCGGTGGCGTAGGCGTAGGCGCCGAACGGAAAACCGGTGGCGACGCCGACGATTTCGGCGGTCCATCCGACGCCGGCCGTCGCCGCGAAGACCGCGACTGCCCGCAACGGCCCCAGCCGGAACGTGGCATGAGCGAGCATCGCGGCGGCCGCGGCGACAACCACGACCACGGTGGCCCGATCGCGCGCCACCCCGTCGACCAGGGGGTAGACGATCTGCGCGGCGATCGACCCGGCCAGCATGACCGCCGAGGTCCACAGCAAGACCTGACGTCGGGGGACCACCGGCGCGGCCCTCACCCCCATCGGCCGCGGGTGATCTTGGCCAACGGAGATCTCCGGTCGGACAAGATCGCGGTCGCCGCGATCCGACCGCTGGCACCGCTGACACCACCGCCCGGGTGGGTCGAGGCCCCGGCGAGCACCAGGCCGGGGGCACCGGGAACCCGGTGCCGGGCCAATTCGGGGTGGGGGCGCCACAACAGCATCTGATCCAGCGACATCTCCACATGCATGATGTTGCCACCGGTCATCCCGAGCTCGGATTCCAGATCGGCGGGCGTCTGGACGTAAGTGTGCTCGATCGAGTCGGCGAAACCCGGTGCGTGCCGGTCCAACTCGTTGATGATCTCCCGGCCGGCGGTGGCAGCGAGGTCTGCCCAGCTCCGCCCGCCGGAGAGCTTGTACGGATGCCATTGGGCCCACAGACTCGTCTGATGCCGGTCGGGTGGTGCCAGGGTCGGATCGATCGCGGAGAAACTCATCGCGATCAGTGCCGGGCGCCGCGGCAGATCGCCGGCGGTGGCATCGGCGTACGCACGGGCCAGATGTCCGCGATCGGTCACCAGCAGACCCAGCCCGCCATGCACCGAGGTGTCGGCGGGTAGTCCGGGATACTGCGGCAGCGCGGTGCCCCCGAGACGGACTGCCATGCCTATGCCGCCACCGATCCGGATCTGTGAGCGCCACCGATCAGCGGTCGTGCGGTCGAATCCACCGGCCTGCAACAGGTCCAGGGTGGTGAGGATGTGACAGGCACTGACCACCGATCGGGCCCGATGCGAGCCTCCATCGGCGGTACGAACCCGCCAGCCGTCGCCCTGCTTCTCGATGGCGGTCACGGCGGCCGACAGTTCGAGTTCGCCGCCGTCGGCGTGAAGTTTGCGGATGAGGGCTTCGGCGAGCGCGCCGCTGCCGCCGACAGCCCGGCCTGGGGGAATGGTGTGCATCGCCGCGGCAAAGCCGACCATGGGTGCGGTTCCGGGTTCGTTCATCGGCGGACCGGACTGCGCTCCGAACCAGGCCAGCGCCGCCTTGAGGTGTTCGGATTCGAACCAGTTGTCCAAGAGTGCATTACCGGACATCAGGAACTCTTGCGACAGACCGAGCCCGGCGGCGGAGCCGTTTCCGGGGATGCGCGCGGGCAGACCCCAGAACGCCTTGCCGAGAGCGAGCGGGGATGGGGAAGAGGTGAACGCCGACATCATCGCCGCCGACCGGCGCGCCCAGACGTCGACGAAGCCACGGTAGGCGTGCGCATCGGCGGGACCGCAGGCCGCCTCGATCGACGCGATCGTCTTCTCGAGGTCGTGGTGGAAAATGATCGGGGGAGCATCGTCGGTCGCCGGGCAGAACGCCCACGGGTCGCAGTCGATATATCGCAGTCCGTGATCGGCCAGTGCGAGCTCTTCGAGGATCGGGGTGTGCCGGATCATCAGGTGCGCCGACGACCCACGGTCGACGCGATAGCCCGGGAACCGTTCGACGCTGGACACGGCACCGCCGGCGACACTGTCGCGTTCGAGCACTTTGACCTGTTGACCGGCGGCGGCCAGATAGGCGGCGGCCACGAGGCCGTTGTGTCCGGCCCCGATGACGATGGTGTCGATTGTGGTCCTGACGTCGATCATGTGGTCCTAACGCAATGGGAGTGCGCGGCCGAGGACAGCAAACGGCCTGGGATCACCGGCAAAGGTGAAGCCGCGCAGCACGTCGGCAAAACCCAGCCTGCGGTACAGGCGCCAGGCACGGTTGTTCTCCTCGTCTACCTCGGGGGTCGAGAGCAGCACCTGTGGTTCGGAGCGATCGACCAGCAGGCGTTGTAACAAGTGTTCGCCGATCTGCCTGCCCTGCGCGGACGGATGCACGTGGAGTTCGGTCAGTTCGAAGTAGTTGTCGGTCAGGGCGCTGACGCGCTCACGGCTGCATCCGGCGCGGACCAGACCGCTGCGCACCTGCTGGTTCCACCATTGATCGTGCGCGCCGCTGTATCCATATGCGATCCCGACCAGGGTTTCCCGTCCGGTTGCCGGGCCAGGTGAGTCGATCGCGGCAACGGCTTTCCATCCGGGGCGCCGGATGTGGTCGTGCCACAGGGGAGCCCGTTGCACTTCGGTGCCCGGCGGGTAGTTCATAGCGGTGACGTACACGCTCAACGCCTCGGGCAGCCAGATCTGTGCATCGTGGGCCGAGAGGTCGGCGATCCGGATGGGCACAGAAGTTTCCGCCTTTTTTGCTTGAGGGTTGTCGGTGTCGTTAGGTATATTGAAACTGTCGAACGGGTGTTCGAGGCTTCAACCTCCGCAAAGGCGCAAGCCGCATCGTTTACCCGCTTTACGACGTGGAGCGGCTCGGTGGCCGACGAGGGAAGCGTAGGCCACCGGGCCGACCCCGCATAGACACAGACAGTTCGGCGAAGGAGGACCGAGATGGCGACGACGGCACAAACCCCTGCGCGTGTCTCCCGGAATGGCGTGGCGGCTTCGACCGCGCGGGTCACCCGACTGCCCGAACCAACCCAGATCATCGCCTCCCGCGAGATGTTGGAACGAGCGGAGTCGCGTCTGCGTGAATCGGATGTCGTCACCGATTCCGCCGAGGCGTTCAGCGCGCTGTACCAATCGGCGTTGCGCGCGGCAGGCGCTGTCCTGGCCGTCGCCGAGCACCCCACGCGCCGACGCGGGTCGCGCAGTGCGTGGGCGCGACTGCCGCAGGCGATGCCCGAGCTCTCCGAGTGGGCAACGTACTTCGCCGGGCTCTCTCGCCTGCGCGCCGACACGGAGGCCGGGATCCGGTCGGTGACCGACGAGCAGATCGCCGAGTTACGACCGAACGTGGACAAGTTTTTGCACGTGGTCGAGATGGAAATCCTGCGACTCGAGCGGGGCAAACCGTCGAATATGCCTGCCGGTGCGGCCTGAAGGCTACGAAATTACTGCTAACGGACCAAAATTGACCAACTTGTGGCGGGGAATGGTGGTTCGAACTTCCAACACCTCGTATCATCGGAGGTGGGTCCACCGCAGTGGGTCCGGGCAACCGGAATTGTCTCCTCTGGATGCTCTACCGAAACCATGTGCTGAAGGAGGGGGCGGGTGCCACTCTCAGAGCACGAGCAGCGCATGCTCGAACAGATCGAAAACGCTCTGTACGCCGAAGACCCCAAGTTTGCGTCGAACGTACGGTCGCGTCGCTTTCGCGGCTCCACTGCGCGCCGTCGACTGCAAGCTGCCGTGCTGTTCCTCGTCGGACTTGTTCTCCTTGTCGGGGGAGTTGTCATCGAGGTGCAGGTCGGCGGATTCCCCATTGTCAGCCTCATCGGCTTCTTGGTGATGTTCGGCGCCGGGCTGATGGCGTTGTGGGGATCTCGTAGCGGACCGACTCCCGGAGGTTCTTCGGGGTCGTCGTCGCGCGGCGGTTCGTCGGGCCGCGAGCAGCGGCAAGGACGAAAGTTTTCCGAGCGTATGGAAGAGCGGTTCAACCGCCGCTTCGAGCAGGAGTAGACGCCTCCAAGCGCGTTTGATTGTAAAAGGCCGTGCATCGCATCGCGATGCACGGCCTTTTTGTGTTTTTCAGGGCATCTCGCCCCACTTTCCACCCGAATCCCCACTTTCTCCCACGCCTGAGGTTCTGCCGGCAAAACGGGGCTGAAGTGCCCCCTGGGACTCCAAAATCTGGTCCGAAAGGTTCCGGGACACCCCGGATCAGGTTTTGTCCCCCACCTGGTGATGCGGCGTCTACCTGCAATGTTGACGGCGAAATGCCCATTTTTGGGCTGCATGGGGTGGAAAGTGGTGGATTGTGGGGTACAGTGGTGATCGTTGGTGGAAGAGAACCGGATCTTTCCATCAACCTTGGGGTTGGAGGTGACGACACATGGCCAGCGCTATGTTCTTCGGCACTTACACACCCAAGTTGGACGACAAGGGGCGGCTCACGCTGCCCGCAAAGTTCCGAGACGCACTTGCAGGAGGGGTGATGATCACAAAAGGTCAGGACCGCAGCCTCGCAGTGCACATGCGGGATGACTTCTATGAGTTGGCTCAACGAGTGATGAGCTCGCCCAAGAACGATCCTGCTGCCCGGGCTTTTCAGCGTCAACTGAGCTCGGGAACCGATGAACAGCGGCCAGACGGACAGGGACGCATAACACTGTCCCCGGATCACCGTCGTTATGCCGGGCTGGCCAAAGAATGTGTGGTCATCGGAAACATGAGCCACTTGGAGATCTGGGACGCGCAGACATGGCGCGATTACCAGGATGAGCACGAGGAGAACTTCTCGAGCGTGGGCTTCGACGTCCTGGACACGGCCTGAGGCCAAGGACCACAAGACCACGTGGGTGAATCGAGGCCTTTGCCCGATCCGACCCTGACGCACTTCCCCAGCGCCAGGTTCGACAGCCCGCCCCTGACGCACTTCCCCAGCGCCAGGTGCGGAGATCGGGCAGGGACCAGGATCCACCCACACACCTGCCGGCCAATTGGCGCACCCGGACCGCACGAGAGGTAGCACAGTGGATCTCGCCGATGGCCCCTTCGGGCACGTCCCGGTCATGGCCGAGCGGATGATCGAATTGCTCGCACCTTCGATCACGCGGCGACATCCCGACGGCACCGACGCGATCTATGTCGACGGCACTCTCGGCGCAGGCGGCCATACCGAACTCATCGCCCAGAGATTCCCTGGCGTTTCGATCATCGGGATCGACCGTGACATCAACGCTTTGAATCTCGCGCGCGAACGACTCTCGCCCTTCGGCGATCGGATCACTTTTGTCCACACGCGGTATGACGCGGTGGACGAGGCCTTGGAGCAGGCCGGTGTGACGAAGATCGACGCCGCACTCTACGACCTCGGCGTCTCGTCGATGCAACTCGATCAGCCCGACCGCGGGTTCGCCTACGCGGTTGACTCTCCGCTGGACATGCGGATGAATGCAGACGACCCACTGACCGCGGCCGATGTCCTCAACACCTACGGGCACGGCGAATTGGCCCGTGTCCTTTCGGAATACGGTGACGAGAGGTTTGCGGGCAAGATTGCCTCCGCGGTTCTGCGTGAACGGGAGATCGAACCCTTCACCACCAGCGGCCGACTGGTGGAGTTGTTGTATCGGACCATTCCGGCAGCCACCCGACGTACCGGTGGTCATCCGGCCAAGCGCACATTCCAGGCGTTGCGGATCGAAGTCAATGGGGAGCTGACCTCGTTGAAGGCTGCTCTACCCGCAGCACTTTCGGCTTTGGCGGTCGGTGGGCGCCTGGCGGTCATGTCTTACCAATCGCTGGAGGACCGGATCGTCAAACGCGAGTTCGTCGAGCGGACCAAATCGAGGACACCACCCGGACTCCCTGTCGATCTTCCTGGAACCGCACCGGATTTCGTGCTGGTGACCAGGGGAGCGGAACAGGCTTCGGACGAAGAGATCGAGCGCAACCCGAGGTCCGCATCCGTGCGGGTGCGGGTCATCGAACGGATAGCGGGGGGGAAGAAGTGACGGTAACCGACGACAATCTCGCCTCTGCACGGCGCCGCGATGCCGGTGAACAGCGTGCCAGGCACTCGGGTGCGAACCGGCAGCGTTCGGCCGCGGCGGAGAAGGCGCTCGAGCGTCGTCGCAAACGCCTTGGTGCCGGGGCGGTTTCGTCGACATCACGTCACTGGCAGCGTCCCGAGAGCCAGGCCGCGCCGGTGGAGAAGCCGGCAATGTGGGGCCGCATGCGAAGTGCGCCGGTCCAGGCGATGCGCCGCGTCCCGTTCGCCGTAGTCGTTGTCGGGATGCTGTTGGCCGGATTGGCGCTGACACTGTGGCTTTCGACCAAGTCGGCTCAGGACTCGTATCAACTCGGTGTGGAACGTGCGTACAACGAACAGCTGTCCGACCGCCGGGACGCCCTCAAGAAGGCGTACGAGTCGGGTGACTCTGCGCCTGAATTGTCCGAAAAGGCCGGTGAATTGGGCATGATCCCGGCCACCGATGTGCCGCGGATGGTCATCAGTCCCGATGGGCGTGAAACCGTTGTCGGCGAGATCAAGCCCGCTGAAGGTGACAAAGCGCCGTCGATGAACAACGGTCGGAAAACGGCCGCGCCCAAGCCGGCAGAAACTCCGGTTGTCAATCCGACAGCACCAGGGGCTCAGGGGATTCCGATTCAGGGGACCCCGGTCACCCCGGGTGGCAACGCCGCCAATCCTCTGCCGACGGCCCCGACCTCTCCGGCGGCCCCGACGGCCCCGACAGTGAATAGCCCGGCCGAGTCCCCGACTGCGCCGGCATACTCAAATGTTCTTCCAACCAATGGCGGCGCGCCGGGCGCAAATTCGGGCGAAGTCGGTTAGCGCAGCAGAGAATTGACAACCATGAAGGTCTCATTTGCGATGGTGTTCACGGCGAAGGGATCTGCTGACGATCGGTGCTGCCGATGATGCGGCCGAGGAGTACGGGCGACCGTCGTACCCGGCAGCGATCAGTGGGCCGGGAGCGGGTTGGCCCGTCGCGGCGTCCGCGGGGACGCCAGGGAACGGGGCCTGCCGGATACCGCGACAGCGACCATCCCGACAACGCGCCCCGGACGGCCGCCGGCCGTACCAATTTCCCGGCTGGTGGTTCGCACCACGGGAGCGACGACATGATCCAGGCCAGTCGGCAATTCTTGCGGCGCCACCGGGTGGCAACGGCTTTGATCCTGGTCGTGGTCCTGGTGGTCACGGTGAAGATGACGATGTTGCAGGTCGTCGACGGCCCGTCACTGTCCGCCGAGGCGGCAAGCCAGCGTGCGGTGACCGAGGTGCTGCCCGCGAAACGTGGTGCCATCGAGGACCGCAAGGGCAAGGCCATCGCCTACACCGATGACGCTCGCGCACTGACCTTCCAGCCGGTCAAGGTTCGCAAAGAGATCGAAGAGGCGCATCAGAAGAATCCGTCGCTACCGGACCTCGACACCCGGATCGGTGAGATCGCGCGCGGAATCCGAGAGGAGCTCGGCAACGAGTTCGACGAGTCCTCGCTTCGTGAACTGCTGCGTAGCGACGAGACCTTCGTGTACCTGGCGCGGGCGATCAGTCCGGAGTCGGCCAACAAGATCATCGATGAGTTCCCCGAGGTCGGTTCGGAGCGACAGGACGTGCGGCTGTACCCCGGTGGCGAGTTGGCGGCGAACATCGTCGGTGACGTCGACTTCGACGGAAACGGATTGATCGGCCTGGAATCCTCGATGGATTCAGTACTTTCAGGTGCTGACGGGTCGCGCACCTACGACCGTGGCTCCGACGGTGCTGTCATCCCTGGCAGCCCTCGCAACCTGCATCCGGCCGTCAACGGTGCCACCGTGGAACTGACCATCGACTCCGACATCCAGTGGTACGTCCAGAACCAGGTGCAGCTGGCCAAGGACCGCTCGGGCGCGGTGAACGCGTCGGCCGTGGTCATGGATGTCAAGACCGGCGAAGTGTTGGCGATGGCCAACGACGGCACGTTCAATCCCGCCAAACCCCTTGACGAGCAGGGGGATGCGCAGCTCGGTGACCTCCCGGTCACCTCGCCGTTCGAGCCCGGTTCGGTCAACAAGCTCGTCACCGCTGCGGCCGCCATCGAATACGGTGTCACCACGCCGGACGAGGTGCACCAGGTGCCGGGAACGATCACCATGTCCGATGCCACCGTGAAAGATGCCTGGGCGCATGACGTTGCGCCGTATACGACCACGGGCATCTTCGGTAAGTCCTCCAACGTCGGAACTCTGATGCTCGCCGAGAAGGTGGGCGAGGACCGATTTGCCGACATGCTCAAGCGTTTCGGCCTCGGCCAGAGCACCGATGTGGGTCTGCCCGGCGAGAGTGGCGGCGTGGTCCCGGCCCGCACGCAGTGGTCGGGTGGCACCTTTGCCAACCTTCCGATCGGCCAGGGCCTGACGATGACGCTGCTGCAGATGACGGCCATGTACCAGGCGGTTGCCAATGACGGAGTGCGGATCCCGCCGCGGATCATCAAGGCGATCAACGGTGAGGGTCAGCCCGGTGCCACCGAGCCGCCGGCAGGGATTCGGGTGGTGAGCCCCGCGACCGCCAAGTCGGTTCGTGACATGTTCCGTTCGGTGGTCCAGAGCGATCCGATGGGTGTGCAGAACGGCACCGGTGTGAAAGCAGACGTCCCCGGATACCAGATCAGCGGTAAGACCGGCACCGCGCAGCAGGTGGATCCGAAGTGTGGTTGCTATTCCAATGAGGCGTACAACATCACGTTCGCCGGAATCGCGCCCGCTGACAACCCGCGATACGTGATCGGCATCATGCTGGACAACCCGAAACGAAGCAGTGACGGCACCGGTGGACAGAGCGCTGCGCCACTGTTCCAGACCATCGCATCCTGGATGCTGCAGCGTGAACAGATACCACTGTCATCGGGCCCGACGCCTCCACTGGTCTTGCAAGCCGGGTGACCCCGCGGCGGTATGTTGAGAAAATGTCTGCTCCCGATAGTTCGGTGCTGCGCCCTGCCCTGGTCACCCCGACCCCGGTGGAGGATCTCGCAGCGACCGGCAACGCACAGATTGATCTGATCGGCGCGGCAACAGCACAGAGCGCTGTGCGCGGTGTGACCCTTCGGGCCCAGGATGTTCGCCCAGGAGATCTGTTCGCGGCGCTACCGGGCACCCATTTCCACGGTGCGCAATTCGCCGCGGATGCACTGGCTGCCGGTGCGACGGCGGTACTGACCGATCCCGCCGGACGCGACATCGTGGCCGCTCTCGATGGAGCCCACGACTGCGCGATTCTGGTTCATCCGCAGCCGCGGCAGATCCTCGGCGACCTCAGCTCCCAGATATACGGTCACCCGTCCCGGCGCCTGACGCTGATCGGTATCACCGGAACCTCGGGCAAGACCACCACGAGCTACCTGACCGAGGCGGCGCTGATGGCGGACGGGCACTCGGTGGGACTGATCGGCACCGTCGAGACCCGGATCGCCGGGATTCGGCAGCCCAGTGCACTGACCACGCCCGAGGCCCCGCAGTTGCAGGGTTTGTTGGCCGCGATGCTCGAGCAGGGTGTGGATTCGGTGGTGATGGAGGTCTCCAGTCACGCCTTGTATCTGGGTCGTGTCGACGGCAGTCGGTTCGCGCTGGGGGCTTTCACCAATCTCTCGCAGGACCATCTCGACTTCCATCCGACCATGCGCGACTACTTCAACACCAAAGCGCTGCTGTTCCAGCCGGATTCGCCGGTTCACGCCGAGGCGTCGGTGATCTGTGTCGACGATGACTGGGGACGCGAGATGTTGCAGATCGCCGGCCCGGGCGCGATCAGTGTGTCGACGTCGGGGTCAGGGGAGGGTGTCGACTGGCATGCCGGACCATCCGAGGTGGCCGCCGACGGTGCACAGCACGTCACGGTGACCGGGCCCGACGGCCGGTCGCACGAGATGGTTGTCCCGATGCCCGGCAGATACAACGTCGCCAATGCGCTGACCGCTGTTGCGCTCGCGGCCGGTGCCGGTGTTCCGGTGCCGACGGCGATCGCATCGATCGGTGGTGTCGCGGTACCCGGACGAGTCGAGCGCATCGTCCGCGGGCAGCCGTTCCTGGCCGTGGTCGACTACGCCCACAAACCCGCCGCGCTCGAGGCCGTCATCGACACGCTGCGAGGCCAGAGCAAGGGTCGGATCGCCGTTGTCGTGGGAGCCGGTGGCGACCGCGATACCGGAAAACGTCCGATCATGGGTGAGGCGGCCGCGCGCGGCGCCGAGTTCGTTGTCGTCACCGACGACAATCCGCGATCCGAAGTACCCGCCGAGATCCGGGCGCAGGTGGTCGCCGGAGCCGCGGCCGTACCGCTTGCCGAGCGCCCCTCGGGCGCTGAGCCGGTCCGGGAAGTCGGCGACCGGGCCGAGGCGATCGGGGCCGCGGTCCGCTGGGCGCGGCCCGGTGACGTGGTGCTGGTGGCAGGCAAAGGACACGAGGCAGGTCAAGAGATCCGCGGCGTCAAGCATCCCTTCGACGATCGGGTCGTCCTGGCCCAGGCCATCGATGAGCTTGGAACGCAACAGAATACAACCGACACGGAGTCATCACAGTGAGCAATACCGATAGCGGCCCGGCCGAGCAGGTGGACCGGGTCGACACCAGGGCGGTACGTGCCGCCCTGCGCGACCTGGCCGATGCCGTGCACGCCGCGCCGGAGCGGCGCAGTTGGGCGGTGCTCGGTGAGATGGACCTCCCACCGGATCTCGATGCCGATGATCGGCTTGCGATGACGCGCTGGGTGGTCGCGCACGACGAACTCGGCCGGCTGGCCGTGCGCCTGGACATCGGTCAGGTCATCTGTGTGGGTACCTCTCGAGCCGTCCACGGACTTCATCAGGGTGCGGTCATGGAGGGTTCGTGGGGTTCGGAGGCGGTCCTGGTGTCCACTCCACAGAAGGCTGCGGAGATACTGGACGCGCAACTCGGCGAGCACGATGTGGTGCTGGTGATGGGTGGGCGCGAACTCGGCCTTACCGAATTCCTGGACGGCCACGGCGGCCGCCCGACTCCGAGTGGCGATCCTGCGTGAACGTCTTCGATCACAGCTTTGATACTCGACAGATAGGGATGTTCAGGTGAGGCAGATCCTGATTGCGGGCGTGATCTCGCTGGCGGTGGCGATCTTGCTGACCCCGGTGCTGATCAAGGTCTTTTCGCGTCAAGGCTTCGGTCAGGAGATCAGGGTCGAGGGGCCCGCAAGCCACCAGACCAAGCGCGGCACCCCGTCGATGGGCGGCGTGGCGATCGTGGCCGCACTGTGGGCGGGCTATTGGGGATCGCATCTGTTCGGGTACATCACGGACGGCAGCGGTCCGACCGCCTCGGGCATCCTGGTGCTGTCGCTGGCGACCACGTTGGCGCTCGTCGGCTTCCTCGACGACTTCATCAAGATCCGCAAGCAGCGCAACCTCGGACTGAACAAGACCGCGAAGTCGGTGGGTCAGCTCATCGCCGCATTGCTGTTCGGTGTGCTGGCGCTGCAGTTCCGCAACGAAGCCGGTTACCAGCCGGCCAGCCCCAAGTTGTCGTACGTCCGTGAGATCGACGCCATCGCCATGGGTTCGGTGGTCTTCATCATCTTCGTGTGGCTGGTGGTGTCGGCGTGGTCCAACGCGGTCAACTTCACCGACGGACTGGACGGCCTCGCCGCGGGTTCGATGGCGATGGTGCTCGGTTCCTACGTGCTGATCACGTTCTGGCAGTACCGCAATGCCTGTGTCGGTGGGCCCAAAGCTGCCGAGCCCGGTTGCTACACCGTGCGTGACCCGCTCGATCTGGCGTTGATCGCGGTGGCCGGCGGTGGCGCCTGCCTGGGATTCCTGTGGTGGAATGCCGCCCCGGCCAAGATATTCATGGGCGACACCGGTTCTCTGGCGCTCGGTGGGTTGCTCGCCGGCCTGTCGATCACCACCAGCACCGAACTCCTCGCTGTCGTCGTCGGCGCGCTGTTCGTCGCTGAGATCATCTCGGTGGTCATCCAGATCGCGGTCTTCCGGACCACCGGCAGGCGGGTGTTCCGGATGGCGCCGTTCCATCACCACTTCGAACTGTCCGGGTGGGCCGAAACCACGGTGATCATCAGGTTCTGGCTGCTGACCGCCATCGCGTGCGCCCTGGGGTTGTCGCTGTTCTACAGCGAGTTCCTCAGTTCAAGTGGGGGATAGGCGATGACGGTGCAGGCACCGTGGGGTGAGCGGGTTCTGGTCGCGGGCGCCGGTATTGCCGGAGCGTCCGCCGCGCGGTTCTTGCTGAACCATGATGTGGCGGTCACCGTCTGCGACAACCGACCTGCCGCGCTCGAACCGCTGGTCGCCGCCGGTGCTGCGGCGGTGTCCCCGGATACGCTGACCGCCACCTCGGACTGGACCGCCGACTTCGACCTCGTCGTCGCATCGCCGGGCTTCCGCCCCGACAACCCACTGGTGGTTGCGGCCGCGGCCGCGGGGCTACCGGTGTGGGGCGAGGTGGAATTGGCCTGGCAGGTGGACCGATCCGGCGTCACGGGCCCGCCTCGTCAATGGCTGGTGGTCACCGGTACCAACGGCAAGACCACCACCACCGGGATGATCGAGTCGATCCTGTCCGCTGCCGGCGCCTCGGTCATGGCCTGCGGCAACATCGGCCTGCCGGTGCTCGACGCTTTGGTCGCAGAGCCCCGCGTCGAGCAGCTCGCGGTGGAACTGTCGTCGTTTCAACTCTTCTGGGCACCGTCGGTACGTCCGACCGCGGGTGTGGTGCTCAACATCGCCGAAGACCACCTCGACTGGCATGGCTCGATGGATGCCTACGTCGAGGCCAAGGCCATCGCCCTGTCGGGACCGGTTGCGGTTGTCGGCCGCGACGACCCGGTGGCAGGCAACCTCACCGGCTCGGATCCGGAGGGCCGCACACTCGGATTCCGGCTCGGGGTCCCGGAGCCGGATGAACTCGGTGTCCTCGACGGCCGACTGGTCGACAGGGTCGACTGGGACGCGAGTGGCGATTCTCAGCCGATCCCGTTGACCGATGTCGTTGCCCTGATCGACGCCGACCAGGTGCGGCCGCAAGGTCCGTCCGGCGTCCTCGATGCGCTGGCGGCGGCGGCGCTGTGCCGGGCGGTCGGGGTGAGCCCGCAAGCCGTCGCCGAAGGGCTCGAAGCGTTCACCGTAGCCGGACACCGCAGTGCGCCGGTCGCCATCGTCGGCACAACCACCTTCATCGACG
Organism: Williamsia sp. Y712; assembly: GCF_059445525.1. Taxonomy (NCBI): domain Bacteria; kingdom Bacillati; phylum Actinomycetota; class Actinomycetes; order Mycobacteriales; family Nocardiaceae; genus Williamsia; species Williamsia sp. Y712. Next base: position 2,783,313 of record NZ_JCAIUN010000001.1, read on the forward strand.
ACTCGAAGGCGACGAACCCCCACGCCGCGCAGGCCTCGATCCTGGGACATCGCCGAGTGATCTGGATTGCCGGGGGATTGCTCAAGGGTGCTTCGGTCGACGAACTCATCATCGCCGTCCGCGATCGGCTCGCCGGGGTGGTGATCATCGGAGCCGATCGCGACATCATCAGAGATGCAATGGCACGACACGCCCCTTTGGTCCCAACAGTCACACGAGTAACAGGGGAAGATGAGTCGGTGAACATCGCCCCGGCTTCTGTAGATCCGGTCTCCGCCGACGCGGTCATGGACAGCGCGGTGCGGGCTGCCTGGGGCCTCTGCGCAGCCGACCCGGACACCCCTGATGCAGTGGTGTTGGCCCCGGCGGCGGCATCGCTCGACATGTTCTCCGGTTACGGAGCCCGCGGCGACAGCTTCGCCGCGAGTGCCCGCGCTCTCCCGGGCGCGCAGGTGCTGGGGGAATCCTGATGCGAAAGAACCGGATCAACGCGGACTCTGACGATATTGATTCGGATATCGACTCCGAGCCGGAAACAAGCCTGGGCGGCGTGGACCTCGAGGACGATGGGGATCTGGAAGGCGTCGACATCGGTGGCGGCTCCGACGACAAGGCAGAGCCCGCCGGTTCGACCGCGGCAGGCACTCGCGGCACCTCCAAGTCCACGCCGGATCGCCGGGTCATCTCCCTCGGCGAGGGGATCGGTTCGATTCTCACCAGGGTCGCCGGTGTCCTGAGCCGGCCCCTGGCGTCGTTTCATCTCGTGGTGACCCTGACCGTCCTGCTGACCGCCTTCGGGTTGGTGATGGTGCTGTCGGCATCGTCAGTGGAGGGTTATTCAAAAACCGGTTCGTCATACGGCATGTTCACCACGCAGTTGGTGTTCGCCGCGATGGGCGTGGTGCTGTTCTACTTCGCCGTACGGATGCCGGTGCGGATCATGCGACGGCTGGCCGCCCCGGCGATCATCATCACCACGATCATGCTGATGCTGGTCCTGGTGCCCGGCATCGGAACCCTGAGTCAGGGTGCCCGACGGTGGTTCGTCATCGGCGGACTCTCGGTACAGCCCTCAGAGCTGGCCAAGGTTGCACTCTGTGTCTGGGGTGCCCATCTGCTCGCTTCCCGTCGCCGGGACAACGCGCAACTGCGTGAGTTGCTCATCCCGCTGATCCCGGTCGCGATCCTGATCTGTGGCCTGATCATCCTCGAACCGAACCTGAGTACCACCATCACGATCGCGATCATCATTGGCGCACTGCTGTGGTTTGCAGGTTTGCCGATGAAGGTCTTCGGCTTCTTCGCGCTCACCGGTGTGGCGCTGGCCGCCGTGCTCGCCATGTCGGCCGGCTATCGCAGCGCGCGGGTGCTCAGCTTCCTGGGTCAGGACAACGATCCGCAGGGTGCGGGTTATCAGGCCAGGCAGGCCCGGTATGCCCTGGCCAATGGTGGTCCGTTCGGTGAGGGGCTCGGGCAGAGCCGGGCGAAGTGGAACTACCTGCCCAACGCCCACAACGACTTCATCTTCGCGATCATCGGCGAAGAACTCGGACTCGTCGGTGGCGTCCTCGTGCTGTTGCTGTTCGGTCTGTTCGCCTTTGTCGGCCTGCGGATCGCGGTTCGCTCGGTGGACCCGTTCCTGCGACTGCTCACCGCGACCATCACGATCCTGGTGACCGCGCAGGCACTGATCAACATCAGCTACGTCGTGGGTCTGCTCCCGGTGACGGGTATCCAGCTGCCGTTGCTGTCGGCCGGTGGCACCTCGACGCTGACCACACTGATCATGTTCGGGTTGCTGGCGAACGCGGCACGGCACGAACCGGAAGCGGTCGCGGCACTGGCATCGGGTGGAGACGGCAGGTTCGGCCGAATGCTCCGGCTGCCCAATCCGGTTCCGTACGCTCAGACCCGTGCCGAGGTTCTGCGCGACCGCCTGGATCGGCGACGGGTGCAGCGCGCACCGAGTCCGGTGGGACGCGCGCGCCGCGCTGCGGCCACTGAACCAGCGCGGCGACCGGCCCAGAAACGACAGCCTCCACGCAGCCATCCAGCGCGTGAGGACACCAGGCGCGTGCGGGTTCAGCGACCCCAGGATTGGGGTTATGACGGCACTGCGAGCCCGCCGCAGCGCCGGTCGCAGTCACTGCGTAACAATGACAGTTATGCCCATGATCGTCAGCCGCGAGATATCCGTCGCGGCAGCAATACCTCTGCCCGTCCGGCCTACGGCGACGACCGCCGATACCGCGATCCGCGACCGAGGCGGTGAGCGAACCGCCGGATGGAAATCTGGACGGGGCGCAGGCGGATGGGGCATGAAGCCATGAGTGAATCGACCCGGCCGCTGTCGGTTGTGGTGGCAGGTGGCGGTACAGCCGGTCATATCGAACCGGCGATGGCCGTCGCGGATGCGTTGATCGAGATCGATCCGACGATCAAGGTCACCGCGCTGGGTACAGCGCGGGGACTCGAGACGACCTTGGTGCCCGAGCGCGGCTATCGCCTCGAGCTCATCCCGCCGGTACCGTTGCCCCGCAAACCCAATGCGGATCTGGCCAAACTTCCACTGCGGCTACCCAAGTCGGTTGCAGCCACGCGTCGGATCCTCGATGAGGTGGGCGCCGACGTGGTCATCGGCTTCGGTGGATACGTCGCGTTGCCCGCGTATCTGGCGGCCCGCCTGCGGAGCCGTTCGGGTGCACGGATCCCAGTGGTCATCCATGAGGCCAACGCGCGCGCCGGTGTGGCGAACAAGGTGGGCGCGCGGCTGGCCCAGCGCGTGCTGGCCGCGGTTCCCGGATCGGGCTTGGCGGCCGACGTTGTCGGAATCCCCGTGCGCGCAGCAATATCCGATCTCGATCGTGGTGCGTTGCGTGCCGAGGCCCGGGCCTTCTTCGGGCTCGATCCCGATGCGCCGACCCTGCTGGTCTTCGGTGGATCACAAGGTGCGCAGAGTCTCAACACCGCTGTCCGTGGCGCGGCACAGACATTGGCGGACAACGGAATCGGTGTTCTGCACGCTTACGGGAAGAAGAACACCCTAGAGCCGTTCGACGCGACACCGCCGTATGTCGGCCTGCCTTACATCTCGCGGATGGACCTCGCATACGCGGCAGCGGATCTGGCCATCTGCCGGTCCGGCGCGATGACCGTCGCCGAGGTCTCGGCAACCGGTCTGCCCGCGGTGTATGTCCCGCTTCCGCATGGCAATGGTGAGCAACGTCTGAACGCGGCTCCACTGGTCGAGGCCGGCGGTGGGCTGATGGTCGACGATGCCGATCTGACGCCGGACTATGTGGCGCAAACCCTTCCGCCGTTGTTGACCGATCCCGAGCGGTTGTCGGCCATGGCCGCTGCGGCCGCCGGATCGGGTGCCAGGGGTGCCGCGCAGGCTGTTGCCGCCGCCGGCATCGAACTCGCGCAAGCCCGGCGTGCGGCGGCGAGCCGATGAACGAGCCGATCGCCGGAGATATGAAACAACCATTGCCTGCACAACTTTCGCGCGTGCACATGGTCGGGATCGGTGGCGCGGGCATGTCCGGGCTGGCACGGATTCTGCTGGCGCGTGGCGGTCAGGTCTCTGGAAGCGACGCGAAGGAATCGCGGGGTGTGGTCGATCTACGCACCCGTGGTGCCCAGATCCACATCGGACATGACAGTTCCGCACTCGACATGCTCGACGGCGGTCCGACGGTGGTGGTGACCACGCTGGCCGCCATCCCCAAGGACAACCCCGAACTGGTGGCCGCACGCGAGCGCGGGATTCCCATTCTGCTGCGGCCCGGAGTGCTGGCGACGCTGATGGAAGGGCATCGCAATCTGCTGATCGCGGGCACCCACGGCAAGACGTCCACCACCTCGATGACGGTGGTCGCGCTGCAGCACTGTGGTCTCAATCCGTCGTTTGCCATCGGTGGACAGCTGAACGAATCCGGAACCAACGCCCACCACGGCTCGGGCGAGCTGTTCGTGGCCGAGGCCGACGAGAGCGACGGATCGCTCCTGGAATACACGCCGGACGTGGCCGTGGTGACCAATGTCGAGTCCGATCATCTCGACTTCTTCGGGACCGTAGAGGCCTATGTGAGGGTGTTCGACGACTTCGCCGACCGCATCGTCGACGGCGGGACCCTCGTGGTCTGCCTGGACGATCCGGGTTCGGCGGCGTTCGCGGGCCGGGTGAACGAACGGTTGGTCGCGCGGGGGATATCGGTCCGCGGCTACGGCGAAGGGGTGCATCGCGATCTGGCTCCGGGTGTTCCGCTCGCTGCCGAGCTGTTGGCCTGGCAGAGCCGCGCCGGTGGGGGTATCGCGCAGGTTCGATTCACCGACCGCGACGGGGTGGTCGTCGAACACGAGATGAATCTGCCGGTCCCCGGTAAACACATGGCGCTCAACGCGATGGCCGCGGTACTTGCCGGAGAGTCTGCCGGGGCGCCGATCTCCGATGTGATCAGAGGCGTCGAGGGTTTCACCGGTGTGCACCGCCGATTCCAGCTGCGCGGTGCGGTCGGCGGAATCCGGGTGTTCGACGACTATGCACATCACCCCACCGAGGTACGGGCGGTGCTGACCGCGGCGCGCGACATGGTGGACGTCGACGGTGGCCGTGTGGTGGCCATCTTCCAGCCCCATCTGTACTCACGCACACAAACATTCGCGACCGAGTTCGCCGGCGCACTCGACCTCGCCGATCAGGTCATCGTGCTCGATGTCTACGGAGCCCGTGAGCAACCGATCCCGGGCATCAGTGGCGTGACGATCGCCGAACGGATCGGCAAACCCGTTGCGTTCCAGCCAAATGTCTCGGCGCTCCCGCGTCAGGTGGTCGAACTGGCCCAGCCGCAGGACGTGATCCTCACCATCGGTGCCGGTGACGTGACCATGCAGGCAGGGGAGATCGTCAAAGCGTTGCGCGATGCCGGTCGGGTGAATCAGGACGACCGGATCCCGCGGGGCGAACAATGAGCGGGCGTGGTCGGCCCGGCCGCGATGAGAAGTCGCGGCGTACCGGCGGCGCGAGGGACGTCGGTTCAGATGAGCTCGGTCCGGGCGGCCGCGACCCAGGGGAGATCGACCCAGCAGACATCGACGCGGAAGTCCCTGGCCCACATGATTTCGTCGGGGACGAGTACGGCCAAGAACAGTTCGACCCAGAACAGTTCGACCCAGAACAGTTCGACCCAGACGAGTTCGGTGACGACGTGGACGCCGACGACATCGAAACCGGCGGCGACGTCGACGACTCCGGCAGATCGGACGATTCGGACGGCAGGGGAACGTCGGCGAGGGATCGCGGCGGACGGTTCGGCCGAGGCAGGTTCAGTTGGCTGAGTCGCAAGAACAGTGGTCGCAAAAGCCGTGGTCGCACAAGCAATGGTCGTAGTCGCGCCCGGCCGGCGATCAGCGGCATGCGCGTGCTGGTCGGCACCATCGGTGTCATAGCGGCGGTCATCGCACTGTTCCTGGTTGCGTACTTCACGCCGCTGATGTCGGTGCGGAGCGTCGACGTGACGGGCAATTCCGCGGTGCCGATGGAGGAGATCACCTCCGCGGCAGCAATTCCCGCGGGCGAGCCGCTTCTTCAGGTTGATGCTGCGGCCGCGGCCCGGCGGGTATCGATGATGCCGCGGATCGCCTCGGTCCGGGTCAAGCGTGAGTACCCCTCGACCATCAGTATCTCCGTGGTCGAACGTGTCGCCGTCGTCTTCACCGAACGTGACGGACAGAAGTACTTGATGGACAAGCTGGGATTCGAGTTCGCGCAACAGGATCCGCCGCCCGGGCTGGCCCAGCTGCGTACCCGGAATCCGGGTTCGGGTGACGCCTCGACACGGGCCGCGTTGACGATGATGGCGCAGGTTCCCCCATATGTGTCGGAACAAATCGCCGCGATCGAGGTCAGTTCTCCGGTCAATATCGTGTTGGTACTCAAGGACAACCGCACCGTGGTGTGGGGAGACGACAGTCGAAACGCCGAGAAAGCGGAGACCCTGCGCCATGTGCTGACGCAACCGGGAACCGAATACAATGTGTCCAGCCCGTCGAATCCGACGTTCAAATAGCCGATTTGGTGCAATTCGCACAGTTCTTTCCCGACACGCCGCGCCGGTTGCTGGCTCCGGTGTCCGAAGGTGCCTAGCGTTTCCATCAGCACACGACTACTTGACATAACTCTAAGCCTATGGTTTAGGTTGAGGGTTTTCGCGAAGCGGCCGTGCCGTAGAACCAAACTGGTTCGAACAGACCAAAAGGAAGGCGAGCGCCATGACGCCCCCGCACAACTACCTTGCCGTGATCAAGGTCGTCGGTATTGGCGGCGGCGGAGTAAATGCCGTCAACCGCATGATCGAACAGGGACTCAAAGGTGTTGAGTTCATTGCCATCAACACCGATGCCCAGGCCCTGCTGATGAGTGATGCCGACGTCAAACTCGACGTCGGTCGCGACTCCACCCGTGGTCTCGGCGCCGGCGCCGACCCCGAGGTCGGTCGCCGCGCCGCCGAAGACGCGAAAGACGAGATCGAGGAGCTCATCAAGGGCGCCGACATGGTCTTCGTCACCGCCGGAGAGGGTGGTGGCACCGGAACCGGTGGCGCACCTGTCGTCGCGAGCATTGCGCGCAAGCTCGGTGCGCTGACCGTCGGTGTGGTCACCCGTCCGTTCTCGTTCGAAGGCAAGCGCCGCGGAGGGCAGGCCGAGGTCGGCATCACCGCCCTGCGCGAGTCGTGCGACACCCTCATCGTCATCCCCAACGACCGGCTGCTGCAGATGGGCGATGCCGCCGTCAGTTTGATGGATGCGTTCCGCAGTGCCGACGAGGTGCTCCTGAACGGTGTTCAGGGCATCACCGACCTGATCACCACACCCGGACTGATCAACGTCGACTTCGCCGACGTCAAGGGTGTGATGAGCAATGCCGGTAGCGCGTTGATGGGTATCGGTTCCTCGCGTGGCGAGAATCGTGCCACCAAGGCCGCCGAGTCGGCGATCAACTCGCCACTGCTCGAGGCCTCGATGGAGGGCGCGCACGGTGTGCTCATCTCCATCGCCGGTGGCAGCGATCTCGGTCTGTTCGAGATCAACGAGGCGGCCACTCTGGTGCAGGAAGCTGCCCACATCGACGCCAACATCATCTTCGGCACCGTGATCGACGACAACCTCGGCGACGAGGTGCGCGTCACGGTCATCGCAGCCGGCTTCGACAGTGGATCACCGGCCCGTAAGCCGGTCGAGTCCGCGGCAACGGTCGCCGCTCGCAGCGCCTCGGTGGGATCCGGACGCTCGGGTGTCGTGTCCAAGGGCAGCGACTCCGAACGCCGCGACTCGCTGTTCGCGCAGGCTCCTGCCGGAGACCCCTTCGCCGATGATCGCCAGGGACGCCAGACCTCGCGTCCGGCCCACGGTATGGACGAGGCCGACGATGAGGTGGACGTTCCCCCGTTCATGAAGCGCTGAGCGTGGCAGTGGGTTTTCGCGTCAGGCGGGTGACCACCTCGCGGGCAGGCGGCTTTTCGACCGGCCCTTATGCTTCGTTCAATCTCGGTGATCATGTCGGTGACGATCCGGAGGCGGTCTCACGCAACCGGATCCGACTCGGTGACGAGATCGGCGTCGGTGCCTCCCGGGTGGTCTGGATGGAACAGATCCACGGCCGCAACGTGGTCACCGTCGACGGTCCACTGTCCGAGCCGGTACCTGCCACCGACGCGTTGGTCACCACGACCAAGGATCTCGCGTTGGCCGTGCTCTCGGCCGACTGCGTTCCGTTGCTGCTCAGTGATGAGACGGCGGGTGTGATCGCGGCGGTCCATGCCGGACGGGTCGGCGCGCGGATCGGGATCGTTCCGCGGGTGCTCGCCGAGATGGAAGCCGCAGGCGCGGTGGTGAGCAGGATCGGTGCATTCATGGGACCGGCCGCCAGTGGTCGGCAGTACGAGGTACCCGCGCACATGCAGGCCGATGTCGAGGCGCACCTGCCCGGCAGCGCCACCACGACGCTCAAGGGCACTCCCGGGCTCGATCTTCGGGCCGGGATCCGCCGCCAGCTGTTGGAGGCCGGGGTCAATGCGGTCGCGCAGGATCCTCGGTGCACGATCGAAGACCAGGCCCTGTTCAGTCACCGGCGCAGCGCGCCGACGGGACGGATCGCTTCTGTCATCTGGATGGACAGCGGTGCCTGAGGGCTCTGACCGGACATCCGAGCGCGGAGAAGAACTCGCCGCGAATCTTGCACGTGTCCGCAGTCGTGTCGACGCGGCTTGTCTCGCGGCGGATCGCTCACCGGCAGAGGTGCAGTTGCTGCCCGTGACCAAGTTCTTTCCCGCGCAGGACGTGCTTCTGCTGGTTGCCGCAGGCGCCACCGAGTTCGGTGAGTCGCGTGAACCTGAGGCAGGGGAGAAGGCCGCGCAGGTTCGGGCCTCGACCGGGCGCGACGATCTGCGGTTCCACATGATCGGTCAGTTGCAGCGCAACAAGGCGAAGTCGGTGGCCCGCTGGGCCGATCGAGTGCATTCGGTCGACAGTCTCAAACTCGCCCAGGCACTCGACCGTGCCGTGGGAACTGCCCGGGAGGACGGCGCGCGCGCCGGAGCCCTGGAGGTCCTCATCCAGATCGGCCTCGATGACGACGAGGCCAAGGGACGCGGAGGGGTATCGGCAGACGAACTGCCGGGCCTGGCCGACGCCATCGCCGAATCAGTGAATCTCGACTTGTGCGGGCTGATGGTGATCGCTCCGCTCGGTGGTTCGGCGGAACAGTGGCTGGAGCAGGCGGCGCGCATCCACCAGGGATTTGTCACGCAATACCCGGCGGCAACCGAATTGTCGGCAGGTATGTCAGACGATCTCGAGGTCGCTGTCAAGTACGGATCGACATGCGTGCGTGTCGGTACCGCAATCATGGGCCAACGGCCAGTAATCTCGCCCTAACAGTTAGTCACACGAGTAACACGAGCAACATGGCTAACAAAGATTGTCGAGTACAAGCTGCGACTGAAAGAGGAAATGCGATGAGCACCATCCACAAGTTCAAGGCGTACTTCGGCATGGTCCCGCCCGGAGACTACGAAGACGACTACTTGGAGGATCCGGCCCCCGCCCGGGCTCGCCGGTATGAGCGCGACTACCGCGATGGTGACTACCGCGAGCCGTTCTACGGTGACGAAGCCGGTGCCGCCCGTCCGTATCGTGACGAGGTCGATGACCGTGACTACCGCGAGGCCGAGTTCGCAGGCGCCGAATACGAGCGCGCTCCGGAGTACGCCTACGCCGGTGCTCGTCGCCCCCAGTTCGAATCGGCCGATCGCTACGCCGCCGCACCGGCGCCTGCCCGGCCTTCGGCCCGTCTCGAGCCGCTCGGCAGCACCCGGCCTGCGGCCACGCGTACCACCACCGTCGGTGGCGGCACGAGCACTCGTGGTGCACTCGCTCTCGATTCCCGCGCCGAGTTGGACCGCGTCTTCGAGGAAGACAATCCACTCGGCAAGATCACCACGTTGCGGCCGAGCAGCTACGCCGAGGCGCGCACCATCGGTGAGCGTTTCCGCGACGGCAGCCCGGTCATCATGGACCTCGTCGACATGAGCAACGCCGACGCCAAGCGCCTGGTCGATTTTGCGGCCGGACTTGCGTTCGCTCTGCACGGATCGTTCGACAAGGTCGCGACCAAGGTCTTCCTGCTGGCTCCCGCCGACATCGACGTCTCGGCCGAGGATCGCCGCAAGATCGCCGAGACCGGCTTCTACAACCACCAGTAGGACACCGGCAACAGGCCGCCAGTGCTGCGGTTTTCCCAAACCGTCGCGAATTCGGGCAGAGTTATGGCGTGACGATCGCGCGAGAGATTATTTACTACGTCCTCTTCATCTACTGGCTGCTGCTCCTGGGCCGGCTGGTGATCGAATTGGTCCGTACATTTGCCAGGGAATGGCGCCCGACCGGCGCCTCGGTTGTGGTCATCGAGGGTGTCTTCACATCCACCGATCCGCCGATCAAGACGTTGCGGCGCATCCTTCCGCCCATCCCGCTCGGTCCGGTCCGTCTGGACCTGTCCCTGATGATCACGATGATCCTGGTGTTGATAGCGATGACCGTGGTTGCCGGATAGTTCGGCCCGCCCGGATTCTTTTGCCCGAACACTCGTATCCACCGCCGAATTCGCGGGGGATCTGCGGTGCGTGGGCGGCGCAGACACTCTGAGACACTCCGCGTGAACAGGGCGATGACGCTCCGGATCACCTCGACTGGCGTGGGACGCACTAGTATCGAGTAGGTTGATAACAAACGGGTCACGGATTCACGGCGCGCCGTTCTAAATGGTGCGTTTTGACCGCTGTTTGATTTCGACATGGCATCCATAGGGTGCAACGAACGGTTCTAGTGTGACAGGATGGACGCCAGTTACAGCCTGTGTGCATATCGTGAATAATATGAAGGACGCTCACGGTTTGGCGGACACGCTGAGCCAGCATCTGCCCGATAAGTAGAAGACCGAAGTTCGACACAAGGTATAAGGGGACCGACCAATGCGGCTGACACCAGCTGATGTGCACAACGTCGCGTTCAGCAAACCGCCGATCGGCAAACGCGGCTACAACGAGGACGAGGTAGATCAGTTCCTCGACTTCGTCGAAGCCGAGCTGGCGCGTTTGATCGAAGAGAACACTGACCTGAAACAGCGGGTTGAAGAGCTCGAGGGCGAGGTCACTGCGGCCAAGAACGCGCCGGCACCGACTCCAGAACCTGCCACGCAGGCGTTTGCGGCAGCACAACCGGCGGCTCCGGCCCCCGAGGCAGCGCCGCCCGCGGCACCGCAGAACGACGACCAGAGCGTCCGGGCCGCCCGAGTGCTGGGTCTGGCTCAGGAGACCGCCGATCGACTCACCAACAATGCTCGTAGTGAGTCCGAGTCGATGGTGGCCGACGCCCGCGCCCGCGCAGATGCGCTGGTCGGCGATGCCCGATCGAAGTCCGAGGCGATGCTGAGCGACGCGCGTCAGCGCTCCGAGGCCATCCTCGCCGATTCGCAGACCCGCGCCGAGACGCAGACGCGTCAGGCTCAGGAGAAGGCAGCTGCCCTGCAGGCGGATGCCGAGCGCAAGCACACCGAGATCATGGGCACCATCAACCAGCAGCGCACGGTGCTGGAAGGCCGGATCGAGCAGCTCAAGACCTTTGAGCGCGAGTACCGGACCCGGCTCAAGACCTACCTGGAGTCGCAGCTCGAAGAGCTGCAGCAACGGGGCAGTGCGGCACCGGTCGACAATGCACGCGGTGGTGATGCGTTCTCGTCCGATCCGGGCAATGGCGGCTTCACCAACACGGGCGGATTCTCCAAGCCGAGTAACTGACGCGACCGGGTAACCAGGACGCTTCAAAGTGTTGGTTTTGGCGCTGTCGGCCACCCTGGTGGGATTTGTCCTACTGGTGGCGGCTTTGGTCAGTGGTGTTCTCTGGTTGGCGATCGCCTGTGTGGTCGTCTGCGTGATCGGCGTCGGATTTCTGATTGCCGACCTACTCGGACTGGGGCGGAGTTCTTCTGCTTCAACCCGAACCGACGCGGATGGCCCCGACAGCAGCGATGCTGACCGTGGCGCTACCGGCAGCGACACCGCCGACGGTGATGTGAGTGATGACGAGGTCGGGACCTCGGATCAGGAGCAGGCTGGGGATTGGTCCGCCACGGCGGAACATGAGGAAGATCCCGCAGCCGGCGACTCGTCCGAGGGCCAGACCCGCAATGCGGGCGGCAATGACGCAGGATCTGACGCCGACACCGGTGTGATCCCTCGGATATCGAAACACGGTCGGGATGATGATCCGCCGACCGAAGAAATCTTTCTGGACAAACCACGTTAGACTTGAAGACGCATTGATCCGGCCATCACCGGGGAGCACCCGGAAGAACGGGGCCGCGAGGTCCTCAGTAGAACCGGGCGGATGAGGTCCGTCAAAGCCTCGGCGATTACCGGCAGGAGTGTGCCGGTCAATCGATGGAGTGGCGCCGATTCGAGGCGCAAGCGGGGTGGTACCGCGGCCGATGAAACCATCGGTTCGTCCCCGTGCCGGCTGATACGCCAGAGCACGAGGAGACGGTAGTGAGTTCACACGAATCGGCAGCGCAGGGTTCTTCGGGACAGGAATCGGCGGGACAGAATGCAACCGGGCGGGTGTACCCGTTGGTTGATCTCGCAGGCGGCACCCGCAGCGGAGCGCCCTCATTTCCCGAGGTCGAGGAGCGGGTGCTCGATTACTGGAAGTCCGATGACACCTTCCGGGCATCGATCGACAACCGGGCGGACGCGCCGGAATTCGTTTTCTACGATGGACCGCCCTTCGCCAACGGCCTGCCCCACTACGGCCATCTGCTGACCGGCTACGTCAAAGATCTCGTGCCGCGCTTCCAGACCATGCGCGGCAAAAAGGTCGACCGCCGGTTCGGTTGGGATACACACGGCCTGCCTGCCGAACTCGAGGCCGAGCGGCAACTCGGGATCACCGACAAGGCCCAGATCGAGACCATGGGCGTGGCGAAGTTCAACGACTACTGTCACTCGTCGGTGCTGCGGTATACCGATGAATGGCGCGAGTACGTCACCCGCCAGGCGCGTTGGGTCGACTTCGACAACGACTACAAGACCCTCGACATCGACTTCATGGAGTCGGTCATGTGGGCATTCAAGACACTGCACGACAAGGGCTTGGTCTACCAGGGTTACCGCGTGCTGCCGTACTCCTGGTATGAGCAGACACCGCTGTCCAATCAGGAGAGCAAGCTCGACGACGCCTACCGGATGCGTCAGGATCCCGCACTGACCGTGCGGATGCCGCTGACAACCAAGGACTCCGGCCCTGCCGAGCTCGACGGCGTGAACGCCCTGATCTGGACCACCACGCCCTGGACCCTGCCCTCGAACCTGGCGATGGCCGTCCATCCCGACACCGAGTACAGCCACGTTCGCGGCGAGGACGGGCAGGAGTACCTGCTCGCCAGCGCGCTGCTCGGCAGCTACGCGCGTGAATTGGGTTCGGACCCAGAGGTACTCGGCACCTACACCGGCTCGCAGCTGGAGAACATCAGGTACCGGCCGCCCTTCGATTTTTTCATCGGGCACGAAGGCGCCCATCGGATCCTGTTGGGCAACTACGTCACCACCGAGAGTGGAACCGGAATCGTCCATCTGGCACCGGCTTTCGGTGAAGAGGACATGGAGCTGGCCACGGCCGCCGGGATCGAGGTCGTGCAACCGCTCGATCCGGGTGGCCGTTTCACCTCGATGGTCCCGCCCTACGAGGGGCAGATGGTCTTCGATGCCAACCCGATGATCATCAAAGACCTCAAGGCGGCAGGCAAGATCGTGCGCCATGACACGATCGAGCACTCCTACCCACATTCGTGGCGGTCCGGAAAACCATTGATCTACATGGCCGTTCCGTCGTGGTTCGTTGCCGTGACCACCTTCCGTGACCGGATGGTGGAGCTGAACAAGCAGATCGAATGGTCCCCGGAACACATCCGCGACGGCCAGTTCGGCAAATGGCTCGAAGGGGCGCGGGACTGGAACATCAGCCGCAACCGCTACTGGGGTGCGCCCATCCCGGTGTGGGTCTCCGACGACCCCGAATACCCGCGCACCGATGTCTACGGCAGCCTCGACGAACTCGAACGCGATTTCGGTGTCCGCCCGGACAACCTGCACCGGCCGTACATCGACGACCTGACCCGCCCCAACCCCGACGATCCGAGCGGGCGCTCGACCATGCGTCGCGTGCCCGAGGTCCTGGACTGCTGGTTCGAATCCGGATCGATGCCGTTCGCCCAGGTGCACTACCCCTTCGAGAACACCGACTGGTTCGAGGGCACCGACACCGAACCAGGCCACAGCCCAGGCGATTTCATCGTCGAATACAACGGGCAGACACGCGGCTGGTTCTACAACCTGCACGTGCTCTCGACTGCACTGTTCGATCGTCCGGCATTCCGGACCGTGGCCGCCCACGGCATCGTGCTCGGCGACGACGGCCAGAAGATGTCGAAGTCCAAGCGGAACTACCCCGATGTGAACGAGGTGTTCGACCGGGATGGCAGCGACGCCATGCGGTGGTTTCTGATGGCTTCCCCGATCCTGCGGGGCGGCAACCTGGTTGTCACCGAGCGTGGGATCCGGGAAGGCGTCCGGCAGGCATTGCTGCCGTTGTGGAATGCCTACAGCTTCTTGCAGTTGTACGCCGAGCGGCCCGCGCAGTGGAGCACCGCGTCCACCAACGTGCTCGATCGGTACATCCTGGCGAAGGCTGCGGCCACCCGCGACGCGATGACCGAGCAGATGGAGACCTACGACGTCGCCGGTGCCTGTGACGAGTTCCGGAACTTCTGTGAAGCGCTGACGAATTGGTATGTGCGGCGGTCTCGTTCGCGCTTCTGGGCCGGTCAGGACGAGGCGCCGGAGGCGTTCGACACGCTGTACACGGCACTGGAGGTGGCCTGCCGACTGGCTGCGCCGCTGCTGCCGCTGACCACCGAGGCGATCTGGCGTGGGCTGACCGGCGAGCGGTCGGTGCATCTGACCGATTGGCCCGCCGAGGACGAACTCCCCGCTGATCCGGAACTGGTCGCGGCGATGGACGACGTGCAGTCGGTCTGTTCGGTGGCATCGAGCCTGCGCAAGGCCAACAAGTTGCGGGTTCGACTTCCGTTGCCTGCGTTGACCATTGCCTCGCCCGATGCGCTGCGGCTGGCTCCGTACACCGATCTCATCGCCGACGAGATGAACGTGAAGTCGGTGAACCTGACCGAAGATGCGGATCAGTACGGCAAGGTGGAGTTGTCCGTGAATGCCCGGGTGGCCGGTCCGCGCCTGGGCAAGGACGTCCAGCGGGTCATCAAGGCCGTCAAGTCCGGGAACGTCAGCATCACCGAACGCGACGGCGCCGAGGTGGTCAGTGCCGACGGTATCGAATTGCTCGAAGGTGAGTTCACCCGCAAACTCGTTGCGGTCAAGCCGGAATCGACTGCGGAGCTGCCGTCGGGCAACGGGCTCGTGGTACTCGACACCACGGTCACCGAAGAACTCGAAGCCGAGGGCTGGGCCAAGGACCGGATCCGGGAACTGCAGGAAGCGCGTCGCAGCGCCGGCCTGGATGTCTCCGACCGGATCAAGGTTGACCTGGCGGTGCCTGCCGAGCACCTCGAGTGGGCGAGGCGGCACGCCGATCTCATCGCAGGCGAGATCCTGGCCGTGGATCTGACGTTGGTCGACGGGCGCAAGGAAGCCGCATCGGGGGAGTGGGTCGAACTCGGCGACGGAGTCCAGGCGACGGTCACCAAGGCCGGCTAGGTCACTGGAGCCGGTATCAGTCCGATCCGATCGAGGAGCCCATCGATCTGCAGTGCGAACAACCGCTGCATGTCGGTGGGTGACTCGACGCCGAACTGACCGAATACCTCCAGGCTTGTCAGGCCGACTGTGCCTGCCCACAGGGCTATTGCGCTGTGGAGGTGGCGGTCGTCGAGATCAAGGCCGAACTCTTCTCGGATGCCGTCGAAGACGGCGCCGACATTCGACTCGATAGACGAGGGTTGCGGCGCGATCCGGCCTGATGCGGCGGCGTCGAGGATGGTGCGCATCAACAGTGCGACAACACGCGTCCCGGGTTCGGTGGTCTTCTCTGCCGGTGCCTGATAACCGGGGACCGGGCTGCCGTAGAGCAGTGCGTACCGTGCGGGTTCGGCGACCGCCCAGTCGTGGAATGCCATGCAGCTGCGCCGGATCTGTTCTCTCGGGTCGTCGGAGGGTGCGGTGTTGTGCGCGGCGCCGACCTTCTCGGCGAGTTCGGTGTACGCGTCGACCACCAAGATCGTCAGCAGGTCGTCGCGGCTTGCGACGTATCGGTACACCGCCGAAGACACCAGATCGAGTTCCCGGGCGATCGCCCGCAATGACAGCGCTGCCGCGCCATATTTCGCGAGATGCTCGCGGCCCACCTCGAGGATGCGCTGGTTCGTCTGTATCCGGGCCTGCGCACGTGGTGTCAGCTTGTCGGTCATACCCTCATCCTGCCATAACTGAGAGCAGTGCTCTTGCAATTGTCGCCGCAGTGGTGCACACTCGAATCAAGCGAGAGCAGTGCTCTCTAAACAAGTGGAGGAGCAGGTCATGACCGCAATCACGCATTACAACCAGCCCGGCAAGGGCGTGCACTTCTTCAACGGCATCGTCTCGTGGCTGGCCGACCGCGGGATCACGCTCGCCGGGGCGCGCACGCTCGAGGTGCGCGGCCGGGTTTCGGGCAATCTGCAACGAATCCCGGTCAACCCGCTGCGGATCGAAGGTCGCACTTATCTGATCGGAGCGCGGGGCGAGACCCAATGGGCCCGCAACGTACGGGCGGCAGGCACCTGCACACTGCGCGGTGGCCGGACCGCGACCACGTACTCGGTCTCGGAAGTCGACGCCGTGGACAAGCCCACGCTGCTGCGTCCATACCTGAAGCGCTGGGGGTGGGAAGTCGCCTCGTTGATGCCGGTCAAGATCAGCGCGGACTCCTCCGATGATGAGCTGGTGGCCGCGGGAAGGATCATTCCGGTCTTTGAGTTGCGCGCCACTTCCTGACGCCCGCGTCGGTTCTGGTGTCGTGGCCGGGGCATACGATTGCCGGTGTGCAACAACAGGGCGGGAGCAGCAGTTCCCGGTGGGTGATGCACATCGACATGGATGCCTTCTTTGCCTCGGTCGAGCAGCTCACCCGGCCGACATTGCGCGGGCGGCCGGTGATGGTCGGCGGCATGGGCGGGCGGGGAGTGGTCGCAGGCGCGAGCTATGAGGCTCGGGTATTCGGTGCGCGCTCGGCGATGCCGATGCATCAGGCCCGCAGGCTGGTCGGCGCCGGTGCGGTGGTGTTGCCGCCGCGGGGGTCCGTGTACGGCGCGGTGAGCAGGCGGGTGTTCGGCCTGATGCGCGAGATGATCCCGGTGATCGAAACCCTCTCCTTCGACGAGGCATTCGGGGAGCCCGCCGAACTGGCCGGGGCCGATGCCGCCGCCGCGGAAGGGTTCGCGCAGCGACTGCGGAAGCGGATCAGCGACGAGGTCGGCCTGGCCGCATCCGTCGGTTTCGGAACCGGTAAGCAGATCGCCAAGATCGCGTCCGGCATGGCCAAACCCGACGGCGTGGTGGTCGTCCGCCCCGACGAACAACGGGAGTTCCTGGCCCGATTGTCGGTGCGCAAACTGTGGGGGATCGGGCCGGTCGCCGGAGAACGGTTGCAGCGCTTGGGTATCGACACGATCGGCGACCTGGCGGCAATGTCGTCGATGGAGGTCTCGTCGGTGCTGGGCGCCACGGTTGGTCCCGGACTGCACCTGCTTGCGCAGGGTGTCGACGACCGGCCCGTCGCCGAGCGGGCCTCGGCCAAACAGATCAGCGCCGAATCGACATTCGCCGAGGACATCACGGATCTGGTGAAACTACGTGGTGCGGTGGAACGGTCCGCGGCCTCGGCCCATCGCCGGCTGCTCGCCGATGGACGTGGATCACGCACGGTGGTGGTCAAACTCAAGAAGTCCGACATGTCGGTACTCACCCGGTCGAGCACGCTGACCGCGGCCACCACAGAGTTTCCGGTCCTCGCCGCAGCTGCCCAACGTCTCGTGCTCGACCCGCAGGAGATCGGACCGATCCGCCTGGTCGGCGTCGGATACTCCGGTTTGACGGCGGTGCAACAGTTTTCGATGTTCCCGGAATTGGACGAGTTCGCCGGGCCCGAGTCTGGCGAGGGTGATGCGACGTCGGCGGAAGAGTCCTATCCCGGCGGGCGCACTCCGGACGCCGACCGGCTGCGCTGGACCACCGGCGATGACGTCCACCACCGGCAGCACGGCTACGGCTGGGTACAGGGCAGCGGCCACGGCCGGGTGACGATCCGATTCGAAACCCGGGCCACTGGTCCGGGATTCGCCCACACATTCTCCCTCGACGATCCCGACCTGGACAGTGCCGATTCGCTGCTCAGCCTCGACTGGCCGGATGAGTATCTGCGTCCGGTGCACGAGGAGGACTGACCGCCGAGCGAGTGCATCCGGTTTCGGTGGACGACTCCATGCCGAGCACACACACAGCATTACCCGGCAGGTAATGGACTGTGTGCACCTGCCGGGTGCACGCTGGTGGCCATGATCGATACCGAGGGAACCCAGCTGTTCCATACGACGATGCCGTTCACCGAGAAGCTGGGGATCGAGGTGCTCGAGCACGGACCGAATCTGGTTCGCAGCCGGCTGGCATGGGACGAGAGTCTGTGCACGCTGGGCGGAGCGCTCCACGGAGGGGCACTGATGTCGCTGGCCGATGCCACGGCCGCGGTCTGCGCCTACCTGAATCTGCCCGCGGGGAAAGCGGGCACGACCACGGTCGAATCGAAGACGAACTTCCTGCGCGCCGTGCGGTCGGGGCATGCCATCGCGTCGGCGACACCGTTGCACGCCGGAAGCAGATTCATCGTGGTCGAAACGGAAATCCATGACGATGCCGGGAAGCTCATCGGGAAGGTCACGCAGACCCAAGCCGTGCTCTGAAGATGCCCGGTTGACCGGCTGTGGTTCAGACGGTGGCAAAGAAGTCGGAGATCTCCTCTCGGCCACCGCCTCCGGCGAGTATCGCCTGCACCGCGATTCGTGCCTGGGACGCACGAAGCCATGGCGAGATCACGGCGCCACGCTTGATCAGATCGATTGCGCCACCACCGCCCCCGTAGAGTGGCACCACCTCACCGAGCGGGACCCGCGAACACACGATCACCGGCAGACCGCGTTTGATCACCCGACCGACGGCCGCGACCACTTCGGGATGGGTGTTCCCGGAACCGCTGGCCGACAGCACAATTGCGGCGGCGCCGACATCGGCGGCCCAGTCGAGAATCTGTGGATCGACGCCCGGATAGAGGGCGATGATGTCGACCCGGACACCGGCGATCGTCGCGGTTGGCACCAGCCGACGGGGTAGCCCCGGATGAACCTGCCGGAACGGCATCAGCGTTCGGGTGTCGAACTTGGACGCGCCGCGTGCAGCGACCACCTCGCCGCCCATGGCGATCAGGACTCCTCGCCCGCGCATAGCGGGGTCGAGGGCCATTGCGATGGCCGCGTCGATATTGGCCGGGCCGTCGGCATCGGGGGAGTCCGCGGGTAGTTGCGCGCCGGTCACGACAACCGGCCGCGGGTCGGCGTGCATCAGGTCGAGGAGCATCGCGGTCTCTTCCATGGTGTCGGTGCCGTGTGTGACCACAACCCCGCTCACGTCAGGATCGGCGAGTTCGGATGCCATCGCCTGCCGGATCGCATCCTGATCGGTGGGGAGCAGTGCTCCGGAATCGACCTGCACCACGTCGCGGACCCGCAGTTCGGTCTCGTCCGGTGCTGCCGTGGCAATGAGTTCGGCACCACCGACATCCGGACGCGCTCCGTCGGCGAAGCGGCGACTCGCGATGGTCCCGCCGGTGGTGAGAATCGACACCACTGCCTGCTTGTACGCCATGCAGGCCAGCTTTGACTCCCCGACCGTACGGGTCAAATCCGGAAGCATTTGGCATAGTGGGTCGAGACCGATGCCGATTTGGCCCAAACGACCAGATGCACCTGTCACTTGCGGTGACCGGTTGTGAAATGAGAAGGACGGATTTTGAAGCTTCGTAAGTTCGTGACCGCCGGAGTCGCAGTATGCGCCTTCCTGTCCATTGCTGCCTGCTCCGACGACGACGGCGGCTCGCCCACCACCACCACGACTACGTCGTCTGTCAGCTCTGAGGCCCCGGGCGAGGGCGGGCTGACCGACTCCAGCAAGCCGCCGACCGCCGCGCAGCTCAACACCATGCTGGAGACGGCGCTGGATCCGAATGTGCCTGCCAGCGAGAAGACCAAGCTGGTGCAGAACTCCGACAAGGATCCCGGACTCTTCGACAAGCTGGTCGAGGCCGCCCAGGCCAACCCGGACCTGGACTACCAGATCGTTGCCCCGGTCCGTCCCGCGGGCAAGGACCAGGCCAAGGCCAACGTCAAGGTCAAGCTCCCGGACACCCCGGAGCAGCAGCTCGAGGCTTTGATCGTCTTCGATCAGGGCACCTGGAAGCTGTCCTCGACCACGGTCTGCCTGCTCCTGTCGGCTGCCAACGAGACCAGCCCGATGTGCCCGGCCACCAGCTAGGACACACGTTGACCTGAGCGATCGGGACGACAACAGATACAAAACCAGCACCGGCGCCGAACGCGAATATCTCGCGATCGGCGCCGGTGCTGCTGTGTGTGCTGGGTCGTGCGGCGATCAGCGCTACTGCGACCACGTCGAGTTGAAACCGAGGAGCTGCCGGAACTGGGTTCCATCGCCGCCGACCAGGGTGCGACCACCGGAAATATTCATCTGACCGGAGACGGGCACACCCCGGGTCAGATCGATGACAACCGTTCCGCCGCCGGTCATCGAATAGCTCTCGATGTTCAGGGTGCCGCCGTCGGGAAGCCGGAACGCCGAGTTGTTCGGTGATTCGTCGATGGTGAACTCGACCGTCAGCCGGTCACCCTCACGCGCGGTGAGTGTTGCATTGATCGTCTGACGCACACTGGCTCCGGCGTTGACGGTCCGGACGGCCTCCCACCGTGCCCCGACACCTATCGGCTCGGTGGGCAGGGTTACGGACCGCTGGAAGGTGGAGACGAGGGCTTCCTCGACCGCCTGACGTGCGTTGTCGTCCGCATCCTTGCCCGGCAGGATCCGAAGTGAGATGGGTGCCATACCTGTACCGATGCTCATCCCGGCCCGGGAGCCGTCCTGGGCTTTGAGTGCTTCGTTCAGTGCGGTGTCGGGGGAACCGGCGGCACCGATCTGCAGGTCGATGTCGGTGGCATCGGTGCAGTTGACGCGGGCGGTCATCGGTAGGTCGACCGTGGTCGCCGACGACGCGGCGCCCTCGCCGTCCGGGGAGGCGAACGTCGACGTCGTCACGAGCTTGGCAGGCTGCGCGCTGGCCCGGTCGAACGCGCTCAGAGCAGCCTCGAGGGGCTCGCCACCTGCGGTTTCCAGGGTGACCTGCGCGGGCGGGACCGGTAGCAGGGCCGCGTCCGTTGAACCGGCGGTGCTATCGGTGGCGCATCCCGTCGGTGCGGGAGGAGGGGTGTTTTCGCCGTCCGATCCACATCCGGCCAGGCCGACGGTCAGGATCAGGGCCGCGGCGAGGGATCCGACCGGTCGCGACAACCGGGGAAGGTGGGGAATCGGCAGAAATCGGACTCGGGTCGATGACCGGAGCGGAGCAGGAGAGGACACGGCCGCCAGCGTATCGAGTCGCTCATGGATGATGGACAGGTGACAAGCGAGCCCACCCCCCAGTCAGCCGGCGATTCGACCGCTGACGTAACCCCGCAACCGGCCCGGCCCAAGGTCTGGGTGACCCTGGTGATCGTCGCCGTCGTGATCCTGATCGCCGACCTCGTGACGAAGATCATCGCGGTCGCGGTGATCGAACCCGGTGATCCGATCGAGATCATCGGCGACACGGTCACCTTCAAACTGGTCCGCAACAGTGGCGCGGCCTTCTCGATGGCCACCGGTTACACGTGGATCCTGACGATCGTCGCGCTTGCCGTTGTGGTCGGGATCGTGCGGTACAGCAGCAGGCTCGGTTCGGTGTGGTGGGCCGTCGGTCTCGGGTTGGTGCTCGGTGGCGCCGTCGGCAACCTGATCGACCGCATGTTCCGGTCGCCCGGCGTACTCCGAGGGCACGTCGTCGACTTCGTGTCGGTCGGATGGTGGCCGGTGTTCAACGTCGCCGACTCGGCGGTGGTCTGTGGCGCCGTCCTCCTGGTGGGTCTGACCCTCTTCGGGTTCGAGTTCGACGGAACCCGCGCCGCCGACCACCGTGACAACGACCACCCTGACAACGACCACCGTGACGACGATCCAGACACCTCGACAACAACAAAGGCAGTGAACGACAACGTGAGCACGGATGATCCAACTGAGAACGGCCGCGACGCATGACCCGGGAATCACGGTCCATGCCGATCCCGGACGGTCTCGACGGAATGCGAGCCGATGCCGGCGTCGCCCGGATGCTCGGATTGTCGCGGACGGTTGCGGCCACACTCGCCGACGACGGTGACATCAGCGTCGAGGGCGCGCCGGTCGGAAAGTCCCACAAGCTGGTCGGTGGTCAATGGCTCGAAGTGGTGCTGCCTGCACCGGCGCGGGTCCTGACCATCGAGGCACAACCGGTCGAAGGCATGGAGATCATCTATTCCGACGACGACATCGTGGTGGTCGACAAGCCGGTCGGGGTCGCGGCCCACGCATCGGTCGGGTGGACCGGACCGACCGTCATCGGTGGTCTGGCGGCGGCAGGATTTCGTATCTCGACGTCGGGAGCCCATGAACGGCAGGGCATCGTGCACCGGCTGGACGTGGGTACCTCGGGCGTGATGGTGGTCGCCACCTCCGAACGCGCGTACACCTCGCTCAAGCGGGCCTTCAAGCAGCGGACCGTCGACAAGCGCTATCACGCTGTGGTCCAGGGACATCCGGATCCGCGCAGTGGGACGATCGACGCCCCGATCGGCCGAAGCCGCGGAAACGACTGGAAGTTCACGGTCTCGGCCTCGGGCAAACACAGCATCACCCACTACGACACCGTCGAGATGTTCCGGTCGGCAAGCCTTCTCGATGTGCACCTGGAAACCGGCCGCACACACCAGATCCGCGTGCATTTCTCGGCCCTGCACCATCCCTGCTGCGGCGACATCACGTACGGCGCCGATCCGGTGCTGGCAGGCAGGCTCGGGCTGGAGCGGCAGTGGCTGCACGCCAGGGCGTTGTCGTTCGCCCATCCGGCTGACGGTCGACAGGTGGAGTTCACGAGTCCTTATCCGGCGGATCTGCAGCATGCGCTGGACATTCTCCGGGCCGGTTAGTCATGAGTTCGGCCGTCCGCACCGCACTTGGCCTGTTGGCCGTGATCGTGGTGCTGGTGGCCGGCCTGTATGTGGTCGGTGTGGTCAATCCGGTCCCGAAGCCCCTCGTCACCGATGACGTCCTGGGCCCCGACAACGGGGAGCAGGTCGCCGGCTACCTGGCCCGCGCCGAGGAGTCGTTGTCCGGACCCGACACCGACCGGTGGGCGCTGATCTCGTTGTCGGAGGCGAACTCACTCGACCAGGGCTGGGATCTGGGTACGGCATATCCGTCGATGTTGCTGTCGCAGAACATCTTCAACGTGCAGATCGACAGAGTTCAGACACCGACTGTGCGGGCCGCGGCGGGCAACACCAAGGATTCTTTCTACTGGTCGGAGCAGATCGGTGCCGAGCAGGTGACCGTCAGGTCGGTGGGCACCGATCGCGCCGAGCAGGTCGGTGCGGTGGCTGCCGCGCGGCTGCGGGCCGGGTGCAGTTGCCTGATCGGTCTGGTGGTCCGCGATCGGCTCGCCGTCCTGGAGCAGGTCGCCACCGCTCCGGGGGTCCGGGCGGTTGAGGCATTGCCAGGGGATGCCTCGGCGGGCATGTTCACCGTGATTCCGTTGCTCCCGTCAATGGTCGATGTCGTCGAGCCGGTGCCCGACGATGGACCCATTCCGGCGAGCTAGCTCGTTATATGGTGTGCCCTAGACAATTCGTGAGTTGTGGGAGGGGTCACCATGTTGCAGCCGGGGTCCTGGATTGCCGGGTACCGGGTGGAGCGTGCCCTCGGTAGTGGCGGCATGGGCGCGGTGTACCTGGCCAAACATCCCGAACTGCCACGCAGCGATGCCATCAAGGTTCTCGGTGAGCAGGTCGGTGAGGACGAGCAGTTCCGGAAACGGTTTCTGCGCGAGGCCGAGGTGGCGGCCGGCCTGGACCACCCCAACATCGTCACGATCTACAACCGTGGCCGCAACGACGGCATGCTCTGGATCTCGATGCAGTACGTCGCAGGCACCGACTGTGCCCAGGAATTGCAGCGGGCGCAAGAGAAGGCCGGCGCGCAGGTGGGTTTGCCGCCGCAGCGGGTCGTCCGGATCGCCGGTGAGATCGCCCGTGGCCTCGACTACGCCCATCGGCGCGGCTTACTGCATCGCGACATCAAACCGGCCAACATCCTGCTGTCGGAATACGAGTCGAGCGAGTTCGGCGACGGGATCGACCGCGGCTACACCACCGATGCCGATGAACAGCGGGTGTTGCTGACCGACTTCGGTGTGGCCAAAGCCGCCAATGAGACGGAATCCTTGACCGTCGTCGGAACGGTGCTCGCGACGTTGTCCTATGCCTCACCGGAGCAGCTCAAAGGGCTGCCGGTCGATGCCCGAACAGATCAGTACTCCTTGGCGGCCACCACGTTTCATCTGCTGGCAGGCCGGGTTCCGTTCAAGGGTGAGGGCACCGCCGACGTCATCGCCGGACATCTGAGCAAGCCGGTACCGCGGCTGTCCGAGATGGTCCCTGCGGTGCCGCCCGCAGTCGACTCGGTCATCGCCAAGGCCATGGCCAAGGAGGCCGACGACAGGTTCGCCACCTGCAGACAGTTCACCGACGCGCTGCAATCGGCGCTACGCCAGGGCCACTCCGCATACTCGCCGTCGGTCTCGGCCCGGCCATCGGTGACCTCCCACCCGGCAGGTCCGGTGACGCCGCAGCCGCGGCACCCGACCCCACCGCCCACCCAATCCGCCGGACCCCAGTCGTTCGGGCAGCGGCCGATGGGCCGGCAGCCGGGGCAGGGCGCTGCACCGCAGCCGTACCAGCAGCCGGCGCCCGCGCACCAGGTCTCGCCGCAATACTCGCAGCCACGACATCCCGCCCGGAATCCATCGGGAGCCAACGCCTCAGGTGCCGGTACCTCGGATTCCAACGCGGTGATGATCGCCCTGCTGATCGGGTTGGTCGTCGTGGCCATCGCGATCGTGGTGGCGATCTTCCTGGTCGCATGACGGGGTCACAGTGCGTCGCATGACGGGGTCACATCCCGTCACAACAGGCACATCCGTCACTTCCTGACGAGGTGTCCGCCGCGCCTGTCCGAGCTCGTCGGTACCCCCGCCTAGACTGAAGACCTTGCGCCCGCGGCCCGCTCTCGGCGGTGGTGTCGGCGTGGTGTTCGAGAGTTCGAATTGAGAGGTAGCGCGTGTCGGATTCGTTTGTCCATCTGCACAACCACACTGAGTACTCGATGCTCGACGGGGCCGCCAAGGTCAAACCGATGATGACCGAAGCCACCCGGTTGGAGATGCCCGCGATCGGCATGACCGACCACGGAAACATGTTCGGCGGCAGTGAGTTCTACAACGTCGCCACCGACATGGGCGTCAAACCGATCATCGGTATCGAGGCGTACATCGCACCGGAGTCGCGTCTCAACACCAAACGCGTCCTGTGGGGCAGCCGGGACCAGAAGGGCGACGACGTCTCGGGTAGCGGCGCCTATACCCATATGACGATGGTGGCCGAGAATGCCACCGGTCTGCGCAACCTGTTCAAGCTGTCGTCGAGGGCGTCGATCGAGGGACAGCTCGGCAAGTGGTCCCGCATGGATGCCGAGATCATCGCGGAGCATTCCGAAGGCATCATCGCGACCACCGGCTGTCCGTCCGGCGAGGTCCAGACACGACTGCGACTCGGCCATGAACGCGAAGCCCTCGAAGCCGCCGCCAAGTGGCAGGACATCTTCGGCAAAGAGAACTTCTTCCTCGAGCTGATGGAACACGGCCTCGAGATCGAGGGCCGGGTCCGCGACGGTCTGCTCGAGGTGGGACGCAAACTCGGTATCCCGCCGCTGGTCACCAACGACTGCCACTACGTAACCAAAGACCACGCCTCCAGCCACGAAGCGCTGCTGTGTGTGCAGACCGGCAAAACGCTGTCCGACCCGACGCGGTTCAAGTTCGACGGCGACGGTTACTACCTCAAGTCGGCCGCCGAGATGCGCGAGCTCTGGGACCAGGAGGTCCCCGGCGGCTGCGACAACACGCTGCTCATCGCCGAGCGGGTGCAGAGCTACTCCGAGGTCTTCGAGCATCGTGACCGGATGCCGATCTTCCCGGTGCCCGAAGGCGAGACGCAGCCGAGCTTTTTGCGCAAAGAGGTCGAACAAGGTCTGAAGACCCGGCGGTTCCCGAACCGCGAGGTCCCGCAGGAGTACCTCGACCGCGCGAGCTACGAACTCGACGTCATCATCCAGATGGGGTTCCCCGCATACTTTTTGGTGGTCGGTGACCTCATCCGGCATGCCAACGAGGTCGGCATCCGGGTGGGTCCGGGCCGTGGATCGGCCGCCGGGTCACTGGTGGCCTGGGCGCTGGGCATCACCAATATCGACCCGATTCCGTACGGCCTGCTGTTCGAGCGGTTCCTCAACCCCGAGCGTGTGTCGATGCCCGATATCGACATCGACTTCGACGATCGTCGTCGTGGCGACATGGTGCGGTACGCGACCGAACGGTGGGGTAGCGACAAGGTCGCCCAGGTCATCACCTTCGGAACCATCAAGACCAAGGCCGCCATCAAGGACTCGGCCCGCGTCCAGTTCGGCCAGCCCGGTTACGCGATCGCCGACCGCATCACCAAGGCGCTACCGCCGCCGATCATGGCCAAGGACATCACGATTGCCGGTATCACCGATACCGGCCATGAGCGGTACAAAGAGGCCAGCGAGGTCCGCACGCTCATCGAGACCGATCCGGATGTCAAGAAGATCTACGACACCGCCCTCGGCCTCGAAGGTCTGATCCGTAATGCCGGCGTCCACGCCTGCGCGGTGATCATGTCGTCCGAGCCGCTGACAGAGGCGATCCCGGTGTGGAAGCGCGCGCAGGACGGCGCCATCATCACCGGTTGGGACTACCCGTCGTGTGAGGCCATCGGTCTGTTGAAGATGGACTTTTTGGGGTTGCGCAACCTCACGGTCATCGGCGACACCATCGACAACATCAAACTCAACCGGAACATCGACATCGACCTCGATGCATTGCCGCTCGATGATCCGGCCACCTATGAGTTGGTGGCGCGCGGCGACACGCTCGGCGTCTTCCAGCTCGACGGTGGGCCGATGCGGGAGTTGCTCAAACGCATGCAGCCCACCGGGTTCGGTGACATCGTCGCGGTGCTGGCGCTCTACCGTCCGGGTCCGATGGGCATGAACGCCCACAACGACTATGCCGACCGTAAGAACAACCGGCAGCCGGTCAGCCCGATTCATCCGGAGCTCGAAGAGCCGCTCAAGGAGATCCTCGGCGACACCTACGGTCTGATCGTCTACCAAGAGCAGATCATGCAGATCGCGCAGAAGGTGGCCGGGTACACCCTCGGACAGGCCGATATCCTGCGTCGAGCCATGGGTAAGAAGAAGCTCTCGGTGCTGGAGGAGGCCTACGCCGGATTCCGGCAGGGCATGCTGGACAACGGATTCTCCGAGGCCGCGATCAAGGCGCTGTGGGACACGATTCTGCCGTTCGCCGGCTACGCGTTCAACAAGTCGCATGCGGCCGGCTATGGTCTGGTCTCGTTCTGGACCGCGTATCTCAAAGCCAACTATCCGGCCGAGTACATGGCGGGCCTGCTCACCTCTGTGGCCGACGACAAGGACAAGGCCGCCATCTATCTGGCCGACTGCCGACGCCTCGGGATCACGGTGCTGCCACCGGATGTCAACGAGTCGCAGCAGAACTTCTCCGCCGTCGGTGAGGACATCCGGTTCGGTATGGCCGCGGTGCGCAACGTCGGAAGCGGCGTGGTCGCCTCGATCATCGAAGCGCGCAAAGAGAAGTCGAATTTCACGAGCTTCTCGGACTACCTGGCGAAGATCAGTGTGACCGCCTGCAACAAGAAGGTCACCGAATCGCTCATCAAGGCAGGCGCCTTCGATTCGCTCAATCATCCGCGCAAGGGCTTGTTCCTGGTCCACGCGGACGCGGTTGACGCGGTCCTTGGCACCAAGAAGGCCGAGGCGATCGGACAGTTCGACCTGTTCGGTGACGCCGGTGGTGATGGCGGGGGCGGTGTCACCGACGATGCGTTCGCGGTGAAGGTCCCGGACGAAGAGTGGGATACGAAACACAAACTCGCACTCGAACGAGAGATGTTGGGGCTCTACGTCTCCGGACATCCGCTCAACGGTGTCGAGCACGTCATCTCGGCCCAGACGGACACGTCGATCACCTCGCTGCTCGAAGGCAACGCCAAAGACGGCGCGCAGATCGTGATCGGCGGCATCATCTCGGCCGTCACCCGACGTGTCAACAAGAAGGGCGAGTCGTACGCCGTTGTCCAGATCGAGGACATGGTCGGTGGCGTCGAGGTCTACTTCTTCCCGCGGGCCTATCAGGCATTTGGCATGGACATCGCCGCCGATGCGGTGGTGTTGGTGAAGGCGCGCGTCAACCTACGCGATGACAGCATGATGATTTCTGCGAATGATCTTGCCGTGCCTGATCTTTCGCATGTCGGAGTCGCCAAGCCGGTATCGTTGATCATGCCGACGAGGTTGTGCACCGCCGACCGGGTCAGCGCGCTCAAGCAGGTGCTGGTCCGTCATCCCGGAACCTCCGACGTCCACGTCCGGTTGACCAGCGGCTCTAAGGAGACCACGCTGAAACTCGACGATCAGCTCCGCGTCAACCCGACGTCGGCACTGATGGGTGACCTCAAGGCGTTGCTCGGACCGTCCTGTTTGAGCGTTTAGACCCCCAACCGGGCAGCAGGAATATCGGCCCGGCGGGGGAGGTTGATCGGAATTCGTGCACGCGGTTCGTGCACGTGAACACATATGGAGGATCGATGCCACTACAGGGTGAATACGAGCCGAGTACTTCCGACTGGGCGCGCAAGCAGGCCGAGGAGATCGAAGAGTCGGGCGGTACCAAGGGCACCGAGCTCGAGGGTATGCCAGTGGTGGTTCTCACCACCGTTGGCAACAAGTCCGGCAAACTCCGTAAGTCCCCGCTGATGCGGGTGGAGCACGACGGCAAGTACGCCGTCGTCGCATCGTTGGGCGGAGCACCGAAGAATCCGGTCTGGTACTACAACGTCGTCGCCCACCCGCAGGTCCAACTCCAGGACGGCCCGAAGGTCCAGGACATGGTCGCCCGCGAGGTGTTCGGTGAGGAGAAGGCGATCTGGTGGGAGCGCGCGGTCGAGGCATACCCGCCGTACGCCGACTACCAGAAGAAGACCGATCGCCAGATCCCGGTGTTCGTGCTCGAACCCGCGCAGTAATCGGGCAGGTGTGGCGGCGGGAGCCGAGTTTTGGTGGAGTGAGACCATTGCGGACGTGACTAGTGGATCTCCGACCGACAACACCATCGCCACATCGCTCGATGCCGCCGCGATCGATGCGGCGGCCGAGCGCATCAGTGACGTGGTTGTCGCCTCTCCGCTGCAGCTCTGCGAGCGGTTGTCCGCGCGCACCGGCGCAACGGTCTACATCAAGCGCGAAGACCTGCAGTCGGTGCGCTCGTACAAGATTCGTGGCGCCTACAACGTCATGGCACAGCTGACCGACGCCGAACGTGACGCCGGTGTGGTCGCCGCCAGCGCAGGCAACCACGCGCAGGGCGTCGCTTACGCGGCCCGCGCCATGGGGATTCGGGCCCGGATCTACGTACCGACCAACACGCCCAAACAAAAGTGCGACCGGATTCGTTGGCACGGTGGGGAGTTCGTCGAACTCATCGCCGTCGGAGACACCTACGACGCTGCGGCCGCCGCGGCGCTGACCGATGTCGCGGCCACCGGAGCCACCTGGATCCATGCGTTCGACGACCCTCGCACCGCCGCCGGACAGGGCACCATCGCCAAGGAGATCATCGCCCAACTCGGGGTGATGCCCGATCTGGTGGTCGTGCCGGTGGGCGGTGGTGGTGCGCTGGCCGGCATCACGACCTATCTGCGCGCGCACAGTGACAAGGTGCGCATCGTCGGTGTCGAACCGACCGGTGCGGTCTCGCTGTCCGCAGCTCTGGTCGACGGGGGTCCGGTCACCTTGAGCAAGATCGATTCGTTCGTCGACGGTGCTGCCGTCAGGCGCATCGGGAACATCGGGCATCAGGTCATGGTTGCCGCCGGCGCGACAGTCGCCTCGCATCCGGACCTGCCGCCTGCGAGCACGGTGCATCACGACGTCGACAAGTTGCCCATCGGCGGCTCGCACATCACACATGTCGACGAGGGTGCGATCTGCTCGGCCATGCTGGAGCTCTATCAAAACGAGGGCATCATCGCCGAGCCCGCCGGTGCGCTGTCGGTGACCGCGCTCGACGACCTGCCGATCGAGCCGGGCTGGACTGTGGTCTGTCTGCTCTCGGGCGGCAACAACGACGTCTCGCGGTACGGAGAGGTCATCGAACGATCGCTGGTCCATCGTGGGCTCAAGCACTACTTCCTGGTGGACTTCCCGCAGGAACCCGGCGCCCTGCGGGGATTCCTCGACGAGGTGCTCGGCCCGGACGACGACATCACGCTGTTCGAGTACGTCAAGCGCAACAACCGCGAGACCGGTGCCGCGCTGGTCGGTGTGGAACTCGGTTCGCCGGACGGTCTGGGCCCGTTGCTCGGTCGGATGGACAACTCGCGTCTGACCTGTGAGCGTCTCGAACCCGGATCGCCGGTCTACCGCTACCTCACCTGACCCGGACCCCACCACTCAAACGCTCCGGTTATACGAGGATGCTCCACATATTTGTGGAGCATCCTCGTATAACCGGAGCGTTTGGTATTCAGGCGAGGGATCAGGTCCGGCGCAGGATCACCGCGTTGTGTCCGGCCATCGTGCCGTCCGGGGTTGGCGGTTCCCAGGCCAGCAAGACGGTGCCGGTGAACGGTAAGGGGACCGACTGCCCGGTCAGCGTCACCACCGTGGTGATGGCGCCGCGGTGCATGGCGAACCAGGTGTTGTCGGCGGCCCAATCGGTGGCCACCGAATCGAAGGTGTTCTCGGTCAGATCGGGTTCGCCGGCACGCAGCGCGATCAATGCGCGGTAGAAGTCGAGCACCCGGGCGTGCTCGCCGACGCCGACCTCGTCCCAGCCCAACTTGGAGCGCTCGAAGGTCGCCGGATCCTGCGGATCGGGGATCTCGGCGGCATCCCAGCCGTGTTCGGCGAATTCGGCCTTGCGACCGTTCGCGGTCGCCTCACCGAGTTCGTGTTCCGGATGCGAGGTGAAGAACTGAAACGGCGTGCTCGCCGCCCACTCCTCACCCATGAACAGCATCGGGGTGAATGCGGACGTCAGGACCAGCGCCGCCTTGACCGCGAGTTGTCCGGCGTTCAGGTACTCGCCGGGCCGGTCGCCGACCGCGCGGTTGCCGATCTGATCGTGGTTGCACGTGTAGACCACCAGTGAGGTGGCCTTGACCAGCATCGGGTCGATCGGCCTGCCGTGCCTGCGACGGCGGAAGGACGAGTATGTCCCGGCGTGGAAAAAGCCTTCCCGCAGAACCTTCGACAGGCATTCGAGACTGCCGAAGTCGGCGTAGTAGCCCTGACGCTCGCCCGAGACCGCGGTGTGGATCGCGTGGTGGACGTCGTCACACCATTGCGCGGCCAGACCGTACCCGCCGAACTCACGCGGGGTGATCAGCCGGGGGTCGTTGAGGTCGCTCTCCGCGATCAGTGACAGGTGTCGCCCCACCCGCGCCGAGAGTTCGTCGGTGCGGATCTGGAGTTCGTCGAGCAGATGCAGTGCGGTCCGGTCGACGAGGGCGTGCACGGCATCGAGCCGTAGGCCGTCGGCGTGGAAGACCTCCATCCATCGCAGGGCGGAGCCGAGTATGAACTCGCGGACCTCGTCGGAGTCGGCCTCGTCCAGGTTCACCGCCTGACCCCACGAGTTGGCGCCGGAGGTCATATACGGGCCGAAGTTCGGGAGGTAATTGCCCGATGGTCCGAGGTGGTTGTAGACGGCGTCGATGATGACGCCGAGCCCGCGCGCGTGGGCTGCGTCCACGAACCGAACCAGTGCGTCCGGGCCGCCGTAGGGTTCGTGGACCGCGTACCAGCCGACGCCGTCGTAGCCCCAGTTGTGGGTGCCGTTGACGGCATTGACCGGCATCAGTTCGACGAACTCCACGCCGAGTGAAACCAGATGATCGAGTCTGTCGATCGCCGAATCCAGGGTTCCGCCGGCCGTGAACGTCCCGATGTGCAGCTCGTAGATGACCGCTCCGGCGACCGGCTTGCCCGTCCAATCGGTGTCGGTCCAGACCTGTTCCGCGATCTCGTGGACCTGACTGAGTCCGTGGACGCCGTCCGGTTGTCGTGCCGAACGTGGATCGGGGAGTGGCTCGGTGGCGTCGTCGATCAGGTATCCGTACCGGGCGCCGGGTGCGGCGCTGACCGGAGATTCCCACCAGCCACCCGGGCGCGGGCGCATCTCGTGGGTCGTTCCGTCGATGATCACACGCATCTTCTGTGCGGCAGGCGCCCACACCGGGAGGATTGTCACTCCCAAACCGTATGTCCTCGGAGCCGAGAACGCTGTTCGTGCAGTCTTCTGGTTGCGCCCGGCTCGATGAGCTAAGTTAACGGGCAATCGCACCGGGTGCCGATCCGTATCGAGGCTTGGGCTAGTGTGACTACGCACGCATCGATTTCTCGGGTGAGTTTGCCGGAGTCCCGTATTGCATGAGTTGCTCTACGGAACCGGCTTTTCGGGGGGACCAGGCGTGTTCGTTGGGTGGTTCGATATCCATGTGGCACTATGAGCGAACTCACACGATGCGTTTACGTGTGGCGGGGACAACGAAGGCAGGGTGTGATCACACAATCCGTGACGGCAGGCACCGGGGGGGCTGCCGCGACGCGCAGGAAGCTGGCACCGCTCACGCGGTGGTTCCGCGAGCACATCGTTGCCTCGTTCGAGACCTTCGGCCGTCAGATGACGCTCTTCCTCGAGGTCTTCAAAGTTCTCTTTGTCGACATCGTCAAGCGGAGGTTCCCGTTCGGTGAGTTCATCCGTCAATGTGCGTTCATGGCGAACACGTCGGTGATCCCCACCTTGCTGGTGGCGATCCCGGTCGGCGTGATCGTCTCGATTCAGGTCGGCAACATCGCCAATCAGATCGGTGCCACCTCGTTTTCGGGTGCGGCCACCGGCCTCGGCGTGATTCGCCAGGGTGCGCCGTTGGTGACCTCGCTGCTGCTCGCCGGCGCCGTCGGTTCGGCCATCGCGGCCGATCTCGGTTCTCGCACGATTCGCGATGAGATCGACGCGATGAGGGTGATGGGCGTCAACCCGACCCAACGGCTCATCTCGCCGCGACTGCTCGCGACGATGGTCGTCAGTTTCCTGCTCTGTGGTTTTGTCTGCTTCATCGGATTTGTCACCGGTTACGTGTTCAACGTCTACGCGCAGGGAGGTACGCCGGGTAGCTATACCGGCACCTTCGCGTCCTTTGCCAGTCCGGCCGACCTCGCATTCGCCATTCTCAAAGCGGTGATATTCGGTGCGATCGTTGCCGTGGTCGCATGCGATCGCGGTCTCAACACCAAAGGCGGACCGTCCGGCGTCGCGAACTCGGTGAACGCCGCCGTCGTCAATTCGGTGATCCTGCTGTTCACCGTCAACGTCATTCTGACCCAGATCTTCGCCGTGCTCGTCCCGACGAGGGTGGTCTGAGATGGTTGCCTCCAAATACACGCCCCCGGTACTGAAGCCGGTCGAGTGGGGCAAGAAGGTCTACGAGGGACCCCGCGACATCCTGGTTCTGATCGGTCACCAGGTCACGTTCCTGGTCCGGTCGGTTGGCGCTGTCCCGATCGCCTTCAAGCACTACAGCAAAGAGATCTGGCGCCTGCTCTCCGACGTCACCTGGGGCAACGGTGCCATCGTGGTCGGCGGCGGCACGATCGGCGTGATCATCCTGCTGGGCATCATGGGCGGCGCCACGGTGGGCATCGAGGGTTATACCGCGCTGAACCTGCTCGGGATGTCGCCGGTGACCGGTGCCGTGTCGGCGTTCGCGACCACCCGCGAACTCGGCCCGCTGCTCGCGGCGGTGGCATTCACCGCGCAATCGGGCTGTAGGTTCACCGCGCAACTGGGGTCCATGCGCATCAGTGAGGAGATCGACGCGCTCGAGTCGATCGCGATCCGTCCGATGCCGTACCTCGTCACCACCCGGATGATCGCGGCCGTCATCTGCATCATCCCGCTGTATTCGGTCTCGCTCGCCGCGAATTACATTGCCTGCCAGGTGATGTTCCAGGTGCAGAGTGGTCAGGGCAGCGGTGTCTATCTGTCGTACTTCTACCAGTTCATCCTGTCGCGTGACATGGTCTATTCCGTCATCAAAGTGGTCATCTTCGTGATGCTGACAACGTTCATCCAGTGCTACTACGGCTTCTTTGCCTCGGGTGGTCCCGAGGGTGTCGGGGTGGCCGCCGGACACGCGATCAGGTTGTCGATCATCGTGCTCGTCTTCGCGAATCTCTTGCTGACACTGGTCTTCTGGGGTCTGTCGCCCGGCATCAGGATCTCGGGGTGACGACATGAATGTGGACACAACCGGGCGTAACCCATCGGCGACGCAGTACCTTCTGCGTGGCGTCGCATTCGTGATCGTCCTCATCCTGATCCTGGCGGTGCTCGCGTTGCGGTACCAGGGGGCGTTCGACGAAAAGGTGGAAGTGACCGCCAGTCTCGAGGACATCGGGGACGGTCTGGTCAGCCAGGCGGATGTGCGTTACAACGGGCTCATCGTCGGTGCGGTCACCTCGATCGATGTCACCGATACCAGCTTGTCGGACGTGAACATCAACATCATTCCCGAACAGGCACCGGGTATTCCCGCCAACGTGACCGCCAGGACGGTCCCGAGCAACCTCTTCGGGGTCAACTCGGTGGAGCTCATCCCGCCTGCCGATCCGAACGGTCATCTGTCGAGCGGAAGCAAGATCGTCGCGGACGAGTCCAAGGAGACCATCGCCCTGCAGTCGGTGCAGAACGAACTCCGTGAACTGTTCACTGCGGTACCGCCGGAGGAGATCGGTCGCGTCCTGGCGACGATCGCCGAGGCGCTGCGTGGTGGTGGCAATGTGTTCAGCGCATTCGTCGGCACCCTCAATCAGTACTGGGAACAGATCAACGCGCAGTTCCCCGACGGGGCGCCGCCGGGCTTCGACAACTTCAACGAGTCCATGCAGGGGATCGAAGAGTCCACGCCCGAACTCCTCGACGCGATGGGACGTGCGGTTGTTCCATCGCTGACGATCATCGAGCGCCAGCGTGAACTCGTGAGCACCCTGACCGCTGCACAGGGAATGATCGACGGCTTGCAAACACTGTTCGCGGCCAACGGTGATGGCGGGATTCGCATCGTCAACGATCTGAACACCATGACCGGAGCCATTGCCGTCGATGCCGATGCACTGCCGCAGAGCCTGCGTGCGCTCAACGTGCTCGCCGCCAAGGTGCTGACCGTGTTCACCGGTACCAATGGCAAACCCCTGCTCAACATCGGTGTCAGCTTCAGCCCGTTCCAGATGTACAAGCATCAGAACTGCCCGGTGTACAACGGCGGGGAGTACGGCATCACCCGCGGGCCGGGCTGTACCGGACCCGGCACCGCAACCGGACCGACCAGTTCGGGTCCGCTGGCGATCACCCCGGCCGGCGCAACCACGCCGAGCGCAACCACTGACACCGGCCCGGCGACTGCGCCGGGCGTGGTCACCACCGCGACCGACAACAAGACACTGCAGGCCGCGTTGGATCGGGAGCCGTCGGCGGCCGACACCTTGATGTTGGGCCCACTGGTGCAATCCGTCCAGGTTCAGGGAGGTGGGAGATGAGTTACCGCAAGCCGCTGATCGGGTTCAGTCTCTTTGCCGTCCTGGCACTCGTGCTGACCTGGACGATCTGGTCGACGCTCGAGCGGTCGGTCTCCGGTGAGACGAACAAGTACACCGCCCACTTCAATGACGTGGCAGGTCTGCACGAAGGTGATGACGTTCGGATGGCAGGCGTCCGGGTGGGCCGGGTGGCGTCGATCGAACTCGACCGCAACCGTGCCGAAGTGCAGTTCGAGGTCCAGAACGACCAGTCGGTCTTCACCAACACCCGCGCATCGATCAAATATCAGAACCTGATCGGACAGCGATACCTCGGCTTGGAACTGGTCGACGATTCCGAGCAGCAGCGGATGAAGGCGGGTTCGACGTTGCAGGAACCGTCTCAGGACTCGTTCGACGTGTCCGCTCTGCTGGCCGGATTCCAGCCGGTGTTCGACACCCTCGAACCGGAACAGGTCAACCAGCTCTCGGAGAGTCTGGTCCAGACATTCCAGGGCAATGAGGTCTCACTGAGTTACACGATCGCCCAGATCGGTGAGGTCGCCTCTGATTTTGCCAACCGTGATCAGGTGATCTCCGCCGTCATCACGAACCTCAGCGCAGTCATGGGTGATCTGAGCAAGCAGGGCGAACAGATGCAGGAGCTCGTGAACAATCTGGCCGGCCTGATCGAGGGCCTCAATGCCAACTCGCCCGCGCTGGGTGCCGCAGTCGACAGCATCGGCAGTGCCACCGACCGTCTCGGCGGGCTGCTCGGTCAGATCCGTCCGGATGTCGAATCGATCGGCAGCGGCCTGCGCACCACCACCAGCGAACTGATCGGCGTCGGCGCCAAGCTCGATCAGCTGGCCATCGACCTGCCACTGTTCCTGGTGCACTTCCCGATGGTCATGGGTCAGGGCACATACCTGAACATCTATGCGTGCGATCTGGACGTCTCGATCGGTGGGGTGCTGTTCCCGCCGGGATTGATCAGCCAGATCGGTGGCTCAGAACATTCGGCGGTGTGCCGATGAGCGTGTTCAATCGGGATCGCATGCGAACGAGCTGGCGAAACAGCCGGTTCATCTGGCTTGGTGTGCTCGGTGCAGTGGCGTTGCTGGTTGTTGTGATGGCGACGTTTGTGCTGTCCGACTCCGGAATCGGCAAGCGTGAATACACCGGCGACTTCTCGCAAGCCGGAGGTATTCGTACCGGCGACAAGGTCCGGGTGGCCGGTATCGATGTCGGTGAGGTGTCGTCGACCGAGCTCGCCGGTGACCACGTCAAGATCGGCATGGAGGTCGACAACGACGTCGAGGTGATGGTGGACGGATCGGCAGAGATCAAACTCTCGACGTTGCTGGGTCAGCGGTTCATCGACCTCAAGGTCGGGGATTCGACCGAGCAGCTGAGCGGATCCCGCATCCCGAACACCCAGGTGCCCTACGACCTGCAGAAGACGATCGAACGCGGCACGCCGGTGCTGGCCGGCGTCAACGCCGGCGAGCTCGCCGACAGCGTCGATGCACTGAACAAACAGTTGGCCGATGCGCCCGGGGTCACCACACAGACGCTGGATGCGCTGACACAGATGTCGCAGGTGATCACCGATCGCACCGACCAGATCAACCTGCTGATCCAGGACACCGAGACGGTGACCGATGTGATCACCAGCACCCAGTACCAGCTGTCGGTGATCGTCGGGCAGGGTCAGCTGCTCGCACAGAAGATCGCCACCCGGCAGGAAATGGTGATGCGCCTGCTCGACGGCGTTGCCGAGCTGTCGAACGAGATGGAGGCGCTGGCGGCGGAGAACAACAACGAGTTCGCGCCCCTGGTCATGAACCTGAACACGATCTCCGAGGGGATGGAGAAAAACCGGGACAACCTGCGGCATCTGCTCGAGGTGCTGCCGCTGACGGTGCGCGTGATCGCGAACACCACGGGTTCGGGTCCGTACGCGATGGGTTATCTCCCGTGGGGTCTGTTCCCCGACAACTGGCTCTGCGCAGCAAATGTGGTGGCCGGATGCTGAAACGGACTGATGGCCATATGACGGGGGCACGGGTGCGCCGCACTATTGTCCTGATCGCGGTCCTGCTCACCACGGCCTTGGTGGGCTCTGGTTGCTCGCTGATCCCCGAGGGCCTGAAACATGCTGCGGGACAGTCGATCAAGCTGACAGCCTACTTCGACAGCGTTGCGGGCCTGTATATCGACAATGATGTCTCGGTGCTCGGGATGCCGGTTGGCCGGGTTCTGTCGATCACTCCGGAGGGCGAGCACGTCAAGGTCGAGTTCACCGTCGACAGTGACATCCCGATTCCCGCCGATGCCACCGCCGCGATCATCAACACCTCGTTGGTGACCACCCGGCACGTCGAGTTGTCGCCGCCGTATGTCGAAGGGGCGAAGCTCGAAGAAGGTGACACGCTGGCGAACGCGAAGTCGCCGGTGGAGATCGGCACCCTGTTCGACACCGTCGACAATCTGGTGCAGGAGTTCGCCTCCGACCCGGATGGCAACGGCCCACTCGGTGACATGTTGACGATCACGTCC
This sequence comes from Williamsia sp. Y712, assembly GCF_059445525.1. Taxonomy (NCBI): domain Bacteria; kingdom Bacillati; phylum Actinomycetota; class Actinomycetes; order Mycobacteriales; family Nocardiaceae; genus Williamsia; species Williamsia sp. Y712. Next base: position 2,821,658 of record NZ_JCAIUN010000001.1, read on the forward strand.
GGCATCTTCGGCGGTAACGGAGAGCGCATGAAGACTGCGATCGATGAGCTGAGCAAGTTCGCTCAGGTTGGTGTGGACAACGGTGATGCGTTGGTCGAGGTGATCAGGAACATGTCGGAGCTGACCACCGCCCTGGTGGACAACTACCCGAAGATGACCGCGTTCTCCGCATCGCTCACCGAGGTGTCGCAGATGCTGGGTGACCAGTCGATCGGCCTGCAGGCCACACTCGGAGCGTTGAACCAGACACTCAACAACACCGCCACGTTCCTGGAGGCGAACACCAACACCCTCGGTGGCGCGATGGGCAGGCTGGCCGGATTGATCAGCAACCTGAGCGACTACTCGCGTCAACTGGTCGACACCATCGATGTTGCGCCGTTGGCGTTCGAAAACCTGGCGAACTCGGTGTCGACGGAACAACGGGCATGGCGCGCGCAGGTTCTCGTTGACAAGTCGCTGCTCGACAACGAGCTGCTCGCAACGTTCTGTGAGGCGATCAACCTGCAGGCGGACGGTTGCCGCACGGGTAGGTTGACCGGCTTCGGACCAGACCTCGGTGTGTTCTCGGCACTGGTGGAGTTGAGCAAATGAGAAACGTGAAACACGAGGGAAAGCGGTTGCGGACCACCGTGATCGCCGGCCTGGCAGCGATGATGTTGTTGTCGGGTTGTGGTGCGATCCCCAGCTTGACCATCGATCAGATCCCGATGCCCGCACCGGGTGGCGTCGGTGACGGTTACGAGATCAAGGGTTCGTTCGGCAACGCACTCAATCTGCCGTCGCGGGCCAAGGTGAAGCTCAACGGTAACGACGTCGGCCTGGTCGAGACGATCACCGCCAACAACTACCGGGCAGATGTCACGATGCGCGTGCGCAAGGACATCGAGTTGCCGGTCGGCACCGGCGCCCAGCTCCGCCAGGCAACCCCGCTCGGTGACGTTTTCGTGGCGTTGCTGCCGCCGGCCGAGGCCGCCTCAGCAGTGTTGATGTCGTCGGGTGACACACTCACCGGGGAGACGACCGAGGCCGCCACGGTGGAAGATCTGCTCGTGACCGCGACCGCGTTCGTCGACGGCGGCGCGATCAAGAATCTGACCGAGATCATCAACGAACTCTCTGACGCGATCGGCGGGAAATCGGAGGATCTGACCGGCGTGATCCAGGGACTGACCACCGGTGTCAGCCGTCTTGCGATGAACACGGAGGAGATCGACACCTCGCTGGCGTCGTTGAACGCAGTGACCACCGACCTGGCCGACGGCCGCAATCAGTTGGTGGCGTCGATCGGCACGGTGGGCCCGGCATTGGACGTGGTCAACGGCCAGATCCCGTCGATCGTGACGACAATGAACAAGACCAAGGCAGTCACCGATGCGCTCAACGACTTCCTGGACAGCCAGGGCCAGAACACGATCGAATTGGCGAACAACCTCGCGGTCGACGTCGAGGCGTTCGGTCGCGCCGCCGGTGAACTCGGTCCGCTGGCCGACAAGCTCAGGGTGCTGACCCCCAAGTGGGTCGACGCGACACCCGGTAGCGCGGCCACCCTGTCCGCCAGGGTCTGGTACCTGTCGCCGGGCTTCGGATCCGATTCCCGCAGCAGGCTTCCCGAGATGGAGGATCTCACCAACGGTGTCAGCAGCCTGGAACAGACACTGACCAGGGTGCTGGCACGTCTGACCGGTACCCGCGGATGTTGTGGGTGAGGGGGCAGCGATGACAGCCTGGTTGCTGAAACACAAGATCATGCTCTCGAATTTCGCCCTGGTACTCGTGATGCTTGTGGGCCTCGGGTATCTGAGTCTGGGCGTGCTGCGCTGGCGGCCGCTCGACGAGACGTACGAGCTGACCGTCGAGTTCGCCAATTCCGGTGGTGTGCAGAGCACATCGGACGTGACGTTGCGCGGGGCCAGGGTCGGCGCGGTCGACCAGATCCGGACCACTCCGACCTCGGTCGAGGTCACGGTCGTGATCGACTCCGAATACAAGATCAGCAAGGATTCGCACGTCGCCGCGCTCGGGTTGTCTGCCGTCGGAGAGCAATACGTCGACTTTCAACCGAGTACCGTTGACGGGCCGTACTTTTCGAATGGTGACAAGATCTCGACCACACAGACGTCGTCGACGGTCGCGTTCCCCAAGTTGCTCGAGTCGTCGCTCGACGTGGTCCGCCAGATCGACGCGGAGAAGCTGAGCATCACCATCGACGAGCTCGACGTCGCGCTCGACAGCGGTGGAAAGAACCAGTTGCGGGCGCTGTTCAACAGCGGCGGTGTGATCTTCGCCGATCTCTATCGGGTACTCCCGGAAACGGTCACGTTGATCCAGAACACCGGAACGATCCTGGAGACCACGGCCGACATCCAGCCTGATCTGGGTACCCTGACCACCGGCATCAGTGAACTGATCGACGCCCTGGTCGCCTCGGATCAGGAGTTGCGTACCTTCCTCGGCCAGGCGCCTGCGCAGCTGACAACCCTGAGCGGATCGCTCAACCAGCTGACCGATCCGTTGTCGGGTGTGCTCACACAGTTCCTCGACATCGCCGAGCAGGGCGCATTACGTGCTCCGGCCCTGGTGAATCTGTTCCCGGCGATCCGCGACGGGGCAATCACCTCGCAATCGATGTTCCACGACGGTGCGTGGTGGGCCTACGGGTCGATCTATCCACGTCCGTATTGCGAGTATCCGGTGTTGCCGGAACCGCCGACCGAGATCCTCGAGGCATCGGTGCCGGTCAATCTGTACTGCGTGACAGAGGATGAGACACAGCAGATCCGGGGAGCGTCCAACGCCCCACGTCCGTCCGGTGACGACACCGCCGGACCGCCCCCGAACTTCGATCCGAATGCACGTACCGCCCCGTTGGGCTGAGCGGCGAGAACACCACGCGCCGCCGTCCGAAAATTGTTATGAGGTAGAAACGCCCTATGGCCGAGAACAACAAGCCCGAATCCGAAGCTGAGTCCACCGAGGGTGTCTCGATGAGCAAGAAGCCGACCGGGAAGCCGCGCCGCAAAGTGGTGGGTTCTGAGGCCGACGTCCCGGCTGACACCGCAGTGCCGGGACGCGTCATCAGCGAATCGAATACGAAGAGCGGCAAGCAGATCACCATCAGCGTTGCGGTTGTCGGAAAGATCCTTGCCGGTGCTGTGGTTGTTGCGCTGCTGGGGGCCGTGATCTTCTTCGGCATCAACTGGAAGTCGGACAAGGCAAAGCTCGACGCCGCATCAGATGCCAAGTCCGCGTCTGACTACTTCGTCACCCAGCTGCTCGATTCGATGAACACCACCACCGCCGGCGAGTACGTCAATCGGATGTCGCCGCTGACCGTAGGTGCCTTCCGGGACAACCTGCTCAACGAGCGGGAGAAGACCCAGACCGACATCGCGTCGATGCAACTCAAGATCACGCCGGAGATCTGGTCGTCGGGTGTGGTGTCGAATACGACTGATACGGCGACAACCCTGGTGGTCGCCGAGATCACCGGCACCAGCAGTGTCGCGACCACCCCGGTCACCAACCTGGGCATGTTCCAGCTGACCCTGGAGAAGCACGACGGGAAATGGCTGGTGTCCCAGATGGATCCGGGTCCGTCGAGCACCGGTGCCGGTTCAGCGGATCCGAGCGCAGGCGTGGATCCTGGCGCTACCGCGCCGGCTCCGACCACCGAGCCCGCACCGGCGCCCGCTCCGGCCGGTTGATCGGACAGGTACTCCCCGAATCAGATCCGTTCGAGGATCGCGACCGCGGTTCCGAAGCGCGCGATCTGCACGGTTCCGGACATGTCGCTGCCGGTCAGGAGTTCTCGCCAGGTACCGGGGGGTAGGTCGAGTGTTGTCTGTTCCCAATGCCGTTGGTCCAGGCTCACCGTCCAGCGGCATCCGACCAGGATCACCGAGACGTCCGCGCCGGGTTCGCTGCGTCCGAATGCGATGACGTGCGCGGCTGCGGGTCCGTCCGCCGACAAGGGGAGGTACTCGCCTGCGGTGAACACCTCAGGACGTCGGCGGCGCAATTGTGCTGCGGTGCGCACGATCACCACCTTGGGGTGGTCGACCGACTGCGTGTAGTCGACCTGGCGACGGTTGTCGGGATCAACGAGTGAATCGTCGAACCATTCGGTGCCCTGGTAGACGTCGGGGACTCCCGGCGTCAACATGGCCAGCGCCTTGTGTAGGAGCGCGTCGGATTCGACGTGTGATCGAACAACTTCCAGTAGGTCGGTCAGGTCTTTGGCGCAGGGCCCGTCGAAGATGTTGTCGATCCACGCATGCACTGCCGACTCGAAGGTGGTGTCGACCTGGGTCCAGGTTGTGCCGACCGCACCTTCACGGATGGCCTTTGTCGCGTATTCATGGAAGCGGTCTCGCAGGTCGTCTGTGATCACGCCGTCCACGGGCCAGATGCCGAAGAGGTTCTGCCGCAGGAACAGTCCGGTGACTCCGTCGGGCGCCGGGTTACGGGTCTGTGATCGATCCACCAATTCGGTCCAGCGCGCGGGGATCTGGGACAGCACGCCGATGCGGGTGCGGACGTCCTCGCTGCGTTTGGTGTCGTGTGTCGAGAGTGTGGTCAGGGCCCGGGGCCAGGCGGCGGCCCGTTCGACGTTGATGCGGTGGAACTCTTCGATCGAGTCGGCGAATGTACCCGGATCGCCGCCGACTTCCTGCAGGGCCACCAGTCGGGCGGTCCGGTAGAAGAGGCAGTCCTCAACACTTTTGGCGGTGACTGCACCGCAGACCTGCGCCAGACGTGCTCTCGCCTCGGCGTCGGAGTCGACGGCCGCACCGATGAGGTCGAACGCTCCACTCAACGCGGGTAGCCGTTGCTTTTCGGTGGTCAGTACAGACTCCAGGGTTCCGGCCAGAACCGGGTAGTCGCTGCGGTATACGCCGAGGGAAGCGATCACCGCGCCGATCGCGGAGTCGACTTCGGCCGCGGAAGGTGCCGGGGTATCGGGAGATGTGCCGGCTGCGAAGGCCAAGAGTGTGCGCCGGAGCCGGGCACGTTCGGCAGGGAAGGTGTCGGACAGGATCGACAACTTCAGATGCCGCTCGGTGGCCTCGATCCATCGGTGGTCACCGCGGTCGCCCGCGTACCGTTGATGGAGATCACCCAGGGGCTCTTCGCCATTCGGGTCGACGAGAACAGCTCCGACGGAACGCAACATCTCGTACCCGGTGGTGCCGTCCACCGGCAACGACGGATCGAGCGGTTCACCTTTGGAGAGGATTTTCTCGACCAGCAGGATGCGGTCCGGTCCGAGGTCGTCGCGGAGGTTGCGCAGATAACCTTGCGGGTCGGCCAGACCGTCGGGATGATCAACCCGGATCCCGTCGACCAGATCTTCCTCGATGAGTTGCCGGACCAGGGTGTGGGTGGCCGCATACACGGCCGGATCTTCTTGCCGCAGTCCGGCGAGCCCGTTCACGGAGAAGAAGCGGCGATAACCGAGGACACCGATGTTCCACGGCACCAACCGATATGACTGTCTGTCATGCACTGCGACCGCTGATTCCCGCGCCTGTGGGTCGTGGGTTCGGGGAGCGAGTGGAAAGCGGTGTTCATAGAACGCGAGCTCGGGCTCCGGGCCGGAGGTATCGACCTCCAGGGCATCGAGGTCGTCGGGTGAACCCAGAACGGGCAGAGCGATTTTGCCGTCGGCCCCGTTGTCCGTCGACCAGTCGATGTCGAAATACGGCGCGAACTCAGAGTTGGCACCCAGTCGTAGTACGTCCCACCACCACGGGTTCTGCCGCGGGTCCTCGACGCCGGTGTGGTTGGGCACGATGTCGATGATCAACCCGATGCCGCGATCGGCGGCTGCGCGACGCAATTCCCGGAGACCGTCGATGCCGCCGAGTGTGGGGGAGACCTCGGGAGGCGGCACCCAGTCGTAACCGTGCGCCGATCCCTTCTGAGCGGTCTGCACCGGCGACAGGTACAGGTGGCTGATCCCCAATGCCGCATAATGATCGAGATTTCCGACGGCGTCGGCGAATGTGAAACCACTGTTCAGCTGAAGGCGATAAGTGGCGGTGGGAGGCAGGATCATCAGTTCACCTTGCGCAGGACCAGCAACGACCTTCCGGTGACAAGGACGGGGGTCCCGGCCTTGGCGATGACCGCGCTGTCACCGAGGGGATGCGCGGTGTCGAGTACACCCGCCCACTCGTTGGCGTAGAAGGTTGTGGGGAGCTGGAATGCGATCGGCTCGTAATGCGCGTTGAAGCACATCAGGAAGTCGTTGTCCTGGACCACCCGTCCACGAATGTCCTTCTCGCCGATGGCCGAACCGTTCAGGAACACCGCGAGGGACTTTCCGAAACCGCTGTCCCAATCCTCTTCGGTCATCTCGTGGCCCGACGGGGTGAGCCACGCGATGTCGCGGGGCTCGTCCCCGGAACGGATGGGCCGTCCCGCGAAGAACCTCCGACGACGGAACACCGGATGCTCTTTGCGGAGTTCTATGACCCGGGCAGTGAAATCGACAAGTTCGGAATTGGTCTCTGCCAGAGACCAATCCATCCAGGCCAGAGGGCCGTCCTGGCAGTAGACGTTGTTGTTGCCCTGTTGCGTCCGGCCGATCTCATCTCCGTGGGCGATCATCGGGGTGCCCTGGCTGAGCATCAGGGTGGCCAGGATGTTCCGCTGCTGGCGAGCCCGCAGGTTTTCGATCACCGGATCATCGGTCGGACCCTCGACCCCACAGTTCCACGACCGGTTGTGACTCTCGCCGTCCCGGTTGTCCTCGCCGTTCGCCTCGTTGTGTTTTTCGTTGTACGACACCAGGTCTCGCAACGTGAAGCCGTCGTGCGCGGTGACGAAGTTGATGCTGGCGCTGGGGCGACGTCCGGTCGCCTCGTAGAGATCAGATGAACCGGTGAGCCGGGACGCGAACTCGCCAAGAGTTGCCGGTTCGCCCCGCCAGTAGTCGCGCACGGTGTCGCGGTACTTGCCGTTCCATTCGGTCCACAGGCCCGGGAAGTTGCCGACCTGGTAGCCGCCTTCGCCGATATCCCACGGCTCGGCGATGAGTTTGACCTGGCTGACCACCGGATCCTGTTGCACGAGATCAAAGAACGCCGACAGGCGATCCACATCGTGTAGTTCTCGGGCCAGGGTCGAGGCCAGGTCGAAACGGAATCCGTCGACATGCATTTCGAGAACCCAGTACCGAAGGGAGTCCATGATCAGCTGCAGGGTGTGCGGATGCCGGGCGTTGAGACTGTTGCCTGTTCCGGTGTAATCCATGTAGGCCCAGGGCTCGTCATCGACGATCCGGTAGTAGGCGGCATTGTCGATGCCGCGGAAGGCGATCGTCGGTCCCATGTGGTTGCCCTCGGCGGTGTGGTTGTAGACCACATCGAGGATGACCTCGATACCCGCGTCGTGGAATGCCCGGACCATGGCCTTGAACTCGGGCACCGCGGCGCCGGCCCGCTTGTTCGACGCATAGTCGGCGTGGGGTGCCAGGAATCCGAAACTGTTGTAGCCCCAGTAGTTTCGCAGGCCCTGATCGAGCAGCGTCTGGTCCTGCAGGAACTGGTGCACCGGCATCAGTTCGATCGCTGTGACGCCGAGCTTTGTCAGGTGGTCGATGATCGCCGGATGCGCCAGCCCCGCATAGGTTCCGCGGAGTTGTTCCGGGACCTCGGGATGGGTGGCCGTCATACCCTTGACGTGGGCCTCGTATATGACGGTCTCGTAGTACGGACGGTTGGGCGCGCGGTCATTCTGCCAGTCGAAGAATGGGTTGATCACGACCGAGGTCATGGTGTGTCCCAACGAATCCAGGCGCGGAGGATCTCCGAACAGTGGGTCGGGCTGCTCGGATTCCGGCTCTGCCTCGGGCTCGGCAACGGCGTCCTCGGCGTCGGTCTCGGCGGTTGCCACCTCCGCGGTGTCGATGAGGTCTTCGGATTCGCTCGAGAGTTCGGTCGCGGTGTCGGTGACCTGGACCTCGACCGCACTGGCGGCCATGGTCTCGGCGACGGATTCATCTGTTGACGAGTCGGTTTCGTCTCCGGTTGATTCCCCGGACGAAGGTTCGGAAGCGGCCGGTTCGGGAGCCGGGGGATCGAGAGCGATCGGATACGAATACAGCGACGCATCGCCGTCGAACTCTCCGTGAAACGACTTGCCATACGGGTCGACGAGGAGCTTGGACGGGTCACATCGCAGACCCTGCCGGGGATCGTAAGGTCCGTGGACGCGGTAACCGTATCGCTGCCCTGGAGAGATCGTGGCCAGGTATGCGTGCCAGACGTAGCCGTCGACCTCTTCGAGCTCGATACGCGTCTCTGAGCCGTCTTTGCTGATCAGGCACAGCTCGACCTTGGTCGCAACCTCAGAGAACAGCGAGAAGTTGGTTCCGGTGCCGTCGAACGTGGCGCCGAGCGGGTAGGCCGTACCCGGCCACACCATGAGTTCTTCGACCTCTTCGGTGATGGCGGCGCCGCTCTGCGCGGGCATCGCGGCCGGTGTGTCCGATTCTGGCGTACTCACCTCGGTGGATACTTTGTCGCCGGCGTCCTCCGTGAGCGCACCACCGTCAGGCGTCGTCATCTGCACTCTCGATTATTCATGTCCATGACCCTACTGGGACGCGGGCCGAGCGGCACTCGGAGCACAGGGCAGCACCGTGGCCGCAATCTGCTGGTTACGTCCAGGGTAGGGCGGCCTGCATCTGACGCTGCAATTCCGGGATCAGGCTACGGATGAAGGTGGCACTGAGGTGGTGCCAATCCTTGTAGACGGTGATGTTTCCCACGACAGCGGGACATGTTGTGTCGTCGCACAATCCCGCGGTGATATCGAGCGGATGCAGATTCGGGTAATCGGGCACCACGTCAAGCGCCGGATCGGTAGGCGCCAATGCCCACGCGCGGGACGTGCTGCAGTCGTCGTTGGAACTCTTCGATAGGCAGTCCGGGGTGTTGATGGCTCCGTCATCGTTGTGTGGCCAGGGGGTGTCGCGTATGCCCAGGACCGGGATGTCGGCGGCGGCGAACTGGGCGAAGATCGGCAGGTAGTCGTCGGGAACCCAGTCGCCGGGATCGTTGTCGCGAGGCCGGGTCGAGTTGGTGAACACCGCGTCGGGCCGGTCGGCGATGATCATCGGCATCACCTTGTCCACCCACGCGCGGCATTGCGGGTAGGGGACTCCGGACTGCTTGGGTTCTGCCTCGGCGGTCAGGGGGCACCCCATCTTCAGATAGGTCCTGACCTTGAAGTGGTTCTGCTTGCCGAGGATGTCGAGCGCAGTGATCCACATCTCTGCATGAGAACCGCCTGCCAGCGCAATTGTTTTGGTGGCCTGCAGATCTCCGTACTCACCGATGTGGACGTCGCCGTCATCGAAGTCACTGATGTGCCCGTTGAACGAGGTTGCGGGCAGGTCCATGACAACTGCCAGCGGCGAGGGCTGCGGATCGACGTGGGGTACTGCGACACCGTCGAGGAGTGCGCGCGCACCGGGGTAGACGCGAGTATCGAGGTTCGTGGTGTCGACGGTCAGATTGGTCGCGTGGCTCTCCCACGCCTTGATCCCGGCAGTCATCACGATGGCGCCGACCAGCAGGAGGCTGCCTGCGATCGTCGAGTAGTTCAGCAGACGACTACGCCACGGGCGCACTGGCGTGGCGTGGGCGGGCTGATGGCGCAGCGGGGGCGTCCCCTCGGACGGTGGGCTGTTCGTCCCAGCGCCTTGTCCGGCTCCGTGTCCGTGAACGGACACCGAACGCGGTGCCCGCAGCGGATCCTCGATGTAACGCTTTGTCAGCCAGGCCAACGCGATCGAGAGCGCGATCAGGGCGGTGCCCTCGAGGACGGATGCGTCGTTCTTGTCGCGCCAGCTCAGGTAGAAGATGAGCAGCGGCCAGTGCCACAGATAGAGCGCATACGAGATCGAGCCGAGCCAGACCATCTGCCGGCCGGCCAAGGCATTGCTGACCGCGGGCCGGTCGACCGACGACCCACGCCGGACCGCGTTGTTGCCGGACCAGATGATCGCCAACGTGGAGAGCACCGGAACCAGGGCCCACGGTCCGGGGTACTGCTCGACACCCACGATCCACCAGCCGCAGCTGATGATCAGGCCGAGTGCGACGATCGCGACCAGGTTGCGGATCGCGTTGGGGACACGCCACTTCGGCATCCACACGGCGAGCAGGCCGCCGGCCAGCGGCTCCCAGGCGCGCGAGATGGTGTCGTAGTAGTTGAACTGCTGGTTCACGCCCATCCGCATATGCGCCCAGTAGAACGACACCGCGGCAACGCCGAGGATCGCCACACCGATGACCACCCGGATCACCGTCGGGTCGGCAAGTTTCTTGAATCCGGACCGAACCAGCAACTTGATGGCACCGGCAAATGCGAGCGCGGTGAGCATCGTGACCACGAAGAACTGACCCTGCACCGACATCGACCACAGGTGCTGCAACGGGCTGTTGGCCGAGCTTGCCGCGGTGTAGTCCTGGGAATTGAAGGCCAGGAACCAGTTCTGGTAGTAGAACAGGCTCGCGATGACCTCACGTCCGGTGGCGAGCCACCGGGTTTCCGGGAAGATCAGCAGCATCCCGAGGCTGATGACGATCAGGATCGCCACCATTGCGGGTAGCAGGCGTCGGGCCAGCCGCGTCAGGCGTTGGACCGGGTTGACGGTCTTCCACAGTGTGGTCCGCTCGTCCTGGCTGACGATGGTGTGCCGCAGGAGCGAGCCGACAAAGAAGTAGCCCGAGAGGGTCAGGAAGACATCGACGCCACCGGAAACCCGGCCGAACCAGATGTGAAAGCAGGCCACGAGGACGATCGCGAGGCCACGGAGTCCGTCGAGGTCGGTGCGGTAGGTCGGCACCGTGTCGGGGGGAACCGTGGCGTTCCGCGTGTCAACGCTGGGCATAGCAGTCAATGGTCTGGTATCTCGTTTGTTCGGGGTCTGCGGCGCGGTAGTCGGAACGCAGCAATTCGTTCGGCTGTCCAGCCACGTAATGTACCTGCCTTAGATCAGAATCCCCGGCTCGGATCCACCGCGCGCCCTCACTAGTGTGGATCCGTGCCCAACTTTCCCGACACTTCGAACGAATCGGCTGCGCGCTCCGCAGCGGAGATCAGCAGGCTCGATTCCGAGCTGATCTGGCATCCGTACGGCACGATGCCGCATTCGGCGCCGGTCCCGCGGGTGGTGCGCTCGGCCGAAGGCGTGCGACTGACGTTCGCCGACGGGACCACGGTGGTCGACGGGATGAGTTCGTGGTGGGCGGCGATCCACGGCTATCGCAATCCGGTGCTCGACAATGCTGCGCGCACCCAGCTCGACTCGATGGCGCACGTGATGTTCGGTGGCCTGACGCACGAGCCCGCGGCCCGATTGGCCGAGTTGCTGGTGGAGATCACCCCGGAAACATTGCGCACCGTGTTCTTCTCGGACTCGGGATCGGTGTCCGTCGAAGTCGCGGTGAAGATGGCTCTGCAGTACTGGCGGGCTCGGGGCACAACAGGTCGAAACAGGCTCTTGACCTGGCGCGGCGGCTATCACGGTGACACGTTCACACCGATGAGCGTCTGCGATCCCGAAGGTGGGATGCACTCACTGTGGACCGACGTCCTGACCCGGCAGGTCTTTGCGCCCGCGCCGCCTGCCGATTTCGAGGCCGACTACGTCGGCGAGTTCGAAGAACTGGTGATCGCGCATCGGGACGAGCTGGCCGCGGTCATCGTGGAACCGGTGGTGCAGGGTGCCGGAGGGATGCGTTTCCACGACCCCCACTACCTCGTCGAGCTTCGCCGAATCTGCGACGAGCAGGGGGTGTTGCTGATCTTCGATGAGATCGCCACCGGATTCGGTCGGACCGGAGAATTGTTCGCCGCCGACCACGTGGGCGTCTCGCCCGACATCATGTGCGTCGGCAAAGCGTTGACCGGCGGCTATGTGTCGATGGCAGCAACTCTGTGCACACGTGAGATTGCCGACACCATCTCGGGTTCGGCCGTCGGAGTGCTCGCGCACGGCCCCACATTCATGGCCAATCCGTTGGCGTCGGCCATCGCGGTCGCCTCGACCGAACTGTTGCTCGAATCGCCATGGCGCGATCGGGTCGCCCGGATATCGGCGGCTCTGGCCACCGGGCTGGCGCCGCTGTCGGAGCTGCCAGGGGTGCGGGAGGTACGCGTCCTCGGGGCCATCGGAGTGGTGCAGGTCGACGACCCCGTCGACATGGCCGTTGCGACGGATGCTGCCGTGGATGCCGGCGTCTGGTTGCGACCGTTCCGCGACCTCGTCTACACGATGCCTCCGTATATCTGCACCGAAGCCGACATCGACACACTGATCGGTGGAGTGAGTGCGTCCGTACGCGCCGCGGTGGCGGGCCATGCCACAACATCTGGCTCTATGAGAGGCTTCTCACAGTGAACCCGCTGACGCCGAACTCCGCCGATATCGACACCGCGCTGGACTGGCTCCATGAGGCCGCCGACGTTCGCGCGGCGGAAGGCCTGCACCGGACGTTGGTGCCGCGTGGGACCGACGACCGGTTGCTGAACCTGGCGTCCAATGACTACCTGGGGTTGTCCCGCCATCGGGACGTCATCGCGGCCGCACACGAAGCGCTCGATCTGTGGGGTGCCGGATCGACATCGTCGCGTCTGGTCACCGGAACCACCGAGATCCACGAAGCGCTCGAGAACGACCTCGCGGATTTCCTCGGTTATGAAGCGGCCCTGGTGTTCTCGTCCGGCTACGTCGGCAACATCGCGGCCGTGTCGGCGCTGATGGGTCGCGGCGACCTGATCGTCTCCGACGGGGGTTCGCACGCATCACTGATCGACGGGTGCCGTCTGTCGCGGGCCCGGGTGGTCGTCGTCGACCGCGGTGACCATGCGGCGGTGCGACGGGAATTGGAAGGGCGCAGCGAGCAGCGGGCGATGGTGGTCACCGACTCCGTGTACTCCATCGATGGTGCGATCGCCCCGGTTGCCGAGTTGTATGCAGCGGCCCGCGCCAACGGTGCGGTGCTGCTGGTGGATGAGGCCCACGCCTTTGGGGTTCGGGGCACCGGCGGTCGCGGGGTTCTGGACGAAGCCGGACTTGCCGGCGCCCCCGACATCGTCACCACCGCGGTTCTCTCGAAATCGCTTGGCTCGCAAGGCGGTGTGGTCCTCGGATCGACGATGGTCCGCGATCATCTGATCGATCGCGCCCGCACATTCATCTTCGACACCGGTCTGGCGCCCGCCGCAGCCGGTGCCGCGCAGGCCGCGTTGCGAGTTCTGCGCGCGCAGCCTGATCTGGCAACTCGCGTGCGTGCCAACGCTGCCCGGCTCGCGAGCCTGTGTGGGGGCACGGAGTCGGAGGCGGCGGTTGTCTCGATCATCATCGGCGATCCGGCCAAGGCGTACGCGGCCGCGCAACGTTGTCGCGACCGCGGAGTGCTTGTCGGGTGCTTCCGTCCGCCGTCGGTGCCACCGGGCACGTCGCGGCTGCGTCTGACCGTTCGCGCAGATCTCTCCGATGACGACATCACCCGAGTGGCCGAGGTCGTCACGGCCGTACTCGCCGAGATCTGAGGGCGCACTGTGAGACTCGTGATCACCGGGACCTCGACTGAGGTCGGTAAGACCGTGGCAACCGCCGCGGTGGCAGCGGCGGCCATGGCTGCGGGGGCGAGCGTGGCCGTGTGCAAACCGGCGCAGACCGGGGTCGGGCCGGGCGAACCCGGCGATGTCGACGAGGTGATCCGGCTCGCGGGGGTCACCGCCACCTCCGAGCTCTACCGCTTTCGTGATCCGCTGGCACCGTCTCGTGCGGCCGCACGTGAAGGTGCCGCACCGGTGGATCTGCAGGTGATCATCGACGGCATTCGCGGGTTGGATTCGCACCACCTCACGCTGGTGGAGGGTGCCGGAGGGGTACTGGTACGGCTGGCACCTGACATCACCATGCTCGACGTTGCGGCCGGGATCGGTGCGCCGCTGCTGGTTGTCGCCGCTGCCGGGCTCGGCACGCTCAACCACACAGAGCTCACCACGTCGGCGATCAAGGCCGCCGGCCTCGAGTGCTCCGGCATCGTCATCGGCTCGTGGCCATCGCAGCCGGGTCTGGCCGAACTGTGCAACCTCGACGACCTGCCGGCCCTGACGGGGGTCCCGGTGGTCGGGCGGATCCCCGCGGTAGCCGGAAGCCTACCGCGCAGTAGTTTTACTTCGCAGGCATCTGGATGGTTTGATCCGAATTGGCTTGCGGGTCTGTGACCCACTGCCGGGTACCCGGTGTGCGTGATGATGCACACTGAGACCTCAACGTTCGCGACAAAAGGGAGGCCCCACGTGACCCAGGCGCCAGTACGTACCGACATACTCGACGTCGCACGTGAGCAGGTGTTGGAACGCGGGGAGGGGCTCAACCAGGAGCAGACGCTGCAGGTATTGCAGTTGTCCGATGACCGGTTGACCGATCTGCTGCAACTCGCTCATGACGTACGGATGAAGCATTGCGGTCCAGAGGTCGAGGTGGAAGGCATCATCTCCCTCAAGACCGGCGGCTGTCCCGAAGATTGCCACTTCTGTTCACAATCAGGACTGTTCGCCTCGCCGGTTCGCAGTGCCTGGATCGACATCCCGGCATTGGTCGAAGCCGCCAAGCAGACCGCCAAATCGGGTGCCACCGAGTTCTGCATCGTGGCCGCCGTACGTGGACCCGACAAGCGCCTGATGGCGCAGGTGGCCGCAGGCATCGAGGCCATCCGGGCCGAGGTCGACATCCAGATCGCGTGCAGCCTGGGCATGCTGACCCAGGAACAGGTCGATGAGCTCAAGGCGATGGGGGTCCATCGCTACAACCACAACCTGGAGACCGCGCGGTCGCATTTCCCGAACGTGGTCACCACCCATAGCTGGGAAGAGCGTTTCGGCACGCTGAAGATGATCCGCGAGGCCGGGATGGAGGTGTGCTGCGGCGGCATCCTGGGAATGGGTGAGAGCCTCGAGCAGCGCGCCGAGTTCGCCGCGGACCTGGCTGCACTCGATCCCGACGAGGTTCCGCTGAACTTCCTGAACCCGCGTCCCGGAACCCCGTTCGGCGACCTCGATGTGTTGCCTGCGGCCGAAGCGCTCAAGGCTGTTGCCGCGTTCCGATTGGCACTTCCGCGCACCATCCTGCGTTTCGCGGGAGGACGCGAGATCACGCTGGGTGATCTGGGTGCCAAACAGGGCATCCTTGGCGGGATCAACGCAGTCATCGTGGGCAACTACCTGACCACGTTGGGCCGCCCTGCCGAAACCGATCTGGATCTGCTCGACGAGCTGCAGATGCCGATCAAGGCACTCAACGACTCGATTTGATCAGCGATCAGACGATGAGCGACATCCCGACTCCGTTGGCCGTCCCGATGGTCTACGGCGTGTACACCGGGGTGAAGCTCGATGTCGAGGACCCCGATTCGATTCCGCGGGCGGCGCAGCTCGGGCTCGAGCCACCGCGCTACTGCGGACAGTGTGGCAGGCGGATGGTTGTCCAGGTTCGCCCTGACGGCTGGTCGGCGCGGTGTTCGCGGCACGGTACCGTCGATTCGGTGGAGCTGTATCAACGTTGACCGGCAGGGTTCGGTCTGTGGGCTTTGTCTCGGCAGGTGTGGTGCTTGCCGGGATTTTATGGGGTCTGATCTGGGGTTTGTTGACCCCGGGCATCGAAGGGCGCATGGTCGCGCCGGATCGCGCTGTCGCAACGGGTGATGCCACGTCGGAGTTCACGGCCATCGGCTTGTACTTCTCGGTCGCCCTGATCGCCGGCGTGGTCCTAGCGGTGGTCTTCTGGATGCCGCCGCGACTGCGGGGGCCTGCCGGTGTCACCGGTTTGGCGTTCGGTGCGATCGCCTCCGGTGTGGTCGCGGTCTGGGTCGGAGACCTGGTGGCCCGTCAGCGTTTCCCCGGGCGCGACGGGGTGGCCGTCGGCGACGAGTTCACGCAGGCACCGAGCCTGCGTATCGCGGGGGCCTACCTCGACTTCGGGGGAGGGATCGGGTTCTCCTGGGCGTTGCTGGTCATCGCACCGCTGACCGCGATGCTGACCTATGTGGTGCTGGTGGTCATGAATCGGTCCGGTGATCTGGGATTCCCGGACGAGACGATCGCGCTGGACGCACCGTCGGTCCGTGTCGGATGACACGCCGGCTGGGTGACCCGCCGCACAGGCGATAGTCGAGCAGCAGCACAATTACTGCGTGACCTCAGCAACGGTGCTCAGTCCTCGTCGTAAGACCGCGATTCTGGTGACCTGCTGTCTGAGCCTGCTGATCGTGACGATGGACGCGACCATCGTCAACGTGGCGATCCCGTCGATACGTGCGGATTTTGATGCCAGTGCGTCGCAGCTGCAATGGGTCATCGACATCTACACCCTGGTGTTGGCCAGCCTGCTGCTCTTGGCCGGGACGATGGCCGACAAGTTCGGTCGCCGTCGCGTGTTCCAGATCGGTCTGACCACCTTTGCGCTCGGTTCGCTGCTCTGCAGTCTGGCCCCGAGCATCGAGGTGCTGATCGCGGCCCGCTTCGTCCAGGCCATCGGCGGTTCGATGCTCAACCCTGTTGCGATGTCGATCATCACCAACACCTTCCCTGGCCGGGTGGAGAGGGCTCGGGCGGTCGGGGTGTGGGGCGCGGTGGTGGGTATCTCGATGGCTCTGGGGCCGATCGTCGGCGGGACCGCGATCAAACTCTTCAGCTGGGAAGCGGTGTTCTGGATCAACCTGCCGATCTGCGTGATCGCGGTGGTGGCCACCGCACTTGTTGTGCCAGAGTCGAAGTCGCTGCACGTGCGTAGTCTCGACCCGGTCGGTCAGACGCTGGCGGTGGTCTTCATGGCAGGCCTGGTCTTCGGGCTGATCGAAGGACCCTCGATGGGTTGGACCGATCCGGCGACGATCGGGATCTTTGCGATCACGGTGGTGGCGTTCGGGACGTTCTGTCGCTACGAACTGCGTCACCACGACCCGTTCATCGACCTACGGTTCTTCCGCAGCATTCCGTTCTCGGCCGCCACGGTGAACGGGATCTGCGCTTTTGCGGCCTATGGGGCTTTCCTCTTCGTGGTGTCGATCTACCTGCAGAGCATCCGCGGATTCAGCCCGATCGAGACCGGGCTGATGTTCCTGCCGTTGGCGGCGGGGACGCTGCTCTTCTCTCCACTGTCCGGGCGGCTGGTCGGGCACTACGGCACCCGGCCCTCGCTGGTCGCTGCCGGGACACTCCTGACGGTTGCGTCCGTATTGATGTCGACGATCGACGATGTGACACCGGTCTGGCAGCTGCTCATCACCTTTGGCTTGTTCGGAATCGGTTTCGGCATGGTCAACGCGCCCATCACCACCGGCGCGGTCAGCGGCATGCCAAGGGATCGGGCCGGGGCGGCTTCGGCGATCGCATCCACCAGCAGGCAGATCGGCGTGAGTATCGGTGTGGCGTTGTCGGGTGCGATGGCGGGTTCGGTGATCGCGGGCGACCGCGGGACGTCATCGGCTTCGGACATGGCGCCGTTGTGGTGGGTCGCCGCCGGACTGGGTGCGATCATCCTGGCAAGCGGCATCTACTCGACCACGAGGAAGTCGTTGCAGACGGCAGACCGCGTGGCGGACCTGTTCGCCGAAGCGGGGGAGCAGCCGGAGACAAACCCGGTGGGCAAGTAACACAGCGTCTTTGGCCCGACTGGAGGGGCTACATGGGTGGGCGCAGTGTTGCGAACTCGTCGGTGATGCGCAGTTGTTTGTCGGCAAAGCGGTACAGAGCGGGCGGCCGTCCACCCGACGGACCGGTTCGGCCGACGGTTCCGGTCGCGGTGATCACGCCGCGGCGCGAGAGGATACGCAGCAGATTGGTCGAGTCCACCGGATAGCCAAGGGCTGCGCAGTAGATGTCGCTCAGGGCTGACATCGAGAACTCGGCGGGCGCGAGTGCGAACGCGATATTGGTGTACGAGAGCTTGGCGGCCAACCTCGAGCGCGCCCGTTCGACGATTTGGCGGTGATCAAAACTGAT
This sequence comes from Williamsia sp. Y712, assembly GCF_059445525.1. NCBI lineage: Bacteria > Bacillati > Actinomycetota > Actinomycetes > Mycobacteriales > Nocardiaceae > Williamsia > Williamsia sp. Y712. The sequence goes on from NZ_JCAIUN010000001.1 coordinate 2,839,694, forward strand.
CTCCGGAAGATCTGAGACCGGGTGCCAGCGGGTGTCCGGCGGCAGGTTCGGTCGCGAATCCGACGGCACCATGCCGAGGTAGGACGACGCGATCACCCGCGGTCCGGGGATGCGGTCGGGTTCGGAGAACACGGACAGCTGCTCGAGGTGGGCCACCTGGCGTAGGTCCACCTTTTCGGCGAGCTGTCGCAAGGCTGACGACTTGAGGTCCTCGTCATCCTGCAAACCGCCACCGGGCAGCGACCATGAACCGGCCTGCGGATCAAAAGCGCGCTGCCACAACAAGACCGACAGCACGGGCGGCTCGCCGGCCTGATGCTCGCGGACTTGGAACACGGCACAGAGGACTTCATGGAAGACACTCGGCGACGGCATGGCTGCGAGTGTAGTGGGTGCGCTGCGGCACCCCGGACCAGGCGTGACCGGGGTATCGCAGGGGCGGAGTGTGAGGGTGCGCACATGCCGGGTGCTAGGATCGGGGGAGGTTTTCGATCTACAGTCGAAAACCCCAGCCCATAGCCCAGGCCGGCCACCGACGACCGGCGCCAGGAACAGGAGGTGGTTGTCATGACAACCACGTCACTCACTCTCGGATCGACCGAGCCCCTTTACACCGGGGTCGAGCCGACGCCGGAATGGTTCGCCGAGATCAAAAGTCTCGCCAAGAAGCGCAACGCCACGTTGCTGGCGCACAACTACCAGCTGCCGGCCATCCAGGACGTCGCTGATCACGTAGGGGATTCGCTCGCGCTGTCGCGGATAGCGGCCGAGGCCGAAACCGACGAGATCATCTTCTGCGGTGTGCACTTCATGGCCGAGACCGCCAAGATCCTGAGCCCGGACAAGCGGGTCCTCATCCCGGACGAGCGGGCCGGCTGCTCGCTGGCCGACTCGATCACCGCAGATGACCTGCGGGCGTGGAAGGCCGACTACCCCGACGCGGTGGTGGTCTCGTACGTCAACACCACCGCAGAGGTGAAGGGCCTGACGGACATCTGCTGCACCTCGTCCAACGCGGTCGACGTGGTGGCCTCGATCGACCCCGACCGGGAAGTCCTGTTCCTGCCGGACCAGTTCCTCGGCGCTCACGTCAAACGTGAGACGGGTCGCGAGAACATGCAGATCTGGGCGGGTGAATGCCACGTTCACGCCGGCATCAACGGTGACGAACTGACCGCCAAGTCGCGGTCGCACCCCGACGCCGAGCTGTTTGTTCACCCCGAATGTGGTTGCGCCACATCAGCTTTGTACCTGGCAGGCGAGGGCTTTGTACCCGCTGATCGGGTGAAGATCCTCTCGACCGGCGGTATGCTCGACGCGGCAAGGGAGACCGGCGCAAAGCAGGTGCTGGTCGCCACCGAGGTCGGCATGTTGCACCAGTTGCGCAAGGCCGCGCCGAATGTCGACTTCCAGGCGGTCAACGACCGGGCGTCGTGCCCCTACATGAAGATGATCACCCCGGCTGCGCTGCTGCGTTGCCTCCGTGAGGGCAAAGACGAGGTTCATGTGGCACCCGACGTCGCCGAGAAGGCACGCCGCAGCGTCCAGCGGATGATCGAGATCGGTAACCCGGGGTCGGGGGAGTGACGGGCAATCCCGCCGGTACCGCTGAGGTCAAGGCGCTCATCGCGATCGCACTCGACGAGGATCTGCGCTACGGACCCGATATCACCACAGCTGCAACGGTTCCCGAAGGCGCCGTGGCAACCGCGGTGCTCTCGAGCCGCCGACCCGGTGTGCTCGCGGGCCTCGATGTGGCGCTGCAGGTGTTCGATGAGGTCATCGGTGCCGGTGACTACGAGGTCCTCGACCGTCTCGACGATGGTGCAGAGCTCGAGGCCGGATCTGCGGTCGCAACACTGCGCGGTCCGGTCGCCGGATTGCTGGTGGCCGAACGGACCGCGCTGAATCTGTTGTGCCATCTGTCCGGCATCGCCAGTGCCACCGCGGTGTGGGTGTCCGAGGTCGAGGGCACGCACGCCAAGGTTCGGGATTCACGAAAAACGTTGCCGGGCATGCGGTCTCTGCAGAAGTACGCGGTGCGCTGCGGTGGTGGACAGAACCATCGGATGGGTCTCGGCGATGAGGCGCTCATCAAGGACAACCACGTCGCAGCCGCCGGATCGGTTACCGCGGCACTCAATGCAGTACGTGCCGCTGCCCCGGACATCACCTGCGAGGTCGAGGTCGACAGTCTCGAACAGCTCGACGAAGCTCTGGCTCTGGGCGCCGAACTTGTTCTCTTGGACAACTTTCCGCTCTGGCAGACCCAGGTTGCGGTGCAGCGGCGCAACACCCGGTCGCCGTCCACCAAGCTCGAGAGCTCGGGCGGACTGACGGTCGACGTCGCCGGAGATTACGCCCGCACCGGCGTCGACTACCTCGCCGTGGGCGGACTCACACACTCGGTGACCGCCCTCGATATCGGGTTCGACTGGATCGGCGACTGACTGTCGACAAACCTGCGTGGGTGGGGACCTGTGGTGCACGTCGCATTCGTTAGCCGAGGACATATGCGTATGTACGCTTGAATGCGCGGTTCAACATCGCAATCCCCACATTCTCGGAGGTATATCTTGCCGACCATCAACGCCTACGCCGCTCCATCTGCGAAGGGTGCGCTGGTCCCGATGACAATCGAGACCCGTGACGTAGGTCCGGCCGACGTGCGGATCGCCATCGCCTTCGCCGGTATCTGCCACTCCGACATCCACACGGTGCGCGACGAATGGGGACAGGCGCAGTATCCGGTGGTGCCCGGTCACGAGATCTCGGGCACAGTCGCCGAGATCGGCTCGGAGGTGACGAAGTACAAGGTCGGCGATCGCGTCGGCGTCGGCTGTTTTGTCGACTCCTGCCGCGAGTGTGAGCCCTGCCTGCAGGGCGACGAGCAGTACTGCGAGAAGGGCATGGTCGGCACGTACAACGCGGTCGGCCGGGATGGAAAGGTCACCACCGGTGGCTACGCACAGGAAGTCGTGGTCGACGAGAACTACGTCCTACGCATCCCCGAGGGGCTGCCGTTGGACGTCGCAGCGCCGTTGTTGTGCGCGGGTATCACCACGTATTCACCGCTGAGCCATTGGAACGCCGGACCCGGCAAGCGTGTCGCGATCATCGGACTCGGTGGCCTCGGCCACATGGGTGTGAAGATCGCCCATGCCATGGGCGCCGAGGTCAGCGTGATCTCGCAGTCGCTGAAGAAGATGGAAGACGGACTCCGGTTGGGTGCGCAGAACTACTACGCGACCGACAATCCCGAGACGTTCACCGAACTCCGCGGAAAGTTCGATTTGATCCTGAACACGGTCTCCGCCAACTTCGACATCAACAAGTACCTGTCGATGCTTGCCGTCGGTGGCACCTTGGTCGAGTTGGGCCTTCCGGAGAACCCGATTTCGGTGGCGGCCATGACGTTGGTGTCCAAGCGGCGTTCGCTGGCCGGGTCACTGATCGGTGGAATCGCCGAAACCCAGGAGATGCTCGACTTCTGCGCAGAGCACAACCTGGGTGCCGAGATCGAGGTGATCGACGCCTCACAGATCAACGAGGCCTACGAGCGGGTGGTGGCTTCGGATGTGCGCTACCGATTTGTGATCGATACCGCAACGCTCTGACCGAACCCGTCGACGTCAGCGGTCTTGACGGTCGGGGACCAGTGCCCCGAGCAGGAAGTTGACGATCGAGATCACAATCGAGCCACCGACCGCGGTCCAGAATCCGTCGACGCTCAGGCCGAAGTCGGTGGTCTCGGTGACCCAGGCCGTCAGCAACAGCATCAACGCGTTGATGACCAGGGTGAACAGTCCCAGCGTCAGGACCAGCAGGGGGACCGACAGCAGCTGCACAAACGGCTTGATCGCGGTGTTGACGATGGTGAAGACCAGTGCGATGAACAGCACCACCAGGATCTGAGCGCCGGTGTCGCGGCCGTCCGTGGCGATCGATATCCCGTTGATGAGGGCTGCCGCAATCCAGATGGCGACAGCATTGATGAGGAGGCGTGCGGCGAAGACCATGATCAGATCCTAGGGGCGCTGGTAAAAACGGCTGGCCGGAACGCATATCCTTAGAAGTAAGTCCGCAGTGGCCATTCCAGGGGCAACTGTGGATCGCCAACGATTCGTCAGGAGTTCGTGCTCATGCTTGCCCGCACCGACCTTCGCGGTGCCAACGCCACCACCGCTCAACTACGCCGGACTCTTCCGCGCGGCGCCACCGACGTCGACACGGTCTTGGGCCAGGTCAAACCGGTGATCGATGCGATCCGCGAGCATGGTGCCTCCGCGGCGCTCGACTACGGCAAGAAGTTCGACGGCGTTGCACCGGAGACCGTGCGGGTCCCCGTTGAGCAGATCGAGAAGGCCCTGGCCGAGATCGATCCCGATGTCCGCGCCGCGCTGTCGGAGGCGATCGAGCGGGCCCGTCGGGTTCACGCCGATCAGCGTCGAACCGACGTGAGCACCGAGGTCTCACCGGGCGGAACAGTCACCGAACGCTGGATCCCCGTGGGACGGGTCGGTCTGTATGTGCCGGGCGGCAATGCGGTCTATCCGTCGAGCGTGGTCATGAATGTGGTGCCCGCCCAGGTGGCCGGTGTCGAATCCCTGGTGGTCTCGTCGCCTCCACAGGCGCAGTTCGATGGTCTGCCGCATCCGACGATCCTGGCGGCCTGCGCGCTGCTCGGTGTCACCGAGGTCTGGGCGGTGGGCGGTGCACAGGCCGTTGCCCTGCTGACCTACGGCGGCACCGATACCGACGGCGCCGACCTCGATCCGGTCGACCTGATCACCGGCCCTGGCAACATTTACGTGACGGCGGCAAAACGGCTGTGCCGCAGCGTTGTCGGCATCGACTCCGAAGCCGGCCCCACCGAGATCGCGATCCTGGCCGACAGTTCGGCCAGTCCGGTGAACGTGGCCGCCGACATGATCAGCCAGGCCGAACACGACGTGATGGCAGCGTCGGTCCTCGTCACCGACAGCCCCGAGCTCGCTGACGCCGTGGACGTTGCAATCGAGCTCCAGGTCCGGCGGACCAAGCACGTGGATCGGGTTCGTGAAGCGCTCGCTGGTCCGCAGTCGGGAATCATTTTGGTGGACAACATCGATCAGGGCCTGCAGGTGGTCAACGCCTACGCCGCCGAACACCTCGAGATCCAGACCCGCGACGCTGCTGCGGTGGCTGCCCGAGTACGCAGTGCCGGTGCGATCTTCGTCGGCGACTACTCGCCGGTGAGCCTGGGCGACTACTGCGCCGGCTCCAACCACGTTCTGCCCACGTCGGGTTCGGCGCGGTACAGCTCGGGTCTGTCGGTGCAGACGTTCCTGCGCGGCGTGCACGTCATCGACTACGACGAGGCCGCACTCAAGGAGGTCTCCGGACACGTGCAGACCTTGGCGAAGGCGGAAGATCTGCCTGCGCACGGTGAAGCCGTCCGGCTGCGGTTTGCCGGTTCGGAGGATCTTCGGTGACTTCTTCGACCCCCACCTCCTCGACCAGAAGGATCGGGCTTGACGACCTTCCGTTGCGCGAGACGCTGAAGGGTCAGTCGCCCTATGGCGCACCGCAGCTCGACGTGCCGTTCCGCCTGAACACCAACGAGAACCCGCACCCGCCGTCGCAGGCACTGATCGATGACGTCGCGGAGTCGGTGCGCGAGGCCGCATCGCAGCTGCACCGGTATCCGGACCGGGACGCGGTCGCGCTGCGTACCGATCTCGCCGCCTACCTCAGCTCGGCGACAGGTGTTGCACTCGGTGCTGAAAACCTCTGGGCGGCAAATGGATCCAACGAGGTCCTGCAACAGTTGTTGCAGGCTTTCGGTGGTCCGGGCCGCAGCGCGATCGGGTTTGTCCCGTCGTACTCGATGCATCCGATCATCTCCACCGGCACCGACACCACCTGGATCGAAGGAAAGCGCAACGCCGACTTCTCATTCGACCTCGATGGCGCTCTCTCGGCGATCGCCGAGCGCAGGCCCGATGTGGTGTTCCTGACCTCACCCAACAACCCGACCGGTGGCTCCATCTCGCTCGACGACGTGCGCGCCGTGGCCGCCGCGGCGCCGGGCATCGTCATCGTCGACGAGGCCTACGGTGAGTTCTCCGCGGCACCGAGTGCGGTCGAACTGATCGAGGAGTTCCCCGCCAAGGTGGTGGTCAGCCGGACCATGAGCAAGGCATTCGCCTTCGCGGGCGGACGCCTGGGCTACCTGGCCGCCGATCCGGCCGTGATCGATGCGCTGCTGCTCGTTCGGTTGCCGTACCACCTGTCGGTGGTCACGCAGGCCGCCGCCCGGGCGGCGCTGCGACATGCCGACGACACCCTCGCCGGGGTCGCCGCGATCGTCGCCGAACGAGGGCGCGTCACTGCTGAACTGACCCGGTTGGGCTACTCGGTGGTCGACTCCGACGCCAACTTCATCCTGTTCGGCCCGTTCGCCGACGCGACCGTGAGCTGGCAGAACTACCTCGATGGTGGCGTGTTGATCCGTGACATGCAGATCGAGGGCCATCTACGTGCCACCATCGGATTGCCCGCCGAAAACGACGCGCTGCTGGCCCGCAGCGCCGAACTGGCCCGCACTGACCTAATAGGCCCGACACACTTGATCGGAGAGCAGAAATGACCGCACAACCGCGCGTGGCCCGCATCGAGCGGACCACCCGGGAGTCCTCGATCACCGTGGAGATCAATCTCGACGGCACCGGGCGCACCGACATCTCCACCGGCGTGGCGTTCTACGACCACATGCTCACCGCATTCGGTGCGCACGGCAGCTTCGACCTCACGGTGGCGGCCAAGGGTGACGTCGAGATCGAGGCCCACCACACCGTCGAGGACACCGCGATCGTGCTCGGCCAGGCCATCGCGAAGGCTCTCGGTGACAAGAGGGGCATCCGCCGCTTCGGCGACGCCTGGATCCCGATGGACGAGACCCTGACACAGGCCATCGTCGACGTCTCCGGACGCCCGTACTGCGTGTTCACCGGCGAGCCCGAGCACATGCTGACCACCACCATCGGCGGCAATCCCGGCGTGCCGTACCACACGGTCATCAACAAGCACGTCTTCGAAACCCTCGCGATGAACGCCCAGATCGCGCTGCACGTGCGCACGATCTACGGCCGCGATCCGCACCACATCACCGAGGCGCAGTTCAAGGCTGTGGCACGCGCACTGCGAGCCGCAACAGAATCCGATCCGCGGGTGAGCGGTGTGCCGTCGACGAAGGGGGCCCTGTGACCGGCAGCAACGGCGATCGTACGGTCGCAATCCTCGACTACGGTTCGGGCAATCTGCGTTCGGCGCAACGAGCCCTGGAGCGGACCGGCGCGCAGGTCACGGTGACGTCCGATCCGGCGATCGCGTTGGAGGCCGACGGTCTCGTGGTGCCCGGTGTCGGCGCCTTCGCGACATGCATGGAAGGTCTGCGCGCGGTCAAGGGCGACCGCATCATCGACGACCGGCTCGCCGGTGGCCGACCGGTCCTTGGCATCTGTGTCGGTATGCAGATCCTGTTCGAACGCGGTGTCGAGTTCGGTGCCGAAGCGCAGGGCTGCGGACAGTGGCCGGGTACGGTCACCCAGCTCCAGGCCGAGGTGCTGCCGCACATGGGCTGGAACACCGTTGAGGCAGAACCCGATTCGATGCTCTTTGCGGGCATGCCCGAAGATGAGCGCTTCTACTTCGTGCATTCGTACGCCGCGCAGAGCTGGGAGTTGCCCGCGGACGCACTGTTCAAGGCGCCCAAACTGACCTGGGCCACCCACGGAGGACGGTTCCTCGCCGCGGTGGAGAACGGCCCGCTGTGCGCGACCCAGTTCCACCCGGAGAAGTCCGGTGACGCCGGAGCCCGGCTGCTCAACAACTGGGTCGGGTCATTGACGTGACCGCCGCGACAAGCCCTGCGCCACAATGATGACCGCACCACGGTTCTCGTTTGCCCGGCTGGCCCTCTTCACCGTGGGTGCCGGAGTCGTGGTGCTGGCTGTCTCTACGGTGATCGTGATCGGACTGGCGAAGGTGTCACCGCTCGCCGCCCTGATCGTCGCGCTTCTGGCGCTGATACTGGCAATTGTCGCGATGGGTATTGTTGCCAACCGGATGGTCGACCGCGTGGCCCGCGCGATGCGCGAAGAAGCAGACCAATCAGAAATCGAAGGAGACTGATCCCCAGCATGAATGCACGACTTGAGCTGCTCCCGGCGGTCGATGTGGCCGATGGCCAAGCAGTACGGCTGGTGCAGGGTGCCGCCGGAAGCGAAACCTCTTACGGTTCGCCCCGTGAGGCGGCCCTGACCTGGCAGCGTGACGGTGCGGAGTGGGTGCATCTGGTTGATCTCGACGCCGCTTTCGGTCGCGGCAGCAACCGTGAACTGCTGGCCGAGGTGATCGGTGAACTCGACGTGAAGGTGGAACTGTCGGGCGGAATCCGCAACGACGATTCCCTGAACGCCGCGCTGGCAACCGGTTGTGCCAGGGTCAATCTCGGCACCGCCGCACTGGAAGACCCGCAGTGGTGTTCACGCGCCATCGCCGAATACGGCGACCGCATCGCGGTCGGCCTCGACGTCCAGCTGGTCGACGGGTCCTACCGCCTGCGTGGCCGCGGCTGGGTGTCGGACGGCGGCGACCTGTGGGACGTTCTCGAACGCCTCGAGCGTGATGGCTGCAGCCGCTACGTCGTGACCGATGTGACCAAGGACGGCACCCTCACCGGACCGAACCTGGAACTCCTGCGGGAGGTCACCGCCAAGACGGATGCACCGGTGGTTGCCTCCGGTGGCGTCTCCGCCATCGAGGATCTTGTTGCGATCGCCGGACTCGTGGGCACGGGCGTCGAGGGAGCGATTGTCGGCAAGGCGCTCTACGCCGGACGCTTCACCCTCGTCGAGGCGCTTGCGGCGGTCGCGTCGGCGTCATGAGTTCGGCGCTCGGAGGGACCCTCCCACCCGATCTCGATCCGGAGCAGTTGCTGGCCAGCGCTGCTGCGGTTCTCGATCAGAGCACCGACCGGTTTTTGTCGGGCGTCGGTGCACCCAGTGCGGTTTCCAAAGGCCATAACGATTTTGCCACCGAGTTCGATCTCGAGCTGGAACGCACAATCTCTGCGGAGTTGGAGCAGCGCACCCAGATCGCCGTTCACGGTGAGGAATTCGGTGGACCGGGCCTGACCGAGGGCACGGTGTGGGTGGTCGATCCCATCGACGGCACCTACAACTATTCGGCCGGACTGCCGATCGCCGGCATGCTGCTGGCACTGGTCCACGACGGCCTGCCCGTGCTCGGATTGACGTGGCTGCCGTTGTCGGGCTTGAACTATCAGGGTTTTGTCGACGGTGAACTGCTCTGCAACGGCGTTCCCGTGCCGCCGCGGCCCGAGCAGAAGCTCAGCGAGGCGATGCTGGCATTCGGCGCGTTCAACATCAACGGCCGCGGACGGTATCCGGGCGCGTACCGGGTGGAGATGCTCGGTGAATTGAGCAGGCGGACAGCGCGTCTGCGACTGTTCGGCAGCACCGGATTCGACCTTGCGCTCACCGCGGGTGGACAGCTCGGTGGCGCGGTCACCTTTGGTCACCACGCCTGGGACAACGCAGGCGGCGCCGCATTGGTCCTGGCGGCCGGTGGTCGGATCAGCGACATCGAAGGGCGGCCGTGGTCGGTCGCATCGCCGTCGATCGTGGCGGCCAGTGCCGGGGTCCACGAGGAACTGATCGAATTGATCGGCCGAATCGGGGATCCCCAGGCTTTTGAACCTCCGAAGGAGAAGTACATATGACGGTCGCGATTCGGGTCATCCCATGTCTGGATGTCGACGCCGGCCGGGTGGTCAAGGGCGTCAATTTCCAGAACCTGCGTGATGCCGGAGATCCGGTGGAGCTCGCCGCCGCCTACGACAAGGCCGGGGCCGACGAACTCACCTTCCTCGACGTCACAGCGTCGAGCGGCAATCGCGGCACGATGATCGACGTGGTCAAGCGCACCGCCGATCAGGTCTTCATCCCGCTGACGGTCGGCGGTGGTATCCGCACCGTCGCCGACGTCGACCGCCTGCTTCGCGCCGGCGCCGACAAGGTCAGCGTCAACACCGCGGCCATCGCCAATCCTGATGTACTCGGCGAGATGAGCCGGCACTTCGGATCGCAGTGCATCGTGCTGTCGGTCGATGCCCGCACCGTGCCGGAGGGTCAGCCCCCGACTCCGTCGGGCTGGGAGGTCACCACCCACGGAGGCCGTGAGGGCACCGGTATCGACGCCGTGGAATGGGCTCGCCGCGGCCAAGACCTCGGGGTCGGGGAGATCCTGCTCAACTCGATGGACGCCGACGGCACGAAAAACGGATTCGATCTCGCGATGATCACCGCAGTGCGCGCTGCGGTGAAGGTGCCGGTGATCGCCAGCGGCGGCGCCGGTGTGGTGGAACATTTCCCGCCCGCCGTGCGTTGTGGAGCAGACGCGGTGCTGGCGGCCTCGGTCTTTCACTTCGGTGAGCTGACCATCGGGCAGGTCAAGGACGCCTTGCGCGCCGAGGACATACCCGTCCGTTGAGGCATGCGCTGCGCTGACTCAAGCACTGCACCAACAGTTTTCGTATACGGGAGTGACAACAATGCCGCTGGACACCGGGATCGCCGAGCAGCTCAAACGCAACGCCGAGGGCCTGATCTGCGCTGTGGTGCAGGAGGCAGGCACCGGGCAGGTGCTGATGGTTGCGTGGATGGATGACGACGCGCTGGCCCGCACCCTGGAAACTGGTGAGGCCACGTACTTCTCGCGGTCGCGGGGCAAACAGTGGATCAAGGGGGAGACCAGCGGGCACACCCAGAAGGTGATCGAACTCCGCCTGGACTGCGACGGCGACACCGTCCTGATGACGGTCGAGCAAACCGGTGCGGCCTGCCACACGGGCGACCACACCTGCTTCGACGCCAACGTGCTGTACACCGCACCGGCCTGAGGCCGCACTACCCGTACGGTGGTCGGTATTTCAATAGGCTCCACCTGTGTCGGTCAAATTGCCGGCCAAGGACTTGTCGGTGGGTGCTGATAGAACTGTTTCATGACCGCGGGGGTGGTGGATCTCATCGACCGTATCGAGGGTATGGCTCTTGATGCGGAGGAAATCGTTGCTGTCCGTGAAGTGTTGTCCCGCAGGCTTGTTGACATCTCGTTGGCGAACTTGTCGGACAAGGAGGCTGTCGAACTCGCCCAAGTGATCGAAGCCCAGAGTCGCCGTGATGAAGCCGTCAAAGTACGGGTGGCGGTCGAGCTCCGAGAACGCTCGGTCGCCGCGAAGCAGGGTTTCAAACACAACAAGTTTTTGCGCCATCATTTGCGGATTTCGGCGACCCAGGCCAGTACCCGATCGAAAAGGGCTGAACGCGTGGGCCAGTGGCATACCCCGTCGGGTGAGGTGATCGCTCCGGTGTACCCGCATACTTGGTTGGCGTTGCGTGATGGTGCGATCGGGGTGGCGCACTACACCGTCATCGATGACACGTTGCGTAACCTGCCCGGCACGATTCGCAGCACCCTTGAGTTGTGGTCCGACGGTGAACGATTGATGGCCGAGGCCGCCCGGACGATGGATCCGGACGAACTCAAGCGGGTCGGGCTGTATCTGCGTGATCATCTCGATCCCGACGGCGATTTCGACGACAACGACCGAGCCCAGAAGCGCGGGTTGTCAGTCTCGAAGCAGGGTGCGGACAAGATGGCCGCCATCACCGGCACCCTGGATCCGGTGACCAAAGCGCTGTGGGATGTGGTGGCTGCCAAGTGGGCTGCAGCCGGGATGAACAACCCGAACGATCCCGAATCGCCGTCCGGACCAGCCGATAAAGCCGATAGGGACACTGTGCAGGCTGCAGCCAAACGCGACAATCGCACGCCGAGTCAGCGCAATCATGATGCGTTCAAACGGTTGCTGGAGTTGGCTGTCGGGCAAGGAACTCTGGGTCAGCACCGGGGTTTGCCTGCGCGGGTGATCGTGACCATGACTCTGGATCAGCTCGAAAAGGAAACCGGTGTTGCGACCACCGCCTCGGGCGGGGTGATGCCGGTGCGTGATGCCATCCGGTTGGCCGGGGTGAATCGTAGGTTTCTGGCGTTGCTCGACGACATGCACCGCCCGCTATACCTGGGTCGTGAACAACGGTTGGCGACTGCTGATCAGCGGATGGCGTTGATTGCCGCTGAGCGGGGTTGTTCGCGGCCGGGTTGTGATGCTCCGGCCACTGAGGTTGCGGTCCATCACACGCGGGAATGGTCCAAAGGCGGGTGGACCGACATCACTGTGTTGACGTTGGTGTGCGATTCCGATCATGCGCAGGTTCATGATGGTGAAACAGGATGGATCACCGAGATCATCAACGCCGACACCGGTCCGCCGGGTTGGCAGGGCCGGATCGGCTGGCGCCAACGCGGAAGCCTGGATTTGCCGCAGCCCAACAACACTCACTTCCCGGACAAGTACTTCACCAACCCGGAGATGTGGAACCCGAACAGCGACGCCGACGCCGCGTGGTTCCTCGAACGTGCTCGGACGGCGTTCGAGACCAAGCCTGAAGCACCGGTCGCCCCGGTATATGCCGTCGATTTCGGATGGAAACGTGCAACCTATCGGGCTGCTTGACACATTTCACCGATCCACAAGTGCCATCGACGCTCTCATCTGACTGAATCGCAGCAATGCGGGCTCGCCGATCTCGTGCTGGTAACGGTCGATCACGTCACCGACGAAATCGTTGACGGCGGTCGCGTCGAGTCTGCTGGTCCAATCCGTACCGCCGACCGAAAACCATTGCACGAACGCTTCGGTGGAGTCGAACTGCCAGCGCAGGTCCTGCACATCGAGATCGGTGACGGTGAAGCCGGCGGTCACGGCGAACTCGCGGAACCGATCCGGTTCGACGTGGAAGTACGGAGCCTCGAAGGCGACGAAATGATCGCGCCACGATGAGCTCGCCGCCACCTCCATGGCCACGTCTTCGATGCTGAGACGGTCTGTTGCACACACGATCTGGATGACAGCCCGGCCACCATCGTCCAGACTGCGGGCAATGCCCTGTAGTGCAGCGGTGTGGTCACCGATCCAGTGCAGGGCGTTGAACGACACCGCGATGTCGAAATCGCGCTCGAACGGCAACGCCAAAGCGTCATCGACATGGAATTGCACCCGGAGCAGGCCGATGGGCACCCGGGTGAGGGCTTTGTCGATCATCCGGTGGGAAGCATCCACACCCACGACCGACCCCGCCGGCAACCGCTGGGCCAGTTGCATGGTGATGAATCCGTCGCCGCAGCCGACGTCGAGGAGACGCTCATCGCCGGCCAGTTCGAGGTCTCCGATCGAGTTCTCGGCCACCATTCGCTGCAGTGCACTGACGTCGGCGTATCGGTCGCCATCCCAATCGACCACTGCAGTCACCTCTCGCCGGCGATGTACGTGGGTTCAAGTGTGCCGTCAGCGCCGCACACCTGGGTTTGGAATAGATCGATTCGCCACCCGTCTGCCGAAGTCTGACGCGACTCGTCTGGCTGGTCACCCGCTCGGAACCGAGCCGAGTTGTGGCACATTCGTTCCATGCCACTCATCCAGATCTCCCAGACACCCGGACTCAGTGATCGGGTCAAGCGTGAAACCATCGCCGCGGTCACCGAGGCGTATGCCCGTGCGACCGGGAAAAATCCCGATTCTGTATGGGTGACGATCACCGAGGTTCCGCGGTCGCACTGGGGTGTGGGTGGGGAGCCGCTCGGTCAATAGCGAGAGACTGGGACAATCGGAGACGATGGCAAACATGACCACCGCCGCAGCCACTGCAGGCGGCTTCACAGACACCACAACGCTGGCCCAGTTCCTGGAGCTGGCAGCCGACCATCGAGTTGTGCCGGTGACCCGCAAGGTCCTGGCCGATTCGGAGACACCGCTGGGTGCGTACCGAAAACTCGCCGGTGACCGACCCGGGACCTTCCTGCTCGAGTCCGCGGAGAACGGCCGCTCGTGGTCCCGATGGTCGTTCATCGGTGCCGGCTCGCCCGCCGCGCTGACCTCGGTCGATGGCCAGGCACAATGGTGGGGGACCCGGCCCGCCGGCGCACCGGCGGGAGGCGACCCACTTATCGCCCTCGCCGAGTCATTGCGAATCCTGGCCACCGATCGGTTCCCCGATCTGCCGCCGCTGACCGGTGGATTCGTCGGCTTTCTGGCCTACGACGCGGTCCGTCGTCTCGAACGTCTGCCCGACACGACGGTGAACGATCTGCAGTTGCCGGAGATGCTGATGCTGCTGGCAACCGACATCGCAGCCGTCGACCACCACGAGGGCACCATCACCTTGATCGCCAACGCGGTGAACTGGGACGGCAGTGCCGATCGGGCCGAGGAGGCGTACGCCGACGCAGTGGCCCGCCTCGACACGATGACGGCCGCGCTCGCCGCACCCGCGCCGTCGACCGTCTCGACCTATCACCCCGCAGAACCGGAATTCACCGCTCAGCGCACTCGCGAGGAGTACGGGACGATCGTCACCAGCCTGGTCTCGGAGATCGAGGCCGGTGAGGCTTTCCAGGTGGTGCCGTCGATGCGTTTCGAGATGCAGACCGACGCCGATCCCATCGACGTCTACCGTGTGCTGCGAACCACCAACCCGAGCCCGTACATGTACTTGCTGCGGGTTCCGGGTAATGGTGGACCCGACTTCACGATCGTCGGTTCCAGTCCCGAAGCTCTTGTCACCGTGAAGGATTCGGTGGCCACCACCCATCCGATCGCGGGTACCCGCTGGCGTGGCGAGACCGAGGCCGACGACCTGCTGCTCGAAAAGGACCTCCTCGCCGACGAAAAAGAGAATTCCGAGCACCTCATGCTCGTGGATCTCGGACGCAACGACCTCGGTCGGGTGTGCGAGCCGGGTACGGTGAAGGTGTCGGACTACCGGCACATCGAGCGCTACAGCCACGTCATGCACCTGGTGTCCACAGTGTCGGGGCAATTGCAGGACGGCAAGACCGCCCTCGACGCGGTGAACGCCTGTTTCCCGGCCGGGACCCTGACCGGTGCACCCAAAGTGCGGGCGATGGAACTGATCGACGAACACGAGAAGACCCGGCGTGGCCTGTACGGCGGCATCGTGGGCTATCTCGACTTCGCGGGTGACGCCGATACCGCCATCGCGATCCGTACCGCGGTCCTCAAGGAGGGGCGCGCGTACGTGCAGGCCGGTGGCGGCGTGGTTGCCGACAGCGAGGCCGACTACGAATACAACGAGGCCAGCAACAAGGCGCGCGCGGTCCTCAAGGCGATCGCGGCTGCCGAGACGATGACACCGATCGCGGGTACCGACAATGAGTGAGAGCAAGTCAGCAGGCAACGTTGCGAAAACTGCTCGGGGAGCGAGTGGTCGTGGCCGGCGGCTGGCGATCATCGCAGTCCTGCTCGGGCTCGGCGCGTTGGCCTTCTGGGCGGCCTCCCGGATGACCTGGGCCGAACTGATCGGCGCCGACGGCATGGCGCCGCCGCGAACGTTCACGGTCAAGGGGTCTGACTGGACACCGCTGTTGACCCCGCTGGCGATCGTGTTGCTCGCCGGAATCGCGGCGGCGGCATCACTGCGCGGCTGGGCGTTGCGAATCACCGCGTTTGTCGTCGCGGCGGTCGCGATCATCGGTCTCGTGCCCGCGTTGACGCTGCTGACCGGCGACGACCACGTCAGTTATGCGGTCGATGTGATCGACCTGCCGTCGCGCTATGAGGCATTACAGGTCGACACCAACGTCTTGCCGGGCCTGGTCGTGATCGCGGGAGCGCTGGCCGCTGTGATCGGCGCCGTTGTGATGCTGCAGTCCGCATCCCGGGATGCGCCGATGTCCTCGAAGTACAAGTCACCTGCGGCGCGTCGTGCCGAGCTCGAAGAAGAGGTCTTCGCCAAGCGCGATGCCGAACGCAAAGCGGCTGAAAGCAGCGCTGACGAAGGGGCGTCCCCGACCCCTGGCGACACCGGCTCGACCCCGGGCGACGGCAACGAACGGATGCTCTGGGATGCCCTCGATACCGGTGATGATCCGACGATTGACCCACCGGATCGCGAAAGGTGACGGTTCTCACTTCGTTTGGCGGTACCCCGAATCCATCGTCTACCGGGCCGCAGCTACCCTTTGCTTACTGAAACACGAGCTGCTGGGGTCTCGCGCGACCGACTACATCCTCGTCAGTGGCGTGAGAAAGGGGTTGATCATGAGCACGCAAACCGTCCTTGATTCGATATTGGCCGGGGTGAGGGCCGATGTGGCAGCACGCGAGTCTGTGATCGACTTCGCTGCCATCAAGGCCGCCTCCGCGGCAGCACCGGAGCCCATCGACGCGACCGCAGCGTTGCGTGAGCCCGGCATCGGTGTCATCGCCGAGGTCAAGCGCGCCAGCCCGTCGAAAGGCGACCTGGCCGACATCATCGATCCGGCAGCGCTGGCGCAGGCGTACGAGGCCGGGGGTGCACGGATCATCAGCGTGCTGACCGAGGAACGTCGGTTCCGCGGCTCGCTCGCCGACCTCGATGCCGTTCGCGCAGTGGTCCAGATCCCGGTCCTGCGCAAAGACTTCATCGTGGGCCCGTATCAGATCCACGAGGCCCGTGCCCATGGCGCGGACGTCATCCTGCTGATCGTCGCTGCCCTCGAGCAGAACGTGCTCAGCGCACTGCTCGACCGCACGGAGTCCCTGGGGATGACCGCGCTGGTCGAGGTGCACACCGAGGAAGAAGCAGATCGAGCGCTGCAGGCCGGAGCATCCGTGGTCGGCATCAACGCGCGCAATCTCAAGACCCTCGAAGTCGACCGCGACAGCTTCGCCCGGATTGCTCCCGGATTGCCTTCCAAGGTCATCCGGGTCGCCGAATCCGGGGTTCGCGGAACTGCCGATCTGCTGGCATACGCCGGCGCCGGCGCCGATGCGGTCCTGGTCGGAGAAGGCTTGGTCACCTCTGGTGACCCTCGTGCGGCCGTCTCGGAACTGGTGACCGCCGGAACCCACCCGTCCTGCCCCAAACCAGTCCGTTAGGCCCCTGTCTTCATCATGACCTCGTCGTCTGCTGCATCAGCTTCCTTCTATTCCGAACTCCCTCAGGCCAGCGCCGGTCTGGTCAACAGGACATCGGTCGAACCCGATCGCAGTGGACATTTCGGTGTCTACGGTGGACGCCACGTACCCGAAGCCCTGATGGCCGTGATCGAAGAGGTCACGGTGAACTGGGAGAAGGTTCGTACCGATGACGGGTTCTTGCGGGAACTCGATCGGCTCCAACGTGACTACAGTGGGCGTCCGTCGCCGCTGTACGAGGCCAAGCGCCTTTCCGAGTATGCCGGTGGCGCGCGGATCTTCCTCAAGCGAGAAGACCTGAACCACACCGGATCTCACAAGATCAACAACGTTCTCGGCCAGGCACTGCTCGCCAAGAAGATGGGCAAGAATCGCATCATCGCCGAGACCGGGGCCGGTCAGCACGGCGTGGCAACCGCCACTGCATGTGCGATGTTCGGTCTCGAATGCATCGTCTACATGGGTCGCGTCGACACCGAACGTCAAGCACTCAACGTCGCCCGGATGCGTCTGCTCGGTGCATCTGTGGTCGCCGTCGATACCGGTTCGGCCACACTGAAAGACGCGATCAACGAGGCCATGCGCGACTGGGTCACCAACGCGCACAACACCTATTACTGTTTCGGCACTGCCGCCGGACCCCACCCGTTCCCGGTGATGGTCCGCGATCTGCAGCGTGTGGTGGGTCTCGAGGCCCGTGAGCAGATCCTGCGCTCTGCCGGCCGGCTGCCCGACGCCGTGGTCGCCTGCATCGGTGGCGGCTCGAACGCGATCGGCATCTTCCATCCCTTCATCGATGACAAAGACGTGCGCCTGGTCGGCTACGAGGCCGCAGGCGACGGTGTGGAAACCGGACGCCATGCCGCGACCTTCACCGGCGGAACACCGGGTGCGTTCCAGGGTGCCTACTCGTACCTGCTGCAAGACGAAGACGGCCAGACCATCGAATCCCATTCCATCTCAGCCGGACTCGACTACCCCGGTGTCGGGCCCGAGCATGCATACCTCAAGGACATCGGCCGCGCGGAATACCGTCCGTGCACCGATTCCGCGGCCATGGATGCCCTTGCCCTGCTCAGTCGCAAAGAGGGCATCATCCCGGCGATCGAGTCGGCCCATGCCGTTGCCGGTGCGCTAGAGCTCGGTGTCGAGTTGGGGGAGGGCGCGATCATCGTCGTCAATCTCTCCGGGCGTGGCGACAAAGACGTCGACACCGCGGCCAAATGGTTCGGACTTCTAGACGAGGACACAGACAATGCCTGAAGCCGAATCTCGGCTCGGACCACTGTTCAACCGCTGCCGCGCCGAAGGGCGCAGTGCGCTGATCGGCTATCTGCCGGTCGGATACCCGGACCTTCCCGGTTCGCTGGCATCGATGCGGTCGATGGTCGAAGCCGGTTGCGACATCATCGAAGTCGGGGTCCCGTACTCCGATCCGGTCATGGACGGCCCGACGATCCAGGACGCGGCCGAACAGGCGCTGCGCGGTGGGATCCGGGTCCGTGACGTGTTCACCGCAGTCGAGGCCATCGCCGACGCCGGTGGCAGCGCCGTGGTGATGACGTACTGGAATCCTGTGCTGCAGTACGGGATCGACCGCTTCGCCCGCGATCTGGCCGGTGCCGGTGGCCTGGGTCTGATCACGCCGAACCTCATCCCGGACGAGGCCGACGACTGGATGGCGGCCTCCACCGAACACAAGCTCGACCGGATCTTCCTGGTCGCTCCGTCGTCGACGGAAGAACGGCTGGCGATGACTCTCGAAGCGAGCAGCGGGTTCATCTACGCCGCCTCGACGATGGGTGTCACCGGTGCCCGCGACAACGTGTCGTCGATGGCTCCCGAGTTGTGTGCCCGGATCCGTAAGCACTCCGACATCCCGATCGGTGTCGGACTGGGCGTGCGCAGCAAGACACAGGCAGCGGAGATCGCCGAATATGCCGACGGTGTGATCGTCGGCTCGGCGCTGGTCTCTGCGGTGGCGCAGGGTGATGCCGCACTACGCGGACTGACCTCCGAACTGGCCGAGGGCGTGCGGGCGCGCTCCGGGGTTCGTTCGTGAACACCGAGCCGCTGGCTTACATCCCCAGTCCCTCCCAAGGGGTCTGGGATCTGGGACCTTTCCCGATCAGGGCCTACGCGCTGTGCATCATCGTCGGCATCATCGTGGCGATCTTCTGGGGCAACAGGCGCTGGGTCGCCCGCGGTGGCCGCGACGGTGAAGTCCTCGACGTGGCCATCTGGGCTGTGCCCTTCGGTCTCATCGGTGGCCGGATCTACCACGTGGCAACCGACTGGAAGACCTACTTCGGCGACGGACCCAAAGACCCGATCGATGCCCTCAAGATCTGGGACGGCGGCCTGGGTATCTGGGGTGCGGTCGCCTTCGGCGCGCTGGGCGCCTGGATCGGCGCCCGCCGGGCCGGCATCAAGTTGCCGCCCTTCGGTGACGCGATCGCGCCGCCCATTCTGCTGGCGCAAGCCATCGGCCGCCTCGGCAACTACTTCAACCAGGAACTCTACGGCGACAAGACCGACCTGCCGTGGGGCCTGAAGATCTACGAGCGCGTCGATTCTTCCGGCTATGTCAGCCCGGGCCTGATCGACGGCAAATCCAACGGCGTGGTCTATGCGATCGTGCAACCGACGTTCCTGTACGAGTTGTTGTGGAACGTCCTGATCGTGATCGCGCTCGTCGTCATCGACCGGCGTTTCCGGATCGGGCATGGCCGACTGTTCGCGCTGTACGTCGCCGGATACTGCGTCGGCCGGTTTGTCATCGAGACGATGCGCACCGATGCGGCCTCGCTGATCTGGGGTGTGCGGGTCAACCTGTTCACCGCTGCGCTGGTGTTCGTCTGTGCGGCGATCTACGTGGTTCTCGCGCCGAAGGGTCGCGAGACCCCGTCTGAGATCTATCACCCTGGCGCAGCACCGGATTCAGAGTCCGGCCCGAGCGAGCATCCCGTCGAGGGCTACGTCGAAGACGACCTGACGGACGCCGAGGTCGATGACCGGGCACGCAACCGGGTGGACTCTGCTGACGAGGAACGTAAATCCAAGCCGGACACCGAAAGCGAGACCGGCGAACGCCAGGTCTGACCCCGATGTGAATCAGCCGTCTTTCGGCTTAACTGCTAGCATTAGCAGTCGCACCAACGTCAATTCTCAGGTGCGTGTTC
Source organism: Williamsia sp. Y712 (assembly GCF_059445525.1). Lineage (NCBI taxonomy): Bacteria > Bacillati > Actinomycetota > Actinomycetes > Mycobacteriales > Nocardiaceae > Williamsia > Williamsia sp. Y712. The sequence goes on from NZ_JCAIUN010000001.1 coordinate 2,859,980, forward strand.
ACACCACGGGCCAGTGACGTCCTGAGGATTGTTTGCTGGTTCCCTCGGATGTCCGGGGGCTAGGCGTGGAGGTCGGATTTGCTGTTCTCTCAGCTCCCCAAAGCCCAGGGTCTGTACGACCCTGACTCAGAAGTCGACTCGTGCGGTGTTGCAATGGTCGCCGATATTCACGGCCGTCGAACCCACGAGATCGTCTCTGACGGGCTGCTCGCGTTGGAGAACCTGGACCACCGCGGCGCTGCCGGGGCCGAGACCAACAGTGGTGACGGTGCCGGGATCCTGATCCAGGTACCCCATACATTCCTGCGTAAAGTGGTCGACTTCGTCCTGCCGCCCGCCGATCCGATCGCAGGCAACACCTTCGCCGTCGGCAACTGCTTTCTGCCGATGGAGCCGCAGGCGCGGGCCCGTGCGATCGCCCGGGTCGAGGCCATCGCCGCCGAAGAGAACATCACCGTCCTGGGATGGCGCGAATCCCCGGTCGAGGTCGACGCGGCCGACATCGGCGGTACCGCGCGCGCCTGCATGCCGTACATGAGCCAGCTCTTCGTCGTCGCGCCGTTGCGTGCCGACGGCACCGCGCCCGCGGGCCTGGATCTCGATCGCCTCGTCTACCCGCTGCGCAAGCGAGCCGAACGGGTCACGCCGGAAATCGAGGCCGACGGCAGCGGGCTCTACTTCGCGTCGCTGTCGAGCCGGACCATCGTCTACAAGGGCATGCTCACCACCAAGCAGCTGCCCGCCTTCTATACCGATCTGCGTGACGAACGGGTCTGCAGTGCCATCGCGATCGTGCACTCCCGGTTCTCGACAAACACGTTCCCGTCCTGGCCGCTGGCCCATCCCTTCCGTTTCGTCGCCCACAACGGTGAGATCAACACCGTGCGTGGCAACCGGAACCGGATGCGGGCCCGCGAGGCGATGCTGGCAACGGATCTGATCCCCGGCGACCTCACCCGCGTGTTCCCGATCTGTAGTCCCGACGCCTCCGACTCGGCCTCGCTCGATGAGGTCCTCGAAATCCTGCATCTCGGTGGCCGCAGCGTTCCGCACTGCGTGATGATGATGGTCCCGGAGGCCTGGGAGAACGTCACCGACATGGATCCCCGGCGCCGGGCTTTCCTGCAGTTCCACGCGTCGTTGATGGAGGCGTGGGACGGTCCGGCGTGCGTCACCTTCACCGACGGCACGATGGTGGGCGCCGTGCTCGACCGCAATGGTCTGCGGCCGGGACGTTGGTGGCAGACCGCGGGTGGCAAGGTGGTTCTGGCATCGGAGGCCGGTGTGCTCGACATCCCGAATGACGAGATCATCGCCAAGGGACGGCTCGAGCCAGGCAAGATGTTCCTGATCGACACGGCGGCAGGCCGACTTGTTTCCGACTCAGAGGTCAAGGGACAGTTGATCGGCGAGGAGCCGTATGAGGAATGGCTGCATGCCGGCCTGCTGGAACTGGCACGCCTTCCCGAACGTCCACGATTTGTCCCGAGCCATGAATCGGTGGTCCGACGGCAGGTGACGTTCGGGTACACCGAGGAAGAGTTGCGGGTGCTGATCACACCGATGGCGGCCTCGGGGTACGAGGCCCTCGGTTCGATGGGCACCGATACCCCGATCGCGGTGCTCTCGCAGCGGTCTCGGCTGCTCTACGACTATTTTGTGGAACTGTTTGCGCAGGTGACCAATCCGCCGCTCGATGCGATCCGCGAAGAGATCGTCACCTCGATGGCGCGCGTGATGGGACCGGAGCAGAACGTGCTCGATCCGTCGGCGGCGTCCTGCAGGCAGATCCTGTTGCCGTGGCCGGTCCTGGACAACAGCGAACTCGCCAAGATCGTGCACATCAACGACGAGGGCAACCACCGTGGCCTGTCGGCGAAGGTGTTGCGCGCCCACTACCCGGTGGCCGAGGGTGGCCCCGGACTCGAACGTGCCCTGACGGATCTGCGGTCGCGGGCCAGTGAGGCCATCGCGGCCGGATACTCCACGCTGGTGATCAGTGACCGCGAGACCACGCGTGAGAATGCGCCGATTCCGTCGTTGCTGGCGACTTCCGCGGTTCATCACCATCTGGTGCGCACCAAGGAGCGGACCCGGGTGGCGCTGGTCGTCGAGACCGGCGATGCCCGCGAGGTCCACCACATCGCGTTGCTCATCGGTTTCGGTGCCGCAGCGGTCAATCCGTATCTGGCGTTCGAAACGATCGAAGACCTTGTCGCCGAGGGCGAATTGACGGGTGTCACCCCGTCCCAGGCGGTACGCAACTATCTGCAGGGCCTGGGCAAGGGTGTGCTCAAGGTGATGAGCAAGATGGGTATCTCCACCGTCGGGTCCTACACCGCCGCACAGTGTTTCGAGGCCGTGGGCCTGGCGGGGGATCTGGTGCAGGAGTACTTCACCCGTACGAAGACCCGGATCGGTGGCATCGGCCTAGACGAGATAGCCGAAGAGGTCCGGATCCGTCATCACCGGGCATACCCACCGAACGCGACGGAGCAGGCCTACCGTCCCCTCGAGGTCGGCGGCGAATACCAGTACCGGCGCGAAGGCGAACTCCATCTCTTCAGCCCGGAAACGGTGTTCCTGCTGCAACATGCGGCCAAATCCGGCAAGACCGAGGTCTACCGGAAATACACCGACGAGGTGAACCGGCTCTCCCGTGAGGGCGGCACACTTCGCGGCCTGTTCGAGTTCGACTCCGATCGTGAGCCCGTCCCGCTCGACGAGGTCGAGCCGATCGAAGAGATCATGAAGCGGTTCAACACCGGTGCGATGAGCTACGGCTCGATCTCGGCCGAGGCGCACGAGACGATCGCGATCGCGATGAACACGATCGGTGGACGTTCCAATTCGGGTGAGGGCGGAGAGGACACCGATCGGCTCTACGACCCGATGCGCCGCAGCGCGGTCAAGCAGGTCGCCTCCGGCCGGTTCGGTGTCACCAGTGATTACCTGATCAACGCGACCGATATCCAGATCAAGATGGCCCAGGGTGCCAAACCCGGTGAGGGTGGCCAGCTTCCGGCGTACAAGGTCTATCCGTGGATCGCCAAGACCCGGCATTCCACGCCGGGTGTGGCGTTGATCTCGCCGCCGCCACATCACGACATCTATTCGATCGAGGATCTGGCCCAGCTGATCCACGATCTGAAGAACGCCAACTCGCAGGCGCGGATCCACGTCAAGCTGGTCAGTGCCATGGGCGTCGGCACCGTTGCCACCGGAGTCTCCAAGGCGCATGCCGACGTGGTGCTGATCTCGGGCCATGACGGTGGTACCGGTGCCTCACCGCTGACATCGCTCAAACACGCCGGGACCCCGTGGGAGATCGGCCTGGCCGACGCACAGCAGACGCTCATGCTCAACGGGCTGCGCGACCGCATCACCGTGCAGTGTGACGGCGCGTTGCGGACCGGTCGCGACGTGATGGTGGCCGCGCTGCTCGGCGCCGAGGAATACGGATTCTCCACGGCGCCACTGATTGTCGCCGGCTGCATCATGATGCGGGTCTGTCACCTCGACACCTGTCCGGTGGGGGTGGCGACGCAGAATCCGAAGCTGCGGGCGCGATTCACCGGCCAGGCCGAACACATCATCAACTTCTTCAAGTTCATCGCAGAGGATGTGCGGGAACATCTGGCGATGCTCGGTTTCCGCACCCTCGACGAGGCGATCGGACATGCCGAGGCGCTGCACACGGCACCGGGTGTGGCGCACTGGAAGTCGAAGGGGCTCGACCTCTCGGCGATCTTCGCCGTGCCGGAGACGACATCACCCAAGCGTCGGATGCGGGGCCAGGAACACGCGCTCGACAAGGCGCTCGATCAGACGCTGATCCAGCTGGCCGAGGGTGCACTCGAGGATGCTCACCGGGTGACGCTGGAGCTTCCGGTCCGCAACGTCAACCGAACCGTCGGCACGTTGCTCGGCTCGGAGGTGACCCGTCGATACGGCGCGTCCGGTCTGGCGGAGGACACCATCACCGTCGCCCTGTTCGGGTCGGCCGGTCAGTCACTCGGTGCGTTCCTGCCGCCGGGCGTGACCCTGGTCCTGACCGGTGACGCCAACGACTACGTCGGAAAAGGCTTGTGCGGCGGCAAGATCGTCGTGCGGCCCGATCCGGATGCACTCTTCATCGCCGAAGATCAGGTGATCGCCGGCAACACCATCCTCTATGGCGCGACCAGTGGTGAGGTGTTCCTGCGCGGCCGCGTCGGTGAACGGTTCTCGGTGCGCAACTCTGGTGCCGTCGCGGTGGTCGAAGGCGTTGGTGACCATGCCTGCGAGTACATGACCGGTGGCCGGGTGGTGATCATCGGGCCGACCGGACGCAACCTCGCGGCGGGTATGTCCGGCGGTATCGCCTATGTCTACCAACTGGATTCGTCCAAGGTGAACACGGCGATGGTCGACCTGCAGAGCCCGGACCCCGACGATCTGCTCTTCTTGCACGAACGCATCACCAAGCACGTCGAACTGACCGGTTCGTCCGTCGGTGCCTCGATGCTCGCCGACTGGCCGCGGCGCAGCCGGAAGTTCACCAAGGTGATGCCCACCGACTACCAACGTGTCCTCGACGCGGCCCGGATGGCGGAAGCCGAAGGCCGAGACGTGGATTCGGCGATCATGGAGGCAGCTCGTGGCTGACCCGCGCGGATTTCTGGAGGTCGACAAGGCCGAGGCCGTGACCCGGCCGGTGTACGAGCGGGTCAACGATTGGCGAGATGTGTACGCCGACGCAGATCCACTCATCGAGATCGCCCACGTCTCCGAACAGGCCCGGCGGTGCATGGACTGCGGGATCCCGTTCTGCCACTCCGGAACCGCCGGTTGCCCGTTGGGCAACCTCATCCCGGAGTGGAACGATCTGGTCCGCCGGGGACGGTGGGACGTGGCCAGTGACCGGCTGCACGCCACCAACAACTTCCCGGAGTTCACCGGCAAGATCTGTCCGGCGCCGTGCGAATCCGCCTGTGTGCTGTCGATCTCGCAGGCCACCACCGGTGGCAGCGTCACCATCAAGCGCATCGAGAAGACCATCGCCGACGAGGCGTGGCGCGAAGGATTCGTCCGGCCGCTGACGTCGAAGACCACGTCGGGGAAATCGGTGGCGGTGGTCGGGTCGGGTCCGGCCGGGTTGGCTGCGGCACAGCAGCTCACCCGGGCCGGCCATGCGGTGACCGTCTACGAACGGGACGACCGCCTGGGCGGTTTGCTGCGGTACGGAATCCCCGAATACAAGCTGCAGAAGGCCGATGTCGAGCGCCGCCTGGCGCAGATGAGGGATGAGGGCACCGAGTTCGTCGTCAGCTGCAACGTGGGCGTCGATGTGACCGTCCCCGAGCTACGGGAGCGCTACGACGCCGTCGTGCTCGCCCTGGGCGCACTGAAGGCCCGCGACAACACCGCGGTGCCCGGACGTGGCCTCGGTGGTGTGCACCTGGCGATGGAGCACCTGGTGCCCGCCAACAAGGAGTGCGAGGGCGACGGGCCCTCGCCGATCTCCGCGCATGGCAAACACGTTGTGATCATCGGCGGTGGCGACACCGGTGCGGACTGCCTCGGCACGGCCCATCGGCAGGGTGCGGCCTCGGTGACCCAGCTCGACTACAACCCGGAACTACCCGAAGAGCGCGACGACGACCGGTCTCCGTGGCCGACGTGGCCGCTGATCCTGCGTAGTTCGTCGGCGCATGTCGAAGGCGGAGAGCGTCGATACCAGGTGGCGGTGCAGCGGTTTATCGGTGATGAGCACGGCAACGTGGCCGCGATGGTGCTCGCCGAGGTCACCGTCGAGCGTGACGAGGATGGACGACGCACGATCGTCCCTGTCGGTGAAGAGTTCGAATTGCCCTGCGAGCTGGCACTCTTTGCGATCGGCTTCGAAGGGGTCGAGGAGATGCAGCTGTTGTCGGATCTGGAACTTGCGCCCAACCGCCGCGGCGCGCTGGGCTGCGGCAGTGACTGGCAGACAGACGCCCCGGGGGTGTTCGTCTGTGGCGACGCACATCGGGGTGCCTCGCTGGTGGTGTGGGCGATCGCAGAAGGTCGCGCGGCCGCACGCGGGGTCGACGAGTTCTTGATGGGTGAATCGGATCTGCCGTCGCCGGTACATCCGGCAGCACTGCCCTTGTCTGTCCGGTGATCTGGAGCGGTGTCCCGGTGAGCGGGCCGTGCCGTTGACATCGGCGGTGATCTGTCTGGAATCTGATGCGTTCAACCGAGACGTAGGTGTGTTGCAGAAAACAACTCGTGACGTTCTGGTGGCTCACGTAGAACGGTCCGACGGTGCGGACTAGGCTTGTAGGAGTGAATCGTCGTACCAAAATCGTATGCACCCTCGGACCTGCAACCGCCACTGATGAACGTGTTCAGGAGTTGGTGGAAAGCGGCATGGATGTCGCACGACTGAACTTCAGTCACGGCAAACATGAAGACCACCGGGAAATGTACGAACGGGTACGGAAGGCCTCCGACGCCACCGGGCGCGCGGTGGGCATTCTCGCCGACCTCCAGGGCCCCAAGATCCGTCTCGGTACGTTCGCCGACGGCCCCGTGCAATGGCCGGCAGGCAAAGAGGTGCGCATCACCGTCGAGGATTGCGCCGGAACCGCCGAACGGGTTTCCACCACCTACAAACAACTCGCCGCTGATGCCAAGCCGGGTGACCGACTGCTGGTCGACGACGGCAAGGTCGGCCTGACCGTGGTCGACGTCGAGGGCAACGACGTCATCTGTACGGTCACCGAAGGTGGGCCGGTCAGCAACAACAAGGGTGTGTCCCTGCCGGGGATGAACGTCTCGGTGCCTGCGATGTCCGACAAGGATGAGGCCGACCTCGAGTTCGCGCTGGCACTCGGCGTCGATCTCGTCGCGCTGTCGTTCGTCCGGTCACCTGCCGATATCGAACTGGTCCACGAGATCATGGATCGGGTCGGACGACGGGTCCCGGTCATCGCGAAGCTCGAGAAGCCCGAGGCCATCGACAATCTCGAAGCTGTCATCCTGGCCTTCGATGCGGTGATGGTGGCCCGCGGCGACCTCGGTGTCGAACTGCCTCTCGAAGAGGTCCCGCTGGTGCAGAAGCGAGCCATCCAGATGGCCCGCGAAAATGCCAAGCCGGTGATCGTTGCCACCCAGATGCTCGAATCGATGATCGAGAACTCACGCCCGACGCGCGCCGAGGCCTCCGATGTGGCCAACGCCGTGCTCGACGGTGCCGACGCCGTGATGCTGTCGGGGGAGACCTCGGTGGGCAAGTACGTCATAGAGACGGTCCAGACGATGGCCCGCATCGTCTCGGCCGTCGAGAACAGCCCACGCACGGTTCCGCCGCTGTCACACGTGCCGCGGACCAAGCGGGGGATCATCTCGTACGCCGCCCGCGACATCGGTGAGCGCCTGGACGCGAAGGCTCTGGTTGCCTTCACCCAGTCCGGAGACACCGTCCGCCGATTGGCCCGCCTACATACGAAACTTCCGGTGATGGCGTTCACACCGCTGCCAGAGGTGCGCAGCCAGCTCTCGATGAGTTGGGGCACAGAGACTTTCATCGTCCCCTCATGTGACTCGACCGACGCGATGATCCGCCAGGTGGACAAGGCCCTCCTGGAAATCGGCCGGCTCAAGGTCGGCGACCAGGTGGTCATCGTCGCCGGTGCCCCTCCCGGCACCGTCGGTAACACCAACCTGATCCACGTCCACCGGATCGGCGAAGACGACCACTGACCCGGCAGGCGGAGCGGGGCATCCTCTACAGTCTGAGCCTGTGAGTGATGCCCCCGGTACGTCGTCGGACCTGTCCAAGCTGCTCTCGCTGTTCGATCTCGAGGAGCCCGAGCCGGATCTGTACATCGGGGTGCACCCAACGCAGGTGGGTGCTCGGACCTTCGGCGGTCAGCTCCTGAGCCAAGGTGTGATTGCCGCCGGCAGGAGTGTGCCCCGGCCGACCCCGGTCCACGCGATCCACGCGCACTTCATCCGCGGTGGTGACGTGACCAAACCGCTGGAATATCACGTGACCCGCCTGCGCGACGGCAAGCCGTTTGCCAACCGGTTGGTGACGGCGATGCAAGAGGGCGAAGAGATCTTCTCGATGCTTGTCGCGTTCCAGGACAACAAGGCCGGACTCGAACATTCGGTGCAGATCCCCGAGGTCGAGTACCCGGAGGATCTGCCGCCGCTCGGCGAGCACTTCAAGGGCTACGAAGACCGGGTTGCGACCTTTGTGAATGCGATGCATCCCATCGACATCCGTTTCGCCAACGATCCGAGCTGGAAGGCCCGCGAAACCGGCGAGCGACTCGAGCACAACCGGGTCTGGATGAAGACCGACGGTCAGATGCCCGACGATCCGCTGGTCCATATCGCGGCGCTGTGTTACGCATCCGACACCACGGTGCTGGACTCGATCATCACCACCCACGGACTGTCGTGGGGTATTGATCGTTTGTTCGCCGCGACCGTGAACCATTCGATGTGGTTCCACCGTGAGTTCCGCTTCGACGACTGGCTGCTGTACGCCAGCGAGTCGCCGGTGGCCGCCGGATCCCGGGGGCTCGGTACGGGCCGCTTCTTCACCCGTGACGGCGTGCTGGCGACCACCGTCGTCCAGGAAGCACTCATCAAGTACTTCCCGCCCCGTAACTGATCGACACCGCGATCACCGATCAGGCAGACTCGGGTCCATGCAGCCTGCGCAATCGGCGCCGCCGTATTGGCCGGCCCCGGGGAATGATCTGGAGCCGCGCAACTGGCAGCGGCGCACCCGCGGACCGGTCATCGTCATCAGCACGGTCGCGGGTCTGATCCTCGCGGTTGTCGGGATCGGGGCGGTCGTGATCGGTTCGCAGCCACGAGATTTCACTGCCGAGGGTGCGGTGGTGCTCACCGCCGGCCAGTATGAGGCATCAGCGGACGATGTCTGCGGTGGCACCGGCGAGTTCGAAGACATCAGGGCGGGTGCCCGGGTGCGGATCCTGGACACCGATCGGACCATTCTCGAGCAGTCATCGCTGACCGCGCCACAGTTGTCGGCCGACAAATGCCGGCTCGAGTTCTCGGTCCCGGGCATCCCCGAAGGCCGCGACCGCTATGTGGTGGAGGTCGGCGATACCTTCCGGTACGAGACCACCGAAGACGGACTCGAGCGCGGCATCATCTTCGAGCCGTGAGCCGTACCAGGGTTCAGACCTGACGATCCTTGAACACCGGGGTCTCGCGCTTCATCCCGGCCTTGCGGGCGATCGCGTGGTTCACACCGCGTAGCAGGCGGAGCTGCAAGACCTGCTCGACTGGGAACGAGAAGCGCGGTGAGCGAGACCAGGTCTTCTCGAACAGGCGCTTCGTCGACGACACCGAGTCAGGTGATCGCGCGGCGATCTTCTCGACCAGGTCCATGGCGGCAGCGTGCGGATCGTCGGCCACCCCGGTGACGAGCCCGATCTCCTTGGCCTCGGCAGCAGAGAGCATCTCACCGGTCATGGTCAGGCGTTTGGCGATGTCGATGCCGGTGAGCTGCGAGAGCGATGCCGATGCTGACATGTCGGGGATCAGGCCCCACTTGGCCTCGAGGACCGAGAAGTCGGCGTCCGGGGCGGCGAAGCGGAAGTCGGCACCCAGAGCGATCTGCAGTCCGCCGCCGTAGCAATGGCCGTGCACCACGGCGATCACCGGCACCGGGACCCGACGCCACTGCCACGCAGGATCCTGAAAACCGTTGGACCCCAACAAGATATTGGGAACAAACGTCCGGTAGATGCTCTTTTCTTTGCCGGCGAGACTGGCGAAGTCGAGGCCGGCACTGAACGACTTGCCCGCGCCGCTGATGATGACCGCACGCAGTGTTTTGTCCTGCGCGGCCATCTTGGCGGCCTTGGTCAGCCCGGCGAGCAGTGTGAGGGTGAGGCCGTTGTGTTTGTCGGGCCGGTTGAGTTGCACGTGAGCGACCGGACCGAAGGTCGTCTGCTCGACCCGGTACGTGACCGAACCGTCCGCGGCGGGGCTCGCTGCCGGGTCGGCTGCGATGGTCAGAGGTGTCGGTCCGGACGTGGTGTCTGGAGTGGACATGACGTGCTCCTTCAGGTCTGCGGTACGAAATATGCGGTACGCGGATCTCGGTGTCGCCTGATGCAAGTGTGAGGCGAGATCCAGAACCCACGGAAGCTATGTTACCCACGGGTAACTCTGTCTTGTCGAATCGCGGGTAACCCGAAACCGGCAGTATCGACGAGTCGTCGGGGCTAGGTTTTTGGTACAGGCTTGTCCGATGGGCATCGCGGGGGATGCGGTGCCGGGTCAGCTGTCCGGTCGACCGGACCGTCAAGGAGTTCAGATGAACGAGAACACCACAGACACCGTCTTCCAGCACGAGTCGGGGGCCGCTGTCCGCACCACAGTCGAAGCCTTTCAGGAAACGGCCAAGATGCATCCCGACCGGGTGGCGTTGCGCACGCCGGGGGGGATACAGGAGATCACCTGGCGCGAATATGCCGAGCGGGTCGAAGCGATAGCGCTGGGACTGGCGCGGCTGGGAGTCAAACGCGGTGACACCGTCGGCCTGATGCTGGCGAACCGGCCGGAGTTCCATCTGGTCGACACCGCGATCACACACCTGGGGGCGGTTCCGTTCTCGGTGTACAACACCAGTGCTCCCGAACAACTGGCATACCTGTTCACCGATGCCGCCACCCGGATCGTGATCACCGAACGGGCGTTTCTGCCGGTTGTGAAACAGTCCGGTGTGGAACTGGAGCACATCATCACCGTCGATGGTCCGGCCGAGGGGGCAATCGAACTGCGCGAGGTCGAAGCGCAGCCCGATGAGACGTTCGATTTCCAGGCTTCCTGGCGCGCAACCGAACCCGATGATCTGGTCACGTTGATCTACACCTCGGGTACCACCGGTCCGCCCAAAGGTGTCGAGATCACCCATCGCAATGTGATCGCGGCCGCCGCGTCGGTGACAGACGACATCGATGCGGGATTCGATGATCGGATCATCTCGTATCTGCCCGCGGCGCATATTGCGGACAGGGTGTCGACGCATGGGTCAAATCTGTTGCGCGGCGTGCAGATAACGTCGGTTGTCGACCCTCGGGAGTTCGCCTCTGCTTTACCGGATGTGCGTCCGACCGTCTTTTTCGGTGTGCCGCGGGTGTGGCAGAAGATCAAGGCCGGGATCGAGGGCAAGATCGCCGAGGAGACAAGTCCGGTCAAGTCGAAGCTGGCGGCCTGGGCATTGGACGTCGCCGCCAAGGCGGCACGGGCTGACTTGTCCGGGCGTCCGCGGGGTCGGTTACTGGACGCGCAATATCAGCTCGCGGACAAGCTGGTCCTGTCCAAAGTGCGGGCGGCACTCGGGCTGGACGAACTCAAGGTTGCCATGTCAGGAGCCGCCTCGATACCGGTCGAAGTGATCGAATTCTTTGTGGGACTGGGTATTCCGGTCACCGAGGTTTGGGGTTTGAGCGAGACCACCGGTGCGGCCACCAAAACTTCGGTCGACAACCTCAAGGTGGGGTCGGTGGGCAGGCCCGTCGGGGGAGTGGAGCTCAAGATCGCCGATGACGGCGAGGTCCTCGTGCGGGCTCCGATTGTGATGCGGGGCTACCGCAACAATCCGGAAAAAACCGCCGCCACGATCGATGCAGATGGTTGGTTGGCGACCGGTGATGTGGGCACAATCGATGCCGACGGGAACCTGACCATCGTTGATCGCAAGAAAGAACTGATCATCAACGAGGCGGGAAAGAACATGTCTCCCAGTGCCATCGAGAACGCAGTGAAGGCCTTCTCGTCACTGGTGAGTCAGGTTGTTGCGGTCGGCGATGACAAGCCGTACATCACCGCGCTGGTGGTGCTCGATCCGGACGTGGCCGCCCTGCGGGCGAAATCACTGGGAATCCCGGGTGCACAGATCTCGGATCTTGCCGCCCATCCGGCGATCATTGAAGAGGTCACTGCAGCGGTCAAGGCCGGAAACGCGAAGTTGTCGCGGGTTGAACAGGTCAAGCGGTTTGTGGTGGTGCCATCGGCGTGGGATCCCGGTGGTGACGAACTGACCCCGACGATGAAGTTGCGGCGCAAGCCGATTGCGAACAAATACGCCGATACGATCGTCGACCTGTACGCCGCTGAACCCCGGCAGGGTGTTGTCGATCTCGGGTGACCACGGGCCACGGTGTGTCGCCCGCCCTGCGCATCTCTTGACGATCAGGAGATGATGGACCGGTGATCGAAGCAGTGGTTTTTGACATGGACGGTGTGCTGATCGACTCCGAGCCGATCTGGGAACAGGTCCGGCGGGAGGTGGTCGCCGAATACGGCGGGACGTGGCTTCCGGAAGCGCAAACGGCGTTGATGGGGATGAGCACCCCGGAATGGGCTGCCTACCTCAGCGCCGATCTCGGGGTGGGAAAGCCGCCGGCCGAGGTGGCGCAGATTGTCATCGACCAGATGGTTGCGCGATACGAAGAGCACCTTCCGGTGCTTGCGGGCGCTGATGAGGCGGTCCGCCGATGTGCCGGCCGGTGGCGACTGGGGCTCGCGAGTTCGTCGCCGCGCAGGTTGATCGATGCGGTCCTGGACACCGCGGGATGGACGGATCTCTTCGCGGTCACGGTCTCCACGGAAGAACTCGATCGGGGCAAACCTGCGCCGGACGTCTATCTCCATGCGGTGAAAGCGCTCGACGCCGAGCCCGCTGCCTGCGCCGCCATCGAGGACTCGTCGAACGGTATGCGCTCGGCATCCGCCGCCGGACTGGTGCTGATCGCCGCACCGCGTCCCGAGTATCCACCCGCCGACGATGCTCTCGAACCGGCTGCGATGGTCATCGCAGGGATCGACGAGCTCGACATCGACGCGGTCGCAGCGCTGGTCTGACCTACCTCGGCGTGATGGGTGGCATCGTTGACCAAGGGAAATTGATCCACTTGTCGGTGTATCGCCAGGTGTAGTCGGCGCGGATCACCGACGCCGGCTTCTCGTACAGCACCGCTGTGCGGACCTCGGACGCGTGGTCGCGACAGAAGCTGTGGACCAGTTCAAGGGTTCTTCCGCTGTCGGCGACGTCGTCGACCACGAGGACGCTCAGTCCGTCGAGTTCGGTGGCATCGAGGATCGGCGGCAGGATCACCGGACTGTCCAGCGTGGTGCCCACGCCCGTGTAGAACTCGACGTTCATCGTGAACAGTGCCTTGCAATCAAGGGTGTAGGCCAGCGCCCCGGCCGGAAGCAGACCGCCGCGTGCGATTCCGAGGACAACTTCGGGTACATAGCCGGAGTCGGCAATCGTTTGGGCCAGTTCGCGGCTCGCATGGCCGAACAGCTCCCATGTCAACACTTCTCGATCCGTCATCGAGCTATCGTTGCACGTCCGCCCCGTTTCGCGATCTGCTGGGCTCGGTTTCGAATCGGTCGCGGGCGCATCCGGCATCAACGCTGATCGGACTGCCAAAGCGCACAGCGGAACTCAACGTCTGCTCTGTGAGAATTCTTGGTGGAGCCGAGAATTGATATCGAAGAGCTTGCCGAGTGCGACGAGTTCGGTGGTCAGAACAAGTGCGGTCGAGCACACCGCGAGCAACGAAATCAGTACGAACAGTTGCATGACCGCGGAATCGGCCGGGGACGCCCCACCGAGCACCATGCCGACAAACGCCCCCGGAATCGTGACCAACCCGACAGTTCGGGTCTGGTCGATGGCAGGCACGAGTGCGGTCGCCGCTGCCGTGCGGCAGATCTCCATCCGCGCGTCATATGTGGAGAATCCCAGGGACAGTGCCGCTTCGACTTCGCCGTGACGAACCTTCAACTCGTCTGCCGCCCGGCGCCCGGTCAACGACGTGGTGTTCATCGCGCCACCGATCATGATGCCCGCGCTCGGAATCACGGCCAAACCCGACGCCGGCAGGACCCCCACCAGCACCAGCGTGCCGACCACGACGATCGTCATCGCCGCCACCGGAAGCAAGGTCTGCCAGATCTCGCGAAGGGTGGGGCGGTGACCGGTGACCCGGCCGGCGGCAGTCCATGCCGCGATGATCGCCATCAAGAGAACGAACCCGGCCGACGCCCACAGATTGCGTACCAGCAGTCCCAGAACGAGTGCCAGCACACCCAGTTGAACCGTTGCGCGAACTGACGCTCGGGCAATGGGCCAGTGCAGTCGGGTTCGTCCCGCATAGGCCACGAGTACGGCGGTGACGGCCAACAGGGCTATCGCAACCACGAGCACGGGTCCGATGCGAATGACCGTATCCGACATCAGACCTCCTGACCCTTCGACAAAATCAGCCGGCGTCCGAGTCCGGTCCGCGCGTTGTATTCGACCGTAGTCCCTGGGGATTCCGATGTGCTCGCGCCGCATCGGCCCGGCGAGTTCTCGCAGTGAAGGACCAACGACACTTGGCTTTGGGGCCTCGACCACAGACACTGGGAAGACGACACACGATACACACGTGCGAGTCACACATGTGCTCGCCTGAAAGGTGCTGCCATGTCGCAGGTTCAGCGAATCATCGTTGGTGTAGACGGATCGGAGCATTCGCTCGAGGCGGTGCGCTGGGCCGCTTACGACGCTGCGCTCCGGGGAGTGCCCTTGACCATCGTCACGGTGATGCGAGATCGATTGCCCAGCCTGGCCGATGCGATCAATCTGAGGTCGGACCGGTCCAGACTTCTTCGGCGTAAGACCGAGGCGACACTGGAAGTGGCAGCCGAGGCGGCGCGGCAGGCCGCTGGTGCCGGAGATCTCAAGGTCAACACCGCGATCGAGGTGGGCGAAGCGGCAGACGTGATGCTGAAGCTCGGGGAGCAGCAGGTGATGCTCGTGGTCGGCTCACGAGGACTGGGTGAGTTCACCGGCGGGCTCATCGGATCGGTCAGCACGCACATCGTCACGCATGCCCGGTGCCCGATCGCCGTGGTGAAGTCGGGTGACCACACGGCCCGACCGTCTGTGTTGCCGGTGGTGGTCGGGCTCGACGGCACCGAGCACAGCGAGCCGGCGCTGGCCCACGCGCTGGCCGAGGCGTCGGTCCGCGGCGTCGAATTGGTTGCGGTTCATGCCCTGATCGATTTCGATCCCGCTCACGCCAACTCGGGTGGATTCGCTGATCCGAAGATGCCCGCCGACCCGCTCGACGACGTGGTGCTCGCCGAGAGCCTCGCCGGTTGGCAGGAGCAGTTCCCGGATGTGCGTATTCGTCGGGAAACGGTCCGGGACCGCCCGGTACGTCACCTGGTGCGCGAAGCCGATCAGGCGCAGTTGATCGTGATGGGAAGCCGTGGTGGTGGCGGGTTGCCGACGATGCTTGTCGGTTCCACCAGTCAAGCGGTGCTGCACACCGTGCAGACCCCGGTGCTGATCGTGCCCACGGCTCGGTGAGATGCGGTGCCGTCTTGTGGGAGGGCCGCTGTTTTCAGTCTTGTTGAGGTGAGGGTCGTAGGACGGCGGCGCCGGCGAATCGTCCGGCCTTCAGGTCGCGTAGCGCGGTGTGCGCCTCGGTGAGTGGATATTCGGTCGTTTCGATCTGTAGTTCGTATTCGTCGGCGAAGTTGAGGAACTCGCGTGCGTCGGCCCGCGTGTTGGCTTCGACGCTGTGAATGTTCTTCTCGTGGAAGAGATGTCGCTGATAGTTGAGAGCTGGTGTGTCACTCATGTGAATGCCGGCCAACGACAGTGTTCCACCGCGGTCGAGGGCTTCGAGGGCGGTGGGCACCATGTCGCCGACGGGGGCGAACACGATTGCGGCGTCGAGTGGTTCCGGTGGTGGGTCATAGGCGCCCTGGGCTGAGGCGGCACCGAGTTCGAGAGCGAGATTCCGTGCCTCCTGACCGCGTGTCATCACATGCAGGGTTGCGCCCAGGTGAAGCGCGACTTGCGCCACCAGGTGGGCGCTGCCGCCGAAACCGTACAGGCCAAGACGTCCACCCGGCGGCAGTGCGGCGCGTTTCAATGCCCGGAAGCCGATGATGCCGGCACACAACAGCGGCGCCAGTTGTGTGGCGGTATAGCCCGTCGGGAGTGCGAGGGCGTAGTCGGCAGGTGCAACCACGTAGTCGGCATAACCACCGTCGCGGTCCCACCCGGTGTACAGCGAACTCAGACAAAGATTCTCAGAACCCCGGCGGCAATAGTTGCATATTCCGCACGTGTATCGGAGCCATGGGACGCCGACCAGCTCGCCGACCTGAAACTCGGTTGTGGTGTCGGGAGCAATCTCCACCACGCGGCCGACGATTTCGTGACCGGGGACAACGCCGCGGTGGTGCACGGGGAGATCGCCTTCGGTGACATGGAGATCGGTTCGGCAGACCCCACACGCCTCGACCGCGAGTAGGAGTTCACCGGAGTTCGGGATCGGCCGAGGTTCGTCCACCCACTCGATCGGCGAATCTTCGACAGGTCCCGGGTTTCTCACTCGCCATGCGTGCATCTGGTCTACCTCCGGCCTCGAAGGGCTTGTCTACGGGGAGCTATAGCCTGTCTGCGATCGTACGCGCGGCGATGTGATCGACGACAGCGCCGAGGCCATCGCGGCGATACACCCGGCGTTGGTGCACGGCACCATTGCCGGAGGAGAAAACTCTTTTGATCGCGTCGGCGACCATGTCACCGTCGCCGACGACATCCAGGGCGGGCGAGGTGTACTCGACCAACTGGTCGACCGCGGTTCGGCTCCCGACCATGTTGCCGCTCAACGGATCCGGGAGCATGCCCGTGGTCCCGTCTCGGGTGGCGCGCCACTTGGCAAGCCGCAGGGTGTCGGTGTCGATGTCGGGAAGACCGGCCTCATTGCGCCGGAGATGGTCGAGCTCGGTCATCACCAACGCCCGGACAAGGGCCGCGTACAGAACGGTCTCATCGGTTGTGGCCGGGACGTCGGACACGCGGAGCTCCAGTGTGTCGAACTTGTCAGAGTAACGGATGTCCCAGTAGATCATTCCGGTGTCCAACGCTGCGCCGACAGCGCGCATCCGGGCAACCGCGTTGTCGTAGTCCTTTTCGGACTCGAAGTGTGGCGGCACGCCGGCAGTGGGCCATCTGGACCACAGCACGGTCCGCCAGCTGCTGTAACCGCTATCGGCTGAGTTGTGCAGCGCGGAGTTTGCGGTCAGCGCCGCCAACACCGGTAACCAGCGCCGCAGCCGGTTGATCACCGCGATACCTTCACCGCGGTGCGGTACCTCCACGTGAACGTGGCACCCGCACACGCCCTGTTCCCGGGCCAGCAGTCCGAAGTTGTCGGCGAGACGCTGGTAACGAGCGGTTCGGGAGACCGGGGTGATGTCACCGGCAACGGGTGGAACGCCACAAGCGAGTACCCGTCCGCTCATCTCCCGCGCCGCCGTCGCGGCAGTTCGGCGGCTGCTCAGAATGTGTTGTCGCAGTTCGGCTGATGTATCCAGAACGGGTGTTGCGGTTTCGATTTGGCATGGCGTCAGTTCCAGGTCGAGATCGAGTCCGAGCGATTTCGCGACGTGGCTCACGGCGGTGCTCTCCATGAATGGCGCGCCGGTGTCGGCGTCCACGAGCAACAACTCTTCCTCGACGCCGAACGTCGGAACACTCATCTCGCCACCCATGGCATCTCCTGACGCAGTCGATCCGGGTTCCACTCGGGGGAGTACCCCGAAGAGGTCTTCACCTACCGGGTGGCGTCGAATCGGCCAGAGAATGGCTGTGCCGCCCGGCACTGGGGAGTGTCCGGGCGGCACCGCGCGCGAAGGGATGTGAACTGGGTTTACTCGTCGGTGGTCATCACGCTGACCCACCAGTTCTCCAGAGGGCTGGGATCAGGCCACACGACCGCTTGGTCGGTTGGATTCACGTCGTCTCCTCTCAGTTGAACTTGTCAGTACTTAGTTCGCCCGGAGAGTTCAGGACAGGCGAACTGTGTAGTGCAAGAAGAGGACTCAGCCGGAGGACCTGGCTTCGATGGACTGTCGAGAATCCGAGTGACCGATCTCGATCCGCCGCGGTTTGGCCTTTTCTGCAACCGGAATCGTGACCGACAGGACGCCGTTGTCGTAGTGTGCACTGATTCCTGCCGGGTCGATACCCTCACCCAGGGACAGTTGGCGACGGTAGCTTCCAAAGAATCGTTCGTTCGTCAACCATTGTGCGCCTCCGGAACTGGCGGAACGTTGCGCCGAAACGGTCAAGACACCGTTGTCGACGCTGACATCGATCGAGCCCGGGTCGACGCCGGGGAGATCGGCGGTCAACAAGTAATGGTCGTCGATCTTGCAGAGATCCATCGGCATGAATCGTGGAGTTCGCGGCGACCCTGTTGCCTGATTCCCCAACAGCCCACGGGTCAATGCATCGACATCGCTGAAAGGATCAAATCGAAGCACAGCAACCCACCTCCTACATCTTCGCGGCCCGCCACCCTGGCGGGCGACCAAATCACTGTGCCCTCTATTTTTAGCACTCGACGGGCACGAGTGACAAGACACAATTTTGGCGAGTTGTGCACCCGCGCACCAGCTTCGGTGTCAGTCTTTGGCGCTTCCCTCGTCACCGTGGGTGTCCCGAAGGTGTCTGCCGCGCTCGACGAACTTCGCGTCGGTTTCGGCGTTCTTGTCGGACACGGTGGTGTCGCGAGGCGGCAGCTGGATTGATTCTTCGGCTGCCAGGCCCGCCTGCAGTTGCCTGCCGCGCTCGAGTTCGGCGTCGAACTCGGCCCCGAACAATAGCGCCAGATTGGTGATCCACAGCCACAGTAAGAAGATGATCACGCCGGCGAGTGCGCCGTAGGTCTTGTTGTAGCTACCGAAGTTCGAAACGTAGAGGGCGAAGAGCACCGATGCGACGATCCAGGTGACGATGGCGATGGCGGCCCCCACGCTGATCCACCGGAACTTCGGCTGTTTCACATTCGGGGTGGCGTAATAGAGGATCGCAACCGTCAGCACCACGAACAGCAGGACAACGGGCCAGCGAGCGATGTTCCAGATCGTCAGAGCCGTGTCCCCGAGTCCGATGACGTCACCGATCGACGAGGCAACGGGACCGCTGACTGCGAGCATCAACCCGACGGCTGCCGCCATCAGCAACGCCACGAGAGTGATGAGCAGTATTTGAGGTCGCAGCTTCCAGATCGGACGCCCTTCTTCGACCTCGTACATCCGATTCATCGCCCGGCCAAAGGCGCCGACGTACCCCGATGCCGACCACAGAGCACCGAGTAGACCGATGACCAGTGCAAAGCCGGCGGACGGTGCATCGACCAGTTGCTCGACCGGTCCGCGCAACGTGTCCACCGCCGATGACGGTCCGAGGTCATCGATCATCTGCATGACGGAGTCGACCGTCTTCTGGCCCTGTCCGAAGATGCCCAGGAGTGAGACGAGGGCGAGGAGGGCGGGGAACAGTGAGAGCACGGCGTAGTAGGTGAGTGCAGCGGCGAGGTCCGTGCATTGGTCCTTTGAGAACTCGCGAATCACCTTGCGCAAGACATAGAAGAAAGACGGCTTTGTCAGGTCTGTCGGCGACTCGGGTTTGCGCGGATCGTCCGGGTCGGGTGTCGAGGATGCGAACGTTTTGTCGTCGCGTGTGCTGGCCATGTCCACAGGTACCCGCGATGGTGGGTTGTGAAACCGGTGATCAGAGTAGATCCAGCTCTGTCAGCGCGGTGAAGGCGTTGTCCGCGCTCTGCCATAGCGCTGTGATGTTGTTGCGCGTTTCAGGGGCTGTTGCCGGATTCTGCAGGCCCAACCCGTTGGTGAACGTCAACACGTTGTAGCCGACGTCGGCAGCACGCAGCATCGCGTCAGTTGCCACGCCTGCCCCGACTAGACGATCGAGCCCCTCGCCGACGAAGTAGAAGCGGAACAGGGGACCTAGATCTGCTGCCGACCCATAGGCCGCGGTGGTGTCATTGACGATGGAGTCGCCGTGGATCGCGATGGTGTCGACGATCGTGAAGTAGTCGCGGGCCTGTGCCGGAGTCGATGTTGCGTCAGCAACCGCGTAAGCGAGGTCCACCGTCAGGTGAGCGTTGTATCCGACCATGGCCGTCCGGGCCGGGGAGGCGCTGCAGTCACGAGCGAAGTCGAAGTAGCGCTCCCACTGAGGTGGCACTGGTGCGTCGTTGAACTCCGCATGCAGGGCGTCGAGGAAACGGTTGAGTAATGCCAAACTGATCACCGGAGCCCACGCGGGATGTTCGAAGGCATTCTTGGTGTGCTGAAGCGGCGCGACGGCATCACGCTCCACGCTGTACAGACCCACCGCGAACAATCCACGACGGTCGCCGCGTTCGACCAAGATCTCGGTGATGGACGCGAGGTCGGCAATCGCGCCGTCCAATTTGGCCAGCGGTGTCGCCTCGCGTCGATCCGCAGTGTCGGAGAGTTCGATTATCCGACGAATGTCGGTGTCCGACAACTGTTGTCCGCACGCTACGGTCGGTGTCGCAGACGCCGTGCTCGCGCCAAGGGGGATTGTCGATGCCGCAACCGCGACCGCAACGGTGGTGATGGCAACGCCAAGGCGTCGTGTCATGGCTGCGTTTACCCGCCAAGGACTTTGCTCAAACGTGTGTGGTGAACTGCGAGAGAATTGTCGGACCACTCATTGTGCAGAGCGGCATTCATTGATGGTGCCCGGCTCGCGCTCAGTCCGCGATCATTTTCTGGGCATGCTCGAGAATCGCTTCGAATGTGAAGTCGAAGGTCGTCTCTTCGACGTCGTCGATGCGGCGGCCCTTTTCTGAAAGCTCTTGGAACAGCGGCGCGGTCAATGCGCTGTTGGTGCCACTGCGCGGCCCACCGCCCCCGTCGCCGGAGAAGACCCCGTGGTGTTCGATCATTGCTGCGCCGCACACATGTGCCAACAACGACAGATACACCTCGAGTGCCTCAGATGGGGTGAATCCGGCGTCCACCATCTCGGTGATCATCGCGTCGAGTTTGGTTGCGGTCGCGCGGATCGACACCGGACTCAATTGGCCCGTCCTGGCACGCAGAAGAAACAACTCGATCAACACCGGTTGATTCTGGAATGTCTGATGCATCTTCCGGAAGTGCTTGCGCAGGGCGTCCTGCCAATTGTCGGCCCTGACCGAAGGTGTTGCGGCGTGGTACTCCTCGCTCGCCTGTTCGGTCATCGCGTCGAGGAGGTCTTCTTTCTTGCGGAAGTACCAGTACATGCTGGCGACGCCGACATCGAGGTGCTTGGCGAGCGAAGCCATGCTGAGTTGACTCAACGACTTCTTGTTGGCGACCTCGAATGCCCCGGCGATGATCTCCTCTGCTGAGATCGATCCTCGTGGTCGGCGGATCCCTGCTGCCTTCCTGGACTTCGCCGTAGCCATCCTTCTCTCTCGTTCGCGCGCTGGTCGTCGATGTGTCCAGAACCTCGGGCAGAGGGACCGCATCCCGACGCCCGGCCATCTTTGATCGGCGCGAGTGAGCGCTGACGAAAGACCCGCGACGTCAAAAAGATAGCACCTCCCTGGTTCGACGAAAGGGCGCAATGATGCCGCTGCGATCGGAGTTGGTCCGGTTTGGCCGAATCGCGATTTCCGTGTTCTGTAACGCGTTACAGTCTTGCCGAGACCTCGTATGGTCGCCCCTATCATTGGCCGTTCGATTTCTCGCCGACTCCGGATTGCCCTGGTCAGCTGCGTTCTATTCTCTGAAGGGACCCCACTTGAAAACAACACAGGCACGACGGCACACGGTCCGTAACGCCGCGCTTTACGGTGCGGCCTCGTTACTACTACTCGGGTTGGTCTCGGGCTGTAGCGACTCGTCATCCGGGTCTACCAACGCGGATGCGGCGGGCGTTTCACTGCCATCGAATGTGCCGGAGGGTGATCCGATCAAACTCGGTTTCATCGCGCCGGAAGGCGGGACCGTCAATCTGCCCATGGTTCGTGAGGGTGGTGAGGCCGCAGCGGAGTACCTGAACAACAACGGTGGCGGTATCGGCGGACACAAGGTTGATCTCGTCGTCTGCAAGCAGCAGGAGGAGCCGGCGTCGGCGACGAAATGCGCGAACGAGATGGTCGAGCAGAAGGTTGCCGCAGTGGTCACGCCACTGGGTGCGCAGGGTGCGGTGATGTTGCCGATCATCACCGGCGCGGGTATCCCGTATGTTGCTCAGGCTCCGGTCTCGCAGGTGGAAATGGTCTCGCCCGGTTCGTTCATGCTCTCGGGCGGGATCATCGCGGTGATGACCGGCCAGGCAACAGTTGCCGCCCAGGAAGGCGTGAAGAAGTTCACCGTTTTCGTCGGCGACAGCGGCGACGCGGCAGCGTCGGTGAAGGCGCTCGGTGACCCATTGTTCAAGCGGGCGGGCATCGAACTGAACGTCGTCACCATCCCGACCGGGACGGCCGATCCCACGCCCCAGATCACCGCCGGCCTGCAGAACAAGCCCGACGCCGTCACGATTCTCGGCGACTCATCGCAGTGCATCACGTCTCTCAAAGCCTTGCAGACGGTGGCGCCGACGGTGCAGAAGTACCTGATTGCCACGTGCATCGACAAAAGCGTGACCGATAGCGTTGGTATGGAGGCGATCACCGGTGCCAAGGCATTCACCACCGTCAACCTGAGCTCCGATGATCCTTCGGTGAAGCTCTACAAGGATGTCATGGCGAAATACGCCCCCGATACCGATCCCGCAGGTATCGGTTACACCGGGTACCAGGTCGTCATGTCGATGGGTGAGGTCGGCAAGTCGCTCACCGGTCCGGTCACGCCCGAGCAGTTCACGACGGCGTTGGCCTCGGCCAAGGACGTACCGTTCCCCGCGGCACCGGGTTTGACCTTCACCTGTGATGGCAAGGCGTTCCCACCGCTTCGTGCACTGTGCAGCAAGGCAATTCTCGTCAGTGACGTCACCGGTGACGGGGCGTTCACCAACACCGTCGCAGTCAACAACGGCTAGATCTAACGGACCGGGGGTCGCGTCTCGTTTGCGGCCCCCGGTCGAGGACACTTGATGACACAGCACTTCTCGTTTCTTCTTCTGGGCCTGGGTAACGGGGCCGTTTTTGCCGCTCTGGGGCTCGCGCTCGTGATGACCTTCAAGAGTTCCGGAGTGGTCAACTTCGCCACCGGCGCGGTGGCCCTCTACGCGGCGTACACCTACGCCTTCCTACGAAAGGGTGAACTCCTCAACCCGATTCCGGGTCTGCCTGCGAGGATCGATCTCGGCGGTGAGTGGGGCGTGATCCCCGCGATGGCGCTGTCCGTTGTCATCGCGGCAATCTTGGGAGTCATCCTCTACCTCATCGTGTTTCGCCAGATGCGCGCCGCACCGGCTCTGGCAAAAGCGGTCGCGTCCATCGGCCTGATGCTGGTGATCCAGGCGCTGATCGCGTTGCGAGTGGGTACCAATACGCCGACCGTGGGACCCATCTTCAAACTCGACACCATTTCGATCGGCGACACCGTGGTCCCGACCGATCGGCTGTGGTTGGCCGTTGTGGTTGTGTCCTTGGCCGTGTGCGCCGGTCTTGTCCTGCGCTACACCCGTTTTGGGCTCGAGACGGAGGCCGCGGCCGAGTCGGAAAAGGGTGCGCTGGTCACCGGTCTGTCTCCGGACCGGATCGCAGTGAGCAACTGGGCCCTGTCCTCAGCGGTCGCTGCCGTCGGTGGCGTGGTCATCGCACCGATAGTCCCGCTCAATCCGGTTGCCTATTCGATGTTCATCGTTCCCGCCCTCGCCGCCGCACTGGTTGGCAATTTTTCGAGTGTCGCACTGACCGTTGGCGCGGGGCTGGTGATCGGGATGGTGCAATCCGAGGCCACCAATCTGCAGGCGACGATCGACTGGTTCCCTCAGGCGGGCGTGGCCGAAGCCGTTCCGTTGCTGCTGATTATGATTTTCCTGCTCGTTCGTGGGCAGCCGCTTCCGGGACGGGGTGCGGTGACCCGTCAGGATCTCGGACGATCGCCCCGTCCACGCCGACTGCTGCTGGGAACCGTAGCCGGTCTGGGAGCCGGGATGCTCGCCTTGCTCCTGACGTCGGGGAGCATTCGGTTGGCGGTGGTCTGCTCGATGATCTTCGCTGTCATCGCGCTCTCTCAGGTGGTGATCACCGGGTATGCCGGCCAGGTGTCGCTGGCGCAGCTCACCCTTGCCGGTGTCGGTGCCTACAGCCTGACCCGGTTCACCACAGATCTGGACATCCCTTTTCCCATCGCTCCGGTCCTTGCGGCGCTGGTCGCTATGGGTATCGGAGTCGCGGTCGGACTGCCTGCGCTACGGGTCCGCGGTCTGCCTTTGATGGTGGCGACCCTCGCGCTTGCGGTCTTCCTGGAGGCCTTCTGGTTTCGTAACCCGACCTTCAACGGCGGTATGCAGGGCGCAGCGATCGAGCCACCGACTCTGTTCGGCATCGACCTCGGGATCGGGGCCGGTGAAGGTTATCCGAGGCTGGCATTCGGAATCGTTTGTCTGGTCTTCCTCGCACTGGTTGCACTTGGGGTTGCGAGTCTGCGGCGCAGCGGTCTCGGTGCTTCGATGCTCGCTGTCCGTGCGAACGAACGGTCAGCGGCGGCTGCGGGAATCAACGTCGGGATGACGAAGCTTGTTGCGTTCGCGATCGCATCCTTTGTGGCCGGTCTCGGTGGTGCGCTCCTGGGCTATCAGCAAACCCTGGCCACCGCCGGCAGTTTCGGTGTATTCGCCGGCATCGGCCTGTTTGCCGTCTTCTACGTGGCTGGAGTGACCTCGGTGTCCGGCGGTCTCCTTGCCGGAATCCTGGCGCCCGGCGGTCTCATGTTCTACGTCTCCGACCGGTATCTGCATTTCGGTGACTACTACATGCTCTCGAGTGGGATCCTGCTGGTGGTCGTCGTGGTGACCACGCCGGATGGACTTGCCGGCTACCTGCACCGGATCCGGATCCCCGGATTGGCAGGTCGGGCGACGCAGCCGAAAACGGATGACTCGTCAGTGGTCGACAAGGAGATTGCCCTTGCGCCCCAAGGCCATATCGGCGACGACGTGGTCCTGACGGTCCAGGGTGTGAGTGTTCACTACGGTCCTGTGCGCGCCGTCGACGACGTCAGCTTTGATCTACGGTCCGGTGAGATCGTCGGCTTGATCGGGCCCAACGGTGCAGGCAAGACCACGCTCATCGACGCGATCAGTGGATTTGCCGATTCTCGCGGTCGAGTCACATTGAACGGCAATCAGATCGAGGGGTTGGCACCTCACCGTCGTAGCCGCCTCGGATTGGGCCGCACCTTCCAGGACCTGGAACTGTATGACGAACTCTCGGTCGCGGAGAACGTGACGGTCGGAGCGGTCCGGAGTGGCGGTGAAACGTCAGAGACCGTCGGCGCGGTGTTGCGGTTGTTGCAGATCGAACACCTGGCGGACGTTGCGGCAGCTGACCTTTCCCAGGGCAGGCGGCAGTTGGTGTCGGTGGCCCGAGTGCTCGCAGGCAGACCGGTTGTTGCCCTGTTGGACGAGCCCGCTGCGGGGCTCGACACCACCGAGAGCAGGTGGCTGGGCGAGCGATTGCAGGCGGCTCGCTCGATGGGTTCGACGATGCTCCTTGTCGATCACGACATGGAACTGGTACTCAGCATCTGCGACCGTGTCATCGTGCTCGACCTCGGCGGGGTGATCGCCACTGGAACGCCCGACGAGATCAGGTCTGACGACGCGGTGATTCGCGCGTACCTCGGTTCTCCTGCCAGGCAACCCGATGACTCGGCGGAGGCCGTGGGCTCCGCCGCAACGGATGAGGTGTCAACATGAGCGTCCTGTCCTGTCACGATCTGAATGCCGGCTACGTTCGGTCGAGTCCGTGTGTGCGTGGTCTCGATCTCGTGCTCGCTGAAGGGGAGATCGTTGCTCTTCTCGGGCCGAACGGTGCGGGCAAGACGACGCTGCTGATGACGTTGGCCGGATTGCTTCCCAGACTCGGCGGCTCGGTGCTGTTGGCCGGTGACGAACTCGGATCCGGGAATCCGCGCGCCGCGGTGCGCGGGGGAATGGTCCTGGTGCCCGACGATCGCGCATTGTTCAAGAAGCTGTCGGTCGAGAAGAATCTCCGTCTTGCCATTCGGGAGCGCGGACGAACGGCGCGCGCATCCATCGATGAAGTGCTGCAGCTCTTTCCGGCGCTTGAACCTCGTCTCAACCTCGCGGCAGGTCAGCTCTCAGGCGGCGAGCAACAGATGCTTGCGATCGGCAGGGCGCTCGTACAGCGACCCAAGGTGCTGCTCATCGATGAGCTGAGTATGGGGTTGGCCCCCGTCGTGGTCGAATCGATACTGGCCGTCCTACGTGATGTCGCGTCCACCCAGCGGACCGCGGTGATGCTGGTGGAACAGCATGTACGGCTTGCGCTGGGGATCGCCGACCGTGCCGTTGTCCTGGTCCACGGTCAGGTGAACCTGGAGGACGATGCGGCGGTGCTTTCAAAGGATGTGGGCAGGATTGAACGCGCCTACCTCGGTCAGTCCGGAGTCGCCGGTTGATGAGTGCAAGCGTGGCACTCGCCAATGGTCAACGAGTTGCGCAACCGTGCAACAACTTCAGTATTCGGTGTTTAGGGCGCAGCGAGTAGGGGCATCCTCTCGGGTATCGGCTCCATGCCACCGCTTACCCGCCCGAGGAGATTTTGATGTCCACAGATGCAATCGTCATCCTCAAAGAGGATCACAAGGTAATCAAGAAGCTGTTCAACGACTTCCGGAATGCCGGTCCGAATGCGACAAAGACCAAGTCGGACATTGTCTCCAAGATCATCGAGGTATTGACGGTTCACACCTATATCGAGAACGAGGGCATGTATCCGGCGGTGCGCAAAGCGGTCCCCGACGTCGAGGACGACATCCTGGAATCGTACGAGGAGCATCACGTCGCGGATTTGCTGGTGATGGAACTCGCTGGGATGACACCTTCGGACGAACGATTCGACGCGAAGACGACGGTCCTCATCGAAATAGTGGAGCACCACATCGAGGAAGAGGAAGACGAGTGGTTCCCGGAGGTCCGAAAGGCCCTCGGACGCAAAGAGCTGCAGGAGATCGGTGAGCAACTTCTCGCTCTGAAGAAGAAGGCACCTCATTCACCTGCCCAGCCGTCTGCGTTGAAGAAGACCATCGACGCCGTGATCAAGTGACGGTGTGATCGACTGAGTCGGCGAAACCGGTGCCGACTGCCAGGAGCGCCATGAATCCAGCTGATCTGGCTGCGTACCCGATCAAGGTGGGTGCCGCAGTTCGTGGCGCTCGCCTCTTCCATCCGAACGGTGTGCTTGCCGTCGGCTCGCTGGTGAGGATGGCCGCGGTCGGCGTGGGCTTGCCCGTTGAGAGTGGCGATGTGGTTGCGCGCGTTTCCAAGGGGATAGGCACGCCGGGCGGGGTGCCGGATGTTCTCGGCCTGGCCATGCGCATGGATCCACACGAGGGTGACCCGACGCCGTGGGACGTGCTGTTGGCCAGTGCGCTCGGCGGCAGCGGCTGGTCGAAGATGATCCCTTTTCCGGCACGTTCGATCGACAACGCGGTCCTCACGACACTTCAGCCGCTGGATTGCCAATCGAAGCATTGGTGGCTGCGTGCCCGACTCGCGCCGGCGAGTCTGGGCTCAGGTGTCGGTATGTCGCTGGACCGCATGGCCGAACGAATCGACCGCGACGGAATGGTCTTCGACATCGAACAGGCAGAACATCGAGGCCCGTTCATGGCGTTGGCGCAGCTGACGCTGACCGCCACCTCGGACGAAGCGGATCACCCGGACATCGGATTCGACCCGACGATCAACACCGTCGAGGGTGTATGTCCTGGTCCGGCCTGGCTATCGAAGATCCGGACGGTTGCCTACCGGCAGAGCCGAGCGGGTCGGCGCTAACGCCTCACGTCACCCGGATCCGTTCCGGCACACCGTTGTCCATCGTGATGAGTCCGAGTTCTTGGAACGCATCAAGCCAACCCTGCATGGGCCACCATCCCCACCGGTCATAGAACACAGCGCCGTTGGTCAGTATGTCGTCGAGATGTTCGACGGGGGGATCGGACACGGGGTGGTGTTGATGCAGTGCGTGCGCGCCACCGACCCAGCACAGCGGAAGCCCTTGCCGTGCAGCCAGTTGTGCGAAGTCGGTGTCTTCTGCTCCGTACCCGACGTAGCCGGTGAAGAACCCGCCGATGCTGTGCCAGGTTGCGGGGGTCACGGCAAAAGACAGCGACCAGAACAAGGCGTGATCGTCGGTTTCGATCAGGGCACCCGGCTCAGGATCAGGGCGGGCGGCGTGGGGGTCAATGCACGATTCGAGTCGATCGAGACGATAGCCTTCGGGTCCGGCCGGCGGCAGATATGTGACCGGCCCGCAGAACAGTGCGCCGATGGGACGTCGAATTGCCGCGGCGATGTAGCGCTCGATCATGGTGTCGATGGGCAGGCAATCGACGTCGAGAAATATCAGGAGTTCGGCGCCGAGTGCCATCGCGGTGGCAGCTCCGGCATTGCGCGCTGCGGCGATCGGCAGACGACTGCGGGGGTCGCTGACATGCTCGATGTGAATCGAGCGACGTTCGGCGACAACGGCTGTCACCGAGGGGTCGTTCATCGCCACCACCACATGGATGTCAGGTTTGACACCGCTGCGATCGAGTGCGGCAAGCTGCCGGCGCAAATGGCGTTCACGTCCTGACACCGGGGTGATGATCGCGGTCTTCACCCGGTGCTCTTCCCGCTGGCAGCCCGATCGGCGACGCTGTCGATGACGACAGCGGCTCGCTGCGCGGCGCCCCGGGTCTGCCAACGCTGCCATCGCCGGGAGTCCAAACGCCGTGCCTCCTTCAATGTTTCGGACCACTCATGCGCCTCTGGCCACGACGATCGCACCACGGCGAGACCATTGCGTTCGATGACACCGGCGGTTGCGTCCTGCTCGTCGAACGGACGCGGCTGCGGAACGATCACGGCCGGACGCCCCGCGGCGGCGATGTCGGCGACGGTGTTCTGGCCGGCGCCGGAGATCACCACCGCGGCCTCGGACAGCGTTGCCCAGGGGTTTGCGATCCATGGCGTTCCGGTGACTCCCAACGCCTGCCAACGGTAGTTGGGGTTGCACTGCTCCCACCTCGAGACGGTGTCGATCGTGAGATCTGAGCCACCGGCTCCGCTGAGCACCAATGCCAGGGGCCTGTCGTCGGTGCGCGTTTCCAGAACCGGGCAACCGTCGAACCGACTCACGCCACCGACGAAGGTGGTCTTGTGCGCATGTGGCGTCAGCCACGTGGGGATGTACAGATCGCCGGGCCAGGCGGCGATGATGTGATCGGCAAGACCGTACACGAGTTCATGGGGCGGATCGGTTCGCTCTCCAGGCATGGCGATGACGATGACCGGAATGCCGAAAAGCCGTGCAAGAGTAGCAACCTCCACTGACACGTCCACTACGATCGCCGCCGGTCGACGGTGGAGCATCCAGTCGGCGAGCGTGTGCATGCGCTCGGCCAGGCCCGGATCGTGCAGGGGTGCCCAGTGCAGGCGTCCCCCTGCGGTCGGACTGATCGGCGAGGGATCGTTGTCGTCCCGGGGTAGTTGCACGACGTCGGTGTACACGGGACCCGGTGGGGAGGTCATCGAGGTCAGCGCGGTGACATCGTGTCCGATGTGTGCGGCGATGGCACCGGCCCGGGTCAGATGGCCGCGTCCGTGGTGATGGATGTAGTAACCGATCATGCCGTCTGCTTCACGGTGTCTCCGAGGCCTCGGTCGGCCGAGATCATGCGTCGATACCGGTTGATGTACGCGGTCACCATCCCGTCGGCCGAGCAGTGGCGGCGGGCATGCTCCCGGACACGTTGGCGACACAGCGCGGTAGCCGCGGGAATGGCTTCGGCCATGGCGATGACATCGTCGGTGGGAACCAGTGCGCCGCAGTCCGCCGAATTCAGGATCTCGGGGACGCCGCCCCTGGCAAATGCGACGACCGGTGTCCCACAGGCCAACGACTCCGCGACGACGAGTCCATACGGTTCGTCCCACCGCGGTGTCACCAACGCGGCGGCGCAGTGACCGATCAGCTTCGCCAGTGCCGGCTGGGTCAGGTGTCCGGCGTACCGGATCGGTCCGCCGAGTTGCGGCTCGACCAGGTTCCGGAAGTAGCGTTCATCTGAGATGGGTCCGGCGAGCACCAGCGGCACCTCTGCTCTGCGTGCGGCCTCGATGGCCAGGTGCGGGCCCTTCTCGGGAGTGATCCGGCCGAACCAGATCAGTTCGTCACCTCCGGGACCCATTGGCCAGGTGTCGAGGTCGACACCGTTCCTGACGACATCGACATCCCTGATGATCGGACGCCACGCGCCTGCCGTGTGTTCGCTGACTGCGACGAACTGGCCACCGTCACCTCCGGTGGTGACGATCGCCGACTCCAACCAGGGAGTCGGCGGGGTGTGCAGCGTGGACAGCATCGGAGTACTCAACGTCGGCGCCATGGCGATCGGCAGATAGTGCAGGCAGTGATTGTGTATGACGTCGAATCGGCGGTTCTGGGCGAGTTCGATCATGAGGTTCAGGTACGCGTGATGGTCGGCCATGAAATGGGCGGAAGGCATCGACGGGTCAGAACGTGCGGATGGACTCAGGTGCAGTTCTCGGACCCGTAGTTGTTCGGTCGGAGCCTCCCGATCGGAGCCCGGAGCGGCGAAGAGTGCGACTTCGTGGCCCCGACTCGACAACGCTCGGGCCAGGTGCCAGACATGGGCCTCGAGGCCGCCGGCGAAAGGCTGACTGATCGGGTAGCGGTTCGAGGCGATCAGCGCGATTCGCAACGTGGACGGATTCATGCCAGGACTGCTTCATACAAGGCCAGATGGGCCTCGGCCAATTCAGTTCGTTGCGCCTGTCGCCTGCTCCACGTTGCACGGGGCAGGGGGTTCCCGCCGATCCAGCGGGCATGGAGATTCTCAACAGCGCTGCGAAGCGTCCCGCCGTCGAAACCGTGCTCGTCGAACCTGAAGACCTCGCATGGCTGCTGCTGGTCGTAGAAGCCGCAGCTCGGGGCGATGACGGCGGTTCCCAGATCATGACAGGCCTCGAGCCAGCCGGAGTGTGTACCGAATCGGTACGGCAGCACCGACACCGTCAATGATTGGAGGTAGTCCCACAATTCGTCATCAGAGAAGTATTCGTGGACACGGACCTCGACGCTCGTCCGATCGCGGTAGTCGAGTATTCGGTGGCCCATGTCAGGCGCATACCAATGGTTGTCGGGGTCGAAGATCTCGTCGTGGAGGTTGATCTGCAATCGTGCGTTCGGCAGGTCACGCACGGTCTCCGCCAACACCTCCATGACGGGCAACGGATCCATGTTGGCGCGCAGGCTCTTTGCGTGGAGTCCGACGACGAACTCCTCCGACGGATGTCGGGGAGCCTCGATCCGGGGACCGTCGAGCACGTGCGGGTGGGGCAAAACGGTGGCTTCGCGGTTCCATCGCTTTGAAATATGTTCGGCTGCACCAGGGGTCAGCGTGATCAACGCGTCGGCAGCGTTGACCAGGACATCCTGTTGTGCAGTATGCGCGTCAGGTTCCCGATGGTGGGGGTTGCGGAGGTCGTGAACGGTGTAGACCAGCGGGATGTCATGCGTCTTCAACTCGTGCATGACTGATTCGAGGGTGGCGGGGTTGATGGCATCGAAACCGAAATGGATGTGGAACACGTCAAAATCCTTGTGATTGCGCGTGATCCATCCCGGATCGAGCATGAGTGGCGGCCACCAGCCGCCGGGAACCTTTCGCCCGTCGGTCGGAACGGGGTCAGGAAGGCGCTCGACGTCGCCTTTGGCAGCCACGTGGGAGAGATGTCGGACATAGACATGCGAGGACGGCACCGACGCGACACGCAACAACTCAAGACTCCTGTCAGGTTTTCTCGCCGGGGGATGTTGGCCCGCAAGAGCATCGGATGTGCGGCGTCCGCGCCGCAGATGTCGTGTACCCAGATTTCACATTTGTATGCGTGCGCCCGTTGACTGACGACTGGCCGAGTGGTCAGGTCTTCGGCGTGCCGAGCATCATCAGCTCAGGTGATGCGGTTGCGGATGCGTTTTGTGATCCCAATCGGATCCGGTCGCCTGCTGGCTGCCGGTGTGGGACTCGACGGTGCCTTGGCCCGCCGGTACCAGCGATACGATGATCGATTTCGAAGTCGGACAGTTGCTCTTGAGCGCGGTGGAGTCCAGCGGCACAAGAGGATTGGTCTCCGGGTAATAGGCGGCGGCGGACCCACGTGGGGTGCCGTATTCGACGATCCGGAACTCCGGTGCACACCGGACCTGATCGTCGTCGTCCCAGCGGGTGATGATGTCGACGATGTCCCCGTCGCGATGGCCGAGGGCCGTGATGTCCTCGCGATGCATGAAGATCACTCGTCGGCCACCCTCGATCCCGCGGTAACGATCACTGAATCCGTAGATCGTGGTGTTGAACTGATCGTGGCTGCGCAGGGTCTGCAGGATCAGGTGATTGGCGGGCACCTGAAGGACGTCGATCGGTGACACCGCGAACTCCCCACGGCCCGAGTCGGTCTCGAACGTACGAGAGTCACGCGGTGGGTGGGGGAGTATGAACCCGCCGGGTTTGCGAACGTTGACCTCGTACCCTTCGCATCCGGGCACGACGCGCGAGATGTGAGCGCGAATGTTGCGGTAGTCATCACGCATCGCTCGCCAGTCGATGCCGTATCGGTCACCGAGGGTCGCCTCGGCGATGTGGGTGATGATGGCGACCTCGGACTTGAGGTGTGGGCTCGCTGGTGCCAGCGGTCCACGGGAGGAATGTACAGAGCAGGTGGAGTCCTCGACCGAAATGTACTGGGGTCCGCCGGCCTGCACGTCCTGTTCGGTCCGGCCCAGCGTGGGGAGGATGAGTGCGGTCTGTCCGCAGACGAGGTGGGAACGGTTGATCTTGGTCGAGACCTGCACGGTCATCCGCGCGTTGCGCAACGCCCGAAATGTGACATCACTGTCAGGGGTCGCCTGAGCAAAGTTCCCGCCGAGACCCATGAAGAAGTGGGCTTTGCCATCCCGCAGAGCCCGGATGGAGTCGACGGTATCGAGGCCGTGCTCGCGAGGTGGGTTGAAGCCGAACTCTTTCTGCAGAGCGTCGAGAAAATGCTCCGGTACACGTTCCCAGATTCCCATCGTCCGGTCGCCCTGGACGTTGGAGTGTCCCCGAACCGGAAACAGCCCAGCGCCCGGTTTGCCGATGTTGCCCTGTGCGAACGCAACATTGGTGAGTTCCTTGATGGTGGCCACTGCATTGCGATGCTGCGTCAGGCCCATCGCCCAACAGAAGACGGTGGCCTTCGAATCGCGTAGCAGTTTCGCGGCGTCGGTGATCTGCCGCCGGGACAGGCCGGTGGTTGCGGTGACCACATCCCAGTCCACGTTCCGGACGTGGTCGCGCCAGGCGTCGAAGCCGGCGGTGTGGGCGTTGATGAACTCGTGGTCGAGGGCATCCCATTCGACGAGCAATGAGCCGAAGGCCTGGAACAGGGCCAGGTCGCCATTCAGTGCGATGGGCAGATGCATGTCCGTCAGATCGGTACCGGGTCCGACCACGCCGCGGGGTGTCTGGGGGTTCTTGAAGTTGACCAACCCGGCCTCACGGAGAGGGTTGATGGTCAGAATCGTCGCGCCGTTCTGCTTGGCCTTCTCGAGGGCAGAGAGCATGCGGGGATGGTTGGTACCCGGATTCTGACCGGCGATGACGATCAGTTCGGCCTCGTACACATCGTCGAGGGTGACGCTGGCCTTACCGATACCGATGGACTCCTGCAGGGCGATCGACGTGGACTCGTGACACATGTTCGAGCAGTCGGGCATGTTGTTGGTGCCGAACGTGCGGGCGAACAGTTGATAGACGAAAGCCGCTTCGTTCGAGGCGCGACCCGATGTGTAAAAAGTGGCCTCGTCAGGTGTGGCAAGACCGTTCAGTTCCGCTGCGATGAGCCCGAACGCATCGTCCCAGTCGATGGCTTCGTAGTGGGTACCGCCGGGTCGTTTGACCATCGGATGGGTGATACGTCCCTGTTGTCCGAGCCAATGTTCCGTGCGACTGTTCAGGTCGTCAATGCTGTGTGCGGCAAAGAACGCGGGTGTCGCGCGGGTGGTGGTGCCTTCTTCGGCCACAGCCTTGGCGCCGTTCTCGCAGAACTCGGCGGTGTGCCGGTGGCCCGGTTCAGGATCGGGCCAGGCGCAACTCATGCAGTCGAAACCTTCGGCCTGATTCAGCTTCAGCAGTGTCTTCGCGGTCCGGACCGGCCCCATGTGCCCCAGTGCCCGTTTCATGGACACCGCGACCGCAGTCGGTCCCGCAGCGTGGGTTTTGGGCTTTTCGATGTCGAGGTTCGCGAGGTCACGTTCGTTCTCGCGTGTGTTTTCGTCAGACATGTATTCCCTCTTCGCAGACTGGTCGTTCGCACCGCAGTCCTCGGTTACCCCGTCGGGATCGTTTTCAAGCGGCATCTACAGGTTTCGGGCGATGACCGCCTCGGTGACGCGGTCGTCGATCGATGACACAGGGGATTCCTTCGTCACCCAATTCTCCCCGCCGAAGTAGGTCTGGAAGATCTTTTCCGCGGTTCGCGTCCCGATCGCCTGGGTTGTCAGCGTGGGGTTCGGGCCACCGAGGGAATTGGCCAAGGCAGAGTTGTCGGCGATGTAGAGACGTTTGACCCATCTGGCCTGGGCGTCGGAGTCGAGCACCGATGTGTTGGCGTCCTCACCCATGCGCATGCTCGACTGTGAATGCAGGATGAGTGGGGGCCAATCGCAGCGGTGGACTGTGTGGGCGCCTGCGGCCCGCATGAGTTCCACGGCCCTCTCGGTGCAGTACTTCCGGTTCCGTTTGGTCCGGGCCGACCGGTTGCGATGTTGCATGGTGACGCGAGGCGCCAGGCCGTTCTCGTCCGGGGGGAGGATGCCGGGCACCGAGACGAGGTTGCCGGGTTCGACGTCGTCATCTGTGATGACCAGCGCGGCGAGTGTTTTGTTGGCGTCGTCGAGCGTGGTGAGGAGGTCACGTCCGACAAGACGGCCGTAGGTGTCGGCGCCCGCCGAATCGACGACGCTGCCCGCGCGGCCGTAGCCCTCGATGCCCGAGTCACTGAAATTCATCGCATACGCCTGCAACGCCGGTGGCAGGCAGACCTGCTCGATGCCGCCGTAGCCCGGAAAATCGACGCGGGCATTGGAACCCGCGCCCTTGGTCTGGCCGGTGTATTCGTCGAAAACCCCGAAGACGCAGTCCATGTGATGGTCGGTGATTCCTCGGCCGACCCAACCGTTCGGGTTGGGGAGCAGGGACTGCAGCCACAGTCGCGGAGACTCGATACAGCCCGCCGCCAGAACGACCACCTTCGCGGTCTCCTCGTGTATAGACCCGTCCACGGTCCGGAACTGCACGCCATGGGCGGTGGTCTCGCCGTTCACGTCGTGGGTCAGGATCCTGGTCACGAACGCGTCGGTGATGAGCCTGGCGGCCTTGCCTCCGGGAGACCACGCGTCGGCGGTGAGCATCATCGGAATGTATGAATTGTCGGTCGAGCGACGGGCTTTGAGGTTGCGGGGCGCACCTTTGGGGAGGTAGCAGCCCTCGTAGCAGTGCCCGCACATCGTGCATCCCTGCGCTTCGGGATAGCGCAGCCGATTCGGGTCGCGAGTGCGACCCGCCGTACCGCCCGGCTGCAAGATCGCGTTCTGTTGTGCCCGATGTGCCGGTCCGGTGGTGTCGAGTGAGGTCTGGTGCGGTAGTCCCATGGCTGCGGCCCCGCGCAGGAAGATCTCCTCCTTCGTGCCCATCGGAGCGGTCTGGATCGGAAGCGTTGCCTCGCACCACTCGTAGTAGGGCCGAAGTTCTTCGTAGCCGAGGGGGAACAGATTCGCGGTGTCGTACATCTGCCGATCCGCCCCGGCGTAGTCGTTGAACACACCGGGTGCTGCACGGGGGCAGTTGCCGAAATAGTGCAAGGTGGTACCGCCGGCGCCGCTGACCTGCCAGACGAACGAACTCTGCGGCAGATCCCGCAACCACGGACCCTTGGACCGATCGCCGGGACCCTCGCGTAAGAATCCGGTGATCGGATTGTTTGCGTCGTCTTCGAAATGAGTCCATTCATTCTCCGGATCGCCGTGCCGTGGACCCGCTTCCAGGACGAGCACGTCCAGGCCACGGGCGGCGAGTTCCTTCGCCACCACAGGCCCTCCGCCACCGGCACCGATCACAATGATGTCTGTCATCGAACCCCCTCATGCCGAACGTCAATCGATGGTTGAAACCCCTTGGTAATAGCCGCGGAACTCGTCCCAGCCGTCGCTCACACCCTCGTATTTGCTCAGCTCCCAGCCAACCGGGCGTCCGGTCAACCGCTTGCTGCCGGTATCGAATGCGGACACCTCGGAATAGGCGGCGAACGCGGCCAGGGTGGGTATGGCGTTGACCGCGAACTTGATTGGCAATCCCGGTAACAGTGGGTTGGTATCGAGCATCTCGAAGACCTGGGCCTTCTCCCGGTGTGAGAGGTTCGCGAACGGTGCGGCGAAGCGCCCACGCACCGAGCCCGGGTTGAGCGTCACCGCGAAGATGTTGATCAACGCAGCGATTGCGGCAGCACCCGGAAGTGTGATCCCGAATGCCGGTCCGAGGACCGGAATCGGGACTGCCCGGTCGAGCGTTCTCTCCAGCGACTCAGGGATTCCCGGTGACACCCCACCCGGCCGATCGGTCGCCATACCCTGCGCGCGTGAGTATTCATCATCGCCCGGAACGATGAACGACAGGATCCCGTTGATCGTATCGCGCACGGGCGGAAGCGAATTGGCATAAACCCGTATTCGTGACATGGCGCCCGGGAGTGTGACTGCTGCGGTCAGACTCACGCCGACCGCGCCGGCCCTGACGAAGAACTCGCGACGACTGAGCACGCTCCGCTCCTGCCGTAGAAGGGGTGACACAGCGCCGCGCCTGGACTGTGGGTTGGCACACATTAGCAAGGTTGCGAGCGTTAGGCAGCGAATAGACGTGCCAGGTATCAATTGGCTATTTTTCTCCTTTCGCCCCCGCTCGGGACAACAGTCGGCTCAAGGCCAGTGATGCGGTTTGAACGGCAGGAGCCAGGAGTTCGGGTTTGAACCGGTCTTTCGGCACCGACACCGACAGCGAGGCGATCGGCTCGTCTCGGATCAGCACCGTGGCCGCGACGCAGCAGCTTCCTTCGGCCGCTTCCTCCCGTTCGAGCGCGACACCTCGGGCGCGGATGTGGGCGAGTTCGCGCTCGAGAGTCCTCGGATCGGTGATCGAGTTCGCGGTGTAACGCCGCAGCGGGCGTGAGAGCACCTCCGTCTGGAACTCCGCGGATTCATAAGCGAGAAGCGCTTTGCCCACCGCGGTGCAGGTGAGGGGGAGCCGGCCACCGACCTGTGAAGGCAAAGGCGGAGCGGTGTGACCGTGGAGTTTCTCGATGTAGACCACGTCGTATTGATCGCGGACCGCGAGGTGGACGGTTTGTTCGGTGACCGCGAACAGGTCCTGCATGAAGGGCATGGCGGCCACCCGGAGGCGGTGTTTCACCGAGACCCGCTCACCCAACTCGAACAGCGTCATGCCGAGTTCGAACTTGTTTCCGGTTCGCTGGATCCAGCCGAGGTCGGTCAACTCGACCAGCAGTCGGTGGGTGGTCGAGCGGGGGATACCGGTTCGGGTGCAGACTTCGGCAAGCGTGAGCGCGGTACCACCGGGGAAAGAATCGAGCAGAAGCGCCGACTTTTCGAGCTGCGACATGTTTCCGTCCCGTGGCATGGGACGAATCCTAGTCAGTGGTTGGGCCGACCAATATCTTCGTCCCTATGACAACGCAAGTGAATGTGATCGAGGCTGCCGCCGAGCGTCTGGCTGCCGCGACTCGTGCGGGCACACCGTGTGCACCGGTGCGCGACCTGATCGGAAGCGACGACATCGAAGCGGCCTATCGGGTCCAGACCCTGAACATCGAGGCGCTGGTGGCATCGGGTCGCCGTATCGTCGGCCGCAAGACGGGTCTGACCTCGCCTGCGGTGCAGAAGCAGCTCGGTGTCGACCAGCCCGACTTCGGGGTGTTGCTCGACGACATGGACTGCACCGGTGATGCCGAGGTGGACTCCACGCGGCTGCTCCAGCCGAAGGTCGAAGCGGAGATCGCCTTCGTGCTGTCCCGGGATATCACGGCCCCGATCACCGAAGCTGAAGCACCGCAATATGTTTCCGATGTCTACGCTTCATTTGAAATCGTCGACAGTCGAATTGCCAACTGGGACATCAGGTTGGCCGACACGGTTGCCGACAATGCATCATCGGGACTGTACGTTCTCGGCGACCGATGCGACCGCGAGAGTGCTCCTGACCTGGCCGGCGTCCAGATGACCATGACCGAAGACGGCGTGCAGGTGTCGCAGGGCAAGGGCTCGGATTGCCTGGGAAGTCCGTGGAATGCACTCGCGTGGCTGGCCAACACCGCGATCGAATACGGAACCGTCCTTTATGCGGGAGACGTTGTCCTCTCCGGCGCGCTGGGGCCGATGGTGCCTGCGAAGCCCGGTTCCACCTACGTCACCACCATTTCCGGCATCGGCAGCGCGACCGCAGTTTTCAGTGCCTGACCAACCCCTCCGAAAGCAGAAGACAATGAGCACAATCAAGGCCGCGATCATCGGATCGGGCAACATCGGGACCGACCTGGTCATCAAACTCAAGCGAGTGGCGAAGAACGTCGAGATCGCGGTCCTGGTCGGAATCGACCCGGAATCCGACGGATTGGCCCGCGCCAAGCGGATGGGCATCAGCACCGTGCACACCGGCGTGCAGGGTCTCATCGACCACCCGGACTTCGCCGACATCGAGATCATCTTCGACTCGACCTCCGCCAAAGCGCACGTCGTCAACGAAGAAGCGCTGCGCCCGTACGGAAAGCGGCTCATCGACCTCACCCCGGCCGCGATCGGTCCCTACGTGGTGCCCGCGGTGAACCTTGAAGAGCACCTGGATGCACCGGACGTGAACATGGTGACCTGCGGCGGGCAGGCCACGATTCCGATCGTGGCGGCGGTGTCCGCTGTGACCAAGGTTCACTACGCCGAGATCGTGGCGTCGATCGCTTCGAAGTCGGCCGGACCCGGAACTCGGGCGAACATTGACGAGTTCACCGAAACCACCTCCGAGGCCATCAAGATGGTCGGTGGTGCCGCATACGGCAAGGCGATCATCGTGCTGAATCCGGCCGACCCGCCGCTGATCATGCGGGACACCGTGCTGACCCTGGTCACCGATCCGGATCAGGATGCGATCCGGCAGTCGGTCCTCGACATGGTCGCCAAGGTGTCGGCCTACGTTCCCGGATACCGCCTCAAGCAGGAGGTGCAGTTCACCAAGCTCGATGATGCGGAGTCCGTCGCCACCCTGACCGGCGGTGTCGATGTCGGTCCGGGCCTGTGGAAGGTGTCGGTGTTCCTCGAGGTCGAGGGTGCTGCCCACTACCTGCCGGCCTATGCAGGAAACCTCGACATCATGACCTCGGCGGCACTGCAGGTGGCCGAGCGCATCGCCGAAACGAAACTCACCGACTCAACAGTGGAGATGGCCCGATGACAACTGACAACAGAGCTTCCGTGGTCGATGGCGCGGCCCTGTACATCCAGGACGTGACCCTGCGCGACGGCATGCACGCCAGCCGGCACCGCATCTCACCCGAAAACGTGGCCCGGATTGCCGGCGCTCTCGATCGGGCGGGCGTCGACGCGATCGAGGTCGCCCACGGCGACGGGCTCGCCGGACACAGCCTGACCTATGGAGCAGGCAGCAACACCGACTGGGAATGGATCGAAGCCGCGGCATCGGTTGTCCACCGGGCCAAGCTGACGACCTTGCTGCTGCCCGGTGTCGGTACCGTTGTCGAACTCGAACGTGCATTCAACCTCGGCGTGACCTCGGTTCGCGTCGCGACCCATTGCACCGAGGCCGATGTCGCGGCTCAGCACATCGCCAAGGCCCGTGAACTCGGGATGGATGTGTCCGGGTTCTTGATGATGTCGCATCTCGCCGAGCCTGCCGCGTTGGCCGAGCAGGCGAAGTTGATGGAATCGTATGGCGCGCACTGTGTTTACGTCACCGACTCCGGTGGCCGGTTGACGATGGATGGAGTTCGACAGCGTGTCCGTGCGTATCGGGACGTGCTCGATGAGAACACCCAGATCGGTATTCACGCGCACCAGAACCTCTCGCTGTCCGTGGCCAATTCGGTTGTGGCAGTAGAAGAAGGTGTGACCCGCGTGGACGCATCGCTCGCCGGACACGGCGCCGGCGCCGGTAACTGCCCGATCGAGCCCTTCATCGCTGTCGCGGACATCGAGGGCTGGAAGCACGGTTGTGACCTGTTCGGATTGCAGGATGCTGCCGACGACATCGTCCGTCCGCTGCAGGATCGGCCTGTGCAGGTCGACCGGGAGACTCTCACACTCGGCTATGCCGGCGTGTACTCGAGCTTCCTGCGGCATGCTGAATCCGCGGCGAAGCAGTACGGTCTCGACACCCGCGCGGTGCTGCTCGAGGTCGGGGCTCGCGGACTTGTCGGTGGCCAGGAAGACCTGATCACCGACATCGCGCTGGATCTGGTGGCCGGCAAGAAGTAGGACAGCGCGCTTTCGAGTTCATCTCGAACCAACCAGGCGTCTTATGTGTGCACGAGTACACGTAAGGCGCCTGGTTTTTTGTCCGTGATCTGTGCCGAGGAGGACGATTCCGGGCAGACGCGGACGTGATCGGTGCGATGATCGACAGGCCGAGCGTGAACGGCGGCAGGTCCGCGAGCACAGATGCCGCCGGATGAGATCGAGCCGAGGATCATCCGAGTCAGGCGTGTTGCCCGGACGTTGGTCAATGACTGCATACCGGAAACTTCAGTCACATAAGGATAGTGCTCTTCCTGTGATGACAAAGGCAATCCCACTTTTCATAGCAGGCCTAACGGTTCTGGCGCCAGAATTCGGACATAAGTAAATTCCTTTCGTAGGATTCGATGAAACGTTGCCGGTGACGTTGTCATTGCCGATGTCCCGAGGTGGCTGTGCGTCCGGGATTTGTGTGAATACCCATTAGCTGAGTGGGAAGAGTTGAAATGTCCGGTTTCGTTGGGTAATCGAATAGTGTTGTACCGCACCAGAATTACGACTATTTGGGCATGTGGGATAGTGATATGGAATTCGCCCACAGTCGAGATCATCTCTACTGCATGGCAATTCTCCGAAAATCTTGAGGGTTCGTTGCAGTTCGAATAGTGTCCGAAGTACTGCACTCCGAGGCCAGTGTTTTATCAG
Organism: Williamsia sp. Y712; assembly: GCF_059445525.1. NCBI lineage: Bacteria > Bacillati > Actinomycetota > Actinomycetes > Mycobacteriales > Nocardiaceae > Williamsia > Williamsia sp. Y712. The sequence continues at coordinate 2,901,328 of NZ_JCAIUN010000001.1, forward strand.
GGCGCCGGCCGTAACAGCAGGAAGGTCGTCGAGGCCATGAATCTAACTCCACGCGAGATGGACAAGCTCGTCATCTACCAGGTTGCAGAACTTGCCCGAAAACGACGCGACCGCGGCACCAAGCTGAATCTCAGCGAAGCCCAGGCCATGGTCTCGGAGGCGATATTGGAAGCGGCCCGAGACGGCAAGTCGGTTGCCCAGTGCATGGAACTGGGCAAACATGTGGTGTCGGAGGCCGACTGCATGCCCGGGGTGCGAGAGCGTCTTGCTTTGCTTCAGGTCGAAGCCACGTTCGTGGACGGCAGCAAACTCGTTTCGTGTCACGACCCCGTGAGTGCTTAGCCATGCCGGCCGTGCGACAAGATGCAGTGGCCACCGTCCTTGTCGGTGGCCACGAGAGCGCGCACGGCGCTGACCTGGTTTCACTGCTCGATACGTTGCCCGGTGCGGTTATCACCCCGTCGGGGCGTCCGTTACACGACGCGGTGTCCGGACTCCTGGCCGACGGCAGTGGCCCGGTGATGGTTCTTCCGATGACCTGGGGTCGTGATCCGGTCATGGTGGCAGAGACCGCGAAGACGCTCCGGTGGAGCGCCGCCGAGGGCGGCGCGGGTCGTGTCGCGCTGTGCACGGAGTTCGGGACGGCCGACCATCTGATCGCATGGCTCCGTCGAGCCGCCGTGGATACAGCCCGGCAGCGACCGGGCGCGGGCATGATCATTGCCGCGCCGTCGTCGAACCCTTTCGATGACGCCGAGCTGCACCGGATCGCCCACCTGGTCCGCACCCATGGCTCCGGAACCCAGGTCGAGGTGGCGTGCGTCGGGGAGCACGGCGAGCTGACCCGCGCCATCGAGCGGTCGCGGCTGCTGGGTGCCGATGATGTGGTCGTCGCACCGGCGGGCTTTGCCCGAACCGCGCCCGCCGGATTACCCGCCGACCATGCGAGCTTCTTCGGGCCTTTGCTCTCTGAACAGGCGCTCCTCGATGTCATCCGTCGACGGGTGGCCGCCGCGCAGCACGAGCTCGATCATGGGCGAGACGGGATCGCAGGCGGTCTGCTCGCCGATCACGGCCACGGGTACGCCCATTCGCACGGGTTCGAGAACGACGGTCCCGGGCAACACTCACATCCCCATTCCCACAGACACGAGACGCCGGACAACGGCAACCCGTTTCACGTCGAGGTCTTGACCTCGCCTCACTGAGTCATCATCCGGCGACGCAGATCGCGGCGCCGCGAAAAAAATAGTGGAGGGATCAACCCATGTTGGGCAGCCCCAAGTATCACCACCAGGACGAAGACATCGAGATCAACGCCGGCCATCAGAGCGTCACCATCTCGGTCAGCAACACCGGCGACCGGGCGGTGCAGATCGGTTCGCACTTCCACTTCTTCGAGGTGAACCGCGCACTGCTCTTCGAGCGGGAAAAGGCGTACGGCATGCATCTCGACATCCCGGCCGGTACCGGAGTGCGTATCGAGCCGGGCGACACACGAGATGTGACATTGACGTCGTACTCCGGGTCGCGCCGGGCGGTGGGCTTCAACGGACTCGTGAACGGCGGCCTCGATTCGAAGCAGACGAAGATCGACGCGCTCGCGCGGATGACCGAGGGCGGGTTCAAAGACGGGAAACCGAAACCGGGCACCGGATCCGATAAGAAGAGGAAAAGCTGATGGCCACAATCTCACGCAAGCAGTACACCGATCTCTTCGGCCCGACGACGGGAGACAAAGTCCATCTGGCCGACTCGAACCTGGTCGTCGAGATCGAAAAGGATTACAGCGAAGGGTATTACGGCGACGAGGTCGTGTACGGCGGCGGTAAGACCGCACGCGACGGGATGGCCGCCGATCCCGCGGCGACCGGTCCGCAGGGCGTGCTCGATCTGGTCATCACGAATGCGATCATCATCGACCCGGTCCTCGGCGTCGTGAAGGGTGATATCGGTGTGAAGGACGGAAAGATTGCCGGGATCGGGAAATCGGGTAACCCGCACCTGCAGAGCGGCGTGGATCCGCGTCTTGTTGTGGGACCCGGGACCGAGTTGCTCGCGGGGGAGCACTGCATCGCGACTGCCGGGGCCATCGACACGCACGTGCACTACATCTCGCCGCAGCAGGCGGAGGCGGCCCTCTCGAACGGGATCACCACGCTGTTCGGGGGTGGCACGGGGCCCACTGACGGGACCAACGGCGTCACCACGACACCAGGCGCCTGGTACCTCCACCGCATGCTCGAGGCAGCAGAAGGTGTCGGTGTGAACATGGGAATCCACGGCAAGGGCAACGGCTCCCTTCCCGAGGCCCTCGTGGAGCAGATCAAAGCCGGCGCCTCGTCGCTGAAGGTTCACGAGGATTTCGGGGCCACTCCTGCGGTGATCCGTAATGCTCTCACCGTGGCCGACAAGTACGACGTCCAGGTTTCCATACACACGGACAGCCTCAACGAAGCGGGCTTCGTCGAAGACACCATCTCGGCGATCGACGGACGCACCATCCACACGTACCACACCGAGGGTGCCGGTGGAGGCCACGCCCCGGACATCCTGAAGGCTGCCGGTCTCCCTAATGTTCTTCCTTCGTCTACCAACCCGACCCTGCCCTATACGGTCAACTCGGTCGACGAGCTGCTCGACATGGTCATGGTGTGCCACCACCTCTCGCACGACATCCCGGAAGACGTTGCGTTCGCCGACTCGCGGGTGCGCGCCGAAACGATCTCTGCCGAGACCGTGCTGCACGACGAAGGTGTCCTCTCGATGTTCTCGTCCGACTCTCAAGCAATGGGACGTATCGGCGAATCGGTGACCCGCGCGTTTCAGACCGCCCACCACAGCAAGGACAAGCGCGGCCCTCTCCCCGAGGACTCCGATGGTCACGACAACTTCAGGGTCCTGCGTTACCTGGCAAAGGTGACCATCAACCCGGCTATCACGCAAGGGGTTTCGGACTACATCGGATCGCTTGAGGCCGGCAAGATCGCGGACATCGTTTTGTGGAACGTCGACGCCTTCGCGGTCAAGCCGCGGATGGTCATCAAGGGCGGCTTCATCAACTGGGCCGTCATGGGTGACCCGAACGCCTCGCTGCCCACCCCGCAGCCCGTGCTCTACCGCCCGATGTGGGGTGGATACGGCAAGGCACAGCAGAGCACTCGGGTCAGCTTCATGTCGCAGGCGGCCATCGACCTCGGTGTGCCCGAGAAGCTGGGGCTCGAGAGTCAGGTGCTGCCGGTGAAGCGATGCCGTGGAATAGGCAAGGCACACATGGTTCGCAACGACAAGGCGCCGTTGATCGACGTTGATCCCGAGACATACAAGGTGACGTTCGACGGGAAGCCCGCGCACATCGACCCGGCGCAGACGCTGCCTATGTCCCAGCTCTTCTTCCTTGCCTGAGGAACCTGACATGACCTCGACCGATGTGGGCGATCTTCTTGTGAGCCTGCAACTCTCCGACTCCGCATTCCCCAGCGGATTCTTCACCATGTCGCAGGGGCTGGAGGGGTTCGCCCAGGCTCGCGCGGTCGACAAGGACGGCGTGGAGGGTCTCCTGCGGGGGTTGCTGCTCCATTCGGTCGGTCCGGGGGATGCCACAGCGCTGGCCCGGGCGCACGAGGCGGCTCGGGAAAGTGATTGGGAACGTGTGTATCTCGTGGATGAGATGTTGTTCGCCGCCAAACTCAATGCGGAGATGCGCAGGGCAGCGGTGCGTAGTGGCCACCAGATGACAGACGTTGCCCTCGCGGCAGTCGGAGGTGTGGAGCTCGAGCAATGGAAACGGGCCATCGCGTCCAAGCGGACCCCCGGGTGCCAGCCGGTCGCGACCGCTGTGGCCTACGTCGCGGCGGGTGTGGGCGCCGAACAGGCGGTCGCCTCGGACATGTTCGCGTTCTCGGTGAGCTTTCTCGGTGCGGCGCTGCGGCTTCGGCTCACCGATCACCTGCAGATGCAGGTGATGCTGCGTGCAATCGGCCCGGTGATAGCGCAGGCCACAGCCGAGGCGATGGACCGCGATCTCGAGGACATGGGGGGATGTGTCCCGATGGCGGACGCCATGTCCGCCCAACACGAGCGCGCGGACGCGAGGCTCTTCGCGAGCTGACGGCGCCGGCCCTTCCACGGACCAACAGAACAGATGAGGTGATCGAATGAGCGGTAGCGTATTGCGAATCGGGATCGGCGGACCAGTGGGTTCGGGCAAGACTGCACTTGCCGAAGCCCTTGTGCCGCGGCTCATTGCCGCGGGCAGGCAACCAGCGGTCATCACCAACGACATCTACACCCAGGAGGACGCGCAGCACGTACGCCGCGAACTCGCGGGTGTGCTGGACCCTGATCGCGTCGTCGGAGTCGAGACCGGTGCATGTCCACACACCGCCGTACGCGACGACCCCACCATGAACCTCGCGGCCGGGGCCGAGATGCTCGAGCGGTTCCCCGATGTGGACACCCTCGTGTACGAGTCGGGTGGAGACAATCTGACGCTCACGTACTCACCCTTGCTCGCGGACGTCTTCGTCTTCGTGCTCGATACATCTGAAGGTGAGAAGATGCCGCGCAAACGAGGCCCAGGCATCACCGAGTCGGACATCCTGGTGATCAACAAGATCGACATCGCCCAGTATGTACGGACGAACATCGATGTCATGGAGTCCGACGCGTTGCGGGTGCGCGACGGTAAGCCCGTGGTTCTGACCAACTCCCTGACGGGGCAAGGCATCGATGAGTTGCAGGATCACATCCTCGCGCTCTGGAATGCCCGCCCCGCTGCGATGTCCCGATGAGCGCAGCGACAGTCCAGGCGGCGGATACCGGTCCGCCCCCTGGAACCGGCCGGGCGGGCGGAATGTCCGTCGTACCACCCGTGGAGGCGCAGTCGGAGCGGTACGGCGGGCACCGGCTCGACCCTGCGTTCTACCAGCCGGACCGCGTTCCTCGTGAGATCGCCCGTCTCTCAGGTGTACCCGACACGCTGCCGACCGGGAGCCCGGGAAAGGTCGGTGTGCTGGAGTTGGAGTTCGGCCGGAACGAACGCGGGACGGAACTTGTCGGTCACTACCAGAAGTCGCCGCTGCAGATCATGCGCCCGCTGTACTACGACCTCGCGCGTCCCGACATGCCATATACCTACCTCATGTCCACCGGGGCCGGCGTCATGCAGGGTGACCGGCTCCGGACCGATCTAGTGTTCGGTACGGGCACGTCCGCGTACCTGACGACCGCGGCGTACACGAAAGTCCTACGGATGGAACACGATTACGCAGTCGCGCAGATGAACCTGCGCGTCGATGCGGATGCGTATGTCGAGTTTCTTCCCGACCCTGTCATCGCGTTTGCGGATGCGCGCCTGTATCAGCGCACGCGGGTGACACTCGCGCCGTCGGCCACCCTCATCGCCGGCGAGACCCTCATCGCCGGGCGTCTGGCGCGCGACGAGCGTCATCGGTACACCGCGCTCGCATCCGATTTCGAGGTCCGTCGCCCGGACGGGGCCATGGTCGCGCTCGATCGGGTGCGACTGACCCCGGTCGATGAGGACACCGGCGGCCTGGCGGTTCTCGCCGACCACGATGTGCTCTCCATGCTCTATGTGTTCACCCCACGCGCAACCGTCACCGAGATCAGCGACCTCCTGCACAGCGTCCTGTCGCCGTCGACCGAAGCGGGCGTCGTCTTCGGTGTCAGCGCGCTTCCCGGCGACGCCGGAGTGTGGGTGCGGATGCTGGGCGACGACACGCGGGCCATCCTGCGCGCCACGACGATCGCATGGAGCGCCCTACGTCTGTTACTCACCGGGAGAGAGGCGCCGACGATCCGAAAATCCTGAACAGTGCGATGAAGGCCGGGGGCGTCCCGTCACACGACCCGACCGAAGAACCAGGGAGATGACATGTCGACGAGCAGTAAAGAAGCGGCGCCACCGAACAAATGGGTTGAGGCGTCGGCGACGTTGCCCCGTGGTGTGTCTGAGATCTTCTTCCAGAGCAACAGCTGGACCGGTCTGCTGATCCTTCTCGCGTTCCTGGTCGCCGATTGGCAGATGGCGGTGCTCGTGGTCATCGGCACGGTGTGCAACACCGTGACCGGTGCCCTGATGAAGGTGGGTGCCGACAACGTCCGGATGGGGATGCAGGGTTTCAACGGTGCACTGATCGGTGCTGCGGTCTATACCGCGCTCGGTGATCAGGGCTGGTCCTATCTGGTGACTGTGATCGCCGGCATCGTATGTGCACCCGTCACCTGGGTCGTGGTGTGGATCTTTGCGTCAAAACCTCTCGCCCGCTTCAACTTACCCTCGACAACGGCGCCGTTCTGCGCTACTGCGGGCGTCATGTTCGTTGTCACCAAGAGTATCCACGAGAAGTCTGCACCCCATCATGTCGCCGACGGGTCGGGCGAGTCGATACTGCGCTCGCTGCTCACAAATGTCTCCGAAGTCGTTCTGATCAACAGCATCTGGAGTGGAGCGCTCATCCTGCTGGGCCTCTTTGTCGCGTCCTGGAAGGTCGGCCTCGCCGCGGTGATGGGCACCGTGATCGGAACCTTGTGCGCAATGGCGTTCGGTGATACCTCCGGGACAATAGCTGAGGGCCTTGCCGGCTATTCCGGTGTTCTGACAGCGATTGCCCTGTCGGTCACATTCCTCCAGAACACCGTGATCTCGTGGGTGTATGCCGCAATCGGAACAGTGCTGACGGCGGTGGCGACCCTCCTCATGACCGATTACTATGGCGGTCCGCACTACACCTGGCCCTACATCCTGACCACCTGGGTACTGCTGGTGATCGCAGCGTTTGTGCCAACCACGCTGCGACGCACATGATTCCTGTAGCGAAGCGCCCCAGCCTATAGCGAAGCGCCCCAGCGATATCCACCGAACGCGAGCGCGACACACACGACCAGCACGCCGAAGCCGTATGCGAGGGTGAGCCCATACCGCTTGTCGCGGATGAGCTGCACCGTTTCGTAGCTCGCCGTGCTGAAGGTCGTGTAACCGCCGAGGAATCCCGTTCCGATCACCGCGCCCACGTCCGTCGAGGCAATCCTGCTCACGATCAGGCCGGTGAGAAAGCCGAGGACGAGGGAACCGGTCATGTTGATGATTCCGGTGGGCCACGGGAACTTCGAGTTGATCTTGGAGTGGAGGAATCCGTCGAAGACGTACCGCGTCACGGCGCCAACGCCGCCGGCGAAAGCGAGTAACACGAACAACCAGAAGGTCATGACCGCTGCTGTCCGCTTGTGCCGCGCGCTTCGTGGATCTTCGCTGCCGAGGCGATGCCCGCGATGGTCGCGGCTGCGCCGACAATGACGGTCCCGAGTGCATACAGCAATGCCATGCCCCAGCGGGTGTGGTCGATCAGCACTGCGGTGTCTGTCGCGAGCGAACTGTACGTGGTGAAGCCGCCGCAGAATCCGGTGCCGAGCAGCAGTTTGAGCTGCGAGGTCCTGGTCGGTCCCGGCGCGGTACGTGTGAGCGCCTCGTACAGGTAGCCGAGCAGGAAGGCGCCCACCACGTTCACCACCGTGATCACCACGGGGACACCGTCAAGATCAGGAACTCCGAGAGAGAGTCCCTCGCGACATCCGGCACCGATGGCGCCGCCTACGAGGACCAGGCCGATGTTGGGTGCCTGCAGGTACGCGGGCCGGGTCGGCGCCGTCATCGGGTCTTCTCCTCGTGCGCGCCCGCCGGCACTACTTCGGTCTCCAGGACGAGCCACATGGTGTCCATTGGTTCAGGCTAGTCAAGCAAGTACTGTCACCGGGCCGGACTGGGTGAATTGATCCCGAACTCAACGGGCATATCGGGCATTTCGCGCGCTATTGCTGAAAGACGCGACTGGAGTGAGGATGGTTGGAGGTCACTCAATCCTGCGACCCCAGAGCATCGAGGGGATTGTGGCGGAACACTTTCCATGCGGTGCCGGTGATTGCGCCGAAACCCAACACGCTGGTGACGCCAGCTATACATCCGTAGGCCCAGGGGGAGAGGGTGGGAAAGGATATGCCCGGCAGCGCGATTGCGATCCCAGCCAGCGGCGGGTAGGCGATGATCGTCCCGGCGACCACTGCGACTGCGACTGCGACCAGGGCTTCCCAGCGAACCATCCCGCGGATCTGACCTGTTTGTGCACCGACCATACGGAACAGGGCGAACTCGCGGCGGCGCTCGGTGGTCATCAGAACCAATGTGTTGACCACCGCGATGGCAAGGAATCCGAGCAGGACGGACAGTGCGACAACATTCACCGTGTCTTGCGATCGCTGTTCCTGCCGGTTCGCGACGGCAAAACCGTTGCCGTCCATCACCGTGAGTCCGCCGATCGATTCGATGGCCGTCCGGGTCTCGTCGATCCGGTCTGCCGCTGCCGATACCACGATGTGGTCGACCAGTCCGGTGGTGGTGTGTTCGCGGACCTCCTGGTCTGGAAGTGCGATGTCACCGAAACCTAGTCCGCGACTGTAGGTCGCGATGACGGTGGGGGTGATGAGGGTGCCTTCGCCCAATCGGAGTGTCACGGTGTCGCCGACTCCGGCGCCCATGGTCGCAGCGGCGTCCTGGCTGAGTGCGACTGTCCCGGTGCGCAGTTCGGTCAGCGCACCGCTGTGGACGTCGAGGTCGAGGGTGGTGGCTACGTCGAGCGGATCGATCCCCAGGACGGGGTATGCCTCGGTGGTGGGATCGTCGGCCCTGTTCGCGGTGTGAAAGGCCAGGCTCCGGGTGACGGGATTGGCAGCATCGACGGAGTCGATCGCCGCGATCGTGCTGATGAGTGTCGGCTCGACACCGCCCGGCCCGGTTACAACCAGATCGGCCGTCATTCCTTGTTCGACCTGTTGTTGCGCCGCTGCGGTCAGCGTGCTCTGGCTTCCCAGTTGGACCGATCCGAAGGCGATCACCAAAGCCAAGGGTGTGATCGCCGTTGCGAGCCGACGTCCGTGAGCATTGAGATTGGCGGCGGCGAGGACCGCTGCGGCGGAGCGGCTGCGCCGCATGGGGCCACCGATGAGACGCAGCGCACCCGAGGCCAGTGTCGGTCCGAGAAGTGCCAGCGCGATGATGAACAGCAGCACCGATACGCCGGCGCCTGCGAGCGCATCGGGCCCGGGAACAACGAGCGGCAAGAATGCGGTCACCAAGCCGCCGAGGCCGATGAGAAGGCCGCCGGTGGTGCGGGTCCGACTGATCGCACCGGCCTCCACTGCCGACTCACGGAGTGCCTCGATCGGATCGAGGCGGGCCGGACGCCGCGCCGAGATTACGGCAGCAAGTCGGGCAGCGATCACCGCGGTGGCGATGCCGGCGAGGGCAGGAAGGGGGCTGATGGCCAGGCTGAAGTCGGCGGGAAGTATGCCCGCGCCGGCAAACTTGCTGCGGATGACCTGCGCCAGCAGATAACCGGGCATGACACCCAACACTGCCGCCGCGCAGGCGATGACCCACACCTCGGATCCGATGAGCTTGTGAATCTGGCGTGGCGTGGCGCCCATGGATCGCAGTAGGGCGAAGTCGCGACGACGTTGCGAAATGGACAGCGACACCGTGCTCGACACCACGAACACGGCGATCATCAGTGCCACGCCTGCCAGTGCAGCCGTCAGGGCGACCAGTTCGCCGCGAGCCGCCCCGATGTCAAGATATTCGGCGTCGGCGCGGGCGTCGCCGATGTAAGTGACGACATCGAGGTCACCGAGCTCGGCATGGACCCGTGAAGCCAGCGATGAGGAGTCGACACCGTCGTGACCGAGTAGACCGATGGCGGCCACTGTGCCCGGATGTGGCCAGAGTTGCTGCGCACGTGCATCTTCCAAGAAGATTGTGGCTGGACGGGTGGTGGTTTCGGGTGATGACGTGGCAGCGACACCCACCACGGTGTATTCGGTTCCGATGCCGCCATGCCGAAGCGTCACGCGGTCGCCGAGTCTTGTGCGGTCGGTTGTCACCACCTCGTCCGGAGCCGTGGGCGGTTGCCCGGCAGTCAAGGCGAACGGCGCCAAGATGGCCGAGGACCATCCGTGGGCATCGAACTGTCGGCCGCTGTCGTCGGTGAGCGGAATACTGACATCACCGACCGCGGAACGGACGTCAGGCATCCCCGCCAACTTGTCGACGGCAGACGCGGGCACCAGTGCGCGCTCGATGTAGGGCTGGTCGAAGTCTTCGCGTGTGTCGAGTGTTTGCGGTGCTCCCACGACGACATCGGCTCCGGCGAATCCATGTGGTGTGGCGCCGCCGCGAATACCCGATTCGAACAAGATCCCCAGAGCGCAGACGAGCAACGCGGCGCTGAACACCGTGATGAACACGGCCACAAACCCGTTGCGGTGGCGGCGGAGGTTGGCGCGGGCAAGACCACCCAAGTGCGTGTTCGGCATGGTCACCACTGCCCGAGGTCGGTCAGGCGCTGTGCGATGGCACTTTCCGTGGGTGCTTGTAGCTGACCCGCAAAACGTCCGTCGGCGAGGAACAACACGCGATCGGCTTGTGCGGCGGCGACGGGATCGTGGGTGACCATCACCACGGTCTGTCCGTGCTCGGTGCCGGCTCGACGCAGGAGGGTCAGGATCTGCTGACCGGTACGACCGTCCAGCGCGCCGGTCGGTTCGTCGGCGAACAACACGCGGGGGCGGCTGACCAGCGCGCGTGCGATGGCAACCCGCTGCTGCTGGCCGCCGGACAGTTCGCCAGGCCGTCGAAGCTGCATGCCGGCAAGGCCCACCGACTCCAGGACGTGTTCGAGTTGTGCGCGGTCGGCGGTTCGTCCGGCCAACAGCAAGGGCAGTGTCACATTTTGTTCCACGGTCAGCGCCGACATGAGGTTGTAGGCCTGGAACACGAACCCGACGTGGTCGCGTCGGAAGGTGGTCAGCCTGCGCGGCTTCAGTGCGCTGATCTTGGTATCGCCCAGCCACACTGCACCGCGGGTGGGCTGGTCGAGACCGGCGGCACAGTGCAGGAACGTGCTCTTACCCGAACCGGATGGGCCCATGATCGCGGTGAAACCGCCCACGGGCAGGGTGAGGTTCACCGCGTCCAGTGCGGTCACCTGAGTGCGGCCAGATCCGTAGGTCTTGGTCACGTCATCGAGTCGGATCGCCGTCTGGGGTGTCACGGCGGCCGATGGACGTAGCGGGGCGTATGAGGTCATGACAGCAACGTTATGAATCGGTGGTGGTGTGAACCATCCCGCTGCCTACCGGTCAAAGGTGTAGTGGGCTATACCGTCAACGACCGCGCCGTACGGCATCCTGGAGCGATGAGGCGAACCGGGCAAGCCGCACGTTGGTGGCGGGCATCTCGCTATCTGATGGTCGAAGGTGTGTCGGCGTTCGTGTCGTTGGCGCTGGTGATTGCCGGGTTGGTCATCGTTTCACTGATGATTCTGATTGTCGGGTGGCTGGTGGCCCCGACTTACCTGCGGCTGTTGCGACTCTGGGCGGGCCGGGCACGGCTGCGCACGGGGCGGTACACGGGAACTGTGGTCCCAGAGTGGTATCCACCCATTGATGAGGCCGCTGGATTCGGCGACGTGCGGAAGATGCTGTCGGCAGCTTCTACTCGCCGCGACCTTGCCTGGTTGGTCCTGCATGCTTTTGGAGCGCTGGTCACGGGGCTGGTTGCCGTGGTTTTGCCGCTGGCGGCGCTGGATTCGCTGTCGACTCCCTTTTACTGGTGGGCATTGCCGGCCGATAGTCCGGCAGGAAGTCCGTACCCGGTCACCTCGTGGGCACTGGCCGCCACGATGCCGTTGGTCGCGGCCGCGTATGGGTTGCTGACGTGGTGGCTCAATCCGATGTTGGCCCGAGGGGTCGCGGCAATAACGACAGCGTTGTTGGCACCTGGGCGTGAAACCGCACTCTCCGCGAGGGTGTCGGCCCTGACCGCCAGTCGGGCCGCTGCCCTCGATGCACACTCGGCCGAACTGCGGCGCATCGAGCGTGATCTGCACGACGGTGCGCAGAACAGGCTCGTCGGGGTCGTCATGATGTTGGGGCTCGCGGAGCGGTCACTGCGGGTCGACCCCGAACAGGCCCTCCCGCAATTACTTCGGGCCCAGGACGCCGCAACGGATGCGTTGTCGGAACTGCGAACACTCGTCCACGACATCTATCCACCGATCCTTGATGAGCTCGGCCTCGACGGTGCAGTGGCAGCACTGGCCGGCCGATGCTCGGTTACCTGCGTACTCGACGCCGGAAAACTGCACCGTGCACCCGCTGCCGTCGAGGCCGCGGCCTATTTTGTTGTGGCCGAGGCCTTGACCAACGTGGTGAAACACAGCGGTGCCGGCACGGTGCATCTGACCATCAGCACACGTAACGGTGTGGCGGGCAACAACTTGGTCATCGAAGTACTCGACGATGGGCGGGGCGGAGCCGACGAGACGTTGGGCAGTGGATTGCCGGGTATCCGTCGTCGCGTGGCAGCATTCGAGGGAACGATGACGCTCGACAGCCCGCCCGGCGGACCGACAAAACTCGAAGTGGAGCTGCCATGCGGATTTTGATCGCGGAAGACGACGCACTGCTGCGCGAGGGGCTTGCGCTCTTGCTGCGTAGTGTCGGCATCGAGGTGACCGCAGCGGTCGCTGATGCCGAACAGTTCCTGGACGCATTTGACGCCGACCCGCCTGACGGTGCGGTGCTGGACGTGCGTATGCCACCCACGTTCACCAACGAAGGACTCAAGGCCGCGATCGAGGCGCGCCGGAGGGTCCCGAACTTCCCGGTCCTTGTGCTCTCTGCCTACGTGGAAGACCGCTACGCCGGAGAACTTCTCTCCGGCAGTGCCTCCGGTGTGGGGTACCTGCTCAAGGAGCGGGTCGGCAAGGTCGAGGAGTTCGTCGACGCGCTGCACCGCGTGGTTGCGGGCGGAACTGTGATGGACCCAGAAGTGATCTCCCAGTTGATGAGTCGGCGCCGTGCCGATGACCCCATCCGATCGCTGACACCTCGTGAATCGGAAGTAATCCAATTGATGGCCGAAGGCCTCGGGAACGCCGCGATCGCGCGCAAACTCTTCGTCAGCGATACCGCGGTGAGCAAACATATCGGCAACATCTTCGCCAAATTGGGGCTGACGGCAACGGACACCGGACACCGGCGGGTGCTCGCGGTACTCGCACACCTGCGGTCGTAGCTCTGAAACCTGTCGAATAACACGGCGACGGTCGGTGTCGTAGGCTTGCGTTCGTGGGAATTTCTGATGGTGACCTGTTGCATTTGCGGCGTTGTGTTGAGTTGGCTCGCGAGGCCTTGGCTGACGGCGATGAACCTTTTGGCTCGGTGCTCGTCGACACTGCCGGGCGAGTGCTCTTCGAAGACCGCAATCGGGTCAAGGGCGGCAACAACACTCGGCATCCCGAACTTGCGATCGCGTTGTGGGCGGTCGACAACATGGACCAGGGGATGCGCGCAAGCGCCACTGTCTACACCTCCGGCGAACACTGTCCGATGTGTGCTGCCGCGCATGCCTGGGTGGGGCTGGGGCGGATCGTCTATGCGGTGTCGTCGGCCCAGTTTTCGTCGTGGCTGCAGGAGTGGAATGCCCCAACGTCGCCGGTGGCGGGCCTTTCGATCAACACCGTCGCACCGGCGCTGCCTGTGGACGGTCCCGCCGCCGAGTTCGAGGAAGAGATGAAAGCGTTGTACTCGAAGAAGTTTGGCTCCGTGTCCTGATCTGAGGACGGGACCTCAGGTCGCTTTCGTTCGGCGGCGGCCTTTGGTTGCCTCGATCGGGTCGATGCTTCCACCTGACCACTTGGCAGCCATGGCCAGACTCGCTTCTCGGCCCGAATGCACATGGTGGAAGGCTGATTCGCCGGCGCGATCTGGATCGTTGGCGGCGATGGCCGCGAGCAACTCTTCGTGCTCCTGGCATTGGCGGCCGGGATCGCGGTCCTTGGTGAGATGAAACAGCCACTGCGTCCGGGCTTCGAGTGGGCGCAACAATGATTCGAGAAGCGGGTTGGCGGCCAGGTCGACGATCATCTGATGAAACTTGGCATTTGCTGCGGCGATCGCGGGGCGGTCTTTTTTCTCGGTGGCTTCGCGGGCTGCCTCGAGTTGCTCGGACAGCCGTTTCAGGCCGGCGCCGTCGGCGCGTTCGGCGGCGAGCCGGGCGGCCAACACCTCGAGACTCTCGCGCACATCGAAGAGATCGCGAACATCATTCTCGTTGAACGGTGACACGATGGCACCCTGTCGGGGGACCACGACCACCAGCCCGTCCTGCTGCAGTAACTGCAGTGCCTCGCGCAGCGGAATCCGCGAGACGTCGAGCTCTGCGGCGAGGTCGCGCTCGACCAATCGGGACCCTGGCGCCAATCGCAAGTCGACGATCTGTTGCCGGATCGCCTCATACGCATGCTCGCGCAGAGGTTTTCGATCGACAGTTGAGCGCAGCGGCTCTTCGGCCACAGGCATGGTGCACCGGATCCCTTCTGGGAATTGATCAGTTGCGACAAGTCTAGACGCCACCGAGTTAACGGTATACCGATAACTAACCGGACTGTAATCGAATGGAAACACAGCGCGCGCACCCTTCTCGCTAACGGTATACCGCTAAGCGGCGGTCCGATCCCCAAGGAGAAGCGATGAAGATTCGATCCACCTCAGTCCGTGTGCCCATGGCGTTGCTGGCTGCGGGAGCCCTTGCGGTAGGGATGTCCGCCTGTGGCACGTCAGGCGCCGACTCCAACGACGGACGTCTGTCAGTGGGTGTCTTCTTCCCGGGTTCGATCACCGATACCGGATTCATGGAGTCGGGATACCTCGGTTATCAACGTATCGAGAAGTCGATGGGCAACCAGGTTGACCTCAGTTACGTCGAGCAGGTCGCACCGGCCGACTACCAGCAGGCGCTGCAGCGCTTCGCATCTGAGAATGAACTGGTGATCTCGGTCGGCGGGCAGACAGATGCCGACGTCCGAAAGGTGGCGCCGCAGTTCCCGGATGTGAAGTTCGTCGAGATCGGCGGACCCTCCGATGCCGAACCGATGGACAACCTCGCATATTACGACCCCCAGCAGGCAGAAGCCGAGTTCCTGTCCGGGGCCGTGGCCGCCGCGTCATCGTCGACCGGAACCGTCGGGTTCGTCGGCGGTGTGGAACTCCCGGCCATCGTCAACGCCGCAGCTGCATTCTCGAACGGTGCCGCGTTCGTCCGTCCCGGAGTCAAAGTTCTTGGCCCACAGTACGTCGGTGACTTCAATGATCCCGCAAAAGCCAAGCAGGCCGCCGGAACCGGCTACGCCGGGGGCGCGAACGTCCTCGGACAGATCGTCAACCTAGGCAAACAGGGTATCGAGCAAGCCGCCCGCGAATCGGGAAACCGTATGGTCGGCGGGCCGATCCCCGGCGACTGCGCCAACACCGTATTCGCCGGCTTCGTCCGCACCGACATCGGCACTGAGATCGAATACGCCGTCACCTCGACAATCGATGAGACCTGGACGGCAGCGCAGGTACCCTTCGGACTGACCACCGACAAAGGTGGTAGCGACTTCATCCTGTGCTCTGACGAACCTGCCGTCACCAAAGCCCTGGCCGATGCCAAGGCGGCGCTGACGTCCGGCGCCGTCGAGGCGTACTGAAACCGGCCGCGGTGATGACAACAGCAACCACCCCGTTGTTGACGCTCAACGGAATCAGCAAGTCCTACGGCAGCGTTCGCGCACTCAGCGAGGTCAGCATGACCGTTGAGCGCGGGTCGGTGCACTGCATCCTCGGTGAGAACGGTGCCGGAAAATCCACCCTCTGCAACGTCGTCTACGGAACGGTCCCGGCAGACCGGGGAAGCATGACCATCAGCGGCGAACCGTACAGTCCGCGGACTCCCTCGGCAGCGCTGAACTCCGGTGTGGCGATGGTGCACCAGCACTTTTCACTCATCCCGACCATGACAGTCGGAGACAACCTACTACTCGGACGGGCCGGCTTCCGTCCACCCCGAGGCGATGTCAAGCGAGGCCTGGACCGAATCGCCGATACCTACGGATTGACCGTAGACCAAAGCGCCCGGATCAGGGATCTGCCCATCGGCGCTCGGCAACGGGTCGAGATCGTCAAAGCTCTGCTGCGCGAACCCGATCTGATCCTTCTCGACGAACCGACTGCAGTCCTCGATCCGGCCGAAATCGATTCACTGATCAGAACATGCAGCGCCCTTGCCGCCGATGGTAGGTCCGTCGTTCTCATCACCCACAAGCTCGGTGAGGTCAGTCGCGCCGCCGATTCGGCGACCGTGCTGCGGGGCGGGAGGGTTGCGGGAGGCGGACGGCTCTCACACACACCACTGAACTCCTTACTCGAACTGATGCTCGGCGGTGTGAATCCGATTGAATCCACCCAACTGCCGGTACCACGGCCGGTCGATGACATCGCGTGCTTGGAGATCAAGGGCGTCAACCTATCCCGGGCGGATGGCAGCGTCGCGCTCTCTGAGGTCAACTTGACCGTGCGGCCCGGTGAAATCGTCGGCATTGCGGGAGTCGAGGGCAACGGCCAATCGGAGCTGGCCGCCATCCTGTCCGGGTCCACCAGGGCCGACAGCGGATCGGTACACGTCGATGGCGCTGACATCACCTCGCACACACCCGCCCAACGCACCGCTGCGGGCGTGGGTGTCATCCCGGAAGACCGTCACGCCGAGGGGGTCATCTCCGCACTGTCGATCGCCGAGAACATGGCACTGAGCAGACTCGCCGATTACCGACGCTGGGGACTGCTGGACCGTCGCCGCATGAAAACCGAGGCAGCATCGGCGATCAGCGACTACTCGATCCGTGCGAACGGCCCCGACACCACGATCGGTTCGCTGTCGGGCGGCAACCAACAGAAGGTCGTGCTGGCCCGCGAGCTGTCGACACCAGGCCTACGGGTTGTGGTCGCCGCCCAGCCCACTCGCGGACTCGACGTCGGTGCCGTCGCGTTCATCCTCGACCGATTGCGGCAGGCTGCGGCCTCGGGAGCAGCGGTCCTGGTGATCTCCAGTGAGATCGACGAGCTCGTCGCCTTGTGCTCGCGCATCGTAGTCGCCTACCGGGGCACGATCCGCGGATCTGTCGAGCCCGACTCAGCCACGGCCACACAACAAATCGGTGAACTCATGATGGGAGTGAGCACATGACCGCATCGAGCTACCTTCGCCGCGCGACGCCGCGGCGCGACTGGCTCCACAGCCCTCTGGTCGTCGCTGCCGGGGCGCTGGTGGTCGCGGCCGTTGTCGGTCTTGCCTTGGCCGCGGGTGCCGGAGCCGGGCCCGGTGAGGTGATCGACGCACTCATCGAAGGCACCCTCGGTTCGCCCTTTGCGATTGGGACATCGCTGAACAACGCCGCCATCATCATGTTTGTCGCTGCGGGCTTCACCGTCGCCTACCGTGCCGGACTGGTCAACGTCGGTGGTGAAGGCCAGATGTGCCTGGGCGGCATTGCGGCCACCGCCGTCGGTGTGAATGTTCCCGATGCCATGCCGATCTGGCTGGGAATCACCTGTGCATTGGTGGCCGCCATCCTGGCAGGCGGTTGTTGGGCGGCCATAGCGGCGTGGCTGTACGTGCGCCGCGGAACCAGTGAAATCATCACCACCCTGCTACTGAACTTTGTCGGCCTGGCACTGGTGGTCCTGATGGTGCAGGAGCCGGCGTTGCTCCGGCAGCCGGTGACGTCCTCGGAAACACTCCCGCAATCGGAGTCGCTGAGCGACGCCAGTCATCTGCCACTACTGGGACTGGCGAAGTCTCCGGCGACCATCGCCATCGTGCTAGCCCTCATCGCGATCACCGCCGTCGGTGTCCTGTTGCGACATAGTTCGATCGGTTTGAGGTTGCGGTCGGTGGGGCTTTCGCCCAGTGCCTCGGCCCGTCTTGGCATCCCCGTCGACCGGGTCCGTTTGCTCGGACTCGTAACCGCAGGCGGATTCTCCGGACTCGCCGGTGGAATCCTCGTCGCCTCGGCCCCCTTCGTGCTGGCCGAAGGCTTCTCCTCCGGATTCGGCTTCACCGGACTGGTTGTGGGCCTGTTGGCCCGCGGTTCGATGACAGCGGTTGCCGCGGTCTCGCTGTTTCTCGGCTTCCTGGTCGCAGGCGGCATCAATCTGCAACTTGCGGCGGGTGTCCCGTCGTCCACCGTCACCGTGGTCCAAAGTGTCCTGATCGTCCTGATCGCCGGCGCCGCGTTGTGGACCACAACGTCCCGATCGAAACCATCGCCCGACACCCAACCGGTCCACAACACCGAAGCCACTGAAACGGCATCCCTATGAACATTGACATGCTCACTCAGGTCTTCACCAGCGGAGTGGCCTTCGCGATCCTGCTCGTCGTCGCCGCCACCGGCGAGTCCATCAGTGAACGCGCCGGGGTGCTCAATCTCAGCATGGAAGGAATGATGCTGACCGGGGCCTTTGCCAGCGTATTGGCCTCGGCCACCACCAAATCTGCAGTTCTCGGCGTCATTGCAGGTGTGCTGGCAACCATGGTCTTCGGTGCGGTTCAGGCACTGCTCAGCGTCCGGTTCCGGGCCGACCAGATCGTTGTCGGCATCGCCAGCAACGCATTGGCACTCGGCCTGACGACCTACGGCGCCCGGATCCTGCTCGATGACGGCAAAGGGCAAGGCGTGCCCGGTTTCTCCGGCCTCACCATCCCGGTCCTGACCGACATACCCATCGTCGGTCCTGCCCTGTTCGGCCAATCTCTGCTCGGATATCTCTGCGTGGCAGTTGTCGTCGGAGTGGCGCTGGTCTTCTCAGGTCAAACCATGGCCGGAGTGCGGGTCGATGCAGTCGGCGAGGATGCCACCTCGGCCGGATGGACGGGATTGTCCGTCAACAAGATCCGTTCCCTCTGCGTTCTGCTCGCATCGGCAACCGGAGGCCTCGCGGGATCTCAACTGGCGCTGTCCGAAGTGCAGTCGTTCAGCGAGAACATGACTGCAGGACTCGGCTACCTCGCTGTGGTCGCAGTCATCGCCGGACGCTGGAAGGTACTCGGGATCGTCTGGGCGTGCTTGTTCTTCGGCATCGCCCGATCTCTGCAATTCGCTCTGCCCGCCGTCGGGGTCGACATCCCGTTTGCCGTGCTCGTGATGCTGCCCTACCTCATCGCCATCGTTGCGATCAGCGGCGTCGTCGGTGGCCGTCGAGCCCCGTCCTGCCTCACGGTTCCGTACGCCGGCCGTTCGTAGATCCCATTCACTCTGCCTGGAAGGCACCCGATGACCCTCATCCTCACCCACTCCGACATCGATGCACTGATCGACCGCGCCGCGATCTACCACGCCATCGAACAAGCGCACGCCGACCTGACCACCGGAGCCGCGACCAACCCGGCACCGGCTCAACTGCCGCTACCCGATCAGGGCAATGCCATCCCGATGGTTGCATCGTCAAAACCGTCGCGTGCCAGTGTTGTCAAGATGCTCTCGGACATGCCGGGCAACGGCGATCGCGGATTGCCCAGCCAGCGGTCGACCATTTTGCTGATGTCCTCGCAGACCGGTGAATGTGAAGCAGTACTCGACGGCCGGCTCATCACCGCCATCCGCACTGCTGCCGCCAGTGCCGTGGCAACTGCACACCTTGCGCCCCAACACAGTTCAATCCTTGGGCTGATCGGCGCCGGAACTCTCGCTGTTGAACACGTCCGCGCGATCTGCCGCATCAGGCAGATTGAAAAGGTGCTCGTGTGGTCACGGTCCACAGCAACACTCGACCGGTTTCGCGATCGGACGGCTGATCTGAACCTCAAGATCGAATACGCAGAATCACCGCGACACATCTTGTCCGCGGCTGACATCGTCTGCACACTCACGCCATCACGCGACCCGATCGTCGAAGGTGCATGGTTCCGGCCCGGACTTCACCTCAACGCCGTCGGAGCACCCCCACGTGCTGACCATCGTGAGATCGACGGTCGCGGGATGGGCAGCTGCCGCCTGGTCGTCGACAGCACGTCCACTGCCCTGAGTAAATCGGGAGATGTGTTGCTGGCCATCGCCGAAGGGCACCTGGACACCGGCGACGTCAACGTCGAACTCGGAGACGTGATCGTGCGGCCCGAACTCGGCCGCCGCACCGACGACGAGATCACCCTCTTCAATTCGGTCGGAATCGGCCTGCAAGATCTCGTCAGCGCCAGGGCGATCGTGGATGCGGCAACCGGACAGGGTTTCGGATCGACTGTGCGCTTGGGAGTCTGAGGGTAGAGGCCGGCATTTACCGCTATTCGAATACGAGAACGGACTCGGAGTGTTGAGCCAGGGTGGGCTGACCACGTCCGAGATCGAAGAAGATGTCGTCGCATTATTGGCCGACCTGTAGACCCTGGTCGCCGCAACCCAGCTGCGGGAGTTTGTACCCGAGGGCTCAGCCGGCGTCGACCCGCGCCAAGAAATCAAGGATCGCTGTCGACAGAGATTCTGGTCCCTCCAGGGCGGCGTAGTGGCCTACACCTTCGAGTTGCACGGTCTCGATGGTTCCCGCCGCGATGTGGCGGACGGTATCCGCGGTGAACGATCCGCCGCCGGCGCCGATCGCCAAGGCGGGCAATGTCAGTGGGTTGGTGGTGGCCAGTTGCTGGAGGCCGTCGCCTTCGATGAGCATCGACTGATAGAGGCCGGCCGCGCCACGCCAGCCGTTCGGGCGGGAGTACGTGCGAACGAACTCGTCGATGTCGGTAGCGGTGATCGACCCCGGATCCGCGCTCATCGCCGGGAATGCCCAGTCTTCCAAGAACTCCCGTTCGCGCCCGGCGAGCAGCATCTCGGGGATGCCGGGCGCGGCCAGGACGCCGATATGCCAGGTGCCTCCATGGGTGATATCACCCAACTGTTCGAGGCCAAAGCCGGCGAGGCCCATCTCGATCGCGGTCAAGCTGCGAATGTCGTCTGGATGCATAGCGGCAAGACGGAAGACGGTGGCTCCACTGATGTCCTGGCCCGTGATGTGTACGGGTCCCATCCCCAGCTGCTCGATGAGTTGGTGCAGGTCTTCAGCTGAGGTTGAACTGTCGTAATCACCCTCGTCGTTGCTCGAGTCGCCGAACCCGCGTAAGTCGACGGCGATGACGCGGTGCTTCGCGGCAAGGAGTGGGATGACCTTGTGAAACGCCCACCAGGTCTCGGGAAAGCCGTGGACCAACAGGATTGGGGACCCGGCGGTGCCTGCGGATACGTAGTGGATCGTCGCGCCGTTCACCTGCGCGTTGTGATGGGTGATCCCGGGAGCGGATGGGCTCGGGGCCGTGGGTTGCATCATTTGTTTCTTTCGGTCGACAACCAGGTTGTCTTTCACAATAGGCAACCTGGTTGTCTTTGTCCAGGTGTTGTCTCTAACCTGTATGTATGTCGCGATCTGGCGCCGATCTCGCGCTCCTTCTCCTGGGTGGCTACCGCACACTGGTGGACGCTGCGATGGTCGACCTCGCCGAGCGCGGATACGACGATTTTCGTCCCGCCCACGACTTCGCGATCCGAGCCATCGCGGCGGGCGCGGACAGTGCCTCGGATCTGGGCCGCCGCATGTCGGTGTCGAAACAGGCCGCAGCGAAGACGATTTCGGTTCTCATCGACCGTGGTTACGTGTCGCGAGATGCCGATCCCGAAGATGCCCGTCGCAAACGACTGGAGGTCACGCCACGCGGGTTCGAGGTCCTGCGACAGGGGGAGGCCGTGTTCGACGAGCTGCGCGAAAAGTTTGAACAACAGATCGGCGCTGCAGAACTGGCGAGACTCGAGGCCTCGCTGACAGCCCTCGTCGGGGATAAAGCGATACGCATCGACGCGCCCGGCTGGACCCCTCAGTAAACCTGGATCGGTGAGACCTCGGTGAGTGCCGCACCCGCCCAGCGTCTTTAGGGCTCGATCACTTCGAGTCGATTCGGCCCGGCGTCGTCGGGTTCTGCTGGTACTCGGCCTTTGCCTGTGCCCAGCTCGAATCGTCGGGATAGAGGGCGCTGCGCAGGAATGCCCAGGTCAACCGTTGCAGTGTTGCCACGCGAGCAGGGTCTTCGTCGGTGGTTTCCGCGGCCTCGTATCCGGGGATGCCTCCGAGTGAATGTTCAGCCCCGAAGAGGGTGATCAGCGATTGGGCACCTGGACTGAGCCAGTAGGGATCGGCCGACCAATCCGCCCCACGCGTGGACAAAACGCTGACATCCGCATCTCCAGCGACGACCAGGGTCGGCTTGGTCACGTGATCGAAACTGGCATTGAGCCAAGGCATTTGCGCGGCGTATTCGGGACGGAGGTCGGTTCCGCCGCGACCTGCGGTCGCGATGAGTACGCCGGCCTTGACCCGCGGATCGGACATGTCGGGGCCTTGCTGGGTTTCCGCATCGAGAACACGCAAGCCCATCAGACTGCCGGTGGTCTGGCCGCCGAATGAATGTCCGGCTGCGGCGATCCGGGTGTCATCGAGGCGTCCATCCAGGCCTGGGACCGCAGCCTCAACAATCTGGAGGTTGTCGAGGATGCGCTTCATGTCCTCGATCCGGTACTGCCACAACCGGCTTTGCCGCGGGTCGGCCGGTCCGAGTCCGACCATTCGAGAGTCCAGGTGCGTCGGTTGGATCACGACAAAGCCGTGAGCTGCCCAGAAGTCGGCCAGGGGGCCATACGCCCTCATCGACGATCCGAAGCCGTGGGAGAACAAGATGATGGGCAGATCGCCGCCGATGACCGGAGCCGAGATGCGTAACTGCAGGTCTGCACCGCGTTCTGGGGCCGGCAGCTCTATCGGACTCACTGACACAACAGGTGTCGGATGGGTGAGACCGTTGTCTACAACTGCCTGGTCTGCGTTGTTCATCGAATTCCTCTCGCGGGTCGGCGGTGGTGGCCGATCGCTGTGCCATGATTACCTGTACGTTCGTTCTAATAACAATTACTAGAACGATCGTCCTATGAAGTCAAGTCGGGATGGGTACGGAGGACACCATGGTCGGGCGACCGGTTGACCACCAACGGCGAGCGAAACTTCTTGACGCGGCGGTGGATTATGCCGCCGATCAGGGTTTCGCTGATCTGTCATGGCGGCCCATGGCGGCGGCCCTCGGGGTGTCGACCACGACGTTGGTGCACCACTTCGGAACCAAAGAGCACCTACTCGAGGCCATCCTCGGGCGGCTGCGCGAACGCGTTGTCGCGGCCACCGGTGAGCTGTCCGGTGAGCAGCCGGACTTCGCCACCGCGGCGCGCGCGGTGTGGACATGGAGCTCGGATCGGCGTCAGTGGGCGACGTTTCGACTGTTCTTTGCCGTCTATGGCAGTGCCCTGCAGGCACCGGAGCCCTATGCGGAATTCCTGCAGCAGGTGGGCACCGACTGGATGGCGACCCTGTGTGAAGCCCAGGGGCCGGGTACCGAGCCGGCCACGGCAAACCGGATGGCCACGTTGGTGATTGCCACGATTCGTGGGTTGCTTCTCGACCTTCTCGCGAGTGGCGATCAAACACGCGTGCAGGACGCCGCTGAGCACTTTCTCGCCGGGCTGGAGTGACCGACAACGCCTCACGTTGTTGTGACGAAACCGGATTCGTAGGCCACGATGACGGCTTGTGTCCGGTCCCGGACCCCGAGCTTTGCCAGCACCGCGCTGACATGAGATTTGACGGTTTCGGCGCCGACGAACATGTGCGTGGCGATTTCCGCATTCGACAGGCCGCGGGTCATCAACCGCAGCACCGTCGACTCGCGTTCGGTGAGGGCGGCGTGTTCGAGTTGATCGCGGGCGGGAGTGTTTCCGTGGCCTGCGGCCAGCGTCCGAACGGTGGCGGGGTAGAGCAGTGAATCTCCCTCCGCGACAGTGCGGACGGCATTGACGATCTCGGCGGGACGGGCACGTTTGAGCAGGAAACCGTCTGCGCCGGCCCGCAATGCCCGGTAGACGTACTCGTCGTTCTCGAAGGTTGTCACGATCAGGATCTTCGGCGGCGTCGGCACTGCGCGCAGGATTGCGCGCGTCGTGTCGATCCCATCCATCAGCGGCATCCGCACATCCATGGCGATCACCGTCGGCTGCAACTGCCGCAGCAGCGGGATGACGGCGGCCCCGTCAGCGGCTTCGCCGACAACCTCGATATCCGGTTGCGCATCGAGGATCGCTCGCAGACCCGCACGGGCGAGGGGTTCGTCGTCGACCAGGAGCACAGTGATCGGCACCGGCGATCACCGTGCCCCATCGAGGGGAAGTGTCACGCGGACCTGCCAGTGGTCGTCGACGGGACCGGTGAAGGCTTGGCCACCAAGTAGTTCCGCACGTTCATGGATACCACGCAATCCGCTACCGGCCCGGGTGGAAGGAGTGTCGAGGGGGAGGGCGTTGGTGATGTCGAGTTCTAGCTGAGGGTCCTCCACTCGCACCCCGACCGACACCGGCCCGGGACCGGCGTGCCGCAATACGTTGGTCAGCGATTCCTGGAGGATGCGGTAGCCCTCCCGGGACAGCGGTCCCGGCACATGGTCGAGCGAACCGGTGATTGATGCCTCGACATCGGCGCCTGCGGATCGTGCGGACTCCACCAGGCGATCCACGTCGGCGAGAGTGGGGCGCTCTGCCGGACCTCCGGAATCGCGCAGGACCAATAGGACTCGATCGAGGTCGTCGAGCGCGGCGCGTCCGGTTTCTTCGATGGCGCGTAGTGCGCGAGCTGTGAACTCCGGATCATCGGCCGTGCGGGCGGCCCCGGCCTGCAACACCGCCGCAGTGAGGGCATGACCGATCGAATCGTGCAGTTCGCGAGCCAGTCGGTTGTGTTCGAGGAGCAGATCGGTGCGTGCTTCCAGTGCTTTCATCCGCTCCGCGGGCGAGGGCCCCAGTAACCGGCGGGCCAGTCTGGTGGCCAACTCCCCGAGGCCGATGACGGTTGCCATGATGACGGCGAGGGGGATGGGGATCAGGAACGCGTACAACCAGTGTGGTTGTTCGATCCGCAGGATGGTTTCGGCGCTGGGCGGTGCTCCGGCCGCGGCGCCGATCAGGTCCGCGCATAGAAATATCATCGGTACACAGATGGCGAGCAGGACCGCGCTGAGGACCAGGCGCGCCTCGAGCCAGAGCACAGTGCGCCAGCGGTCCGACCACCGTGCCGACGGCGCGGCGCTGATCGACGGCTCACTACCGTCGGCACCCTCGCCGGGGGTGAGGAACAGACGCGCCTGGACGCCCTCGGCCAACCGCATCCCCGGAATCAAACCGACCGGCACGACAAACAGCGCGAGCATGTAGGGCCGGTCGAAGTCGATGAAAAGCCAGACCGCAGCAAACGCCAGTGGCACGCACAGATGAAGGCCGCGGGTGTAGGTGGCTGGGCGGATCACCAACCGGCCGATCGTGCGGAGCATGACCTCATGGTGCCAGTACCCGCAGTCGAATCGTCTCCCCGAAACGGGGGAGACTAGTCCCGCCCGTGGGGGGAGACCACGGTGCCACCTCCGACGAGGCTGAAAGTCATGACCACCATCGAAGTTCACGAGCTCACGAAGGTATACGGATCGACCCCGGTGGTCGACCGTGTGACATTCACGGTGCGCCCCGGCGTGGTGACCGGTTTCCTCGGTCCCAACGGTGCGGGCAAATCCACCACCATGCGAATGATTCTCGGCCTCAACAGGCCCACATCCGGCACCGCGACGATCGGAGGCGCGCCTTTCGCCGAGGCATCCGGGCCGTTGGCGCTCGTGGGAGCGCTTCTCGACGACACCTCTGCCCACCCGAAACGGACCGCGCGCAATCATCTTCTCGCGCTTGCTGCGAGCAACCAGCTGCCGGCTGCCCGCGTTGGCGTCGTGCTCGAGGAGGTCGGTCTGGCTGCGGACGCGGGCCGACGCGTCTCGGGCTTTTCGCTCGGTATGCGTCAGCGTCTCGGGATCGCCGCGGCACTGCTCGGTGACCCGCGGGTGCTGATCTTGGACGAACCGTCGAATGGTCTGGATCCGGAGGGGATCATCTGGATTCGGGAGGCGTTGCAGCGGCTGGCTCGCGAGGGTCGCACGATCCTCGTTTCCAGCCATCTGATGAGCGAGACCGCCGCGTTCGCCGATCATCTGCTCGTACTCGGCAAGGGCCGGCTCCTGGCCGATACCGGTATCGACGATTTCGTTCGTTCTCATGCCGAACCCCATGTGCGACTGCGTACCCCGATCGGTGAACGTCCGCACGAGGTGCTCGCCCGTTCCGGCTTCACCGCCGTCGCAGGCGAGAGCGGTCGCTGGATGGTTGGCGGTGCCCGGATCGAGGACGTCGGACCGCTACTGGCGGAGGCGGGCATACCTGTTCTCGAACTGGCCGAAGAACCCGCATCGCTCGAACAGGCCTATCTGGCTCTGACAGCGAAAGCGGCCACTCACATATCCGGCACGACCACCCAGGAGGTATAGCCATGACGTATGCGCCCGTTCTTCATTCGGAATGGATCAAGACCCGGACATTGCCGTCGCTCGGCGGGGCACTCGCACTGCTCTTTGTCGTCACCGTCGGATTCTCTCTGCTCGGTAGCGCGACCTTTGGCAAAGAGGAAGCTGCTGAACCAGATTTCGACCCACTGATCACCTCGTTCTTCGGCATCAATTTCGGTCAGGCCGTCGCGATCACCTTCGGTGCCCTCGTGGCGGCTGCGCAATACAAGAACAACGGGACAAGGATCTGGTTCGTCGCCGTGCCCCGCCGCGGTGTGATGTACCTGGCCAGTGTGGGCGTCGTTGCGGGACTGGCCTTCTTGATCGGCCTCGCGACGGCCGTGGCCTGCTTCTTCGGTGGACAAGGGCTGCTCGGGGAAGACCGAATGGAATGGACCGACCCGGCCGGGTTTCGCGCGATGATCGGGTGCGCCATCTACCTCACCCTGATGGCGTTGTTCGCCTTCGGGGTGGCAAACCTATTACGCAGTACCGCAGCCACATTGGGAATCCTCATTCCAGTTGTGCTGCTGCTGTCCTTCGTGCTCGGCAATGTCACCAGCAGTGCGGGCGTCGCCGACTACCTGCCAGACCGGGCCGGTCGTCAGGTTCTCGTCGAGAATCCGATCGGCTCCCCGGGGCCCTGGGTGGGTCTGCTGGTGACCGCAGCCTGGGCGGCTGCGGCTCTCGGATTGGGTTGGTGGGCCCTGCGTCGCCGCGATGCCTGACTCGCATTTGCTGAACGGCGAGAACGAGGTCACGTACTCGAACCCGAGTACGTGACCTCGTTTCGTGGGTGTCTTCGGCATCCCGACCGCTTACGTACCCAGAACCTCCGTCAATCGCTCGATCAGTTGGGCCGGTGCGTCTTCGGGCAGTAGGTGCCCGGCATCATCGACCCACGTGAGTCCCTGGTTGGGGATTCGTTCTTCGATCCAATGCCCGTAAGGCGGGGGCAGGATCTGGTCTTCGCGACCCCACAGCAGGGTTACGGGGATATCGATGGTGCCGAGTAGGTGCTCGTAATCGGCGGTGTCGCTTTGGCTGAGCTGCCGGTATTGGCGATAGTAAGCGGCTTGCCCGTCGGGACCGAGCCATGGCTCCAGATACGTTTCGAGGACCCCCGGGCGATAACCCTGATGCGTGCCGTTGCGCAGGTGTGCGGCCACCAGGGCTTCGTGGGCATAGGCGGGAAGTTGTTCGAAAACGTCGTGGTGTTCGCGGATCAGCGCGAAAAGACCCCGCTCCCAATCTCCTCCGGTAACGGCATCGAAGAGTGTCAGATCTGAGTAGGTGGCCTGTTCGAGCAGCAGAGCCCGTAGCGCGATCGCACCGCCGATGTCGCAGGCAACGACGCTGGGGCGCTGCAGGTTCCACTGTCGCAACAATTCTGCGAAGTTGCGGCCTTGTGCCGCAAGGGTGAGGTCCTGGCCGTGGTGTTTATCGGATCGTCCGTACCCGAGATGGTCGAAGACGTAGACGCGTCGTCCGCGGCGGGCGAGTGCGAGCGCAACGTCGCGCCACAGAAACGATGAGTACGGCGTGCCATGCACAAGCACGATCGGCGGACCGTCACCGAAGGATTCCCAGCGCACGACTCCGTCTGCGAGTTCAGTGGTTTTGGTCAAATTCCACGTCATATGGCGCCTCCTGTTTGGTGTCTGGGGTTCATCGCTCCCTGATTCCGTTGGAGGTGTTCAGCGTACGTCGACGACCCATTGGTCTCGACGACTCTCCATTCACCATGGTTACCGACGGAGGCAACCGCTGTCGATCCAGCCGCGCCGGACCGGCGTCAATGCTCGGGCACTCCCGGTCACTGCGCCCGGTGGCGGTGCGTCCACCAGCGATGTTGTGGACGGCCCGGTGCCGTGGCACCGTTGAGAACTGATCAGGAACGAGGTAGGGCCATGGAGCAGAACCCGCCGCCGTCATTGTTCGAGGTGGACGATACGTCCCGACCACTTGCCGACCGCCTCAGGCCGACCTTACTCGAAGACGTTGTCGGCCAAGATCATCTTCTTGCGGCGGACGCGCCGATCGGGCGGATGGTCGCCCAGCAGCGGCTGGTGTCGATCATCCTGTGGGGTCCGCCCGGATGCGGGAAGACAACAATCGCTCGTCTGTTGGCACAACAGACAGATCTGGTGTTCGAGCCGTTGTCGGCGACCTTCTCCGGTGTTGCAGATCTGCGCAAAGTATTCCTGGCTGCACAAAAGCGGAGAGAAGTCGGCCAGGGAACTCTGCTGTTCGTTGACGAGATACACCGATTCAACCGGGCCCAGCAGGACAGCTTTCTGCCGTACGTCGAAGACGGCACCATTATTCTCGTGGGTGCGACGACCGAGAACCCCAGTTTTGAATTGAACGGCGCACTCCTGTCCCGGTGCCAGGTCTTTGTCCTCAAGCGTCTCGACGAGCCCGCC
Source organism: Williamsia sp. Y712 (assembly GCF_059445525.1). Classification (NCBI taxonomy): domain Bacteria; kingdom Bacillati; phylum Actinomycetota; class Actinomycetes; order Mycobacteriales; family Nocardiaceae; genus Williamsia; species Williamsia sp. Y712. Next base: position 2,930,164 of record NZ_JCAIUN010000001.1, read on the forward strand.
CTCGAGGCGCTTGTCACGCGTGCCGAACAGCTCAGTGGCAGAGCTCTACCCCTCGACGCAGAAGCCCGTACCGCATTGTTGGCGTTGGCCGACGGTGATGGCCGGTATCTGCTCAACATGTGCGAACAGCTCCTCGCTCTCCCGGACACCGAACAACACCTGGACACGGCCGCGCTGGCCGCAGTGGTTCAAAAACGGGCTCCCCTGTACGACAAGTCCCAGGAGGGCCACTACAACCTGATTTCCGCTCTGCACAAGTCGATGCGAGGTTCGGACCCGGACGCCGCGCTGTACTGGCTCGCGCGGATGCTCGACGGTGGTGAAGACCCGCTGTACATCGCCCGTCGCCTTGTCCGGTTTGCGAACGAAGACATCGCCATTGCTGATCCGCAAGCGATTCACCAAGCACTGGCTGCGTGGGATGTCTACGAGCGGTTGGGTTCTCCCGAAGGCGAACTCGCGATCGCGCAGGCCGTCGTCTACCTGGCGACCGCCCCGAAGTCGATCGCCGTCTACCGAGGTCTCGGTTCAGCCACCAAGGCGGCGAAGCAGACGGGCTCCCTCGCCCCACCTCTCAATATCCTCAACGCGCCGACCAAGCTGATGAAGAATCTCGGCTACGGCAAGGAATACGAGTACGACCCCGACACCGACGACGGATTCTCCGGCGCGAACTACTTCCCAACCAACATGGACCGTCGCACCTTCTATGAACCCACAGATCGCGGCTACGAGAGGCACATCCGGCAACGTCTTGACCACTGGGCTCAGCTGCGCGAGCGCCGACAGTCGTCCGACGAGTCCGGCAACGACACGTAGACCTCTTGCTGAGAACCTCCCGTGGTCGGCCCCGACAGCTGCCGCCGAGGACACACTTCCCTCCGTCACCTCTGGCGGGAATGATGGCGGGCGCGCTGTCGCTCAGGTGATACTCAAGTGCCACAGAAGGTTTGAAATGAGTCGCTGAACAACTCGGGAGCGGGTGTGGCGTAGTCGGACCACTCGTCGCGGTGGTCGTATGGATGGGTGACGACGTCCAGCAACTTCTCGAACGGAGCGAGGTCGCCGTCGGTGGCGGCGCGCAAGGCAGCGTCGAGGTGATGATTACGGGGGATGTACAGCGGGTTGATGCGGTCCATCGCGTCCGCGGTCTCGGTTGCCCCGCGATGGTGTCCCGTCAAGGCGGCGCGCCAGCGTTCCAGCCAGGGCCCGACCTGCTCGCGGGGTACGAGATTGTCGAGAGGCGAAGGGTTTCCGCGCAGCTCGTCGCTGAGAGCGCGGAAGGTGCCCGTCCAGTCGGCGCCATGTTCGTTCATCAGCGTCAGCAGATCGTCGATCAAGGCTCGATCGGCAGGTACGCCGGCCAAGCCGAACTTTGCTGCCATACCCGCCGCGTAGTGGCTTTCGTAACGCTCGTCGAAGGTGTTGAGGACCGCCGAAACCGCGGTGATCGCCTCATCCGGCGTGGAATCGACGAGTGTCAGCAGAGTTTCCGCGAACCGCGCCAGATTCCACTTGAGGACAGCCGGCTGGTTGCCGAAGGCGTAGCGCCCGCCGTGGTCGATCGAACTGAATACCGCCGCCGGGTTGAATGCGTCGAGGAAGGCGCACGGACCGTAGTCGATGGTCTCTCCGGAAATGGTGGTGTTGTCGGTGTTCATCACCCCGTGCACGAAACCGATGAGCATCCATTGCGCCACCAGCGACGCCTGCGCCTCGACAACCGCGGCGAAGAACTCCAGATAACGATTGCTCGCCGGCAGGTCGGTCAGCTCCGGATAGTGGCGTGCGATTGCGTAGTCGGCGAGCGGCCGCAGGATCTCGCCGCGACGGACCGCGTATTCGAAGGTGCCCACCCGCAGATGACTGGCCGCGATGCGGGCGAGAACGGCGCCAGGTTCGGCGCCGGTTCGGCGAACGTCCCGGCCCGTGGCGACCACCGACAGCGCGCGCGTCGTGGGAATGCCGAGGGCATGCATGGATTCGCTGACCAGGTATTCGCGCAGCATCGGACCGACAACTGCGAACCCGTCGCCGCCCCGTGAGAACGGTGTGGGCCCTGAGCCCTTGAGATGCAGATCTACTCGGCGGCCATCACTGATCTCCAGTTCACCGAGCAACAACGCCCGACCATCCCCGAGCAGCGGTGTGTACCCGCCGAATTGATGGCCCGCATACGCCATCGCCACCGGCTTGGCCCCGACCGGAGCCGTCGATCCGGACAGCACGCCGACCCCATCCTCGCTGCGCAGTGTCTCTACGTCCAACCCCAGTGACACCGCGAGTTGCTCGTTCAACACGAGCAACGTGGGGTCAGGAGCTGCGGCGCCCTGCCACGGCACCGCCAGGTCGCCGAGTTCGCCGGCGAAGGTGCTCTCGAGGCCTGCCAACGCTGTGTTCGTGCCTACTGTGGAATCCGGGATTGCAGCCATCTTTCGAGGGTAACCACCGTGCGACCTGCTCAACCCTTCGCTATCAATTCAGGGTGTGCTCCGCCGGCCTCGAGAGCGTCTGTGGTCAGAAGCATGCCGCGCTCGGAAGGACGGCGACGCTGGCGGAACTGATGAAACCGACCCGCGCCCGGCCTCGTTTTCCGGCACCGAAGTCTGCGGCCTCGACGACTGCGTCCTCGAGAATCGCGAGTAATGCGGTCACGCGTTCGGCAAACGCCGCCCCGGCCGGCGTCAGCGCGACCCGTCTCGTCGATCGATCGAACAGTCGCGTGCCGATCTCCGGATCAATCACGCCTACGTTGCCTGTGCCGACCGCGCCGGCCGTGAGCGAGACCAGGACTTCACCGGCGGCTCGGCCATCATCGACACGGCTGGACGGGTGCTCGACAGACCGGACGCCGACGGGTTCGCGGCGCTCAACTGTCTCTGGCAACAGCTCGTGACAGGCAGATCTCCACCGTCAACCATGTGTTCGACGACCGACGTCTCGAGCTGTATACCGCATCGTCATCATCAACGGCTCCTTGATCGTCGTGGCGCGCGGTCTCTAATTCGGGATCAGTAGTCCTGTACACCAACAACTTTCGTGTGCGGCGAGTCTCTTGAGGGGGTTGTTGCACACGGTAGATCAGAGTGCTAAAACTGTTCTTGCACAGATTGGTCGCCCCACCAGGGTGGCGGCCCGCGAGTGACGTAGGAGGTGGCTTATCGAGATCGAACCTTCGGATATTGCCAGATCCATCGAAACCGTATCCGGCTGACGAGCGAGCACTGACCTGCGCTACGCGCAGTCGTCTAGCTCGCGCCGACGCTGCGGTGTTCCCGACCTTATGTCTGAATGATGTCGAGGAGGTGCCTATCGAGTTAGCTGATGGAGTCCGAGGTCCCCGCCCGATTTACGGGTTGGCGACCTCTGGAGACAACCACCCACACAGAGTCGCCGAAAAGGCGACCAATCCTTGACCGCAGGTGGTGCCGCCCAGTGACATTCCTGGGCGGCACCACCCTGGACAGCCACCGCCGACAACGACTGGTGTGTCGTGTTGATTGAATCCGGTTGTTGGTGCGGTGATCGAGAGCGAGAGGAGTATGACGACTTCGTTCCAAGAGCCAACCGGCACCACACATCTCAAAGTCGTTCCCAGCGTGTGGTTTACAGACCCGATGGTGCGATGGCGTCCTCTTGAGACGGCCGGCACCGAGGATGTGACCCGGTGGGCTCACGATGACGACAACCGCATCTGGATGACGACGGTCTCGACGCATTCCTCGGCCCAACCTGATGCTGATCCACTGGAACGCCGGCTGTACCCCGCGCTGCTACTCGAGAACTCGGTACGTATGGTCCGTGACGCAAGTGATAGTGATCCATTCCCATGGGATGTGGCAGACGTGGTGTCCAATCCCGGTCCGCCAGAAGACTATTTGCCGATCCTCGGCCGAGGACGCATGGTCGTCAACGGGCGAATGTATCTAGGAACCGCCGTCCAGGTCGACAGCAGCATCTTCGTCGCGAGTGTGGTCAACGGACTCTGGGTCGGGGCCTTGCAGCCTCGCGGTCGCCACCACCCGAAGATAAACCTCGAGTTTCCCGCGGCGTAGCAAACGTTCATCCGAAAGGGGAGAAATATGAGTCACGACCCCTCGACACTGCCCTGGACATCGCCCGTGCGGCACGCCGATAGTCGTCTTCGCGATGAGGAGCCCGGCCCAGGGTGGATGGGATGGTTGACCGTGGTGGCGGTCCTCGCCGGTCTGGCCTCGCTGCTGATATTCGGTACGCCGAACTGACGGCGGCTTCCCCGATCGAAGTCATGCCAACCCAGGACCCCGGTTGCAGATCGTTCCAGATGTCGGCAATTGAGTATTCGCCCCATCGAATATGTGGCTCGCAGGGGCTTGACTTCAAGTGGGGTTGAGGGCGAATCATCGAGAGATGGCCATATCCGGGAAGCTCGACACCGCTAAACCGTCCGTCGACATCGACGCCTACCTCGCTCGCATCGACGTCCACAAGCCGGTTGATCCGACACCGCAGACCTTGCACGCGCTGGTCGCAGCCCACACCCGCACCATTCCCTTCGAGAATCTAGACCCACTGCTGGGCATACCGGTGGTGGATCTGAGCGCGCGAGCGCTGACTGAGAAGCTTGTGTTCCGTCGTCGTGGTGGCTATTGCTATGAACACAACGGACTCATGCGGTACGCCCTCGAGGCGGTGGGTTTCGACGTTCGGCCGTTGGCCGGTCGTGTGGTGTGGATGCTCGGCGCCGATGCTCCCGTACCGGCCCGGACACACCACGTATTGTCGGTGACCGTTCCCGACACCGGTGTCGAATACCTCGTGGACGTGGGTTTTGGTGGCCAGACGTTGTCGTCCCCGATTCGGATGGTGGTCGACGAGGTCCAATCGACGCGGCACGAGCCTTACCGGATCTCAAGGGCCGCAGACGAATACCAGCTCGAAGCATACCTCCGTGGAAGTTGGCATCCGCTGTACACGTTCTCGCGAGAAGCGGTGCCGCAGATCGATCTCCAGGTCGGCAGCTGGTACGTGTCCACCTACCCCGACTCGATATTCGTCGTGGGAATGACCGTCGCGCGAGTGACCGATGACGCCCGGTGGAATCTCCGGGGGCGAAACCTGACCGTCCATCATCGGGATGGGACGTCCACCCGGACCAGATTCGAGTCTGCCGCCGAGGTGATCGAGGTCCTCGATCTACGCTTCGGTATCGACGTGACAGCGCTCGGTGGGTTGGACGAACGCGTAGACGCAGTCCTCGACACTTAGATCCTGATCGACCAAGCAACGTCCGGCGCGGACGTGGCGATTTGGCGACCAAAGCTTCTGTGTACGTGGAGAATTCGGTATCCATCCGCGGTGCGAGATTCTCGCCCGTCTCGCGTGAGGCGCAATGGGGGAGATCGTTGCAGACTGTCGGCGCCGCGGCCTACTTGCCCGCTGCTTTGCGCGGGGCCGCGCGGCGAGTCGTCTTTGATTGCGCTTTGGCCGGTTTTGCCGGGGGCGCGCTCTCCGAAGTGTTTGGGCCGCTGTCATGCCAGCTGATTTCGATTTCGATCTCGGTTTCGTCCCCGTCAACTTCGACTTCGAGCTCGAACTGGACTTGGTCCGCGACTTCGACAGTGATGGAGTCGCCGCCGGTGCCGAGTTCGACCTCGACTCCCTCGGCCAATGCTCGACCGAGCGCGATCAGCTTTTCTGACGCCTGCTTGCGAGAAAGCGTAGATGTCCGTTTGATCTCCAGCTTTGGCATACGGGGCTCCTGATTTCCGTCGGGTGTACTCACCGTATTCCGTCTTGGCGGTGTGATCCTTGGATCGCTGTTTTACCCATTTTCAGCCATCGATCGACAAGCCCACTAGCCGATTGTGTGGACTGTGGTTCATTGCCGCGACTTCTCGAGAACGCGCGCGCCATTCGACTCGAGCCGCGCGCTGAATGGTTGCCGAAATCTATGGTCCGTACATCAACGAAGAGCTCGTCGGGAAGGCCATCAAGGGCCTCGATGCGAACGACTTTCGTTCCACCAATCCGCGCTTCACCGGAGAGAACTTTCAGCGGAATCTGTGACCGGCCGACGAGGTCACGGCGATCGCAAACGACGTGGGTGTCACCCCTGCGCAGATTGCTTTGGCATGGCTTTGGCCCAGCGCGACGATATCGTTCCGATTCCGGGGGCTTCTCACCCATCTCGGGTGAGGCGCAGACGTGGGATGTCCTTGCAGACTTGAGCGGCGGCAGCAGTAGTTGAGTTGGATCTCCACTCCGGTGAGATATCGGCGGCTCGTGTCCTGAGCGGCGTCCGCGCAGTGATCGGCCACGACGAGGAGTCGACGATGGTGGACAAGTTGAGCGCGGGCCGCGGGAGTCTTCCGATTCCAGATCGCGAGTATCTGGGACTGGTGACGTACGACGCGAAGGATCCCGACACCAGCTTTCCGCCGATCGAACCATTGTTGCCGCCCGAGGGTGCACCGAATGTGCTCGTCATCCTGCTCGACGATGTGGGCTACGGGGCCAGCAGCGCATTCGGCGGGCCATCGAACACACCGACGGCGGAGCGTCTTCAGGCCGGTGGGCTGACCTACAACCGATTTCATACGGCGGCGCTGTGTGCGCCGACTCGGGCTGCGCTACTCAGCGGCCGCAACCATCACTCGGTCGGGATGGGCATGATCACCGAGACCGCCACGTCGGCGCCGGGTTCGTCGGGAGTGCGGTCGAACACCAAGGCAGCACTGCCGATGACGTTAAAACTCAACGGATATTCGACGGCACAGTTCGGGAAGTGCCATGAAGTGCCGCCATGGCAAACCTCGCCGGTGGGCCCGTTCGATGCATGGCCGACCGGAGGCGGGGGCTTTGAGCACTTCTACGGCTTCATCGGCGGTGAGAACAATCAGTACTACCCGGCACTGTATGACGGGATCACACCCGTTGAGGCCGACAAGACCCCGGAAGAGGGCTATCACCTCACCGAAGATCTAGCCGACCGCGCAATCGACTGGATGCGGACCCAAAAGGCGCTTGCTCCCGAGAAACCGTTCTTTCTCTACTTCGCACCGGGCGCCACCCATGCACCCCACCACGTGCCCCCGGAGTGGGCCGACAAATATGCCGGCAAGTTCGCCGACGGCTGGGATGCGCAGCGGGAGGCAATCATCGCGAGGCAGAAGGACCTCGGCGTGGTCCCCGCCGAGGCCGTGCTCACGTCGCGTCCGGACGCGATCCCGTCGTGGGATGAGATGAGTGATGAGCTCAAACCCGTCTTGGAGCGGCAGATGGAGATCTATGCCGGGTTCCTCGAGCACACCGACTTTCACGTCGGCCGGGTCGTTGACGCCGTAGAAGAGGTCGGCGCGCTGGATAACACGCTGATCTACTACATCATCGGCGACAACGGTGCCTCGGCCGAGGGCACAGTCAACGGTGCGTTCAACGAGATGGCGAATTTCAACGGGCTTGCCGCGATCGAAACACCAGAGTTCATGGCGGAGATGAAGGACAAACTGGGCGGCGTCGATTCCTACAACCACTACTCGGTGGGCTGGGCGTGGGCGATGTGTGCGCCGCTGCAATGGACCAAACAGGTTGCCTCGCACTGGGGTGGCACCCGCAACGGAACCATCGTGCATTGGCCGGCCGGGATATCGAGCAAGGGCGAGGTTCGGTCGCAGTTCACCCATGTGATCGACGTGGCACCAACAATTCTCGAGGCTGCAGGTCTGCCTGAACCGACGTTTGTCAACGGCGTGCAGCAGGCGCCGATCGAAGGCACCAGCATGGCGTACACGTTCGATGCGGCCGAGGAGCCCGAGCGTCACGATCTGCAGTACTTCGAGATGGCCGGTAACCGGGGGATCTATTTCAAGGGTTGGAGCGCAGTGACCCGCCACAGCACTCCCTGGCTTCCAGCCGAAGAACTTGTTGCTCTCGACGACGACGTATGGGAGCTCTACGACGGTGCCAAGGACTGGACCCAGGCGCACGACCTCGCACAAGAGCAGCCGGAGCGGCTGGCCGCGCTGCAGCGGCTATGGCTGATCGAGGCGGTGAAGTACAACGTCCTGCCCATCGATGACCGCCGATTCGAACGTTTGAACGCGACAATCGCCGGCCGGCCGCAACTGATCAAAGGCACGACCCAGGTGTTGTTCCCCGGGATGAAACGCCTCAGCGAACACAGTGTGATCGACATCAAGAACCGGTCGTTCAGCGTCACCGCGGCGATTGACAGTGCGACTTCCGGTACCACCAGCGGCGTGATCATCGCCCAGGGTGGCCGATTCGGTGGCTGGGCGCTGTATATGAAGGATGGGGCCGCCGCATTTGTCTACAACCTGTTGGGAATGGCCGAGTTCACGGTCGTGGCCGATAAAGTACTTCCCGCCGGGAGTCACCAGATTCGCGTCGAATTCGCCTATGACGGCGGGGGACTCGCCAAGGGCGGAGGGGTGACGCTGTTCTATGACGGTGCCGTCGTCGGGGAAGGTCGGGTGGAACAGACTCAACCGCTGATATTTTCTGCGGACGAGACCACCGACATCGGTGATGACTACGGTCTGCCCGTCAGCGCTGCCTACGCCGGCGCAAGCAAATTCAACGGCCGCATCGATGTGGTCCAGATCGATGTCGGCGACGACGATCATTCCCACCTCATCGACCCGGAAGACATCTCGAGGGTGGCTATCTCACGGCAATGAACCTCATCGCGTTCAACGATCGTCGCTCCAGGTGATGCCCGGACGACGGTAGGAAAGCCGCTATTTGCCTGTCGCCGGCGGACGCCACGACACCGCAGGATGCGCCTGCCCCACGCGGATGTCGACCGAATCCTGGTAGAACGCAACGTATCCGCGGAGTTGCATTACCTCTTCGAACGGGGTCTCGTAGCTCCAGCAGATCGTGGAATCGCCATCATCGTCGAAACGCCAGTGTGTGGCTTCACCTTTGAACGGACAGCGACTCTTTGTATCGGGGTCGAGGGTCAGCTCGACGTGAATGTCGGTGCGGGGGAAATAGAAGACCAAACCATGGTCTTGCTCGTCGACGAGAAGCGAGCGGGACGTCTGCGCCAGCGGTCGACCGCCGACAGACGCCGTCACGACATTTCGGCGGGCGAGGATGTCCACGCGATAGTCGGGTCTGTCTTTGAAGGCGCTGATGTGCTGTGTTGTCATATGGGCTCCTGGGGAAGGAATGGCAATGCCGATCACAAGCCGGATCTGCGAGTGCGTCTGCGGTTCACAGTCGTTTCGCCGATGGAATGCCGGCGTCCGCAGATCTGATCGGCCGGATGATGGCTTCCTGGGTGAAGGAGGCCAGCAACTCGCCGGCTTCGGTATGCACCTGCCCGCGCACGTAGGTCATCCCGGCACCGACCTGCGTGCTCTCATGTGAGTAGAGAATCCACCCGTCCCACGCCACCGGTTCGTGGAAGCCGATGGTCACAGTCATCACTCCCGTGGATACGGTCTGATGCGCCTGGCTCGTGCCGATCCCGGCGTGCGCCCGCATGGTCGTGGAAACCGACAGATGGCCGGTGAAGTGCGCCAGCAATGCCTTCGCCAGGTCGTCGCGGTCGGGGATTGGGTCGTACTTGAGCCACGCGTATAACTCGGGTGGACCCACCTCGTCGGGGCTGTTGACGTCCACGACGTCGACGAGGCGGACTTCGCGTCCGGTCATGGGCATGTCACGCCAGTTGGACTCGGCGGGTGACGCCACATCCGGGCGGGGAGCCGAGTGTCGGATGATGTCTTCTGTCGGTACATCGGCGAGCACCGACACCATCGCGCATCGCCGGCCGCCCTGGCACACCGCCACATTGGCGCTCGCCATCGATCGGCCTTCGTGGATCACGTCCACCTCGAACTCGACTGGAACTGTGGCATCGACAGGTCGGGTGAAGACCGCACGAGCCGACCTGATGGACTTGCCGGGAAAACGCTTGGCGGTCGCCACGATCGCCTGGGCGAGCAATTGCGTGCCGTCGGCCACCTGTCGCGCCCCGCCGTCGCTGGTGCCGGTGAACCGGTCGGGCCCCGCCTCCTCGACATCGAAGATGTCGAGCATCCGCTCGACGGACGACTCGGTCAAGTCGGTCGTGGATTCCGTAGGTGCCACTGTATCGGTCCTTAACTCGCGGTCTAGATCGAGAGGAAGCTGCAGTCGAGAAGCAACGTACCAGGCCACTCTTGTTGTGTGGGTATAACTTCTGCCCTCGTCCAAGACTTGGTTTCGTGGGTGACTGGTGTCGGCGGAGTTGTCGGTTTCAGCCGACCGACGAGATGCTGTCCAGCCGATCTAGTTCGGCTGCGGTCAAAGTGAGATCGACCGAGGCGAGTAGGGCATCGAGTTGTTCCGGGATACGGGCGCTGGCGATGGGTGCGACGATCGTCGGTTGTTGCCTCGTCCACGCGAGGGCAACGGTCGCGATCGCGACGTCATGGGCCTGTGCGATGGTGTCGAGTTCGGCGACCACCGCGAGCCCGTCGGCGCTGAAGAACCGGCCTGCCAATGGTCCGCGTGCCGCCCCCTCGAGGTCTGCTTCGGTTCGGTACTTGCCGGTGAGGAATCCACTGGCCAATGCCCAGTACGGAAACACGGCGAGGTCGAACTTTTCGGCGAGTGGCCGCATCTCTGCCTCAAAGCCCTTACGTGCTACCAAACTATAGTTGGGCTGCAGGGCAATGGGTTTGGCAAATCCGTTGTCTTCGCACACCGACAGCCACTCGGCCACCCGGTCTGCGGAGTAGTTCGAGATCCCGACATGTCGGACCTTCCCCGACTGGACCAGAGCATCAAAGGCGGCGATCGTTTCGACCAGCGGTGTTTTCGGGTCGTCGTAGTGCGCGTAGTAGAGGTCGATGTAGTCGCTATTCAGACGTATCAGCGAGGCCTCCGCGGCCCGGGCCACGTTGTCTGGAGCCAGACCAAAGGTCTCCGCCCGCAGGCCGACCTTGGTCGCGAGGACGACGTCGTCGCGCCGTTCACGTTTCTGGAACCACTGTCCGAGAATCGTTTCCGAGTCACCATCGGTCTTGCCGGGCTGGGTGTAGCTGTCCGAGGTGTCGATGAAGTTGCCACCTGCCGCCACGTAGCTGTCGAGCACGGCGAAGGAGGTGACAGGGTCGCTGGTCCAGCCGAAGGTGTTGCCGCCCAGGACCAGTGGGTAGACATCGAGGTCCGAGGTGCCGATACGCGTCATGTGTGTGTTCTCCGTCAATTGATGTGATCGATCTGCGCGAGCATGTTGCGGGTTGCTTCCAAGGCCTTACCGAGCTGTGCAGAGAGTGGCACACCGGCCTGCATCGCCGAGCGAATGGGCAACTCGAGGCTGATGACGAGGTCGCGGGGCAGGACGGCGAGGATGTCGAGGAGCGGTAACTCGCCGGTTCCCGGACACATCCGCTCGAACATGGACTCCTCCATGTAATCGTCGATGACCGGGACCCGTGGTGCGTCACTGATTTGGACGTAGCCGATGAGGTCTGGATCAACTGTGGTGAGGTCATCTGCGCCGGACCCGGACCTGACGAGGTGCATGGTGTCAACAAGGATCCGGAAGTCTTTTCTGCCAACAGCTTTGACTGCGTACAAGGCTGTGTTCAGATCGCCAATGGTTGTCCCTGGACTGAACTCGACCGTCGTTTCGATCCCGCTCTCGGCTGCCATCTCCGCGAGGATGCCGAATTGATCGATACTGCGGCTCAGATCGGGGTCGAGCGAGACGGTGTTGACCCGGGCGACCCCGAGTTCGGCCATGAACGCCAAGTCAGTGGCTTTGTCTCGGATGTCCATGCCGCCACGAATCGACATCCCCTCGCCGAGGGATATGGTCACCCCCCTGTCCCGCATGGCTGCGCGCATCTCCCGCCGCAGAGCAGGATCGTCGCGCAGCGAAAATGGTGGATAGAAGGGTGCGTCGTACGGGAACGACGTCAAAGCCGACGAGATGTGGCGGCAGCCGAGGTCTGCCGCCAGCTCGATGTGTTCGACGGGCGGCAACCCGAAGACGCTGAGCATCTCGATTCCTAGTCGCTCCATTGCCTTCTCGCTTTCGATGGGCCCCGACGAACTCCCCGTGGCCGTGCAGCTGTTCCGGCTTGGCGAGCGTCAAGAATCATGTTCTGAAATTGCAGAATATCATTGTCCACTGTGGAACTGTTGCTCTTGCGTCGCTCATTCCGTGCCGGCGCGAGCCAAGGATTGGAGCCACATGGTGTTGGACCGGATCGAGATGGGACTCGTCAGCGCTAATGACGCCCTGGTGAACTTCTATGCAACCGTTTTCGAGATGGACAGGCTCGAAGTCACCGAAGCAGGTTCGGGAACAGTGCACCGGCTCGGGGCGGGCGGCATGGTCCTCAAGGTGATGGTGCCCGCGCAACCGCCGACGACGGTCGAACCGTCGGGTTCGTTCCTCGCTGCACCCGGTTTGCGATATCTCTCGTTCTACGTCGCGGGCGGACTCGACGAACTCGTTGAACGAGGCATCGCCGCCGGCGGTCGGCTACAGATGGGACCAATCGAGATCGGTCCCGCGCAACGACTTGCGTTCCTCTCCGATCCCGACGGAAACACCTTGGAGTTGGTGGAGGGACTCGGCTGACCCGGTGTAGGACCCACGCTTACGGGTGGTTTGTCCGGGCCCACCCGATCAGTGCACTCAGCGCTGGTCCGCCGCCATAGTTGTTGTCGTTTTCGGATGTCCCCGTCGCGGCGGATTTGACCATGGTGTCTCCGATCGTGCTGCCGACGCCGACCACCCGGGGCCATGATTGCCAGTATGCCTCGCCGTCCCAATCATCGTCGTACGAGCGATAACCCGCGTATCCGGTGACATCACCGATTCGTTCGCTGAACACCAGTACCGCGGCCCGATCACTGTCCCGGATCCCCACCCGCCGGCTGTGGCAACCTTTCCCGTGATTCGCCAGGGAAATGTCTGGTCGTGGAACAGGTAGCGATCATCGGCGTCGAAGATCGACCCACCCTGCCTGCGCAACTTTTCACCAGTCGGCACATCGCGCCACACATGCGGTGCCCTTGTCGGTCTGAAGACGGTCTCCACCCCGCCGGGGCGAAAACCGGGCAGTTCGGACGCGAAGTCCGCATTGTCAAGATGTGTTCGGGACAGGGGGATGGCCTCGGGACGGAATTGATCGCGCACGTCGGGCCAGCCGCGGGTGCCTACTCGGCCGACCACCCTCACGCTGCGCTCCGAGCGCTGAATCGTGAGATCGCCGGTCGCGTCGGGATCGATGTCGATAAGGGGGACTTCGATGCTGGCATCACTTGGTGGATCAGCATCGATCGACGTGGCGTGCTCCAGATCCTCTTGGGTCAGTGGACGAGTCATTGCGATCTCCGTTCGTGCATCAGAAGGTGTCGATAAGACCGTAGGTTCGGGTGTGACGCGGTGTCGCGAGTACTGCACTACTCGAATCGGTCGCGTTCATCCGTTGTCCCAATAGGCGGTGGCAAGCTGCGGAAGTCGGCGATGAACTGAAGTGTGGGTATTCCACCACACGAGGGAATGTGGCTGTGTCCCTTTTCGATTGCTGCGCTTACGACACCACTACTCGTCGTCGCGCGTTTCACGGCCAAGGATTCGCGTAGCGCGCTACTCGTTGTTGCGGTCTGTGGTCCGAACAGAATTGATGCCATGCGCGCCGTTCATCAGTGGCGCGGAAATCCCAGAAGAGAGGAACGATCATGGCAAAGAAATACAAGGTGGCCGCCGGTGACACATTGTCGGGATTGGCAAACCGTTTCTATCGCGATGCCAGCCTTTTCGAGGTGATTGTGATCGCGAACGGCCTACCCGACCCGGATTTCATCAGGACCGGTCAAATTCTGTTGATCCCGGGACTCACCAAGAAGTACAAAGTGGTCCCTGGGGACACACTGTCGGAATTGGCGGACAGATTCTACGGGGATACCTCGATGTACGCACTCATCGCGGCGGCGAATCACATTCCAGATCCGGACGTCATCAAGGTCGGCCAGTTACTCCGAATTCCTGACCTCTGATCCGGCTGCACTCCATTTCGCCTTTGCGAGAGCCCGTCCCGAGCACCCTGGGATGAGCTCTACCCCTTGAGGACTCGACGGGCGAAACCGGATAGATGTATTTGGAGGGTCGTGATGCGCTGCTGCTTCACGATCTCTGGATCGTCACCGCTGAACATCTTCGGTTGACGTGCCCGGGCGTTCGCGGAGCATTGAAAGTGCGTGCAGACCAAAGTTCCGACGGTGTTGCCGTTGCGTCCGGACGTCCCGGCAAGCTTCGCACTGTAGAACGCCACCTCGTTGGGTAACTGGACGTCCTGACAGAACGAGCACAGCGGACGTCGGTGCGGCTGTCGACCACCGAGTTTGAGCATGATGCCAACCATCTCATCGTCAACCGGAATGACCATATAGCCGGCCTGGATCAATTTCGGATCCCGCCAGCCGAGAAAATCCAGTTCGTTCCAGTCGATCTCATCGAAGTTCGATGGAAGTGTCAGAGCTTTGCGTTCGCGCACGGATGCGTTCACGAGAGAGTTGCGGACCTGTTGGTCGGTCAAGGGTTGCATGAGTGTCCTGATCATTGTGTATTCGCCGATGGGTGTGGCAAAGCCGACGCGGGCCATGGGAAAGGCACACGCGCTGCGGGGCGACGAAGTCAGTTGTTGCCGACGATCACGCCGGCAACCTCCTGACGCCCATCGGGCAACGACATCGGCAGGTACACGACGAGCAGGATGCCACAGGACCGACCCGAGGACAAGCGGATTCATGGACGCGATCCTCGAACAGTTCGTATTCGGGTCGATGACCGTTACGCAGATGGACAGTATGCGTCGCACGGCGCCATTTCACCGCGATGCTTTCGACCAATTCCTCCGCCGGGCAACTCGATGTGCGGTCGGTGAGGGCACCTGGGACACATTTGTCCTGGGAAGCCAGCGGTATCTGAAGGTCATGCACCGGCGCCTATTCGAGGTGCCGCCGCTGATCCCGCCTGACGTGGCCGAAGCGGTCGCCGAGATCCTGTCGCGGTTCCGAAGGAAGGAGCGCGACGAGCCAATTCTGGAGGGGCACCAGGAAACCACCGAGTATCAGAAGTTGCTCGGTGAGGAACTGATGCTGACACTGGGTGGTGACCACGGCGACGCTGTGAATGCCGCGGGCACAAGGGCATTCAGCAAGATGATGTCGGCGCGAATCGGTGATGGTTTCGTTCACCCCGTCGTCGGGGCCACCTGTGGAGCGATCTTCCCGCGGCGCCGCTACCGGGCTCTGATGGCGGCAGGCATATGACCGTTCTGTCTCACGTTGCTGCATTCGTCGCGCAGTGGAGATCCACTCCGGCTGATCGGCCGCGCTGCGAGCGATTGATTCTCGACCGCGCCCACGCCCGGGGTTGGCGCGTCGTCAACATTCCAGGCCGCGGCGATCACACAGCCGGGTGGTACGCGGATTCAGCGAGAAACGATCATTGAGTCAGGCTATGAGATGCTTCGCGATCCTGTTGTGCCTGCGACCTGCCACTGCGCGTTGATCTTTTTCACTACGTAGGTGAGGCCGTGGCCGCAGACGTTTCCGCAATAGAATCCGGCGCCAACGTGCACGACGTCGTCTCCTTGATGCTTGATCGGACCGAGTCCGATGATGACGCCGTCGTTGTCCACCCCGGTGACGCCCTGGGGGTCGGGATCAATCTTCAGTTTGGGGATGGGAATGAACTCTACGGGCGGCAGGCTTTGGATTGGCTCATGATTTCGCTTTTCAGGCTGTCGCTGAACGGCCCACCCTCAGCGTTGAGCGACAGCTCAGGGCTGCGCGGTGCCATCCCGTCGACGATGTACACATACTTGAATGGAGATACTCCGTTCGACAACGCGAAGGTGTTGTCGATGGTCACGAGCTGGTGTATGACGGCTGTGTAGATCAACGACTCCGCGGCACTATGGCATTCGCCGATCTTCCGGGCCAAGAACCGCTCCATCAGCTTGCTGTGGACTGCAGTCGTGTTCGCGACCGCGGTTGCTCATACCGTCGCTGGGATGTTGGCAGAAGCCACCATCATCGCCGGGAACCATCCCGGGGGTCTTCTCCTGAACTGGCTCATTCCGGCCGCGTTGATCATCTTCGCCGTGAAGCGCACCCGCGCTATTGCCGAGGCGTCGTCGTCGGCCTCGACCCGGGTTGCAGTCTGAACCTGGCGATTTCTCGCACGAGTGAACCGGATGGCCGATGTGGTCGGGCCATCTGCACCAATGACAGAGCCGCTGACGGTGAGGTCAGCGGCTCTGTGCACGAGGACGATGCCCGTCAATGCGCCTCTCGGCGAAAGGCCGCTCGTGGCGGCAGAGTGTAGGACCCGGGGCAATGAACCGGGCACCGTCGATTTCTACAACCGCCATTGATGGGCATGTATTCCAAAGTGCCGGGTGTGTTCGTCGTCTCGCGCGGCCGGTTGGTCGCAGGGGCGTACGCGGCTGGTTTGCGATGCTTCGACGGTGGGTATCGCTCGCTGATGAAGCAGTCGATGACACCGCGGGCATGCGGCGTGATCGACACTGGGGTTTTGATCAGCCCTGCGACTCGGACATTCACTTTTGGCCTCTTTCGGCGCGATAGCGCGATAACGGTGGCCGCCTTCCCCCTGACCAGGTCGAACACGGGTCGACCGGTCGGAATTCGATGAGTGAGCTCACCGGCCATCCCGCCGCGGCGCCTGCCGCGGATGCTGAGATCACGGTGTCGGCTCTGGCCGGGTTCCTGGGGGCCAGGCTTGTCGGCGATCCGGGTGCGGGTCGCGCGGTGGTGCGGGACGTCGGTGACGACTCGCGCACGTTATGTGCAGGTGATGCCTACGTCGCTTTCCGCGGTGGGCGCTGGCATGGGCTGGATTTCGAACTGGAAGCCCTGGCCGCCGGTGCGGTGGTCGTGGTCAGTGACCGGCCCTCTGCGGTGCTACCGAGTGTGCTCGTGGACGATCCGCGAGCAGTCATCGGCCCGCTGTGTGCATGGTTTCATCGCACGCGGACCGCTGAACTACAGGTCTTCGGCGTCACTGGCACCAACGGAAAGACCAGCACCGCACACTTTCTCGATGCCGGACTCGATGCCGCCGGGGAAGCGGTGGGGCTGATCTCCGGCGCCAGAATCAGGGGACCGGGCTGTGATCTGGTGCCCGAGCGCACCACACCCGAGGCGACGACGCTGCATCGAACACTGGCGCACTTTCGCCGCGAGGGGGTGACCGCGTGCGCGATGGAAATCTCCTCGCACGCCATCGATCAACGGCGAGTCGATGGCATCCGGTATCGGGCGATGGCTTTCACCAACCTCGGTCGTGACCATCTCGACTACCACGGCACGATGGAAAATTACTACCGCACCAAAGCGGCCATGTTCACTCCCGAGCGCACCGACATAGCGGTGGTGAACATCGACGATTCCTACGGTGCTCGTCTGGCTGCCACCACAACAACCCCAGAGGTCTGGACGTGTTCGACCGGCGACCGGACCGCTGATGTCTACGCCGACGGGATGTCGTCGACCGCGACGGGTTCCCATTTCGTAGCGCACACACCGAACGGGCAGGTGCCGGTGCGGCTGCAGGTATTGGGCCCGCATCAGGTCAGCAATGCGCTGGTCGCACTGACCGCCCTTGTCGCCGACGGGGTGGACGCTGTTGCTGCGGTCGAGGGCATATCGTCTCTGCACGCCATACCCGGCCGGTGTGAACCGGTCCATGCCGGGCAATCGTTCACCGCCATCGTTGATTACATGCACAACACCGCCGGACAGCAAGCGTTGCTGCCGTATCTGAGGTCACTGGCGAGGGGCCGCCTGATTGTGGTGGCCGGCGCCACCGGGGGCCGCGATCGCAGCAAGCGGCATCCGCTGGGTCGGTACGCCGCAATCCACGCGGATCTGCTCATCATCACCGACGAAAGCCCGGAAGATGAAGACCCCGCAGTCATCCGGTCAGAGGTCCTCTCTGGTGCCCGGCAGGCGCACCACGCTCGCGTGGTCGAAGAACCCGATAGGCGGACGGCCCTTGACCTGGCGGTGGCGGCCGCGGGTCCGGGCGATGTGCTGGTGGTGGCGGGCCGTGGCAGCGACACCGTTCAGAGGTTCGGAGCGAATACCGCCTATTTCGACGATCATGCGCAGCTCCACCACGCAATCACCAGTGCCTGCACGTGATGTATCGGTGCGGGACGAACTGAGGCATGTCGCGGCAAGTTCCAGCCTTGGCGAAACATTCTGTGCCACAAGGTCTTGCTGATTTTGTGCCAAACCATAGACGTTCTTCTTGAGACGGCTGTTTCGCGCCTCTGTTTGGAGGAGAATGCCGATGGGAACTCGGATAGCTGTACTGCGACCGTGATCATCCGATAGCCAAGCTCGAGCATGGGACCAGCCATGATCGTTGAAGTCATGTCGATGTTCGATGTTGCGTCGGGCGACAAACCGCCCGGGCTGCTGCCCGCGCGTCAACAGATGGCGGTCTCGCTGGGTTGGCACATCATTCTGGCCTGCTTCGGTGTTGCGTTTCCGTCCATGATCTACGTGGTGCACAGGCGCGGATTGGTGCGTGATGATTCGGTTGCGTTGGGCCTGGCCAAACGGTGGGCGAAGGTTTCAGCGGTCCTGTTCGCCATCGGTGCCGTTTCCGGCACGGTTCTCAGTTTCGAGATGGGGTTGCTGTGGCCCGGACTCATGGGCCGTTTCGGCGACGTCCTGGGCCTGCCCTTTGCCTTCGAGGGGCTCTCGTTCTTCGTCGAGGCGATCTTCCTGGGCATCTACCTCTACGGCTGGGGCCGGATGCCACCGCGTCGGCACCTGGCGATGCTCATCCCGATGGCGATAGCGGGTGTGGTCGGGACGTTCTGTGTCGTCTCGGTCAACGCATGGATGAACAATCCCACCGGTTTCCGGATCGTCGATGGAGTGGTCACCGACGTCAATCCCTGGCGCGCGATGTTCAATGATGGTGTCTGGCTGCAGTTCTTACACATGTGGGTGGGCGCTTTCATGCTCGTCGGCCTGGTGGTGGCCGGTGTGTACGCGGCGGGGATGTTGCGCGGGCGTACCGACCGGCACCATCGCCTGGGTTTCACGATTCCGTTCACGTTCGCGTCGGTAGCCGCGATCGCACAACCGTTCATCGGCCATTTTCTGGGTATGCGCGTCAACGACAGCCAGCCGGCCAAGCTCGCTGCGTTCGAGCTGTCGCCCACGGCTGAAGGTCCGGCGCCGTTGCGATTGGGCGGGCTATGGATCGACGGAGAAGTGCGCTGGGCATTGGCAATCCCGCGCCTCGGCTCGATCATTGCGCGCAACTCACTGGACGCGCCCGTCCCCGGACTCGATGAGGTGCCGCCCGGAGATCTGCCGCCTGTCAATATCACGCACCTGGCCTTCCAGGCGATGGTTGGCATCGGAACGCTCTTGGCGGTCACCGTGGTGCTCTACTGGCTGTTCCGCTGGCGCAAGACCGACCTCCTCGACAACCGCTGGTTCCTGCGCTTCGCGGTGGTCGCCGGTCCGTTGTCCATCATCGCGCTCGAGTGCGGCTGGATCGCCACAGAGGTGGGACGGCAACCGTGGACGGTGTGGCAGATTCTCCGGACCACCGACGCCGCGAGTAGGAGTAGCGGGCTCTGGTGGAGTTACGGCGGAGTTCTGGTTATCTACCTCGGCATGACGATCGGTGCATTCGTCGTCCTGCGATCGATGGCCAGACGGTGGCGAGCGGGAGAACATGATCTACCCAGCCCCTACGGACCTGACAGTTTTGCCGACAGTGAGAGCGACAACGCGTCCGCTGAGTCCAAGGGCACCTTGCCATGACACTTGCCGCGGTCGTCGCTGTTGCCCTTTTTGTCGGAGTGATCGCCTATGCACTTTTCGGCGGCGCCGATTTCGGTTCCGGCTTCTACGATCTCACTGCCGGTGGCAGTCGAGGCGGTAGTCAACTGCGGACGCTGATCGACCACAGTATCGGCCCGGTCTGGGAGGCGAACCACGTCTGGCTGATCTATGTCCTGGTGATCTGGTGGACCGGATTTCCGGCCGCATTCGCGGACACGATGACAACACTGTTCATCCCGTTCGCTCTGGCTCTGGTCGGAATCGTGTTGCGTGGCGCAACGTTTGCTTTCCGGAAATATGCGGAAACCCTCGCGCAGGCGCGCTTGTTCGGGGCCATCTTTGCGGGCTCGTCTTTGATCACCCCGTTCTTCCTCGGCGCCGTCGCCGGCAGTGTCGCTTCGGGCCGTGTGCCTGCCGGGGGCTACGGGGACCGAATCAGTTCTTGGGTCAATCCCACCTCGCTGATCGGTGGCGTACTGGCCGTCACGACGTGTGTATTCCTTGCCGGCGTATTTCTCACCGCGGACGCCGCTCGTGCCGGAATCCACGAGCTCACCGAGAAGCTACGGTTTCGGACTCTTGTGGTCGGTGTCGTCACGGGTGTGGTCGTCTTCGCAGGGCTCTATCCCATTCTGGAAGACGCGCCGACTCTCAGTGATGGACTCCTCGGTGCCGCAGCTCCCTTGTTGGTGTTGGCGGCGGTTGCCGGGCTGGCCGCTGTGTATTTGCTCTATCAGCGGCGATATTCGCTGGCGCGGTTGCCTGCTGCGGTGGCCGTTGGGTCGGTGGTTGCCGGCTGGGGTGTCGGGCAGTATCCGTGGATGCTCGTCGACCAGATGACCATCAACGAAGCTGCCGGTGCCGATGCGACCTTGGTCGGACTGCTCATCGTTGTGGGTGTGGCAGCCGTCGTCGTTCTACCTGCCCTTGCTTACCTGTTGCGGCTGACACAAACGCAACGCTGGACAGAGCCCGAAGGTGGACACTCGCGGACGACATGAGCGACTCCAGCATCCTCTCGCGTCATCGGGGGGTTTCCTCTGCGCCGAGTTGGGTATGAGTCAGGTACCGCAATTTTTGCGGTACCGGCTGTTTCGGCGCGGTGAGCAGTCGACGCTGGAAGGTGGAGAATTGTCTGAGAAAGATCGTTCAGAAAGTCGCACAGATCTTGAAAAACTAGTCGACGATCTCGAAGACAAACACGTCAGCGTCCCGGATCCCGCACCGGAGATAGACCCAGCCTCTGCGACCCACGATGGGACCGACGACATCGCTGATGGGGGAGCCGGCACCAGTGAACCTCCCGACTAGTCGCGGTCCAGATACCCGATGCCGTACGTGGGCATCGGGTATCACGCTGACCGCAGCTCAGGTATGACTACTGAATAGTGGCCTGTTCAGTGGTTTCTCGGGAGTGCGGCCAATGGCCCTCTTCATGAGTCGACCGACGCGCAGTACGACCCATGCCGTTGTCTCGTAGATGAGAAATAGCAAGTAGGACAGGGCAATAGCGACGACAGGACCCAACAACACCGGTAGGGCCACGATTGAGGTCACCAGTATCAGGGGCGCATCGCGCCACCAATCCAGCAGCCCGCCGGTGCGGAACTGGGTGACCGAACCCCATCGGACGCCGGCCCACATCACCCAGCGCTGCAAAAACGGGACGCCGTCCTCGCGCATCACGCGGCGGAAGATTCCATCGGCGTCGCGCCAAGAAAACTCGGTCTTGCGTGCGCGGGCCGCCAGATGATCATGCAAAATCGCTGCCCGGGTGTAGCGACCGTAGCGTGGCAGGAACCATGCGAAAACTCTTGGTACGGACGCAAAATCGGTCTGAAACCCGGGTTCGATGTAGAAATGTTCGCCGCGTCCGCCGGTGTACTCGATCGCGTTGACCGTCTTCCAGAACTTCCAGGGGTCTGAGTTGATGATCAGCTTTCGCTCGTCAGCGGTCAGCTGACGGACCGTGATCGGCGTCGCAGGTGTCGAGGCCATGGTTTCACTGTGGCACTGTCCTTTTGCCGGTGTGTCGATTTCGTCCTATCCAGCGCCGACGAATCTCTTCGCGCTCGGATCTGCCCGGGCCCGCATCCACCGAGGCGACTGATTCCCGGTGGGCACGGCCTGGGCCATCTCATGGGTCGAGTAGTGGCGCAAACGGATCGCACCAGGTTGATGCGGGGGCGATGGCGATTTCGACGCCGTCTGCCTCGGCACGATCGCGTAGGAATCGGGCGGTCGATCGGAGGTTGTCGACCAGACGCGGCATCGGCAACATCGGCGCAGTCAGCGGTCGCCAGAATCGGTCCCAGTGCACTGGGACCACACGGCGGGCGCCAACGGCTACGACGGTTTCATTCCAGTAGCGCCGCCGAAACGCATCGTCTTGCCGGCCCAGCAACCCGACGCCGAGGAAAATCACGTCCGCGTGTAGTCCGGCCAGACAATCTGGGCGATAGTTGGCACTACCGTGAACGATCACGTCGCCGGCCGGGTGGGCGAAATGCGCCGAGTACGTCTCTCCGGTTCGGAACCGGCCGGCCCTCGCAGGCGGCGTCAACGGTCCGGAGATCTCGCCCGGGCATCGGTCGCCCGGACTGTGTTCGCTTTCTCGGATCGAGATGGTGAAATCCCCGTAACTCAACGGCAGTTCGGGGTCGGCAAGTTTATAGCGGCCGAGGTCGAAGCCGTAGCCGCTTGCGATTTCCTGTGTGGAGTGTGAACCGATCAGGTCAGCGTTGAGTGTGGTCGCGACCGTCGGCGCATCGAGTGCGTGGTCGTAGTGGGAATGCGTCACCACGACCGATGCCGCATTTGCGATACCGAGCCCGGCGAAGGTGCTCGCGATGAGCTGGCGATCAGGGCGTAGCGCTCCGAGTGCTACCCGGGCGATCCGCGGCCTGGTCACAAACCCATCGGTCAGCACCGTGGTGTCGTGGTCGCGCAGAACCACGCTGGACGTGCCGAGGAAGGCGCACCGCATTGCGGTGTTATCGGACGTGGACGCGAGCTGTGGGAACTGGTCGGGCATTCTCATGTGCACCTCACGGGAACGGATTTGCGGCGCAGGCACTTTCGCGTGCTAGCCATGCAGCGCGTATGCGGGTAGGGGCGGAGCGGTGGGCAGGAAGGGTTCGCCCAGGATTCCCAGGTACTTGATCGCGCCGCTGACGGTCGAAGACGCGAATCCGGGGAGCTCGAAGCCTGGCAGGGTGATGTCATCGCACAACTGCGCGATCCGCGCAGGTACCGCGGGGCCGGGATGGGTGAGCGCGTCGAGCACCAGGCGGTATGCCGCGGCGTCGTACAACTGTCCGACGTGCTCGACCAGTCGGCCCGGGCAATGGTCCTGCAAGGCGATGTTCGCGCCACCCGGATAGCTGCTGACTTCGCGAGCAGGCTGAATGCCCTCATCGAGCAGGCTGAAAATCGAGGTCACCGAAATCGAGGACGGCAGCGGGACCCTGTTGAGCGCCGCGGTGAAATCGGACCCAACGGACAGTTGATGGGCCAGCGCTGGACAGATGCCCACGGCACACGCGGCGTTGACAAAGATGCCCCCGTGGATGGGCCCGGCGAGGGAGACCATGTCGTCGACGGAGTCGGCCACGTCCGGCCAGAACCTCATTGCCCACATTGCCAAGATCGGTCCGCCACTGTGAGCGACGACGTCGATCTTCTGCCCGGACTGTGTTCGCGCATAACGGATCGCATTGACGACGTACTCGGCTCCGATCGTGGCGTCGCCGCGGCCGTGGTTGGTGACCACCACCTCGCACACGCCGAAACCGGCGCGCGGCAACGCCTTTGCATACCCCCAGCTCCACGCATCGGCGGGATCGAAGCCCACTCCTTGCACGAGCAGCACGGCTTTCTTACCGGACGTGGGGGTCACGTCAGGAGTGCAGTGCACCGATTGATCGAGTGTTTCCTGCGGCACTGACAATGCGGGGCCAACGGGTTCAGCAACGGCTGGCGCCGCCATGCTCACACCGAGCGCGCCAACCAGGCAGACCGTTGCCAAGGCCGACCGGATCACCCGAAATACTCGCCGTTCTACAGCCACTGCGCCGCTCCTGTCGTTTCCACCGTCGGTGTGACGTGCATCAGTCTCGCGAGTTGGTGAGATGTGAAACTCAAATCGATACGGTATCGCATTGAATACACAAGTGCATCGAAACAATTAGGGTGTGGACATGGCCGACGCCACAGATCGAGCGAAACGTCGCCGCAGCGTGACCAGGCAGCGACTGCTCGACGCGGCGCTCGAGGTGTACGTGGAGCGAGGTTTCGGCAACAGCAGTATCGAGCATGTCTGCGATCGTGCGGGTTTCACCCGAGGTGCTTTCTATTCGAACTTCACCTCATTGGACGAGCTGTTCCTCGCGGTGTGGGAGCAGCGTTCGGCGCAGATGCTGGCCGGCGTCGAGGCGCTGCTCTCTCCGGAAAATCAACCGCGAGTGCGCTCGCTGGGCGATGTTGTCGACTGTGTGTTGGCAGTGGTGCCCGTCGACGACGGGTGGTATCGGGTGAGCGCCGAGTTCACTGCCCACGCGTTGCGCAATCCCGCACTCAAGCCGGTGCTTGTTGCGCGCGAACAGGCGATCCTTGCCACGCTCATGCCGCTGATCGAGCAGTTACTCGCCCAGGTCGGGCTTGTGATCACTGATCCTGCGGCATTGGGGCCGGCGTTGGTCGCAGTGCACGACGGCACCCTCGTGCAGTGCCTGATCGAGCCCGATGCCGAGCTTGCTCGTGAGCGGCGAGCTGCGTTGTTCACACTGCTCGTCGGCCACTACACGCGGTAGAAACCGCGCCGGCGGCCAACCGGGAGTCACCCTGAGGTCTCGATGATTGGGAACGCGCCGACGAACTAGTGCCCTCGAGATCTACTGTCTTCAGGTGACGATCCGAAGCCAGACCTTTCCGCACCTACTCGCACCAGGGGCCATCGGCCCGATGACGGTTCCGAACCGGGTGGTGCTGCCTGCCATGGACATGAACCTGTGTGAAGACGGGGAAATCGAACAGGGCGACATCGACCACTTCGTCGCCCGTGCGGCCGGTGGCACCGGGCTGATCATCACCGGGTGCTGCGCTGTCGCCTACCCGGTCGGGTGCGCCAGCACCAAGGAACCAGGTCTGTCCGAAGATCGGTTCATTCCGGGGTTGGCCGCACTTGCCGACGCCATCCATGCGACCGGTAGCAAGTTGTGCGTGCAGATGACGCACCACGGCAAGGTGGCTCGGATCGACACGATCGAGGAGCGCCCGCTTCTGGTCGCCTCGACGCCGGGCGGTGCGCGCGATATGTCTGCGCTGGCTGACAACACACCTGAAGAACTGAAGAAGATGGCTGCTGTGTCCGGCGGCAAGCAGGCCACCTATCACGAGGCCACCCAGGATGACATCGACTGGTTGGTGCGCTGCTTCGCGGAGGCAGCGGGACGAGTGAAGGCCGCCGGCGGCGACGCTGTCGAGATTCATTGCGCTCACGGCTACGTCCTCGGTGGATTCTTGAGCCGCGCCGACAACAAGCGCACCGACGGATACGGCGGATCGCTCGAGAATCGCGCGCGGTTGACGTGCGAGGTCATCCGGGCGGTCAAGGCTGAGGTCGGCGACTCCCTGGCCATCCTCGTCCGCGTGGCAGGCCGAGAATTCGGTGAGGATGACGGCCTCACCACCGAGGAAGCCGCCCAGGCTTCCGCCTTATTCGAGGCCGCCGGCGCCGACGGCATCCACGTCACCGGCTGGGGGCGTAACCCGTTTTCCAACTTCACCGACGGACCGCTGCCGGACAAGGTTGGCGCGTACACCGAGTTGGCGGGTGAGGTGAAGAAAGCCGTGTCGGTCCCGGTGATCACCGTGGGCCGTGTGCTCCCCGATGTCGGCGAGAAGGCACTTGCCGAGGGCAAAGCTGATTTTGTCGCGATGGGCCGACAGCTGCTGGCCGACCCCGACCTGGTGTCGAAGCTCAAAGCCCACCAGCCCGAGCGCATCCGCCCCTGCATCAATTGCTATGTCTGTGTTCAGGAGAACTTCTGGGACGCGACGCCGCTGTGCGCGGTCAATCCTGCGCTGGGCAACGAGACCTTGCTCCCGTTTGTGCGAACGGCCGCCCCCAAGCACGTGGTTGTCGTCGGAGCGGGTCCGGGCGGCCTCGAGGTCGCACGTGTGGCCACCGAACGTGGACACCGAGTCACCGTGTTGGACAAGTCCGATCGTCTCGGCGGAACTTTGTGGTTCTCGAGCCTGACGACGCCGGACAACCAGCGACTTCTGAGGTGGCTGAAGGCGGAAGTCGAGCGCCTCGGCGTCGAGATCCGACTGAAGACCGAAGCCACGGTTGCATCGATCAAGGCACTCGATCCCGACGTGGTTGTCCTGGCCACCGGCGCCGTCCGCGACCGTCCCAGTGTTCCCGGCGGCGATCTGCCGCACGTACATACGGGGGATACGCTGCGCGCGTTGATGACCGGGTCCGGTGATGTCTCCCAGGTGCCTTGGTTCCTGCGGACCATGGGCCGGTTGGGCAAGCTGTCTGGCATCACCAAAAGCCCCGCGGCGATCAGGACCGTCACCCGCACAATTCTGCCGATGGGCAAAGATGTCGTCGTGATCGGTGGTTCCCTTGTCGGACTCGAGCTTTCAGAGTTCCTTGCCGAGCGGGGCCGCAACGTCACGTTGCTCGAGGAGGGGCAGCAACTTGGTGTACCGATGGCGATGCCTCGGCGTTGGACTGCTGTCCGGCACGCAAACGAGAAGGGTGTGAAGATCCACCGCAATGCGTCGGTGCAGCGAATCACGAAGGGGCACGTCGAGTTCCGCGTCGGCGACAAGTCGATGACAGCACCGGCCGACATGGTTGTAGTGGCCTCGGGCGTATCGGCCAAGGCGCCACTCGCCGAGGCACTGATTGGTTCTGTACCCGACGTGCACGTAGTCGGTGACGCGGTGAGTGTCGACTACATCGAGGGTGCGATCCACACTGCGTGGCAGGTTGCGACGGCTCTGTGAACTCCGCGACTGACCGACACCATCCGCGGAGGGTGTAGACAGACCTTCCCCGCCAAAAGGAGTGCACTGTCGTCCCATCAGCCCGAGTGTCGGGATGATGGGACGACCCATGACCGAGGACGAGAACCCGCGGCATTCACATGTTTCGGAGGTTCACGGAGCAAGTGCCTGCGACGTTCAGGCCGGACCGATCAGTACGCTGCGTTGGCACCGTATTCGGCCTGAGCGCTCGTGAAGCCTTCGTACTCCAGTTGCTCGATCAGGCCTGACTTGGAGAACGACGTCATGTCGAGGTACTGCTCGGCACTTCGCGCAGCCTGCTCATTCCAGTTCACGTTCAAACTGTCCACCGCGTACGTCGCATCCTCGGTGGAGAAGCCCTCGTATGCAAGCTGATCGATCAGTCCGCTGCGGGAGAAGCCGCTCATGTCGATGTACTGCTCGGCGGACCGGACGGCATTCCGCTGACTGGAACTGATCTGCGGCTTGGCCGGGGCAGGTGCGACTTCCCTGGTGACCACAGGTGCGGGCGGCACCACCACCGCCTTGGTGGATGTCGGGGCGGGAGCTGCCGGTGGTGCGACAATTGTGGGCGTCGTCGCGGCAGGTGGTGCGATCGCTGCGGGCGTCGTGGTGGCAGTGGCGGTCGAAGTCTTTGCAGCGGTAGTGGTCTTCGAGTCGTCCTCGCCTCCTCCGCCGGCGATGCCTACGATGACCAGCAACACGACGATTCCAGCAACAATCCAGGGCCACTTCTTCGCCTTCTTCGGCGCAGACTGCAGATATTGAGGCTGTGAGTACTCGGGCGGCGGCGGGGGTAGATCGGGTGGCAAGGACATGGCTGTTCTCCTTTGAGATCGATCGTCTCGGGTTCGGGTGCGAAAGGCTCCCGAAGGCGTCGCTGGGTGCATGGCAGCGACTGAATCTGGTTTGTTTGCTGTGGTTTTCAGCTTCAGAGTGGGAAGGCAGTGCCGGAGTGAATCAACTCGGCCGTATTCGGTCTCCACATCTGCGTTTGCCCCCCGCTGAAACTAGGACATGAAACTTCGCTCCGATAGAGATCAGATAGACCACAAGCGCTTAGCGGAGCCCACTTTGGTGTGTGCAGATTCATCGTCCGAAGCTGACATCGATAAACGCGCGAGTTCAGCCACCAATCAAGTCTTGCAATTCCGCAACCGATGATTAATCGTGCGCGTAGTGTCGATTCGGATCGCAACAGTCGCCTTTCAGCAACGAGCCGAGACTGCTTTGCGTGCCGCGAACGACAGTGGACCGGATCGGCGTCACGATCGGAGGTCGCGATGCGTGTTGACCCTGCGAGGCCGTGGTCCTCGCTGATTTCCAACCACGGTCTCCTGCGCTTTGCCGAGACCGAGTGCAGTGGCGCCGGACAAGTGGGCACTTCGGGTTCTGCGCGAACGATTCTGGCCTACCGTATCTTCCCCCGCGAACCAGAGGTTCCCACGAAAGCCGATCCACAGTAGGCACACGGAGGTAATTCCGATGACATCGACGACGCTGGCCGAAACGGCAACGATCAACAGCGGCGACACCGCGTGGGTACTGGTATGTGCGGCCCTTGTGCTGTTCATGACACCGGGTCTCGCATTCTTCTACGCCGGAATGGTCAGTCGACGCAACACCCTGGCAATGCTCCAGCGCAACATGGTGGCGCTCGGGATCATTACTCTCACCTGGTTCTTTTTCGGTTACACCTTTGCGTACGGTAACGATCGGGCCAATGGATTCATCGCCGACTTCAGCTTCGTCGCACTCAAGGACATCGCCGAGGCACCTGATCCGAACCTCCATGTGGTGACCGGGACGGTCGCGATACCGACTCTGGCATTCTTCGCGTATCAGTTGATGTTCGCGATCATCACCCCTATTTTGGCCACCGGTGCTGTCGCCAGCCGGCTCAAGCCTTTCGGCTGGGCGGTGTTGATCGCCATCTGGTCGGTGATCGTGTATGCACCGGTCACCCACTGGTTGTGGGCGCCGACTGGATGGTTGACAGAGCGCGGAGCTCAGGACTGGGCCGGCGGAATTGTCGTTCACTCAACGGCAGGCGCGGCCGCGCTGGCGCTGCTGATTGTCCTCGGACGACGCAAGGTGTGGCCCGACAGGGCGCCGTTGCCACACTCGATCCCACTGGTCATCGTCGGTGCGGGCATTCTTTGGTTCGGTTGGTTCGGGTTCAATGCCGGAGATAGTCTGCAGGCCAACGGAGTTGCGGCTCAGGCGTTGGTCAACACCCAGGTGGCGGCGGCAGGTGCGATGGTGGTGTGGCTGGTGATCGAGCGCTTCCGAGAGGGGCATGCGACCGTGCTCGGCGGGGTGACCGGCGCGGTGGCGGGCCTGGCCACCATTACTCCCGCAGCCGGTTACGTAGACACATACGCGGCTGTCATCATCGGGGTCCTCGCCGCAATAGTCTGTCAAAGCGCGCTCGGACTCAAGGACCTCGCCCGTCTCGACGATGCACTCGACGTTCTCGCAGTTCATTTCGTCGGCGGCATCCTGGGTACTCTCCTCGTCGGGTTCTTCGGTGAGAAAGCGATCAATTCGATCGGCAATGATGGCGTCTTCCACGGCGGAGGGTGGGGGTTGCTGGGCGAACAGGTCATCGCCCTTGCCTCGGCCATCGCTTACGCGTTTGTGCTTACTCTCGTGCTCGCAATCGTGATCGAGAAGACGATCGGACTCCGCGTGGACCCCGACGACGAAGAACGTCTCGATGAGGTCCAGCAGGGGATGTCGGCGTACACCGATGATCCGGTTCTGCCGATTCCCTCCGGTGATCCCGCCGCCACGCCCGTCGCAGCGCAACCGGTCGTCGCCGGTGAGGGGCTCTATCTCGTCACCGCAGTCATCACTTCTGCGGGTACCGAAGGTGCGGAGCAGGAGGTACTCGCCGCCGGAGCCCGTCGCGCCGTGGTGTCAGAGGTGTTCATGACGTCAGCGAGCCCGGTCGACCACAAGGTCCGGGGGCAGTCCCGCCGGGTGACGATGACGCCTCGGGTCCGCCTCGAGATCTTGACTCCCGCACAGTCACTCACCGAGGTGCAGCAGGCTCTGTCGGACCTCGGCGATGGCCTTGTCGAGATGGTTGTCTTGCCGGTGTCAGACGTGCGGGGGCCGGTATCTCGATAAGCCAAGGAAATTCGAGTCCGCATGATTGCAGTGATTCTGGATGATGTGTGAATTGCCCAGTGGGGGAGAGGCATTCATGCCATCTCGCGCAGTATGTGCTCTCGCCCGGAATGTCCTTTTGAATTCCTGAGTACAGCGGGCTTCCCCGCACTCATGTACAGCGTCAATACACCGCCGAGGCCAACCAATCCGCTGCTCTTTTGCCAAAGTTACGCATCGTACGGCGGCTATGACAGATACTGCACCAATGATGCTGGCCAAACGAACCTGCGTTTCCGTCATTTCGGTCGTGGTGCTCGCGGTCGCAGGTTTACTGGTCGCTGTCCCGGGGAGCAGTGGTGCCGCACCGCCCGCCTGGCGATACACGATGGTGGCGTTCAGCAACACCAGCGACCGGGACATGGACGTGTACGAATCGGGGGACGCCACTCAATTCGAACCCGTCCGGTTTTCGGCGTATCGGCCCCCCTCAGGGGTTGTGCGTGACCCGAGCATCTTCCGGCACACAGACGGGTTGTACTACCTCACCTACACAACGGCCAACGGGGCGAATATCGGCTTCGCGCGCAGCAGCGACCGCATCAACTGGACGTTCCTGGCGACCTACCCGGTTCCGTTCTGCTGTGCATTTCTACCGGGCACCGGTGCCGGCACAGGTCCTGCGAGCCCTCCGGGCTCCTCGGGGTCGGCCGGGTTCGAGGACGGACCGTCGTTGTCGCCGTTCACCACGAAAGCCTGGGCGCCTGAATGGTTTGTGGACGGCGGCCGTGTCCACGTCATCCTGTCGATGTCGACAGGCGGGGGATTTGTGCCGTATCTGATGACGGCGCTGGAACCATCGCTGCGGTTGTGGGACCTGCCTACTCCGCTCGCCGGGATCGGTGCGGACCACATCGACACCACCGTGGTCAAGGTGGGATCGGCCTATCATGCGTTCACCAAGAACGAGACGAAGAAGGTCGTCGAGCATGCGGTCGCGCCGTCAGTGACGGGACCTTATTCATTTGTCCCACCTGGTAATTGGGGTTCGATGGTGGAGGGCCCAGCCGTGGTTCAGTTGCCAAACGGTTCCTGGCGGCTATATCTCGACGCCTATCGCGAAGGAAAATATCTCTATACCGACAGCAGCGACGGGCTGCGCACCTGGTCGCCGGTGCAAGTGCTTCCCGGTCTTTCCGGGACGGTGCGCCATGTCGGTGTGATGAGAGAGCCGGCATAGCGACGGGCCACCGCCCCTGCGCCGGCACCGCGGTCCATCCGATCATGTCGATGGTCGTGGTGGAGCCGCGATGTCGGCGGAGTCGGGAGGGTTGATCAGGAAGCAGCCGCGGCGGCAAGGCGACCGAGCGTATCTTCCAGCTGATCTTTGGTGACGAGAGGGAACTTCACCTGTTCGAGCAGTTTCTTGTCAGTGACCTTCGACCAGTCATAGGTGTGGCGAACCAACGTCTCATTGGGTCCCTGAGACTCCAACTCCCACAGCCACTCCCATCCGGGAGGCTCGGTGCCGGCGGGTGCGGTCTTCCAGGCCAGCAGCTTGTCTTTCGCGTAACCGGAAACGTGGTTGTCGGTTTTGTACTCGCCACCCATGTGATCGCCTTGCATGTTCATCGTGAACACCTCGCCGACTTTCTGGATCCGATCGGCGTGGTCCACGCCGCGGATGAACCCGGAGCCGTCGAGTTCCTGGTGTCGTTCGGGGTTGGAGAGGACATCGAAAATTGCGTCGACGGGCGCCTCAATGGTGCGTTCAACTGTGACCTTCGTATTGTCGCTCATACCTCGACACTGCCGGAAGTTCGGCAATGCGGCAACGTTTGCCATCCGCGGATTTGGGTATGGGCCTTCGATGAAACGTCAGGACGCGCGGTGGCGTACCCACGCCGCGCCGTAGTGCAGCACTACGCCCACCGCAAGGAGAATGCCGCCGAACAGCCATACTTCACCGCTCTGCTGGGTGAGCAGTAGCACGCATGACGCCACCCCGAGTACCGGCACGACCGTAGGGATACGAAAGTGTTTGTGTTCCACTCGATCACGCCGGAGGACCAGTACGGCGATATTTGTCGAGATGAAGACGAAGAGCAGCAACAACACCACTGTCTCGGCCAATGTCGACAGGTCGCCGGTGAGCGTGAGCAACATGGCGACCAGCGTTGTCGCGGCGATTGCCACCCATGGAGTGCCGCGGTTGGGCAACACCTTTCCCAGCACGCCCGGCAGAAGCTTGTGTTCGGCCATGCCGAAAGCCAATCGGCTCGCCATAATCATCGTGAGCAGAGCGCCGTTGGCCACTGCTATGAGCGCGATCAGGCTGAAAACCCAGTCCGGGATGCCGACGCCGGATTCCCCGACCACGGCGAGTAGAGGACCAGACGAAGCGGATAGGTCACTCGCCGGCAGGGCGATCGAGCTCGCGAGCCCGACCAGGACATAGACAACTCCGGCCGTGGCCAACGAGCCGAAGAGTGCCAACGGATACACCCGGCTCGGGTTGCGGATCTCCTCGGCGACGTTGGCGGAGGTCTCGAACCCGACGAACGAGTAGTAGGCGATGATGGCCCCGCTGAGGACGGCCATTGCGGGGGTTGATCCGTCCGGGAAGTCGCCCACCCTGGATATGTCCCCGTTTCCGTCGCCGAGCATGATCGCGACGACGACGATGACGATGACCAGTCCGCTGAGCTCGATGATCGTCATCGCGACGTTGCTCTTCACCGACTCGCTGATACCCCTGGCGTTGAGGCAGGCCACCAGCGCAAGAAATACTATGGCGGCCGGGACGGCCGGCACATCGATGAACGTACTGAGATATTCGCCGGAGAACGCGAGGGCAAGTCCGGCCGCACTGGTCACCCCAGCGGCCAGCATGCAATAGCCCACGAGGAACGACACGATCGGTCGTTTGAATGCCCGCTCGGCGAAGATGGCGGCGCCGCCTGCCCGCGGATATTTGGTCACCAATTCGGCGTAAGAACCCGCGGTGAGTAGTGCGAGCAGGAGTGCGACGAGGAGCGGTGCCCAGAGTGCGCCACCGACCTCTTCAGAGAGCACCCCCATCAGTGCGTAGATGCCCGCCCCGAGCACGTCGCCCAAGATGAAGAAGAAGAGCAGAGGGCCGGTGATCTTTCGCTTCAGTTTTGATGCGGGCTCATCGCCTGTTGCTTGTGTTCCCGAATCGGCGTCGGCCGTCATTCACGTCTCCTGGTTGCAGGCCCGAAAGCACTGCTGGTCACTCTCGGTGAGGATCGGCCGTGCTTTCAGGTGTTCGTCGCCGGTAGGCATAGCCAGTTGGTCGAGAACGGAAACCTCTTGCCGTGCCGTGTGGCCGGGAACACCGAGAACCCCGAAGTTAGCGCGATGCGGTCAGCTGCTGTGCGAGGCGGACGGTCACGGTAGGCAGAAAGCACGCCGAGCCGCGGCGGCGAGGGCGGCTTTCCGTCGTTCGTGGACCGCAGCCGGTTCGTCCGCGTCGGCGACATGAACGATCGCGGCCTGCGCCCAGGTCGCGGCGAGGGAGATGATCATTGCCCACATATCCTGTGGCGCAATGTCATTGACCACTAGACCGCGTTCTTGTGCGTCCGCGAGCGCTGCGAGGTTGTCTCGATCGTGGTCACCTCGTTGGCCGAACAGGGCGCCGGTCGGAGTGCGCTCCAATCGTGCCCACGTCAGCAAGCGGACCAAGTCCGGGTCACCGAGGTACATGTCGTACAGCGCTGTCACATAGCCGGGGAGATCGGTTGCGTCCAAGGGGACGGTGGAAACGTCGACGTCGACCCGATGGTCGAAAACTGCGTCGAACAGTTGCTCCTTGCTGCCGAAATAGCTATAGATCTGGGCTTTGTTGATTGAAGCACGTGCCGCGATCCGGTCCACCCGGGCTCCGGCGATGCCGTACTGAGCGAACTCGGTCGTTCCTGCTGCCAGTATCCGCACTTTTGTGGCCGCTGCGTCTCCCATCGGCCCAGCATATCGGCAAACCAACCAGTTGGTTGCATCTCGTCCCACATCGTCTACAGTCAGTATCCAACTAGTTGGTTGGAAAATGAAGGGTGAAGGAGACACATGAGGCCGACAACCGGATATCGAGCACTTTCCGCCGGATCGACACTGGAACGGTGGGACTTTGAGCGGCGCGATCTACGTGCACATGACGTCGCGGTGCAGGTAACGCACTGCGGGGTGTGCCACAGCGATCTGCACGCGATGAAGGACCCGGCGGGTAGTTTCCCTGTCACGCCCGGCCACGAGTTTGTCGGCGTGGTGACCGCTGTCGGCGATGCCGTCACCGGGTTCGCGATAGACGACCCCGTGGCTGTCGGCAACATCGTCGACTCCTGCGGTCGGTGCGATATGTGCGGGGCAGGTCAAGAGAACTTTTGTCGCGAGTTCCCGACACTTACCTACGGCGGACGCGATCGCATCGATGGAACGACGACACTCGGGGCATTTTCGAGTGAGTACGTCGTCGACGATCACTTCGTCTACCACCGCCCGCCCGGTCTCGATCCCGCTGCGGTCGCGCCGCTGATGTGTGCGGGGATCACGGTCTGGGAACCGTTGCGGCGCTGGGACGTCGGACCGGGAGTGCGCGTGGGCGTCGCTGGAATCGGCGGTCTCGGTCACCTCGCTGTGAAGTTCGCGCACGCACTCGGCGCAGAGGTGACGGTGTTCACGACGTCGGCAGAGAAAGCAGATCAGGCCAAGGCTCTGGGTGCGGATTCCACAGTCTTGTCTACCGACCAGAGCGCCATGGATGCACAACTCGGGACGCTCGACCTGATCATCGACTGCATACCCGTCACGCACGAACTTGCTCCCTACCTCAGATGCCTCGCGCTGGACGGAACGTTGTGCTCGGTTGGTTTCCTGGGACCCATCTCAGTAGACACGCTCGAACTTCTCGGTGGTCGCAAGTCGCTGAGTTCGGCCGGCAGCGGGGGACACCGGTATACCCAGGACATGCTCGACTTTTGCGGTGAGCACGACCTCACCGCCGACATCGAGGTGATGCCATCGGCCGCGGTGCAGACCGCTCTTCAACGTCTCGAAAGCGGCGACGTTCGGTATCGCTTCGTACTCGACATGAGCGACCTGCGTTGAGGCTGTGGATGTCACAAGTGTTGAAATACACTCAACAACAGATGTTTTGATGCTCCCCGGATGACCGCCGGCGTCACGAGTTGTTGACGTGCTGCGCTCGGGCCAGATTGAGCACGAGCTCTTCGCGGGTCTGCCCTGTGTCGTGAAAGTTCCACATGGGTGTTCCGGGTGCGGATCGCCAGGATTCGCGCAGTGGGCTGTTGTCAACAGTGTCGAAGCCGAACTCGTCGTACAGCCGCGCGACGAGCTCAATGGCTTCGGGGTAGTCGCTGGAGACGGCCAATGCCATACGGTCGGGGGCGCCGGTGGGGCGTGCGAACTTCAACAGGCTCGGTGCTTGGATGTGGGTGAAGGCTTTCGCGACTTTCGATGTGGACAGTTGTTCCTGCCGCAGCTCGTGAATCGTCTTCTGGCCGGAATCGATGACGGGGAAGTGGCCGTCGCGCCAGGCCATGTAGTTGTTCGTGTCCAGCACGATCTTTCCGGCGAGTGCGTCGACGGGCATGTTGTTCACCAGCGTGAGCGGCACGGCAATGACGGCGAAATCGCCTGCTGCTGCGGCTTCATCCGCGCGTGCGGCGCGGGCCGCTGGTCCCAGATCGGCGACAAGGCTCGCGAGCGTTTCCGGTCCACGCGAATTGGCGATGACGATCGTGTAGCCGTGAGCGATTGCGGCGCGGGCGATCTGGCTTCCGACTTCTCCTGCGCCGATGATCCCTATGGTCGTCACAGCTGGCTCGTTACAGTGTGTACCGCACCCGAAGCGGGCAGCCCGGCTGAAGCCAGTAGTGAAAGCTTCTCCGCAGCAGTGGAACCGGTGTCCGGGTGATATACGACCAGCATGAGGTCCTCGGTTCCGCTGATGGCGAGCCGTTCACGGTTGAGCGTCATCTCACCGACCTGTGGGTGATCGAACCGGACGGGCACCCCACGCTGTCCCCGGACTTCGTGCCGAGCCCAGAGCTGTCGGAACCTTGGGCTCGCCAGCGACAGCTCGCCGGTGAGCTCGATGAACCGAGAATCATCGACGTCATTGCCGACGGCCTGCCGCAGGTTCGCGATGAAGCATTCTGTGACGGCCTCCCATTCCGGGTAGAGGGCCTGCTCGGCGGGGTCGAGGAACATGCCTCGCAACTGATTTCCTCCGACGGTCAGACCGGGCGAGAGGGCTTGCGCAAGGCTGTTCGCGGCGACGATGTCGAAGTACCGATCTTCGATGAACGCGGGCTGCACCAGTGAATGCAGCAGTTTGAGTGCACCGTCCGGCGGCGTCACCGAACGCTTGCGGCGCTTGCGGCGACGGGGAACCTCCGCCACCAGCGTCATCAGGTGGGCCAGATGCTCGTCGTCGAGTTGCAGTACGCGTGCGATCGACTCGAGCACTTGTAGTGAGGGGTTGCGGTCGCGTCCTCGTTCCAGTCGCAGGTAGTAGTCGGCGCTGATGCCGGCAAGCATGGCGACTTCCTCACGCCGCAGCCCTGGCACGCGTCGCACACCGCCGTCGGGAATACCCGCCTGCTGCGGCGTCACCAATTCGCGTCGAGCACGCAGGTACGCACCGAGAGCATTTGTCGTTTCACTCATACGGATCAGCATAGGTCGCTGCGACACAGTCAGAGGGGGTCCTGTCACACCCTGGGCACGACGGGACTCTGGTCGAAGGACTTGTCCGCGCATAACTTTCGGAGAGTCGGCTCGGGCGGGTTGCCCGGCTTTTGCCTCGCCCAGAAAGGAATCCAATGTCTTTTGACTCCCGCGAGTTCTATACGAGCTATATCGAGGCGCTCAACGCTCATCGGTTCGACCGCATGCACGAGTTCGTTCACGATCACGTCACGTTGCAGAGCGAACCGGGCTCCCGAGACGCTCTCGTCGCCGACCTGAACGGAATAGTTGACGCGGTTCCTGACTTCCAGTGGGAGGTACAAGAACTCGTTGCCTATGGCGATCGGCTGGCTGCACGTCTGACCAACACGGGCACACCTGTGAAGGAATGGCTCGGTGTCGCACCCACCGGAAAGTCCATCGAACTTGCCGAGTTCGCGATCTACACAATCCGAGACGGGAAGTTTCTGCACATGTCGGCGCTGCACGATGCCGACGCCTTGAGCACCCAGCTCGCCGCCTGACCACCCCACGCAACTGATCTCGAAAAAGGGAAAATCATGACCGTCACTTTGATTACCGGCGCCAACAAGGGCATTGGGTTCGAAACCGCCAAGCAGCTTCTCGACCTCGGACACGTCGTCTACATCGGCGCGCGTGATGTCGAGCGAGGAGAAAAGGCGGCGGAATCGATCGGCGCACGATTCGTTCAGCTCGATGTGACTGACGAAAGCTCGGTGCGCAGCGCACTGGCGGTGATCGACGAGGCCGAAGGCAGCCTTGACGTTCTGGTGAACAATGCGGGCATCCTGGAGACCGAGCTCGACGGACCTGCGGCGCTACGATCGTTCGACACGAACGCGGTCGGCATCGTGCGAGTAACCGAGGCGGCCTTGCCGCTACTTCGCAAGTCGTCCAATCCCACCGTGGTCACCGTATCCAGCAGCGCTGGATCGTTCTGGGCGGTGAACAACCCCGAGCGGGCGGAGTTCAACCTGCCTCTCGCGCTTTACTCGGCGTCCAAATCTGCCGCGACCATGCTGACAGTGCAGTACGCCAAGTCGCAGCCGGGCATCAAGTTCAATGCCGTCGAGCCGGGACCCACCGCAACGGACTTGACCGCCGCCTTCGGGATCGGCCGGCCTGCTGACGAGAGCGCACGGGTCGTCGTGCGTTGGGCGACACTCGGACCGGAAGGCCCTACCGGGACGTTCCAGGACGAAGCGGGCACATTGCCTTGGTGAGCCTCATCCTCCAAAACTGATTTCACGAGTGAGGGTTGCAACCGGGTGATATCGAACGCACCCGCACCCACGCCGCCGCGAAAAACGCACTTGGCCTCGAGTCAAGACCGAGTCGGTCTCCCGATCACGCACCGCTCATAGTTCGTGCCCATGGCTCGTCAACCTCGGAGAGGTTAAGTGCGGTGACGACATTGGCGAGCATGTCGGCTCCGAACCATTGTCGTATTGCTTCGTCGTCGAAATCGAAAAGTAGCCGCCCGACAAGTGAGCGGTGCGGGAGCCAACTGTCCTTCGAGGGGAAGCGTCCGGTTGGTTCACCCCGCGCGTAGAGCGCGGGGTGGGCCCGGTCAGTCGAGGATCGCTGTGGCCTCGACTTCCACGAGTACGTCGGGTTCGAAGAGGTAGTCGACGCCGATCAATGAGGCGGGGGGCATCGGAAGTGGCAGTCCGATGTCAGCGGCAACGCGTTCGACGCCGGCCATGAACGGGGTGATCTTTTCCGGCGTCCAGTCGGTGACGAAAAACGTCAGTCTGAGTACATCGGCGAACGTGGCACCTGCGCCGGCCAGTCCGGTCGAAGTGTTGCGCAGAGCCTGCGCGACCTGTCCGGCCAGGTCGTCTGGGGCCACAGGTGTTCCATCGGCCAATCGCGCAATCTGGCCACTGACGTGCACGTGGCGCGACCCCGTACCCACCGCGACGTGGTGGTAGGGCGTGGGTTGCATCATGCCTTCGGGGGTGGAGTAGTTGACGGACAAGATGTTCTCCTTCAAATGAAATCGAGTGGGTATACAACTGATACCTGGTATATCAAGGACACTTCAAGGAGACTAGGTTTCATGACCGAAACCCATAGGACGCCGGCTGAGCTCACGGTCAGCGCACCACACCGCGAATTGCTGGATCAGGTGCTCGACAAGTGGTCGTTGGCGGTCCTCAACGAACTCTGTGAGCGCCCCTGCCGTTTCAACGAACTGCGGCGGGCAATCCCGACCGTGACTCAGAAGTCGCTCACCGCCACATTGCGCAAGCTCGAGCGGAACGGAATCATCGAAAGGAACCTACTCAGGTCGCGTCCGGTCGCGGTTGAGTACCGGATTACGCCGCTGGGAAAGACGCTCCGGCCACCGGTCGACGTGATCCTTCAATGGGCTACTGCGCACATGCCGGACATCGAACGAGCTCGCTTGAAGTTCGACACTGCCGAGGAGGGCAGCTGACGATTAAACGTGGGTGGGTCGAATCTTCGCCTGTCACCAGGCGACTGTGCCGTCGTCGGTGAATGTCGCGGTGGGGTTGTCGACGAGCCTGGTGGCGAGTATCGCGCGAAGCCGAGTTGACGGCGAGTGTGCACGATTGTTGGTCTATTTCGCGGTGACTTGGTCGTTGGATCGGCGGGGCATGCTTGCTGCG
The DNA here is from genome assembly GCF_059445525.1 of Williamsia sp. Y712. NCBI lineage: Bacteria > Bacillati > Actinomycetota > Actinomycetes > Mycobacteriales > Nocardiaceae > Williamsia > Williamsia sp. Y712. The sequence goes on from NZ_JCAIUN010000001.1 coordinate 2,969,574, forward strand.
GAGAGAGCGGCGGCTGCCAGGGCGAGAATGCCGAGGATGAGGTAAGCGCCTGAGTAGCTTCCTGTCCAGTCTGCAAGTAGTGCCCCTGCCCATGGTGCGAAGGCCATGGTGATGACAATGGGCGCGGACATGACGCCGTTGAGGTGCCCGTAGCGCGCCGGCCCCCACCGGTCGGTGATGGCGGTGGCCTGGATGAGAGTGAAGATGCCGCGCGCGAGTCCAGCGCCGACGGCAACCAGTACCAGCGCGAATACCGAGGTGGTAGATCCCAGGGCGATCGTGGTGGTCGCGACGGCCGCGATGACGCCGACGGTTCGTCCCTTGGTTCCGGTGAGGCGTTGCAACGGAAGGTATCCGACTCTGCCCAGGACTTGTCCGACACCGCCGAGGCCGAGTGCGGTGGCAGCGACGGTGGGATCGGCACCGTGCTCGAGGAGTAGCGGTACCAGGTTGAAGACCCCGGCGAACGCGACGAATGCGGCCAGGCTCAGGGCGACGGTGAGTGCGATGAACGGCCGGCTGCGGGTGGTGTCATTTGTGTCGGCGGGGGAGGTGGCGGGATCTTGGTGTGGGATGAGGGGCCAGCTGCCGCGGAGGCCGCGGTAGTGGGCTGGGACCGTGATGGCGAGCAGGATTGCGGCAAGGATGACATAGGTTTGCCGCCAATCAAAGTGATCGACCAATAGTGCGGTCAGCGGCGCGAAAACGGTGCTGGCCAATCCTGCGGCGAGGGTGAGGATCATGAGCGCGCGGACACGGTCGGAGCCCCACCATCGGGTCAATGCTGCAAACGCCGGTGGGTACAACACTGCGCCCATGGCTATTCCGGCGATGATCCAACCGAAATAGAAGGTAGCCAGGTGCTCGGCGGTGGCGATGATGACCACGGCGGGGACGGCGATGACCGAGCCGGCAGTCATGACCCAGCGCGGGCCGTGCCGGTCGAGGATCCGTCCAACCGGGATTCCGACCAGGGCCGCGACGAGTTGGCTGATCGAAAACGCGGCCACGACGGCACTTGTCGACCACCCGGTATCGGCCGAAATCGATGGGGACAGAACAGGAAACGCGTAGTAGAGAATGCCCCAGCTGGTGATCTCGGTGACACACAGAACCGACAGGACCCGGCGTCGCCCGGGGTGAGGTATTTCCCGTAGTGACGCTGGATCGGTGATCGACTCAGTCACCCGAGGTGGGCGAGCTCAGGCTGATCAGTTCCGGCTCGGCGGAGGGCGCGGCGCAGCAGCCGCCGCCGGCAGAGCTTTCGGCGCTCGGATCGTCGAACAGTCCGGCGCCGCCGCAGACTCCGGTGTCGGGCAGGGTCAGCTCGACCTTGCGCGCGCCGTCGTGGTCTCCGGCGAGTTCTGCAGCGATGCTACGCACTTGCTCGTAGCCGGTCATCGCCAGGAACGTCGGTGCGCGGCCATAGCTTTTCATTCCGACCAGGTAGAGGCCAGGTTCGGGTTGGGTGAGCTCATCGACGCCGTGGGGGTAGACGGTTCCACAGGAATGCATGTTCGGATCGATCAACTCCGCCAAGAACTTGGGTGCCTGCAGCGTGGGATCAAGATCGAGCCGCACCTCGGACAGCCAGGACAGGTCGGGCCGGAAACCGGTCAGGGCGATCACCTGATCAACACCGTCGATACGGGCCGCGGTGTCCCCGACAAGGGTGAGCTGCTCACCCTGACGATCAACGGCTTCGGTCCGGAATCCGGACACGATCTGCAGGTATCCGTCATCGACGGCCTTCTTGGCCCGCAGACCCAGCGCTCCGCGCGCCGCGAGTTCATCGGAGGCGCCGCCACCGAAGACAGAATCGGTGACGGGCCGGCGTACCGCCCAGGTCAACGTGGTGCCCGGATGTTCGGCGGCCAGCTCGGCGAAGGTGATGATGGCGGTCAGGGCTGAATGCCCGCTGCCGGCAATGACGGTGTGCTTGCCCGCGTACCGGGCCCGGGTCGCCTCATCGGTGAGGTCGGGGACGCGGTAGCTGATCCGGACGGCGGCAGCACGTTCGCCGATTGCTGGAAGTCCTTCGCTGCCCAGTGGATTGGGTGAACCCCACGTTCCCGAGGCGTCGATGACCGCACGGGCCAGGATGCGTTCCTCGCTGCCGTCGGAGTGGCGGACGTGGACCGAGAGGGGTTCGGTATCGCGGCCGGCGTCTACGACACGGTCGCGACCGCGGCGGGCGACGCCGATGACCTCGGAATCGAACCGGACACGCTCACCAAGGGAAGAGGCGAGTGGCTCGAGGTAGTCGCGAGCCCATTCCCGGCCAGTCGCATAGGTTTCACCCTCGGGTGGGGTCCATCCGGTGGGAGCGAGCAGGCGGGCTGCGGCGGGATCGATGACTTCGGACCACGGAGAGAACAGACGCACGTGGTTCCACTCCGCGACAGCGCTGCCGGCGGACTGTCCACGTTCGAGAACGATGACGTCAGAACCGGTTTCGGTCAGATGTGCGGCGGCGGCCAGGCCGATGGGGCCGGCTCCTACCACTGCGACGGGGTACTCGGAACTCATGGGAAACCTTCCATTGACGAGGATCAGTACTTGCGGCCCACTGTATCGACAGTTATCAATATAAGCAACATTGACAGTCATCGATATAGCGTGGTCGTGACCGTTTCGGTATCTGTTCGTACCACCGACGATGGTCACTTGAGGACATCGTGTACCAGGTCGATGACGGCGGCGCGGGCGGTGCGTCCCACACCGATGAGCGTGGCAGACCCCGGGCCGGTCCAATCGCCATAGCCCAGGAACACCAACGACGGCTCGCCGTGCGCGTGATTGCCATCCAGTGTGATGCCTGCTGAGCCGTCCGAGCGCAGATGCAGCGGCTGGAGATGACGCAGTGCGGGACGAAAGCCGGTGCACCAGATGATCGCATCGAGTTTTTCGGTGCTGGTACCGTCGCTGACCCCGTCAGCGGTCAGGGTGGTGAAGATCGGCCGTGCGTGGAGCACGCCGCGATCGCGGGCTTCTTTGACCGGCGGGACCATGACAATGTCGCCGAGCCCGGCGACGCCACCGGAATCGGTGCCGCCGGCGGCGAGGGTACGGGCTCGCTCGGTGGCGACTTTGAACAAGACCCGTCCATCGACGTCGTCGGGTAGGAACTTTGGTGGATGCGCGGTGAACCACACGGTGTCGGCCACGGTGGAGACTTCGGCGAGAATCTGTGCGGCGGAATTGCCGCCGCCGACGATGCCCACGCGTTGGCTGGCGAACGGAGTGGGGGTGCGGTAGTTGCTGGCATGCAGTTGAGTACCTCGGTAGTCGCGCATTCCGGGATAGCTGGGCCAAAACGGTCGTGACCATGTTCCGGTGGTGTTGATAATCGCTGCGGCGGTCCAGGATTCGGTGGCACTGTCCACACGGTATCCGTTGGCGGTGCGGTGGACGCCGGTCACGGTGACAGGACGCTGCACGGGCAGCGCGTACCTTTTTTCGTACGTGGTGAGGTAGTTCACGACGTGTGATGCTGGTGGAAAGCCGTCGGGCCAGGGCGGCATCGGCCAGCCTGGCAGCCGTGCGTACTCGGCGGGGGAGAACAGATGCAACGACGGCCAATACTGTTGCCATGAACCACCGGGCCGAGGTTGGTCATCGAGGATGACGAAGTCGCGCCCGGTTCGGCGCAGGTAGTACCCGGCGGCCAATCCAGCTTGACCGCCACCGACGACGACCACATCGGTCGAGGTGGTGGAGATTGGAACCTCGCTGTTGCTTGCGCTCAACGGATCAGCGACGCAGTCTCGCTACGAGTTCGTCGACGCGGGCAGCGATATCATCTCTGACCAGGCGCATCCGCTCGATACCGTCAATACCGCGCTCGAAAGGCTCGTCGGTGTCCCAGTTCTCGAACCTCGGACCATCAATCCGGTCGATGGTGGCTTCGCTGCCCAAAGTGATCACATAGTCCATCCGGGCCAGCAGGGCGGGATCAATAGGTTTGGGCTGTTCGGCGGTGATGTCGACGCCGACCTCGATCAGTGATTGTGCCGACAATGCGTTGAGCGAGCCGCCGGGCCGGGTTCCCGCCGAGTGGACTTCGACTGCGTCTGCGGCTGCCTTGCGCATAAGACCGGCAGCCATCTGCGATTTGCCGCCGTTCTTCACGCACACGAACAACACGCTTGGTGTGCTCATCGGCTGGTATCTGATCGTGCTGGAACGAGTTCGGCGATCAGGTCTTTGACGAGAATCTTGATCTGGTCCCGGATCGGGCGTACTGCCTCGACGCCCTTGCCTGCTGGATCAGGCAGTGCCCAGTCGCGGTAGCTGATGCCAGGAAAGACCGGGCATGCGTCGCCGCATCCCATGGTGATGACGACATCCGAGCTTTCCACTGCAGCGGGAGTCAAAATCTTCGGTGATTGGGCCGAAATGTCAATGCCCGCTTCGGCCATCGCTTCGACTGCGGCGGAATTGATCGTCGCGGCCGGCGCGCTGCCCGCAGAGCGGACCTCGATGGTGTCGCCGGCGAGGTGAGAGAGGAAACCGGCAGCCATCTGCGATCGTCCGGCGTTGTGGACGCAGACAAACAGCACGCTGGGAGTGTTGGACATGAAGGCCCTTCGTGAGTCGGAGGCTGGTGGTCAGGCGGAAATGGTGGAGGTCAACTCGGTGAGGAGTCGGCTGATGCATGCGTCGCAGCAACCCATTGACACCATTACATCAGCGGCAGCGACCACATCGTCGGTGAGCGGTTTGGGATACTCCGCACCGAGATCGAGACCGATCTCGGCCATCGCGTGGACGACGGTGGGATTGATCTCGTTTGTCGGTGCAGACCCGGCAGACCTGACGTGTACCCGCCCGGGATATTCGGACATCAAGACCCCTTTGTCGCTGCCGTCACCGATGGTTGTGGGGTGAACCGTTTACGCAGGGCTAGAGATACATAGACAAGGCCGACCAGGACCGGTACTTCGATGAGCGGGCCGACGACGCCGGCGAGTGCTTGGCCGGACGTGGCGCCGTAGGTGGCGATGGCGACGGCGATGGCGAGTTCGAAGTTGTTTCCGGCCGCGGTGAACGCGAGGGTGGTGGTGCGTTCGTAGCCCAACCCCATTGCCGCGCCGAGGCCGTACCCACCGCCCCACATCACCGCGAAGTAAATCAGAAGCGGGATCGCGATGCGGACCACGTCGAGGGGCTGGGAGGTGATCTGATCACCCTGTAGCGCAAAGAGAATGACGATGGTGAACAGCAAACCGTAGAGAGCCCACGGACTGATCTTTGGGATGAACTTCGCTTCATACCAGTCGCGACCCTTGGACCGCTCACCGAAATAGCGCGACAAGAATCCGGCGACCAGAGGGATGCCGAGGAAGATCAGGACGGACTTGGCGATCTGCCATGGAGAGGCGTCGATTTCGGTCTGCTCGAGGCCAAGCCAGCCCGGCAACACTGACAGGTAGAACCAGCCGAGGACGGCGAACATGATCACCTGGAACACCGAATTGATGGCCACCAGGACCGCAGCCGCTTCGCGATCGCCGCAGGCGAGGTCGTTCCAGATGATGACCATCGCGATGCAGCGGGCAAGACCCACGATGATCAGACCGGTCCGGTACTCCGGAAGGTCAGCCAGGAAGATCCACGCCAGGGCAAACATCAGAGCAGGCCCCAGCACCCAGTTGAGTACCAGCGACCCGATGAGCAGCTTCTTGTCGCCGGTGACGGTGTCGAGGCGGTCGTACCGGACCTTCGCCAGCACCGGGTACATCATGATCAGCAGCCCGATCGCGATGGGTAGGGAAACGCCGTCGACAGAGATTGCCGACAGAGTGTCGTTCAGGCCGGGGATCAATCGTCCGAGCAGGAGGCCGGCAACCATCGCCACGCCGATCCAGACCGGTAGGAAACGGTCGAGAGTGGATAGTTTTCCGACGACTGCCGGATGCTCGGCGGTACTTGCGGCGGTACTCACGCGGTGACCAGCGGGGCGTCGTCACAGGTGGGGTCAGCTGCGCTGAGCACCGATGAGAGTTGCTGCAGGGCAGCTGGAATCACCCAGTAGTACACCCAGGTTCCGCGCCTTTGACAATCGAGCAAGCCGGCCTCACGCAGCACCTTGAGGTGATGGGAGATCGTCGGCTGGGACAAATCGAACGAATCTGAAATGTCACAGACGCAGGCTTCACCGCCGGCGTGGCTGGCGACCAAACTGAGCAGCCGCAGGCGCACCGGATCGCCAAGCGCCTTGAACATCCGCGCCAGATCACCCGCCCACGGTGCGGACAACGGTTCGCGAATCAACGGTGAGCAGCACTCCTCGCTGGCGACATCGGTGACTGGCAACCTCTGTTTCGACATAGATCTATATTGATGGTCGCCGAATCAAAGGTCAAGTGAACAACGCCCGCTGCAGGCGCGGATCGAATCTGACGTGCCCGGCGCTCATTCACTTCACCTGGAGAAGAACGGATTTCGGACTCGGCTATCGGTTCGACAAGCTGAGCAACTCTCTGCTGCGCCCGGTACGCACCGTACGCTGCCACCATGATGGAGTTCGAAGTCGTAGTCGGTGGCCGTTCGGTCATGGTTCGAGACACCGGGGATACGACGGGTGCGCCTGTTGTGCACTTCCACGGCACACCTGGATCGCGGCTAGAGGTCGATTTCGGAGCCGACCGCGCCCACCGGATGGGCATACGCGTGATCAGCTTCGACCGCCCCGGCTACGGCCGGTCCGATGCCGCTGCGAGCAGCCTCGGGCGGGTTGCAGCGGACGTCGAGGCCATCGTTGACGAACTCGGAGTGGACCGGTTCGCCACCTTGGGTTGGTCGGGGGGCGGACCGTTCGCCTTGGCGACGGCAGCCGCGATGCCCGATCGTGTGACCCGGGTCGGTGTGTCGGGTGGACTCGGGCCCGTGCAGCAGATGCCTGGTGCGATGGATGCTCTAACCGAGAACGACCTCTCTGCGCTTTCTTACCTGCCTGCCGAACCTACCCGTGCAGCCGAACAGTTCCTGGCCGGCAACGAGAAGTTCCTCGATGCCATGATGTCGGTACGGGATGACCAGAAGGCGCCGTGGATCGACTGGATGTGGGGAGCCAGTGATCCTGAGGTGGTCGCCGATCCCGCAGCGAGACAAGCGATCTTCGTTTCCTTTCAAGAGGCATTGCGGCAGGGCCCCATGGCGATTGCCTGGGACAACGTTGCATTCGTCGGTCCATGGGGTTTCGACCTCGCCGACGTCTTTGCACCGGTCCACCTTTGGTACGGCGACCGAGACGAAATGGCGCCTCAGAACAACGGCGAATGGCTCGCAAAGCAGTTGTCGAATGCCAAACTGGTCCTCTACAAGGACGAAGGGCACTTGTTACCGCTGCGGCACTGGGAACAGATGTTGCTGGCTGTGACCGGTATTCGGTGACCTGCTGGGCGTCGCGAGCCTGGTCACCATCAACAGTGCGATGGATTGGCGTCGATCCGGAGTTCATAACCCATGCCCTGTAAGGATTTGGGTGACACGAGTGGTTCTCGTTGGACGACGAGTGTGAGCGTCTGGGGACACGTGGTTCACCCGGATCGGCGCGGTCGACGGCTGGTCAGTTCTGCGTGCCGGATGTTGGTGAAATGCGGGCAATCAGGAGGAGCAGTAGTCCGCACACCACGACGAGCATCCACCCCAACCGAGATGCTTGTGCCAGGTCAGTCGGTGCACTGCCGGCTATCATTGCGCCGGCCAATGCGATGCCTAGCGCTGCTCCCAATTGGCGGGCGCTGGAGGTTATTCCACCAGCTAGACCCGCGCGCGAAGACGGTAGGCCGTTGACAGCGGTAGTGGTGATGGGTGCATTCGAGAAGCCGAATCCTATGCCGAGAAACAGGTAGGCGACGAGCAATGTCGTTGTGCTCGTGGTGTTGTCGAGCGAGACCAGACACAGGCCGCCGAGGGTGGTGAAACCACCGGCGATCAACAGTGGCCTTCGCGCGCCGACACGACCGACGAGCATCCCGGACAACGGCGCGCAGACGGTTGCGCCGATCGCCATCGGGAGAGTGATGGCGCCCGCGGCCATTGGGGTCATTTCTCGCGCGTGTTGTAGGTAGAGAGTGCCGAGAAGCAATGTCGCATTGAGAGACACGAACACCACCACGGCGCCTGCAACGGCGGCAGAGAACGCTGTGTGCCGGAATAGTTGGGGATCGATGAGCGGTTCGCTACGCCGTGACTCGATCCGCGTGAAAGCCGCCAACGCCACGGCCGTGAGGAGGTATCCGGCCAGTGAACCCGGTGATGTCCACCCGATTTGTGGTCCTTCGATGAGGAGCGCAACCATCCCGCCGATCACTATGGTCAGCAACAGTTGACCAGGTACGTCGAGTCTTCTCGGCTGTGGGGCACGCGATTCCGGAACAAATGCTCTGCTAAGGGCCAGGACTACAACGATCACCGGCACGTTGATCCACAACACGGACCGCCAACCGAAATTCTCGATGAGGAGGCCGCCGGTGACCGGCCCTGCGGCCATACTGATTCCGAATACCGCAGCCCACACGCCGATCGCCTTGGCCCGCTCCTTGGGTTCGGTCATCACGTTGACCACGATGGCGAGTGCGACCGGGCTCAGCATCGATCCACCGATCCCTTGAACTACACGTGCTGCGACCAGAACGCCGATAGACGGCGCGAGTGCACAGGCCGCCGAAGCCACACCGAAAACGACTAGCCCGAGTTGGAAGATCCGTCTCCGCCCGAAACGGTCGGCCATCGCACCGGATGAAATCAACAAACTCGCGAGTACAAGTGTGTACGCGTTGACGACCCATTCGAGACCACTGGTTCCGACGTCGAAATCCTCGCCTATTGACGGCAGGGCAACATTCACAATCGTTGTGTCGAGACCGACCACGAAAATGCCAACGGAGCAGATTGCGAGCACTCCCCAGCGGCGTTGGGTGTTTCCCGCGTAATCGATGGGCGCCGTGCTGGTTTTGGATTGCCGGATTGGCGGACTCATGATCGATTCCTATCGTCGTGGGCTGTTTCGTCGGGCGAATAGTCGCAGTCGCTCCGCCGAACCCGATAGAGAATTTGCGAAAAGTGCAAAAATGGACGCTATGGACGCCGAACTTGCACAGATGCTCGCCGACATAGGGCCGCGTTTGCGCTCACTTCGTCGTGATCGCGGTATGACGCTCGAGTCGCTGGCCGACGCCACTGGTCTATCTGTCAGCGCGTTGTCGCGGTTGGAGTCCGGGAAGCGCCGCCCAACTCTCGATCTGCTTGTGCCGCTGGCTCGAACGCATCGAGTGGCTCTCGACCAACTTGTCGGTGCACCTGCCACCGGCGATCCCCGAGTCCATCTCACGCCGCGGCGCAGTGGTAACGGGAGCGCCGTGGTTCCATTGACGCGTTATCCGGGGCGCGTGCAGGTCTTCAAGCAGGTGATCGGTCCTCGCCCTCAGAAGCTGGTCACTCATGCCGGATACGAATGGCTTTACGTTCTCGCGGGAAGCGTGCGGCTCATTCTCGGCGCCAATGAAGTTCTACTAGGCCCCGGTGAAGTAGCGGAGTTCGATACCAATGAGCCGCACTGGTTTGGGCCTGCTGACGATCAGGTGATCGAGATACTCCATCTGTTCGGCCCGCATGGAGACAAGGCTCATATCCGAACGTAACGGCGTTGAGCTCAGCCATGCGACCCACACAGTGCTGTTCGGTGTTCGTCGCACTCGTAGGCGTGTATCCCGGCCAGATGGCGACGTCGGGAAGTTCCTGCGTACCCGATGGTCTCGGCGGCAGCTTCACCGATTTGCAAGGGTTGGGTGGTGGATACGTCCGAGAAACTCGTCCAGCACGAGTTCGGGGCTGACCATGATTCTTCGGTTCCCGCCCGAGAAGACCTACGCACTGCGTAGTCATTCTCCCCCCTTTTGAGACCTCGTCATCAGGACGTAACGAGACCGCGATGACGTCATACAGCCGCAACAAATCAACAACGTAGCCGTCATCGGCAACCGGAAACCTTCATGTGTGATCACAGTTGGATCAGGGATGGAGTTGATATCACATGGCAGTCGAGGTCTTGCCGCCGACGACGTTGGCGGAAAGCGTCTATCAACAGATCCGCCGCAACATAGTTGAAGGCCGAATAGCTCCGGGGACACGTGTGTCCATCCGCTCACTCGCCCAATCGGTCGGGGTTTCGACCATGCCGGCACGAGAAGCTCTGAAACGGCTGAACTTTGAGGGTCTGGTGGCGTTCGATCGCCGAGCTGTCACGATCACCACGCTGACGCCGAGCGAGATCAGGAGACTCTTCACCATCCGGTTGGCACTCGAGTCCCTTGCCACGGAGTGGGCGCTAGACGAACTCGACGACGACGGAATCGCGGCCCTGCGTTCGGTTCTCGATCAGATGACCGATCCGGACATCACCCCTCACGAGTGGCGCGAGCTGAATCGCAAGTTTCATCAGACCTTCTATGCCGGTGGCAACAGTCGCTACCTGATGGAGCTCATCCACAACATCTGGGATCGTATCCAGCCCTATATGGCGATCTATGCGACAGCCATGCACAACTTCGAGGAAGCCGACCGCCAGCACGAGCGTATGTATCAACTGATGCTTGCTCGCGACCTCGACGCACTCCTCGATGCCACCCGAGATCACCTCGAACACACGGCAGAAACCATCGTCGGAGCACTGGGAACAGATGCCGGTACGGGCAAGGAGAAACAGGTGAATTACCAAGAGCTGTCAGTGAGTTCGTTCCACGGAATGATCGAGACGGGCGATGCGACCAGTGCCGGTCTCACCGCGTGGTACCTCGACCGGATCGCGGCCCTCGACGCAGCCGATAACCCCGACGGACCGCAGATCAATTCGGTGGTCACACTGAACCCGGCGGCACTCGAGGACTCCGCACGGATCGATGACCAGTACGCACGCACCGGTACTCTGGTCGGCCCATTGCACGGTGTGCCGATTCTGGTCAAAGACCAAGGGGAAACGAAAGGTATCCCAACCTCGTTCGGTAACAAGGCATTCGCTGAGTACATCCCCGAGGCCGACGCCACGGTCATCGATCGGCTCCGTAAGGCCGGCGCGGTGATCCTCGGTAAAACGGCGATGTGCGACTTTGCCGCGGGGTGGTTCTCGTTCTCGTCACGGACCGAGCACACCAAGAACCCCTACGATCTCGATCGCGAGACCGGGGGATCGAGTGCTGGGACGGCCGCAGCCGTGACCGCAAACCTCTGCCTCGTCGGGATCGGGGAAGATACCGGTGGATCGATTCGCCTGCCGTCCTCGTTCACCAATCTGTTCGGTCTCCGCGTTACCACCGGGCTCATCCCGCGCACTGGTTTCTCCCCGCTGTTGCACTTCCAGGACACACCAGGACCCATGGCGCGCAATGTGCCCGACCTTGCCGCGATCCTTGACGTCATCGTCGGGTACGACCCGGCCGATGCCTACACCTCCATCGCCACCACAACCTCGGATGTCGGGAACTACCGCGAGGCGATCGCCGACGTCGACGCCGACTCCATCTCGTCGTTCCGGGTCGGCGTGCTTACGGACGGTTTTGGTGAGGGTGTAGATCAAGGTCTCACCAATTCGGTTGTGCGAGACGCCATCACTCAGCTCAATCAGCGGGGGGTTGCCGTGGTCGACGGTTTAGAACTCGGTGATCTGCTGGCGTGGGTGGCAGGTACTTCGCTGTACACGATCCAGTCGAAAACCGACATCGAAGAGTTTCTGCAGGCACGGCCGGGTGCGCCCGTCACCACGCTCCGCGAGATCGTTGACGGTGGATTCCATCCACTCACCGACCTGATCGCCGACATCGCCGATGGTCCATCTGTGCCCGAGGAGGATCCCGATTACTTCCCGCGCCGTCTGCGTCAAGACGAATGGCGACGCACATTGATCTCGATGATGGCCGATGCCGATGTAGATTTCCTGATCTACCCGACGGTCCAGGTACCGGCACCCACCCGCGAAGAGCTTGCTGCAAAGCGCTGGACTGCCCTGGATTTCCCGACCAACACCGTCATCGCCTCACAGACGTCGCTGCCCGCCATGAGTATCCCCGCAGGCTTCACCGAAGGTGGACTTCCCGTCGGACTCGAAGTACTCGGCCGCCCCTTGTCCGAGCGCAGTCTGCTGAGGTTCGCGCGTGCGTGGGAACTGGCAGTGAACCCTCGGCGACCTGCGGCTCTGACCGCAGACGTGGAGGGATGATCAATGCCGCTCCTCGACCTCAACTGTGACCTCGGTGAGAGTTTCGGCGTCTACGACTACGGCGCCGACACCGAGATGATGCCCATGATCACCTCGGCGAACATCGCGTGCGGTGCTCACGGCGGCGACCCCGCGGTCATGCGGCGAAGTGTTGATCTGGCAGCAGGCCATGGAGTTGCGATCGGTGCCCATGTCGGTCTCCCGGATCGAATCGGGTTCGGGCGTCGCGAGATCCCGACGACACCTCAGGAGGCGTACGACCTGTGCCTGTACCAGGTCGGTGCGCTGGACTCGTTTGTCCGGGTCCGCGGCTGCACCATGCAGCATGTGAAACTCCATGGGTCGCTTTACATGATGGTCAATCGTGATCCGCATCTGGCCGATGCGGTGTGCGCTGCGATTACCGAACTCAATCCGTCACTGCTCGTCTATGTGCTGCCCGGTTCCGAATTGCAGTTCCGGGCGGCAGAACTCGGTCTGGGTACGGTCAGCGAGACTTTCGCAGACCGGCCCTATCGCGATGGCCAGGTGCAGATGTACGAACGCACCGCTGATCGCATAGGTGGTGTCGATCAAGTGATCGCCCGCACGCTGGCGCAACTGGCCAGGCCAAGCGATCATGGCATCCGATCGGTATGCGTACACAGCGACTCACCTAGCGCGCCAACACTACTCGCTGAATTGCGAACAGCCCTCGTCGATGGGGGCTACTCATTCACTTCTCCCTCGTCATCGGTGCCCAGGGAATCCATCACGGCACATTCACAGTTGCCGGCAACCATGCCAGAAGGTGCTTCATGACAACCTCCGCCAAATCCAATGCAGAGCCCGACCACGGCACACTGCATCTCGACTCAGAGTTCGAGAACTCGCCAGTTCCTGACTCGCACCGTCGATCGACGCTGTCGGTCTCCGCGGTGTGGTTCGGGTTCCCAATGGTCCTCACCTGTGCCATCTTCGGTGGCACCATCGTCTATGGCCTCGGGTTCTGGAAGGGCATCGCGGCGATTATCATCGGCAACCTCGTCCTGTTCGGATACGTCGGCGCACTGTCATTCATCGCAGGCAAAACCGGGAAGAACTTCGCACTCAGCGCTGCTGAGACGTTCGGGCATCACGGATCCAAGATTGTCACCGGCTTTCTCGCGACCGTCGTCATCGGCTGGTTCGCTTTCCAGACCGGCTTGACTGGCGCCACCCTGAACACCTCGCTGGGCTGGAATGAAACGTTGGTCGCGTTGATCGGCGGGCTGCTGTACATCGGTGTGACCTTCATCGGGATCCGCGCATTGACCGTCATCGGCATGATTGCCGCACCACTGTTCATCGCACTAGGCGTCGTGTCGATCGTCCTGGTAGCCCGGAGCAACGGGTGGGGTGCGATCACCTCCTATGAGGGCGGTGCCAGTGACGCGACCGTTCTCTCGATCGGTGCGGCAGTGACGATCGTCGTGGCCACCTTCATCGACTCGGGCACCATGGCGGCGGACTTCACGCGGTGGTCACGCGGCGGCAGAGAAGCCGTGATCGCCACCTTCAGCGCCTTTCCGGTCGCCAACCTCATCGCGATGGTGACCGGGGCGGTGATCGTGGCCGCGGGGGGAGCACTCAACCCGGCAACCGACGGTGGCGACTTCATGCCCATCCTCGTCGATCATGGCGCTTTCCTGACTGCGCTCGCGGTGTTCTTCGTGTTCGTCAACCTCGGTTCGGTGTGCTCACACTGCCTGTACAACGGCGCAGTGGGGTGGAGCCAGCTCACCGGTTCGAAAATGCGGGTGCTCACGCTCATCCTCGGCGCAATCGGCCTGGTCATCGCTTTGGCTGGTGTGTGGAGTCACTTCTCGACCTGGCTCAATCTGCTCGGCATCTTCGTGCCGTCGATCGGTGCGGTGCTGATCGTGGATCAGCTCATCACCCGCCGGGCCGCCACACGGGGCATCACCGCGTTCCGCGTACAACCCTTCGCGGCGTGGATCATCGGCGCCGTTTGCGCCTACGCCGTGCATCACTGGGCTCCGCAGTTCAGCGAAGCGATCGTCGGAATGGTCTGTGCCGCAATTGCTTATCTGATCATCGACAAGTTCGTGCCGACGGCTGCTCCTGCCAAGGTGAATGACGATGTCGCGGCGGAGATCGAGGTCGCTGTATGACGCTCCCGGCCGACGTCGACCTGACCCGAATGACGGCCACCGCGGTCTCGGCAGCGGTCCGTTCCCGGTCGGTGACCGCTGTCGAGATCACCGAAGCCGCACTTGCACAGATGAATAGGCTCGACGATCATCTGCACGCGTTTGTCGAACGCACCGACGACGCCGCTCGCGCCCAGGCCGTTGCGGTCGATGCTGCGCTAGTCCATGGTCCGCCGAAGGCTGACCACCGCGCAGATGCCCGCATCTGGGCGATACTGCTGCAACTTTCGTGAGTGTCAGACCATTCGGAGGGCGATGGCCACAACTGTCGTCGCTCTCCACCGCGACAGTAAGGAACTAACAACCATGAGTGGACTCGATGGACTCAATCCGACGCCCGGGGCGCTGGTCCTGGGACTGGTGCAGGCCCGGGTGCCGATCATCAAGACCCCGGCAGACCTGAAGACGACCGCCGAACGACTCGCCAGTGTCGTCAAGGGTGCGAAGAAGGGCATGCCGACGCTCGACCTGGTCGTGATGCCGGAGTACAGCATCAACGGTCTTGACCCGGACACCTGGCTCGACAACGAGATGCTCTGTGACCGAGACGGACCCGAGATGGCGCTGCTCGCCGATGCCTGCCGTGAGGCCGGGGTCTGGGGGTGTTTTTCGATCATGGAACGCAACCCGTCCGGTGCGCCGTGGAACAGCGGCATCATCGTCGACGACAAGGGCGAGGAGGTTCTCTACTACCGGAAGATGCATCCGTGGGTGCCCGCCGAGCCATGGGCGCCCGGAGATCTAGGGATCCCGGTCTGCGACGGCCCGTCCGGTTCCCGGATCGCGCTCATCATCTGCCACGACGGAATGTTGCCCGAGATGGCCCGGGAGGCAGCGTACAAGGACGCCAACGTCATCCTGCGCACGGCGGGATACACCTACCCGATTCAGCAGTCATGGCGAATCACCAATCAGAGCAATGCCTTTCACAACCTCGCCTATACGGCCTCGGTGGCGCTCGCCGGCCCGGACGAGAACAACATCTGGTCGCAGGGTGAGGCGATGGTGTGTGACATCGATGGCACCGTGCTGGTGCGGGGTGACGGATCGCCAGATCGTGTCGTCACCGCCGAGGTCGTCCCCGCCCGAGCAGATGAGGCGCGCCGGGGTTGGGGTGTCGAGAACAACATTTACCAACTCGGGCACCGCGGTTACACAGCAGTCGACGGCGGGGCCACAGATTGTCCCTACACGTTCATGCAGGATCTCGTAGCGGGCGAGTACCGGTTGCCATGGGAAGCCGACGTGCAGCACGTGGACGGGACCGGCGCGGGGTGGGAGACGCCGCAGAAAGTACGGGCGCGGTGAGCATTTCGATCCCGAAATAGCTCGAGCAGCCTTCGGTGCGTGTGCCGCTGGACTATCCGATTCTGTCTCTCACCTCCTCGAGGGTCTATTCACTCGGCAGCGGGGGATGTGATGTGGAACGAGTAGAAGTCTTCGGTCCACGGTGACCGGTCGCCTTTGATCGTGTTGTTGCCGCGAGTGCTCCCGGGGCCGGTCAGTTGGTGACAGCAACCGGAGTGGCGTTCGCTCGGCGCCGGATCGCGATGGTGGCAGCGATGGTGGTGGTCACGGCGACAACGTAGACGGGGAACAGCCAGTCGACAATGCGCCACGAGTCCAGAGTCAGCAACGCGATCGCTCCGTTCAGTCCGGCGAGCACGTAGTAGTCCGACCTCTCGGTGTGAGGTGACCTCCAGCTCTTCACGATGGTCGGCAGTGCGGCGACAGAATCTGCGATCACGACCATGACGAGAGCCATCGTGGCGCTGTCCAGTAGGAGCCATGCCGCGATGGCGGCCACCGAGATCGCGCCGCAGACTACGTCCAACGTCGTGATGCGCCAGTAGCTTTCCCGGTTGACAAATGACGAGGCAAAGACGAACGCCGGTCCCAGGCCGACGGACAGGGTGAGGACTGAGGATAGTCCGACACCTTCGTCGATCTGCGCGAGGAAAGCGATGACGGGCATTGCAGCCCAGAGGAACCACGAGACCCTGTTCGGACTGGCCGAGCCTGTCAGCACTGCGCGGATGTAGAAGGAACAGCCGACCAGGCTCAGCAGCGCGCCGAACAGGACGAAGTGGGGGTCAATCATCGGTGAACTCGTTTTTCGATCGGAGGGTGAAACGCGGAATGGTTCTGCTTCGCCGGGTTTTTCGGATGTGGATCAGTCCGTTGTTGTCAGCGAGTTGAGCGCCTCGGCGGCACACATTGTGAGTAGGCGTAGCTGCGTTCGCGGCGGATATGTCTCGGTGTCCAGGATGGCCGTCAAGGCGAGTCCATTGACTGTGGCGGACAGCGACTTCGCGATATCTTCGACGTCAGTTTCGGTGGCGTCTGAACGCAGGTCCTGGACCAGGCCGGTGATACGCGTGACCCACTGGCGGTGGTGGTTGATGTGGACCTCTTTGAGTTGCGGCTCCGCCAGGGCGGTCGCGGCGAAGCCTGCCCACACGCGGACCTCGTCGACCCGGTCGTGATCCAGTGGCAGCACGGCCGATAGGACGTCCACAAGCACGTCGATGCTCGGCTTGCGGCCTCCCTGGATTGCGTCGGCGCGTGTGACGACGCGGCTGTACATCGTCCGACAGGCGTGAACCAGAACGTCTGTGCGCGAACCGAAGTGGTGCATAATCAGGCCGGTGGTGCAGTCTGCGCGGACAGCGACCGCACGCAGCGAAACGTTCTCCAAGCCGCAGTCGGCCGCCACAGCCCACACAGCGGCGGAGATCCGGTCGACTACAGCTTGTGTCGGCCCGTCGGTCATAGATGATCCCGTCCCGGTGATACGTAACATGCGTTATGTGTGACCGTAACACACGTTACGCACCGGCCCAGTTAGGCAACATCGCCACTATCCAGGTCGGGTGAAGATGCCCGCTGTCGCAATGGCAACGCGGCGGCGTGCGGCTTCGGTGTCGTCACGGAAGCGATCCACACCCCATGACAGTGCGGTGATCAACTCGAACACCTCGTCCGCAGTGATGGACTCGACCGCATCGCCGGCGGATTTCGTTGCATCGAGAAGGGTGCTTGTCTGGGTGAATAGGGGATTGCAGGCCGTGTTCATCGATGATGACGGGTCTTCGCGGGCTGTGGAAATGCAGTACGGCAGGTCGTGCCAGATGCGCATCTGCCACGTCAGACGGAACAGCCATTCGGCAAGTGCCTCGCGTGGAGTGGACGATCGAGACAGCTCCTCTGCCTCGTTGAGCGCTGCTTCCGTGTTCGTCTCCATGACGGCCGCGAGCAGATCATCGCGGGTGGGGAAGTTGCGATAGAGCGTTGCATTGCCCACACCGGCGCGCAGGGCTATGCCATCGAGACATGCGAGAACACCCTCGTCATCGAATGTTTCGCGGGCGGCGTTGAGGATGGCGTCGCGGTTTCGCCGGGCATCGGCGCGCATGGGACAGGGCGACTTCGGGGCAGCACCCTGCGCAGCGGCCATGACAGCACTCCTTGACTAAGTGGGGAGCATCCCCCCATCAAGCGGTATGCGCCGCGGCCAAGACAGTGGCGGCTACCGGGCGTAGAGCGGCAGTTATTTCCGGGCGGGCGAAGATCACATCTTCATCGTCTGGTTCTTGCCAGTAGTGAGCGCAGTTCGCGGCGAACTCCAGAGCCTCGATCAACTCGAGTTCGGACAGTTTGGGGATCGCTTGAAGATCAACCGCCTCGATGACTTCGCGAACGTCCGCGGCAGTCTGGGGTCGGCGTCTGGCCGCAACTCGGTGATCTGAGCTGCACAAGTACGCGACGGCGGCGCAGAAAGAACGCCCCCGAGGTGACGCCAGAACAAGCGTGACCAGATCCATCGCGCAAGCTTACCGATGCCTGGACATTTGACCAGAACTGCGATCCTTCGGTGGTGACGTAAATTTCTGGGCCGCAATCGACTATCCGACGGTCATTCGTCTATCGAGTTGAGATGCCCCTGCCAGATGAAGCTTGAGACAACTCGTTCAGTCGGGTAGCGGTGGGCGGGGCGCGAATTGGCGTGCCCATACTTCTCGGGCCGCGATCGCGACCAGCACAACACCCATCGCGGACATGGTGTCGAGTTCGACGCTGTCGAGGATGCCTGGGGTAGCCAGCAGCAGTAGCCCCAACGCCACACACGGGGCGGCTACCGTAACTAGCCCCGGTAGCAACCGACGAGCCGAAATTGCTTCGGCCACAGCGGCGATGAGCACCACAACAAACGCAACCATCGACCAGAACTCCGGATCGGTCCATCGGTCATATGGCGCCGAAGCGCTGAAGTTGGCAATGCCCACCGGCGTGTCGGTCAGCGGGGTGTAGGCGGTCCACCGACTTGATCGCGCGGTGAAAGAGGCGTCAATAAAGCTGCCGTTCAAGCGATTGCTTGCGCCCGTCCAGCTGATGCCGCCGGCGAACAGTGTTGCGACCACAAAGATCCACCACGCGACATGGCCCGTGATGCGCGCGAGCGGGAATACGCGGCGGCTTGTCATGGTCAAGTTGTACAGGAGAGCGTCGTGTACGCGTTCGACTCTGTCGGTCGTGCAGAGCGCGGGCCAGGCGCTCAAACCTCGGTGATGGTGCCGCAGATGCCACATTGCTCGAGTTGACGACGCTTCCAACGTGCGATCGGAAGAAAAAACAGCGTGAATTGTTTGAATTGCTGGATGCGTGTCCATTGCGTGGTGTTGTGGCAGTGCGGGCACGTTCGGGTTTGACCCGGGCCGAGGTGTTGCCGCTTGATGCCGTATCCGACGATGAAGAACACAAGGCCAGCATAGAGGCCCCGTCTGGGCCGCCGAGTGCCCCGTGACGCTGACAGGGCGAGAACGCCCCTTTCGACAGAATTCGTCGTGTTAGTAGGCGACGTATCGGGGAACAGTCCATGTGCGAGCCGGCCGGCCGGCCGGCGACACCACGAATGGTAGTGTGGACCGTTCGTCGGGTCCGAGTAGGAATGCGATGACCGAACGCCCTGGACTTCGCTCACTGAGCCACTTCGACACGTGCACAACATGATTGGACCGCAAATGACGTCCCTACCGGTCGCCGAACTTCACCTCCACCTCGAGGGAACCCTCGAGCCCGAGACCATCTTCAGTCTCGCCGAACGAAACAAGATCACCCTGCCCTACGCCGACGTCGATGAACTGAGGAGCCGGTTCCAGTTTGCGGATCTGCAGTCATTTCTTGATCTGTATTACGCCAACATGTCGACGTTGCGGACCGCGGCCGATTTCGCCGAGATGACGAATGCCTACCTGGCGCGAGCAGCGCTCGCCGGTGTACGACATGCGGAGGTGTTCCTTGACCCACAGGCCCACCTGGTTCGGGGTGTTGCACTCGAAGAAGTGATGGAGGGAGTCACCTCGGCGCTCAGTAGCTCCATTGAAAATCACGGTGTCAGCACCGGCCTGATCGTTTCGATGCTGCGTGACCATAGTGCGGCGTCGGCCATGACCGTACTCGACGACGTGCTTGCGCTCGGAACTCCGATGCTCGGGATCGGACTCGACTCCGCGGAGGTCGGATACCCGCCGTCAAAGTTCGTGGATGTGTACGCGAAGGCGCGTGCCGAAGGTCTGCACCTCGTCGCGCATGCGGGTGAAGAGGGCCCGCCGGCGTACATCTGGGAGGCTTTGGACCTGCTCGGTGTCGAACGCATCGACCATGGCATCAGGTGCCTTGAGGATGAGAGGCTCGTCAAACGCCTGGTGGAGGACCGTGTTCCGTTGACCGCGTGTCCGCTGTCGAATGTCAGCCTAAAAGTGATTGATCAGCTGTCTGACCATCCGCTGCGAACGATGCTTCGCAAGGGTCTCAATGTGTCCGTCAACTCTGACGATCCCGCCTATTTCGGGGGGTACGTCGACGACAACCTGAACGGGGTCCGCGACGCGCTCGACCTGAATCCCGAAGATCTTGTGACATTGGCGAGAAACTCGGTCACAGGTTCGTTCGCGGACGATGCCCGCAAAGCCGAGCTCCTGGCAGAAATATCGGTCGCGGCGCAGACGCTCTGAGCGCAATCGGCTAGTGGGTCCGCTCACCGTTGGCATCGAAGGATCGATGCCATCGCGTGCGCGCGTTGCCCAGTCGGGTCGATAATTTCGGTGTCTACGAAATGTGTTGAAGTACAGACACTTACGCGATATCTATTCCATGACCTTGCACTGCTAGTGCGGCTGGCTGGGTCGGTGATCTCAGGTTTCGTTGAGAGCCGAAATTGCAGCCTGGATCACTGTGCGTGCACTGGCGAGTTGTTCGGCCGTGATAGCGGCGCGGTCAAGGAGACGCGCCCGATCGGTGTCTGCCCGCTCGACCAATTCTTCAAGCACCAGGTGACCTTCGGGGGTGAGTTGCAGGAGCGGCGAAGTCTGGTGGTCGGGATTGTCCACGGTCTCCACGAGACCGTCTCGGATCAGGCCACTGCAGACCCGGTGCACGCTCTGGCGAGACAGTCCCAGACGCCGGGCCGCGGTGGCCGCGGTGGCTGGTTCGGATAACACGCTCAAGGCATGCCACCGGGCAACTGTCTGGTTCGCGCCCCGCGCGATCGACTCGCTGGTACGACGAGATGTACCAGCTAATTCGTAGACGTCGGCGAGCAAAAGTCGGTACATCTCGGCCCTGTCCACATGGCGATGGTACACAAATTATGTCAATGGGCTGACAATCTGTTGCTGCCATGACAGCCTGTCAGCATGTTGACCAATGCGGAAGCGTTGAGAACGAACCTGCATGCGCCTGCACCCGATGAGGATCTCGCTGACAAGCTGCAAACGTTCGGGCAATTTATCGGCTCGTGGCACTTGCGGTGGGTCTCGGCGGCAACTGAGCTGGACACACTCGACGGGGAGTTGCACTTCGGCTGGGTGCTGGGCGGTCGAGCGATTCAGGATGTATGGATCGTGCCCAGAACCGGGGCGACAGCGATGACGGGAGGTGTCCGTGCGTTCCACGGTTCCACGATCCGGTTCTACGATCCAGCGATCGATGCATGGCGATCCACCTGGGTGGAGCCAATCAACTCGCGAGTGCGAAAGTTCATCGGACACAACGGCGGCGGCGGCAGCATCGAACTCATCAGTCGCGATGAAGATCCGCTACTGCGTTGGCGATTCACTGAAATCACCGCGCGCTCGTTCACATGGACTGGCGAGGTTTCGGTGGACGACGGACACACGTGGCAGCTGGAAGAAACGATGTACGCCACGAGGACCCTGTAAACCCTTGGGCGCATAGCTCACTGGGCAGTCGGCAGGGACGTTGCCCAGTATCTACGCACTTGCGATTTCGCGAGCGGAAGTCGTGTCAGGTTTCCGAGGGTCATACATTTCGTCGTGGAGTGGCCGAGTCGTATTCGAGCCCACTGCGCCCTTCGCCGCGCCCCACAGAGACTCGGCGAGCAGTCCAATTGTCATAGGACCCGTCGGACCGCCGTGCAAGCACGGGCACCCGCTGTACTCGAACACCTTCGCGGGGCACCTCGGCATCATCGAGTACAGCGTGACCGGGTTCGTTGAGCAGACGACCGATTCCGCGTATCGGCACACCATCGGGCGGTAGACCTTCACCGAATCGCAGCAGCGCGGAACGAACAAGGGCCAGTCGGACCGGTCCGTCGACTTCGATGCGGGCGACATAAGGAATCCACCATTCGGGGACCGACGTCTGCAGCAGATAGTCGAGTTCGGCATCGGGGATACGCCCGGAGAGAGGGGGTTCGACGGTATGGTGGTCGGCTTCTCGGAGGTGGGGGTCGCCCGCGAGATCTTCGACGATCCGCTCTACACCCCAGACCAGGTTGGCGGCTTCGTCACGCAGGAAAAGGACCTCTTCGACAGCCGGCCCCTCTAGGCAGCTGATCGAGGCGGGGGGGACGAACAGACCGTCGAACCCGGGTGTACCGCTGCGGTTCTCCCAAGCCTTGTCCGGTCCGGTGATCGTGAACATCCGCCATGGATCCTCGGGAAGGATCCGATCGCGGTCCGGCGCGTTCGCCGCGAGATACGTTTCGCCAAAGGTGTTGCGGTAGGTCACTGTTGTGACTGTGGCCAGCGACCGGGTGGGCAGGTCGATCGGAACGACGAGCCAGTCGCAGCCGAAAATGAGTGCGCATTCGGCGACGAGCAGGCGGGCCAGGTCGTGCGGGTCGGATTCGAGTGCGCCGATGTCGATCTGGGCGTCTTCGAATTCCCAGAATCGGTCGGCGGGCATGCCAGGGAACCGCAGTGGAATTGCCACCGAGCGGTGGGTGAACGACTGTGGGTCGGTGCGTGGGCCGAGGTCGGTGGGGTCGCTGTCAAATGTCCACCAGTCGGCGGCGCCGCCGGCGGCTTCCGGGGCGCGCAGGGCTGTACCGGTCGAAATGCCCACGCTGTAACGGTGTTCGAGTCGACGGCCGACCCAGGACGACGCGTCGGTGGAGGGTGCGATCTCGCTGCGGTACCACTGCCGCCATCGGTTGGTGACCTCGAGGATCTCCGTGCGCTGCGGTCCGTCGAGCCAGGCGGGCAGGTTCGGACTTGCTTGTTCGAGTGCGACGGCGGCAATTTCGGCGTCGACGGCCCGTCCACGCAGGAGGAGGTCGGGGCCGGTCCAGCCGGGACCCGTCTTGTCACCGAACGGCAGGGGCGCCTCACGAATCAGACTGTCGGCGCTTGCGGACAGCCCGGCGTCGCGCAGGGCGGTGAGCAGGGCTGCACCTGCTTGGGCAAGAACTCGCAGGCCCGGGCGGCCGGCGATCGGCTCGCGTTCGACCGACACGTCCAGCGGTTCGTTGGTCAGGTCCCGCACGGCTTGTGGTTCGGTTGCCGTCCAATCGCCGGGTTGCCACCGCGTCACCGGTGCAATTGTCGCGTCCACGCGTACGGCCAGCGGGGTTCCCGCATCCTCGCCCGCGAACTCGCCGAACTGCCACTGTCGCGTCAACAACCACAGCGGATCACTCACGGCCGCAGACAAACCCGGCCCGGGATCACCCGAGAATGACTGCGGTTCGAGCCGAGTCCAGGATGGTGGTCGCAGAAGCAGCGGCGCCATCGTCGCGGTCCAGGCCTTCGTTGCGATCAGATCGGCCATCTCAGCTCTTTTCTGCGACGTGGGTCAGTATGGCTTCTTTGACGCCCGCGTTCATCACCAGCCGGGCGACGTCCAGCACCGGTTCGCCCTGCAGCGACCAGTCCTGCACGTAGGCGGCCGGAAGCAGCCGGCCGGCCAGCGGAAGCCGTTCCAGGGTGACCGCGCGCTCCTGTGCGAGCGCGTAGGTATCGCGCAGCAGATCGATCACCTTTTCCGGCGACCACGGCGCGTCGTCCGGACTCACCGCGAGCAACAGGACTTGCGGCGCACGGGCGTTGGGGCCGTTGGCATTGACCGCGAGTCCGGCGGTGCCGACTTCCTGCAGCGCACCGGTCGGCTCTCCGGTGGCCTGGTCGCGCACGGATACTCGTCCGGGCACCACGTCGGTCCATTCGTCGACGACAAACCCGGCAAGCCGTCCCGGTACCGCATCCGCAGTCGTCTCGACAACAAACCCGGTCACTGAAACATCCGGAGGCAGAGTATCTTTGCCGAACGGGAGGCCGATCCAGGTGCCGAAGGCGCCGTCCGGTAGTTGTCCCACGCGCAGCGGTACCCGCTGCCCCAATGCTTCTCGTAGGAGCAAGGTCTCGGTGTAGCGGGCCACTGCGGGTCGCACCCGGGCGATCCGGGTGAGCCAGGGCCGCACGTCTCGGCCGTCGGATACCTCACGATTCTCCTGCAGCACACGGACTCCGGCGGCGAGGCTCACTGCAACCGGGTCGGGGCCCTGCTCGATCACCGGCAATACCGGCAGCTTGTCGTCGAATACCTGCGAGATCACTTCGGCCAGCGCGGCCTGCGCTCGGGCATCATCTTCTGGTGGCTCTCCGTTGAATGCGGTGAGCAGTGCATCGGCCGCCGCGAACCGTCGTTGCGCTCCGGCGTTCAACCCAGCTATGTGTGCCGCGAGTTCGTTGTCCGGCAGAATTGTCGGGTCACCAGACATACCCAGTCCGAACAGGGCGAAGGCGTCCACTCGGGCGATGGGTTCTTCAACGGCGTCGATGAGCGCCCCGAGCGCGGTCACCGCGGCCTCGGCGCGCGTATGAAGGTCGGCGAGATCAATGGTCCGACGTTGTGTGGTGCTCGTCGATCCGGCCTCCCCGGGTGGCACCAGGTCCTCGGGCCCGAGGGCGCGGGTTCCCACGATCAGATTCCGGAGCGAACCGGCGAGCGACCATGCCTCCGTGAAGATCAGGGCGTTCGCGGGGAGTCCGGCCGGACGGACCGGTTCGGGCTCGACAGCGAGACCGGGTAGGCGCCGACGAAGAAGTGCCCAGAACGGTGCAGGGTTGTTGCCTGCTGCGACAAGGAAGTCGAGGGCACAGAGGTGTGCGTCCGCGAGGGTGATTCCGGGCCCGAGCACGATCAGATCGGCTCGCCCGAACCCTTCGCGGGCCCACATCTCCCAGGCGGGGTGGGCTTTTGCGCGGGCCGCGACCGCCCAGCCATCGACAACGCTAACAGCACCATCGGGCACCCCCACAAGGATTCGATGTGTCAGGCCGACACCCGAGCGCGGTGTCTTCACGACATCGGGGATCGGGGGCATGCCATCGCCGGAGAGTGCATCCATCGCGGCGGCCGCCCGCGGCGCAGACCCGAGCACGAGTTGATGCACCGACTCGGCGAGCAGCAGGTCGGCGATCGCGTCGTGCAATCGGTCGAGCCGCTCGATCGCGGCGCTCACCGCTGCGATCTCGTCGGGAGTCGGGAGTGCCCAGTTCACGATGTAGTTCTTGTAAGCGGCGGGAGGTGTGTTGAGCCGGGCGAGTACCGAATCCGGGTCGGCCCGAAACAGTTCCAGCAGGCGGAGCCCATCGGTCACCTCGGAGGCGGCGATCGACTCCAGCGATTCCGGGACCGGGGTACCCGCGGGAGCCCGGTCGGTCGCCTTCGCGGCGACAATCGGTGCAAGCGATCGCAGGCAATAGATGAACCGATCCAGTGCGTGACCCTCCGGCGTCCGGATGTGTAGCCATTGCTCCAACCGATACCCGAGCAGTGCCCCCATCGGTTGACCGGACCGAATTCCGTCGAGCACCGACATCGCTGCGCGCGTCCGGGTACTGGACAGGTCGATGTTCAATGCCGAACGGCCCGTGTCTCCGGGATCGTGGGTGAGATGCGCGCCGCGCAGTACGGCGGCCGTTGCCGCGTGGGCAGGGCTCGGGGCAAGGATGTGGCCGCCGTCGCGCGATGCCTGGAACACCGGTCCCTCCAGGCCGGGTACGTCGACATCAACCGGCGGCGCCAAGTCGAATCCGTCGGCCCAGCCGTAGGCGCCGACGACGATTCCCCGGACCCCACTCGTGCGGGCGGCAGTGAGCCGACGAGCGGCCAGGGAAGTCAGCCAGGCGTCGAGTCGGTGCGAGGTGCAGTCAAGGGTGCCGGACAGGAACAGCGTACGGTCGGTGATGCTCTCGATCCCGGCAATGGTCGTGATGGCAGCGCGAATTTCGCTGAACCGCTGGGCAGCCCGAAGTGCTGCGGCCGCTGCACGCACACCTTCGATGACATCGCCGATGGCCTCCGTGAGGTGCGGGCGCAGCGAGACGATCGGGAAGCGGGCCGCGAACCGTGTCGGCTCGAACGGGCCGACGTAACTTTCCAGGGCAGACGCAGCATCCCGGTAGAGCTCACGCTCATCCCAGGACCGATCCGAGAGGCGTTGTAGAGCAGCAAGTCCCAGGTCGATCGCGTCTTGGCTGACAAAATCTTGGGCGGCACCCAGCCGGATCTGTAACTGCTGCAGCCGTTCCCGCTCGAAAAACTCTTCTACCTCGTGACGGGATTTTGCCTCGGCGAGTCCGAGTAGTGCCTGCAGGACACTGTGTACCTCGGGGAGCTGTTCTATCCGCAGGATCGCTGAACAGAAGTCGGCGTCGCTGTCATGTGCCATCGGCAACGCCAGGTTGCGGGTGGATTTCCCGAGTAGGTCGGGCGGCACAAAAACACCGGGGGTGGTGCCGATAAGAGTCTCGATGGCCACGGTGACCGCATGTTGCGCCGCCGCGTTGGCTGCGGTCCCGAGGTTGGGCGTGATCGGTTTGGCCGTCTGCGCGTCGACGGCGCTACGCACTCGTAGGCCGCGCGAGAGCGGTGTGTGACCGAGGATGTGCGGTAGGTCCTTCTCGAGATCGCCCGAGGTCACCGTCGGCACCGAGTGAGCGGCCTGCGTCCACAGCGGCCGGATTCGTGACAGCAGCGTAGCCAGCGACTGGTCGATGTAGTCGCCTGCTCGGGGCTTCCACCCCGCCCCGTGTGTGGTGGCGGGAAGAATTCCATAGGGCTGCTTGCCGATTCGCATCGTCGGCAGCGGACCGAGCCCCCGCACATGCGCGGCTGCATGCTCACGCACGGTTTCGCGCGCTGCCGCGGGTACCGCGCCGCCTGCCGCATTCGGGGTCAGGGATTTGTCGAGGAATGTTCCCCACGTGATCGGCCACAGCGCGGTGGCAAACGCCGCCGCCGTCGCCTGGTCGGTGCGGTTCGCGTCATCGAGTCCGATCAGGTCGGTGGGACTGATGCCGAACGCGGTGGCCAGCACCTGGGCGTTGGCCGCCGGATCCGGCGTCGCGACGCCGATCGGTGGTTCACCCGGCGTCCGGGCAGCACGACTCCATGCCGACTTCGAGGAGGCGGTGTTGTTGGTGACCGTCCCCGGTGCGACAAACGCGAGTCCGTCGCCGAATGCGTGTGCACGCAACAGATGTGCGAGCTCGTCGGCCGTCGTCTCGGGTGATTCTGCAGCACGTACACCGATCACGTACAGCCGGTCGATGCGCGCGAACGGATCGGTCAGCGGCACCGTCACGGCCATACCTGCGGCTTCGGCGGCGTCGTAGTCGGTGAGCCAAGCGATGTCGGGATCCGGCTCGATGCCCGGTTGCCCCCGCAGGCTGTCGACCATCGCACCGAGCTTCTCTGTCGCGCCGGGCTTTCGCAGATCCAATCCGGGGCCCAGCGCGAGGCCTTCGCGTGCGATCGGTGCGCCGGGAGTCGACGTCCGGACACCGGCTTGATCAACCACGACGCGAAAACAGTCCGGCAGCAACCGCGCCCACACACCGTTGACGTCCGGCGCATCGGGGACATCCGGGAACTCCGGCGGATCGTCCGGCCGGGCAGCGAGATTCACCGGCGTCAGGGCCGCCGCGACCCAGGCCGCCCGCCGCGCACCGATTGCACCGACCAGTCCGGTCCACGGGTCGGAGGCCTCGACCGGTCGATCGACGGGCCAGCGTTCTTGCCAGTAGCGGACGCCTGCCACGCGTTCGTCGGGGTTCACTGCGGTATCGAGCATGTCGACATGGATGTCGTCGGGATAGATCCGTACGCGCAGCGCGGTGCGATCCGGCGTTGAACGGGTTTCGATTCGCACTGGCAGCAACAGCATTGGTACGGCCGGATCCACGGCTTCCCAGTTGTCCATCAGCGCACCTTGTCCATGATGTCGGTGGCCGCGAACGCCGCCCGCGATGGTTGCTGGAACAGCAACCATGCCAGGAACGCCGCATCGGGCCGGTAGCCGCCAGTCACGTCGATCTTCACCCGGGGTGTGGTGGTGAGCAGGTTCCCGTTGGCGTCTTGCCTGAGATCGCCCCATTGCAGGTCGTCGCGTTTCACCAAGGCCCCGTCGGGATGTTTGGCGGCCGGTTCGTCCACTTCGTCGAGCCCGAATCGTGGCTCACCGATGTGCTCGCTGAGAGTGAACCAGTAGGCGCCGGCCTTCCCGGGTGGCGGCGCGGCCACATCGGCTGCTTTGAGATCGAAACCGATGAGCAGCAGGTCGGGGTCGAGGTGGAGGCGGAACAGCGTCTTCGCCGGATCCTTGGCGAACACCGTGGGCGGATCGGCATCAGCTGTCTGCTTGACGGCATGCGCGAGGACATTCGGATACCGCCGGATCAGTTCGCCGCGCACGAGCAGAACGAGTGCGCCGGCGAACTTTTCGTCGATGTGCTCGCCGAGCGACTGGTCGTCCAGGGCGTGGACGGGAGCCTGAAGTTCGGCTGCTGGCGTCCAGAACGAGTAGAAGGACGTCGCGCGCCCGTCGGTCGGGTACCCCCGCCACACCAGTTCGCGAGCGAATTCGGTGTTGGCGCCGACCAAGAATGCCTCGGCAAAGCGGGCGTTGGTCTGTAGCAGTGTCACCATCTCGTGCGGTTTCATCGCGCCAACACCTGGCATCAACCATTCCCGGTCATACCGGTCGAGCGCCTCATACATCGGGTGGTCGAAGCGTGGTGCGGCCAGCACCTGTTCGATTCTTTTGTCCCCGAACCAGTCTCGCGGTAGCCACGGCGGCCAGAGGTTGGGCGCAGGTAGCCGGGCGAGTACGCGTCGCGTGAGTGTTTCCTTCGGGTCGAGCTTGCCCAGCAGGTCGAGGCTGCCCACGGCGAAGTTGCTGCGGTCGATGTCGCGCAATCCGCCGGGACGGGTCAGGCCGTCGGACAACAACCGGTAGTCGTCGGCGAGGCCACGCGGCTCACTGTGGCGGATGGCGACGAGCAGCACGTCGATCACCGCGGGGTCGGCGGCGACTTCAACCGGGAAACCGGCCTCGCGGGCCCATTCCGCCACCGCGCGGGCGTAGGACTCCACCTCGTTGACAGTGACCAGGGCCAAACCGTCATCCACCGAACGTCCGATGCCGGTGCGGGCAGCAGTCGATGCTTGCACGAGCCAGTCGGTCTGGCCGAATCGTTGCCCGACGTCGAGAACTGCGAACAGCCGCCGCTGGATGTCGCCGACACCGGCGGCCGCATCACGGTCCTGCTCAATCTCGTCGCGGGTCGGGAGTGCGGTGAGCAGGGCATCGAGCATGGTGGCCACGACATCTCGGGCGATGTCGGGTGGGTTGCCTTCGAGCAGGTCCGACAGTGATCCGTCGTCGGCGGCGGCGGTCAGCGCGTCGGGGAGGGCGGGTTCGGCCAACCCGGCGGCGACCAGGTCGCCGAGACCGGGAGGGAGGAGTTCCAGACCGGCGGGGTGCAGGTCAGTCACTCCGTCGGGATCGGCATAGGTGCGGACCCAATTGCGGGCGTTGCCGTCATCGTCGGTGACCAGGCGGCGCACTGCCCGCGCACGGGATACCGCGGGCAATTCGCCGTCGGGCGACCGCACGAACCGGGTGATCTTGCCGCGTGGTGCCGCGAGTCGCCGCAAGGTCCCGGCCACCGCGCCGCTGGGCAGCACACTCGCCTCGATGTGCGCGCTCAGCGTTGTGCCCGGTTCAGCCAGAATCCGGCTCGACACCCGCTGCGTCACGGCGAGCAGGTTTGCCGCGTCGAAGCCGCCGAGGTGGCGACGGTGCAGCGATTGGGCTGTGTAGCGGGCGAATTGGGCCAACCGCAGCGCGCGGTTCGCGTCCTCGACCCCGGCCACCTGCGCCCACGCACTGGCCATCAGGGATTCCTGATCCATCTGAACGACACGGGTGCCCAGGCCCGCCACGATGCGGTCGGCCGGGTCGAGGTTGAGATCGCGAAACCAGGACGCCGGTGCGTCCGGGACCCGCGAGCGTGCGGTGTGCGCGCCCGCGTAGATCGGGGGACCAACAGCTGGGTCGTCAGCGGCGGGGGCGCCGAACTTGTGCTCGGCGGCGGCTTCGAGTTGGTGGCGCAGGTGGTCGGTGGTGCCGGTCGGCCAGTGCTTGCCGTCGGAGTTGGGCGCGTTGGGCCGGGTGAGCGCGCCCCGGACCCGCCGGTCGCCGCCTTCCGCATCGGCGGGGACAACAGGAATGCCGTTTCCGGGGTGAGTGGCATCGACGCGGCGCTCGCCGACCGAGCCTGTCGCCATCACCGGCCACAATCGTTCGGCGAGGGTTTCGAAGTCACCGTTCGGGCCCGTCGAGAAGGTCCAATGGTCGTAGACCGGCAGTGTGACCACACCACCCGCGCCGTCGCCCCAGGCGTACGCCAGCGTTTGTTCAGTGGGTTCATTGCCGAGCCCCGCCTGCGCGCCGACCTTGAAAGTCGGCACCACACAGGCGATCCAGTTCCGGAATGCCGGTAACTGACGCGGGGCGACAAGGCGGGACAGATTTGCCAATGGGGTGGCCGGTGCGAGACGTTGTGCAATGGTTTGTGCCGCAGCGATTTTGCCGATCACCTGCGCGTGCGCCCACGCCCAGGCCTCGCCGGTCGGCGGAAGTTCGGAACGTGGAGTCGTCAACACCGGAAGCCCACCCGACGTGGTGGTGACGACCTTGGAGACTGCCGCATCGACGACCACCAGACGCAGCCACGGCGGCAGGTGCCCGTTCGTATCCGGCCCAGCCGGCGTGAATTGCCATGGCAGGTCGGGCGCATCGAATTCGATGTGTGCGATGTCGCTCGGTTCGGCAGTGGCGGTACCAGGTTCTGGGTACCTCCGGATCACCTGCCGTCCGATCAGCGACGCCACGGCGCCCGGACCACGCAGGCGCAGCGTCACTTCGGCGTTGTCAGTCCCTGCCGCGGCGACCACCGGCACCCGCAATGCCACCTTTGCCGTGGCAGGTGCGGTGGGACTGAACGGATGGCGCAGTGCGGCCGCAATACCGGTGCGGTAGTGCGGCAGCAGCGTGTAGGAGTCGAAGACAAGCTGTTCGGGTTCGATCGGCAGGTGCACGCGGAAGGCGTCTGCCACGATTTTTCCGGCCATCAGGCGCCTCCGAGTGCGACAACTTGCAGGGATGCCGGGGCGGCGGCCGCCGCCGCTTCAGCATGGGTCCAGGTCATGACCGCACTCGAAACCCCCGCCACCGCAGTGAGATCGCTGCGGCTGCGAACGACTGCCTGATCGGACCCGGCCATGGGCAGACCGGGCGACGGGGTGGCGTAACGGTCGCCGGCCCGCAATTCACTGTGCCCGGCCGCGCTTGCGTACGCCGCGAGCACGGCATCGGCGCCGGTCAATGTGTACAGCTCGGTCGTGAACCGTTTGCGTGGCCGGTGCGGATACGAGGTCTCGTATCGCAGATCCGCCTCGACTGCTCCCGCCGCCAGATCGGCCACACCCTGCGGATCGATCCTGAGCCCCGCCGGGAACTGCTCGAATGAGGGCCGGCGCAGCTGCTGGTCGTCGGACAGGTCGAGATACTGGCCTGCCGCGAACCGATCGGCGACCGGTGACCGGGCCGCCCCGGTGATCGCGCCACCTCCACTGACATCTTCGAAAACCGGTTCGCCCAGGCTGATTCGATGTTCACCGTCTACAACCGGGCTGGCACCGACGCGGGCGATGTCCGTGTCCAACGGTACCGCTGACTGCAGTCCTTGAAGCAGCGACCACGGTTCGACCGGAAGACCGTCGGAGGGACCGGCCGGTAGTTCGTGCAGGTGGACCGGTTGCTCCCGACCGGGTGCCGGGGCGGCCCGCCACGCCGCTTCCTTCGCCAGTGCGTCGCGAACGAGCTTGCGCGGCGATACCTTCGCCGGTTCGGTGGCCGGGTCGTCACCCCAGGTGATCGGGCCGACATCGAGGCTCACGTCGGGCAGCGGCCACGGCAGACACACCTCTCCGGTGCCCCAGGCCTTCCACGGACCGGGTCCTTCGAGGTGCAGGTGCAGGTCGATCGACGCCAGGGTGAGCCCGAAGACCCGAACGCACACTCCGGCTTCCACATCGACCAGGAACCCGAATCGGGGAGCGAACCGGATCAGCGCGTCGAGTCCGACATACCCGAACACGCCGGTGTCGCCGATCGCGATGGCCACCTGCAGATGCCCGCCGAACTGCACCGAATTGCTGGTGATCGCCACATAGGCTTCGAGCCGCAATTGCAGCCCGGGAGGGGAGAGCTCGGCATTGAGACGTTGGAGTGATGCCAGCTCGCTGGGCGGGTCATAGCGTGGGTGGAAGCCACCCGCCGACAGAGCGAATGTTGCGTCGTCGCCGAACCGGAGCAGCAGGCCGACATCACCGCCGATGCCGAAGAACCCGATCCGCGATCCGGACAGGCTGGCGATCACCAGGATTCGGTCTGCCGAGAACTCGCCGTACACTTCCGCCCGCAGGTCGATCAGCGCCAGTTCGGGCAGCGGAATCGCCATCCGCAAACGACCAAGGAGCAGGACCTTCGTGTCGGGAAGAGAAAGGATCAGCGCCAGTTCGGCGGTGACAAACGAAATCGGGCGGCCCCAACCGAGTTTCACCATCGGACCGATCACGAATCCGTCCTTGGTGGGCGGGAAGACCGAGGACAAGGTGTCCAGGATTGTCGGAGCGGCGCCGACCGGATCACTCGGGAACAGAAGATTGGCCAGCACGCCGGTACGCAGGCCGGCACGCAAGGCCTCGGTATCGGCAGCCACCTCGATACCGACGATGCCGCCGACCCCGTTGAGCGTGAACAACAGTCCCAGTTCGACGGGTGGGTTGATTTCCACCGACATCACCACGACGATGGAGAATCCGCCGGGTTTGTCGGTGATCACGCCGAATGCCTTGACGTCCACCGGACCTATCCGCAACTGCAACGCACCGCCGTAGCGAGTCCAGTCGGGATGTCCGGGGACGCTGCGTATGTCGAGGTATCCGCCGCCTCGCACCGGACCGGCATCGAGCACAACACCGAATCCGGTCGGCAGCTTGGCCGTCGCATCCTGCAGCGGATGCGGGTTCGCGGGGTCGATGACAAACCGCAGTCCGGCCCCGTCCACCGTGAGCTGGAGCGGTGGTCCGAGGTTGCCCTGGATCATTGCGACCAGGTCGAACACCAGCCGTTCCCCGTCACGCCCGAAATCCAGTGCGAGCCCTTTGACTTTGATCGGCCCGGCTTGCGGACGCGCGGGCAGGGCGATTCGTCCCTGCGTCGCGCCGCCGATCGTGACGCCGGATGTGCTGTCGACCGTGACCGCGATATCGGCGGTCACGCCACTTCCGGCCAGGCCGATGGCCGACAGCAGTTCACCTGCGCCCGGAATCGAGATATGCGCCCCGGTCACTGTGACGGTCACACCGAGCGCCGGTGCTGCTCCCCGAAACCGCAGTCCGGCAGCGAGTTCCACCGAGTCGGCGCCGATCCCGACAATCTCGGGGCTGTTGGCGCGCACCGAATACCCGAGCGTGCCGCTGCTTGCGGTGAGTGCGCCGGGGCCGGCAGGCAGGCCGAGTTGGCTGAGAATGCCGGAGCCGGGGAGGGCGACGGCGAAGGTCTCGGTCAGGAGGGCCGCGAGATTTCCTCCCAGTTTGATGGCAGCGGTGTCGAGTGCACCGATCGCCGAGGCCAAAGGTGCGATCGCGGCGCGGATGAAATTGGGATTCGGGTGGAGTAGGCCGTCTTCGAGGACTGCGGAGAACTTGTCGATCGAGAGGAGTGCACTGGAATGGTCCCCGGCGATGGTCGCGCCGCCACCGGCAGCACCGAGCTTTGCGGCCAAGCTGTCTACCGAGGCGAGTGCGTCGATCGCGAAGGCATTCAGCCGCTCTCGAACGAAAATAAGGGCCGATTGAAGTAACTCGGCAGAGAACTCGCCTCGGATCCGGACATCGGCCGGTATCGGTCCGGTGCCGACCTGACCCCGAGCGGCCTCGAGTTTCGTTCCGGTGGTTGCGGCATCAGCGAGCAGGGTCACCTGCATCCCTTCGGCGGTGAGCGCCGCGCGGACGTTGTCGTCGAGATATGCGACCACAAACCATGTGCCAGAGTCATCGGATTGCCCGCCGATGAGGTTCACCCCGGATCGCCCACGCAGCGTCGCGAGCTGGCCGTCGGTGCCGCGAACGATCACTTTCTCCATGGCGTGCTCCTCAGAGGAGGGCTCGGAACAGCCCGAACAAGCCGGCGTGGATCTCCCGCTCGATTTTCGGAAACTGTTTGGTGAAATGCGGAAAGAATCCACCGTCGGATTCGTCCGGATTGTTTTCATTCTGGCCGGCATCGAGACCGCATTCGATCGTGAACGCGACACACTCGGGCATGTCTTGATCGACGAATTGTCGGCTGAACACAAAGTCGTCTGCGCAGCCGACAAAGGTCTCCTTCGGCAGGATACCGGTGTCCACTGTCTGCGACACCGCATACTTCGACCGATTCTTTGCGATCGGCGAACTTCCCGCTGACGCCAGGATCTCGGCAGACATGATGCCCGCCAAGGTGCGCAGTCGCTGATGCAGTTGGGTCGGGATGAACTCGCCGTAGACGGAGCCGAGTAGCCCGTCGCGACCGCTCGTCGGCTGATTCGGGAAGTGATTCAGTGCGGCCTCGTCGAACCGCTGGGTTGCATCTGTCTCTTGGTTGCGGTCGAGTCCCCATGGGTAGGTGATGCTGCGCCCGCTCATGTGCACATCGACAAATGCCTGCACTTTGCGGTCGGTGGCCAGGGTGACGATGTTCTGCGTCTCGATCTCGGATGCGGGGCTCGGACCCTTGTATATCTGGAGCTCGCACGGGTTCTCCGAGACCGCGGCTTTTGCTGCTGCTGCCGGATTGTAGAAATCACGATGGAACCAGGCGATGGGGAAGTTCCGGTTGAGGTCGACCCCGACGCACGCTGCGTTCGTCGGTGATACCCGGCGGTTCTTCCGCCACAGCTGGCTGGCGGGGGTGCTCGCCTGGAGGCTGAAGTCGCGGCCATCAGGATTGATCAGCGGCACGAAGATCAACTCGAGCTTGTCGAACATCCCGGCGACGTCGGCGGCCGCGATCGTGTAGTTGGGGTCGCTGTAGGGGACACCGCCGCTGACGAACTCGGGATAGACGATGTCGGTATTCAAAGCCCGACTGTTGAGCAGCCGCGTAGCCAGTCCGATCAGAGCGTCCGGCGGTGCCCATTCGCGGGCGTGTGCGCCGCCGATCACCAGGACGGGAATCCGGTCCTGAACAGCTGGATCATGAAGTACGACAACGTTAACCGGATTGCCGCCGTCCGTCGCGGTCAGCTGACTCATGGTGCAGAGCGTAGGGAACGTGGTGGCGAGAGCAGTGAGCGCCTCGGTGACCTGGAATGCGGTCAAGTATCCCATCGGGTTCCTCGATCGTTGGCGTGAAAGACCGGACGACTATTCGAGATGCTATGTACGCTATACCGTCGCGGCGCTTTCTACCTGAGTAGTCGACTACTCAGGTAGAAAGACGTCGACTTCGTGGGCGCGGCAGGTAATCGGTAATCCGACGCGATGTCGCTGAACGGATTGGGCGGCGGGCCAAGGGCGTCGGTGTCCTCCAACAACGCTACCTTCTCGTTCGCAGAAACTTCCGGGTCAACAAGTATCTCAAATACCTTGTCCAACAGTGCAATAGGACGGAATGGGATCCGTCCTCCAACGCAAGTTGTTCGATGACGGTGAGCAGTTGCCGATGGCCCGTTGGCTCAATCATCCGTACCACGACCGAGCAGCCATGCATCAACGTTGTCGCAACTGGCGTCGTTTGAGGCCGTAGTGATGTACCTGTTTTCCTGAATGGCCATCCGATCTTCCTCAGCCGTCATACCAGTCAGAAGGTCACTCGAGGCCTCAGCGCGGTTGTGGTGGTGAGAGTGGGGGCCGGTTTTCTTCACCTGGTGTTGGGATTGGGAAGGTGAGCGTAGGCCGGTGGCGTTAGGCGATCAGGCGCGGTCGTGGAGGGTGATCTGGTAGCCGTCGGGGTCGGCGAAGGTGAATGTCCGACCGAAGGGGCCGTCGATCGGTGCAGAAATGATGGTGTGACCGTCGGCGACGAGAGCATCGTGAATGGCCTGGACGTCTGTGGCGTGGAGCCAGATCACGGCACCGATGCCGGGCTGGGCAACGGATGCGAGGTCGGTGCCGGGAATGACGTCGCGCAGTGCGAACGCGATCGGTTTCGTCTCGAAGACGACGGCGTGCGGGGGTCCGACCTGCGAGCGGACGAGGCCGAGATACTGCTCGTAGAACGCCTGCGAAACGCTTAGGTCACGCGCTTGGAGCGAGAGGAAATCGGGGCCGGTGGCGGGCATGATGATGCTCCTTATTTTCGTGTCAGTTAGCTGACACGGAGAACAATATGTCAGAATACTGACATGAGTCAAGACGGTGTTGATCTGGAGACTTCGCTGGGCTACTTGCTGAAAGAGGCTTCGAGCGCCCTCCGTGCAGCGATGGAGGAAGTGTTGCGGCCGTTGGGGATGAGCGTGACGCACTACTCGTGCCTCGAGTTGCTGGCTCAGCGACCGGGCTTGTCGAACTCCGAGCTCGCGCGGGGTGCGTTCGTGACGCGGCAGTCGATGAACGTGCTGCTTCAGGCCCTGGAACGAGATGGCTATGTGACCAGGCCTGCAGAGGCGGCCGTCGGGAAGGTTCTTCCCACTCGGCTCACGCCTCGCGGTCGACGGAGTCTTGAAAAGGCGACCGTGGCCGTCCGGTCCGTCGAGGTCAGAATGCTGGCCGGCATGACTGAGACCGAGCGGTCCGGTGCATTTCGGATCTTGCGGAGCATGATCGATTCCCTGCGCCTTAGCGGCGACGATACATAGCGTTCCCGGGACTTCTACTTTCTGGTTTATCGCCGATGAGGTACCTGAGGGTTTCGAAAGTTGCAGTGCTGAAAATGATTTGGCACTTGGTGAATCCGTCGGAGACGGTGCGCGACTCTCGGGAGGGATCAGCCCGAAAGGGGAAGCGCGTCAAGCGAGGTCGTCGCGATCGCAGTCAACTCGGGTCGGCCGACGCCACCGTTGGCCAGCACTTCCATCCCGCGTGTGACGGCCACAAAATAGGCGGCCAGGGTATGGGGGTCCGCCGCGGCGTCGATCTCTCCGCTGACCTGGGCGTCGATGATGCATTGACAGTAGATCGCTTCGAGTCTGGTGAATCCCTCGAGCGCTGATGTGGCTACGTCAGTGTCTCGGTGGCCGAGTTCGACGATGGCTTTGGTGAAAAGCGAGTCTTGGCGCTTCTCTTGAGTCAGCGCGAAGGCGACTTT
The DNA here is from genome assembly GCF_059445525.1 of Williamsia sp. Y712. Classification (NCBI taxonomy): domain Bacteria; kingdom Bacillati; phylum Actinomycetota; class Actinomycetes; order Mycobacteriales; family Nocardiaceae; genus Williamsia; species Williamsia sp. Y712. The sequence goes on from NZ_JCAIUN010000001.1 coordinate 3,006,937, forward strand.
CAGCATCTGCGCCCTGATCCGTTCGAGCGGGGTGGAATCGGGGCCGCCCAATGCCTGGTCCACGGCGGCGACCGCGTCGATGGCGCTCGCCGACAGTGCCTTCAGGAACAGTTCGTGTTTGCCACCGAAGGTGTTGTACAGGCTCTGCTTTCCGAGTCCCGTCGCTTTGACCAGGTCATCCATCGTGGTGCCGCCGTACCCGTTGTGCGCGAATACTTCGCCGGCCGATGCGATGACCTCGTCTTCGTTGAACTTTCTGGGACGCGCCACCCGATCTACATTAGCCGTTCTTGACGTTTTGGTCCATAAGTGTATTTTGGACTAGAAGGTCAATAACTCAGCTGAGGAGAAGTCATGGGACAGATGGATTCGCGAACCGCATTGGTAACCGGAGGAACTTCGGGTATCGGACGAGCGATCGCCACGAGGCTGGTCGACGAAGGGGCGCATGTTTTCGTGACCGGTCGCCGCCAGGGCGAAATCGACGCGCTCGGCGCCGAATTGGGCGAGGGGATCACCGGTGTGCGCAGTGACGTGTCCGATCTCGATGACCTCGACCGGTTGTACGCGATGATCGCCGAACGGGGAAGTGGCCTCGATGTTGTCGTCGCCAACGCCGGGGGAGGCACGTTTGCCGCCCTGGCCGACCTCGAGGCCGAGGCTTTCGACCACACGTTTGGCATCAATGTCCGCGGGACGGTGTTCACGGTGCAGAAGGCTCTGCCGCTGCTCAATCCCGGAGCGTCGATCGTGGTCACCGGATCGACCTCGGCGGCTCGGGCAACGCCGGCATTCGGTGTCTACTCGGCGAGTAAAGCCGCGATACGTCAGTTCAGCAGAGTGTGGGCGGTCGAGCTCGCCGAGCGAGGAATTCGGGTCAACACCGTGACGCCGGGACCTACCGAAACTCCCGGGCTTGCCGGCCTGGCCTCTGATCCCGAGGAGTCTCGCGCCTTGCTGGAGCGGGAGGCAAGCCGCGTCCCGCTTGGTCGGCTCGGGCGGCCCTCGGAGATCGCCGACGCCGTCCTGTTCCTGTCGTCGCCTCAGGCGAGCTTCATCACTGGCAGCGAGATGTTCGTCGACGGCGGCGAATCTCAGGTCTGAAGTCCATTGCCGGCGGGCACTTTCAAAACAACATTGCGTCAGCTGTAGCCAACTATGTTGCGCCGCAACGGTGATCAATCCTAATTCGACGGAACGCTGACAGGGGCCTTTCAGAACGGGCGGATCTGCTTTTTGGTTCCTGTCTCGCGAGGTTAGCCGGCGGTGACCGTATGTCGGCATCAGGGTGCCCTGAGAATGCCCGACGATGTCGATCTTCTCGGCACCGGTCGCCGACAGCACCACTCCATTCGGCCCCGACTGACCTCAGTGGCAGTGACTTCCGCCGCGCGGGCACCGAATCGGCGTTGACGGAGCACCGCCACGGAAGAGTACCGAATGGGTCCGCAGTTTGAGCTGGGTGGTCGCCACGCCTTTGTAACGTGCCTCATATGTCGGAATTGGTGCTCGTGGTGTTGCATCCCGAATGGATCAGCTGCAGCGGCGGGGGATCCCGGAGTTCGGGCCAGCACAGCGCACCTGACCTGGCGACGTCTGTTGAGTCGCGAATCGTGGTGGGACACCCACTGCCGGACCAAGAGTCGTGCCAGGGCAGCAACGTCGCCGAGGTCCTGGACTTCGTGGCGTTGCCAATAGGCGTCAGGCGCACTGGGGCTCTCCGGTCTGCTGCCGACCGGATCGGTTGCGGCGGAACCAATCCGGTACACCTTCCGATTCGGAAGGTGAGCCTTCCGCGGGGTGGGCCAGCGTTACCGACCGGGGACGTCTTTCTGAAGGGAAGCGGTAAATGACTCCATGGACGCGTTGTCCCCACCCCAAGCTCTGCCCACGGCCCCTCCAACCTGTTGTGGAACAGCTCTTTTGCGCACTGTTTGACTACAGCGCAAAAGCTTGCGGGGGTCCTGCAAGGCTGGCTTTGGCTTGTCTGCCGAAATCGTCGAGAACCTCCAGGTCTCCTGCTACCAATCCATCGAGAGCAATACGTGCCAGATCGGCCGGCTGGTTCAGCAGTTCTTCAGGCAATGTCATGCCTGCTTGTGCTGCGTAATCGAGAAGGGTCTGGGTGGCGATCAGGCCGGGCACCAGCGCGGTGACCTGTGTTCCCTGTCCCTCTAGTTCAACTCGTACGCCATTGGTCAGACCCCATGCCGCGGACTTGGCGGCGGCGTAGGCGGTATTGCCGTCGACGGTATTCCATGCCGCGGCGGACAGGACGTTAAGGATCGCGCCACCACCATTGCGGGCGAGGATCGGTGCAAACGCTCGGATAACGGCAAGGGTGCCATAGTAATTGGAATCCATCACGGCGCGGATGGCGTCGAGTTCACCGGTGACGAGGTTTCCGCCGCCGGTGAAAGCAGCATTGTTGATCAGCACATCGACGTCGCCGGCGGCCGCTGCGGCAGCATCGACCGACGCCTGGTCGGTGATATCTAGGCGGAGAACCTCGACGCCGGGAATGTCGATCAGTTCTGGCCGCCGTGCAGTCGCGTAAACCTTCGCGCCTCGGCGCACCAACTCGCTTGCCAAGGCGTGGCCAAGTCCTCGGTTGGTGCCGGTGACAAGCGCTGTTGTGGTCGAAAGTTCCATCTGTCCTCCAGGTGCTTGTTCCGGGCCGATAAGGTGACCCATCGGTCCGCTTACATCTGTGAAGCTAGCACGAATCGGACCGGACGGTCACCTTGCTAGCATTGAGAGATGCCAACTGACCGACCCATGCGCGTAGATGCTGCTCGAAATCGGCAATTGCTGTTGGCCGCAGCCGAAGAGGAGTTCACCGAGCGCGGATTGTCGGCCTCGGTCGCCCAGATTGCTCGTCGGGCGGGCGTAGGTAAAGGTACGGTTTTTCGGCATTTCGCCAGCAAAGAGGATCTCATGGTTGCAATCGTTACCGGCCATCTCGACATTCTCATCGCACATGCGCAACAGCTGGCAGGTGCGACCGACCCGGGGGCTGCGCTATTGGAATTCTTGACCGTGGCGGCCGACGAGCGGCAACAGCATGACGTCGACTTCCTGTGGGCGGTCAGCGACGGCGATATAAGGGTGACGCAGCTACGAGACCGCCTGCACCTGGCCATCGATTCGCTTGTTGAGCGTGCCCGTCAGGCCGGCACTATCCGCCCTGATGTGACTGGGGCAGATATTTTCCTGCTGATGTGCGCACCGATTCATGTCGTCAGCAATCTCTCCCATCCCGATCCCGAGCTATGGAAGCGATACCTCGCGATCATCTTCGATGGCCTCCGCCCCGAAGGCGCCAATCCTCTCCCGCAACCCGCGCCGACCCTGCTCTGAGACAGCGCGAGCGCGCAGCTGTCCGAGGCAGCGGTGATCGCAGAGCATGTGCAGTTCGACATCCTGTAGTCGTCGCGGAGTGTGGCATTCAGCGGAAAATGTCGCTATTCAATGCAAGTGAAATCGTGGCTCAGGTGCCGCTGCGTACCCTCTGCGTGCCAGGGGACAGTGCTGCTAGACAGGAACAGCAGCCGATCGTGCCAACTACGTCATGTTCGGTTGCTGTGTTTTGCGCGGGTGGTGCGAGGGCGATGGCTTGAGGACTGCGGTCAGGTAGTGGGTGCCGTCGGGGTGTGGAGTGAGTCGGCCGTAACGGTCTTGCAGATCAGATTGGCTGGCGATTGTGGTTTGCCAGTTGGGGTCGAGTTGGTTGGAGGTGCCGCGGCTGCTTCGTCCGGTGGTTGCGGCTTCGTTCGTGCTGACGAGCGTTTTCAGTTTCCGGTAGCGCTCAGGCGTAGTTTGAGAGGTTGTCGCTGCCAGTTGGGCGATCTGTGCGAGGTGGCTGCCCTGAGTGGAGAGTTCGGTGATCGTCGTCAACACCCGTTGGACGATGTTGTCGGGTAGGTAGGGGAGCACGCCTTCTTCGAGCCACGCAGTCGGTGTGTCGTCACGAAACCCGGATGCGCGCAGGTCTTGCTCCCACGGCCCGCATAGGTCGGTACGGACGACATGCCGAGGCACAGGCCTGGGTTTCGAGACATTCGCTAACACTTGCTCTTTGAAGTCGAACATCGGCGGGAGGTCGATCTCGAAGACTGGTGTGTGCGTCGGTAGCGGCAATCGCAGAGCGCGCGTATCGAGCCCGGCGCCCAAGATCACGATCTGCTCGCACCCGCGCTCGCACGCTGCGACCAGGTAGTCATCGAAATACCTGGTAGCCAGAACGCGGTCGTCGTAGAAGTCGTCGACCAGGTGCTGCATCTGCTCCCACGTGCTGACCGCGCCCTCCGGAGCGGTCTCGGCGTGGAACGCCTCTTCGGCCGCCTGCGCAAAAAGCTGCGCGTACGGATCGTCGAACAACGCATCCTCGCGCACCGACTCGCGAGCGCGAATCAGCGCCACCCCGATTGCCGATAGCCCCACTCCCGCTAGCGAATCCGGCAACGATCTCCCCATGGACACAACCCTCCCAGTTGGCTCACTCTGCAATATAGTCCGCCCCGCCACACGGGTTGAGCTTTTTTCAACTTTGGCCGGCGGACGGCGCAGTGTGGGTTGTACTGATGCGAGGTGGTGGCTGTGCAGTTCTGGTCTTGTCAGGCGCCGCGGGTGAGGTCGAAGTCGTAGCGCGACGTCGGCACCACGTCGAGGTTCCGGTCGGCACCGAAACGGGCAACGCTGTTGAGCATCAGGGTCATTCGATGATCAAGGTCGTCCTTGTCGCCGCCGCTGCCGTAGAACGCGTGTATGTCGTTCACTGCCGCCATTGGGAAGAGCTCCTCGACGATGCCGTCCACGCGCGGGGTGTCGTCGAGCAGCGCTCGAGTGACTATGTTTTGGACGTAACCGAAAGTGGCCTGGGTGTCGATCGCCACCTGTGTGTGGTGTCCGAGCCACCGCTCGAGCCACTCGTCGTGGCCGAGCTCGGCCGGCCGACGGAGGAACGCGATGTTGGACAACGCGTCGATCCGCGATCCGTCGGCGGGCAGTGGCGGGTCAAGCGGTGTGCGGGCCTCGACTTCCCAGGCCGCGATGGCCCCGTCGATGTCCTCAGCGAGAGTGGCGAGCAACTTGTCGGGGTCTGGGGCCCAGAATGTCACCACGGCTTGGATCGGGGGATCGAGCTGGTCGATTCGCATGGCCGGTGATACCGGTTCGTCGCTGATGTTGACCTGAACACGAGTGGCACCCGACGCGGCACACCGATTGACGAGGTCGGCGGTGCTCGCCCGCGACAATCCGCCACTTCGGATCGCCACGATAACCTTTGAAGAAGTCACGATGCGTGACGGTACCCGTCAAAGGCGCCTGCGGTCCGTAGTTCGTGAAAAGCCGATCCCTTCGATGGCCCGGTGCCGAAGAAGCTGCGCGAGAAGACCATCGGGCCCCGTGCGGTGCGAGGCGCGCCACCCGCACTAGCAACTCTATGTTGGAGTGACCTGGGGCGAGAGCCTCCCGACTTGAGTTGACCGAGGCAGCGATCAAGCGCGAAGGCACTAGAGTAGGCGACGCTTTGTTACCGGTGGCGAAAATATATTGTACGACAATCAATTTCGTCGATGCTGGAGATTACGTCGGGTGTCGACCCTGTATTGCTGGTGGGGGAGGTGTACCGGCGTGCGAAGACGGCACTGGTCAGAGTGTGCCGATCACAGTTCGACGGCTCTTGTCGAACCACGCTGCGAGCCCGTCCTCAAGTCGGGGTGACATAAAGCCCCCGGAATCACCCCACGGCCACGCAACATGCGCTCGGGCTACCTGATCTTGAACTCTTGAACAAGGTCAGCGACGCAGGCGAGGATCGACTCTTCGTCGTCGTCGACTTGAGGGGCTCCGCCGTTGATGCCGAAACCGTTGCGCCCGTGTCCAGCGACGGTGACAGCGCTCAGCAGCACCACTCCGCCGGTGTTCACCTCATACTCTGCGACCCAGTCGATCTGCTCTATTGAGCCGCCGTAGTGACGGACGCGCAGATCGCGTCCAAGCAGAAGCAGTGCCTCGATCCACGCATACGGCAGATCTGACGACACGATCTGAACGCCCCGTATGGGTGTCCATATGGCTGTCAAGACTTGCTCTCGGGGCTCCAGTTCGACGAAGTTGATCACGGCGTTCAGTCTGTCATTTCAACGGCGTTGGTTGTGCGGAATTAACCCGTGCTGGGTGAATGATCGGAGGTCTTGGTAGGACGGAATTCAATTTACGTTTTGCCACTCGCGACAAAACTGATTGTGCTGCAATAGTTCTCGCACAGTCCGACGGTAACACCGGCTACGCAGTCATTTTGGCGGTGTTACCGTCGGACGCTATCGCTGTTCCACTGAACGTCGGGGTGCTTGGTTCGGTGGCCGGCAAATCTGCATCGGCCGCCCCGAATCGCTGTCAGTCTGTCCTGACATGACGAGTGCTGTAGAACTCTGTTGATCAACGCGACCAGATCGCCACGATCGCCAATTCCGGTCGCGGCCAACAGTTCCTATCCGCAAAGTTCGAAAAATTGTTGTCCCGCAGTGGTTTAAAGGGCGCGCTGGTCAGGGTCTGGTATGCGAATGCGCGGCGATGCGGGACGACCGGATGGGGAGCGGGCAGGTGCTAGCGAGCGGTGTATTCGTTGGTGCAGTCCAGGGTGCTCATCCAACCGTTGGGGGCGGTGTTCGTGACCGAGGCGACCACCGTGATGCGGCCCTTGCCGACGTTCTGGACCGGCAGCGTGATCTGGGTGTAGCCGCGGTCCACCGACGCCGACCGGATGGAATCCCACCCGCCGCCGCTGAGCCCGGTGTCCAGGTTCGCCCAAATCACACTCGCGTCCTGTTTGTAGGCCGCACGGGTGGTGGAAAGGGTATGGAACCTGAAAGTGGTCTTCCCGGCACCGGTCGGAGCGGTGGTGACGATCGATCGCTCGACGCGGGTCGGCTCCGCGGGATCTGGGTAGGTGATGGTGCACAACGGGCGCGGCACCGGACTATGTCGCAACAACACTCGCCGATCCGCACATCACGCAGTGGGCGCAGCAGGTCTTGCCGCAGTGCTGACCCAGCACCAACTCGCCAGACGAATTTCCTCCGGTGAGTGACAACGCAGATTTCCGTGGCTCGTGTGCGCGAAGTACGACATTTGCTGCGAACAAAACCAGGGAAACTCCACGGCGCTGGTCGAATGTAATAGACAGGTTGCGACCCCGAGAGGCACTTTCCCGTACAGGAGTTCGAGCAACTCGCGAGCACCGGGCATCGACTCGACCGTCGCCGACAGTTCGGTTTCCACCCGCGGGAGCAGCTGCAGGTGTAACTCGGGTCCTGTCCCCGGCCGGCCGAAGTAGTCCGCCATGTTGGCGCACGCGGTCTCCAGGGTTCGTCCGATGAGCAGGTCCTTTTCCGCAGCGCCGAAACCGAAACCACAGTCGGCAAATAGCGAAGCCTCAGCCCGGGACCAACACGTTTCGGTGTCGAGGAGTAGGCCGTCGCAATCGAATACAACAGCACTGACCGGTGAGGGAATCGACACCAGACGACCATATCGGCACCTGGCCGCTTTTCGTTGTCCGGGCGCCTCTGTCTATGTCTGTCTGGTGCTGAATGTTTGAACAAATCGCCACGAGATCACCCATTCGCACAGGATGGCTCGCCGCCCGGGCGGAATATCAGGGGGTTGGTTGGGTCGACGACGGCATGTTTGGTGCCTGTTTCGTCAGCGTGCCATTTGTAATCGTTGAGCAGTTTGCTCCTAGCTGGTCGACGATGGCGGAACCGCCGTCGGGGTAAACGAAATTGAACTGCATGTTCTGGACTAGTTGGTCTTCTCGACCTGGCGGGCAACTCATGCTGGGTTGACCGGCAGTATTGAACGACTTAGTGAGATCTGCGAGTGCGGTGTCGGTGAAAGTGATCATGTCGCCTACCAGAGCTCCGCCATCGGGGTTGTTGAGGGTTGATTGGTAGGTGCACTGGTAGGCCACAGTCGGAGATGCAGGTACTAGCATGTCTGGGTCGGAGTGCGTGCTCGCAGGCCACAATTTATCGGTAGGCGACGGCGGGCATTGCCAGGCATCCCGCGTGGCAGTTGGACTATTGCCGTCTGCCTCGGTGCTCGTTTCGTCGGTGCACCCGGCGGTGGCAACGAGTATGAATGCACTCGTTGCGACCGCGGCAAGCAGCCGCTGGCAAGGTCTCATTGTATTGATTCTATCTCTGCATCGTCCCCGCTACTTCTGAACGACCTGACCGAGGGACGTAAGAGGGGGTCTGGCTGGTCAAGCTCCAATCAAAGAGTTGGCCGGTGGCTTGGTCGACGTGTTGATCGATCGCGCTGCTACACGGACCTGCGGCGGGTAGCAGCAGTTCGATGTGGGCGAGTTTTCCTGAGCGCCCGTGTGGTTCACGGTTCCGAAGCCAGGGGACCGATCTGGGTCATGCCGACTGGGCTGGATGAAAGGTCCAGAGATAATCTCGATAGGTCGTCGACATATGGGTCAGATTCGGTGCAGTGCGCACGTCGCTTTTGGCGGTGCCCTCCATACGTCGTCACTGATGACGTAACAGATTGTGGGCCAATGAGAACTGGGTAACGAGACGTGTCGAAGTGAAACGCGTGGGTGTCCGCTATCGGTCTTCGCCGAGTGTGCGGTCTATGGTCGGGGCCATGGGCATCAGTCGAGCAAATGTCAGTCACTCACGTTGGGCTCATGTTGTCGCTGCGGTTGTTGTCGTAGCGGGATCTATTCTCCTGATTGAGGGGGTAGCGAACGGTCGCTGGGTTCAGGTGTTGTGGGTTGTGCTGGTGGCGTCATCGGCGGTCAGTTGGTGGGGTGGAGATCGACTGCGGGAGGTGGACCTCGATCGCCGGATGCGGTGGCGGGTGATGGCATTTCGCGCACTGTGCTGTCTGGGTTTGGGGGTCGCCGGGGTGCTCGTAGTGGTGATGCAGGCCTCGGTGTTGCAGCGCATTGGGGGGTGTCTACTTGTTGCGTCCTCGTTCTGCGGCGTCGTCGAGCTCTTCTACAGAGTCCGCTCACTTCGTGAGCCACCTGAGCGGCCTACGCAACGAGGGTTCGTGAGGTAGCCGTTGGGCGGGCATCCTGAGGTTTATGGTCCGCTCGACTCAATCCGCGGCGACACCAAGTGCGAATTCAGTGTTTTATAAGAACACGGGTGTGAGTGCCGCTCCAGTGAAGTTGGCTGCGATGGCAATTGCGGCGTCGAGGGTGTGGAACTTTCCGTCGGGTAGTGGTCCTTCACTCGTGGGATCGATCCCGACCTCGGCTATCCGTACTTGCCACTCTTGAGGAATCTGACTCGGGCAAATGCTACAGCGTAGCAATGGGTCTAGATGTACGACCTGGATTCCATTGGACCATAGGGCAATTCCGTTGATGGCTCCGGCGCAGCATGTGAGGATCCCTCGCCCCGGGTTTTGAACCTGTAGTCGTGGGTGTTTGCAGATCGTTGACGTCTTGACCGTTTGCGAATTATGCAGTGGGGGAGCAATATTCGTGTTTGTGGTGTTGCGCGGTCGGTTTCGGTGCTGCTGCGTACTCTCTGCGTACGGGGCCGGTCTGCGCGGATTGAGCCGCGACGCTTGTCGGTGCGCCGCGCGCGGAAGACTTTGTGGAACCGAAGCCCGAGCGTGGGATGCCGCGATCAGGCCTAACGCGACAAGGGCGCGCACGAAGGAATTCGCCGTAACGTCTTCGTGCGCATCTTGGGGCGGATGGAACTGTCTGCGCAACTTCCGTAGCATCCTCCAGATGAGCACTACAATTCGAATCACCGTTGTACAGCAACGTCTTCGACTCCTGCCGGGCGAATACCGCATCGCGGACTCACCATCTGGCAAGGTACCCGGGCCTGCAGTGGCCACCGTCGTTGCGCCGGACTGCACCACAGTCGTCGAGGTGCAGGATTCAGACGGGGACGGCGATACGTGGCGGTGTTTCTACGGTGACGAGTCGGCACATGAACTGGACGTCCCCGGGATGGCGGTCTCGGTACTTGCCCCGTTGGCAACCGCAAACATCTCGGTATTCGTCCTGTCCACGCTCTCTGCAGATCTGGTGTACGTCCCAACTGATCACGTCGAGGCCGCGATCGAGGTCCTGCGTGAATCTGGTCATCACGTCGCTGCCTAGGATGGAAGTAACGTCGCGGCGAACGAGGGGGCGACGTGACGGCTGCTACTCGATATGGCGCGGGTGTGTTGCGCTGAGTGTTTCGTAGGTTGCACTGCTGCTGATGTTTGCCTGACTGTCACACTCTGGTGAGGTTCATTCTCCTGCGGTGGGGTGAACATGTTCTAGTATGGGACGCTGGCGATCTTGGGGGTTCGATTATGGTGGCGTTCTTTTCAGCGGTCGACGGTGGCTCATTGCGCCCTGAGTATCTATCGATCAGCCCATGGTCACAATCGCAGATCGGTGGTTACGCAATCTGTGGAACTCTCGCGCGGTCAATCGAGCACAGTCGGCAAACGGAGGGCTTCATGCCGGCTCGGCTGACCGTGGATCTGTTCAAACCGATCCTCACCGAGCTGATCGATGCGCGAAGCGTCGTGGTTCGCAGCGGGCCGCGGATCGAAGTCGTCGACAGCGAAATCGTCCAGAACGGTGAGGTCAAGGCCCGCGCGAGTGCTCTATTCGTTGCAGTTGGTGGCGAACCGCCGGGCGATCTGTGGCGGTCGAACGATCCGCTCCCGGGTGCGCCGGACGTGGTCGACACGGTTGGCCCCCCGCTGTTGAAAAGTGGCGACGGCCCGTGGAGCGGCGACTTTTCGGAGCATCAGAACTCGGATCGGAAGGCCGTGTGGCAGAATTTTCCACCGCTCATCGCAGGCGAGGTCATGTCTCCGTTTCAACGCGCGGCGGTCATGGCGGAGACCACCAGCCTTGTGTGTCACTGGGGGACAGAGGGTGCCGGTTTTATCAACATAGACACGACCCTCGCTTTGTGTCGCCTTCCCGTGGGCTCTGGCCTCGGCCTTCGTGCGGACAGCCAGGTCAGCGAACATGGGATCTCCGTGGGCACCGCCACCATGTTTGACCGCCTGGGGTACCTCGGCAACTGCACGGTGACCGCAATCGCCAATGCTCGTCGACAGGTCGATCTTGGATCACTGTGAACCAGCCAACTTTGAGGGGCTCGTTAAACCATCTGCGGGACAGCAGGTTTGCCTACTGTGAGTCGTCTGAGTCAACCGGTGGAACAATCTGTTGCAGTGCGCCAGAATGCATGTCCGATTGTCACGATGCCAGGGGACCCGCAGATGTCGTCGTCGAGCCGACTGTAGTCATTGGGTGAATGCCCTAGACGGAGATCTGCCGCATCAGAAGTCCGTGAGCGTCGGCTCAAAATGCGATGTCCAGGTTGGCCAAATGTTCGGAATTTGCGAGTACATCCAGTTTTGCGATGTGGTTGTCACGGAAGGTGATCAGGTACACCGCGTGAACCACACCGTCTGCTACATAGGCCGCGGCTGGAACGCCGTCGATGTAGACCAGCCTTGTCAGTTCCGCCCGGCCGGCAAAGACTCTCGCCACGGCGTCCACACCGCGGATGTTCTCGGTGAGCAGCGGCGCACCGAACTGTGCTCCGGCTGTTGCGAGTTCGACAGCGGCATCGTCGCTCCGCAGTTCTATCTCCGGGTCGAGGAGTTGCAGCAGGTCTCCGAACTCTCCATTGCGTGCCGCAGATAGGAACGCGTCGATCGCTGTTTCCTGGTGTTTGCGCAGACTGTTGACGTCGACCGCTCTGAGGCGTGCGCGAGCGCGGGAGGCGAGTTGGCGGGCGTTGGTGGGGGTTCGTTCGACGATGGGAGCGATGTCGTCGTAGGACAACGCAAAAACGTCGTGAAGTACCAATGCGAGCCGCTCGAGCGGCCCGAGCGTATCGAGAACCAGTTGCATGGCCACTGCGAGCTCTTCCGATCGCAGCGCGCTGCCCGCCGGGTCGCCTGCCGCAGGGATATGGTCGGCAGCTTCGGTATCCCAGCCGGATTCACCGTCCAAGTCTTCGCGCCATGACACGCGCTGACGGATCATATCGATGCACACCCGGGAGATGACCGTTGTAAGCCAGGCCTCGAGGTTGTCGATGCCGGCCACATCGCTGCGCTGTAGCCGGAGCCAGACATCCTGCACTGCGTCGTCGGCATTCCACGGCGAGCCCAGCGTCCGGTAGGCGATGGCATAGAGCTTCTGCTGATGAACGGCGAACTGTTCCGCCAGGGCGTCGAGGGTGTAGTCAGACTGATCAGGCATCACGGGGCTCCTTCTGACAGCAGCGTGTCACGTTTTGTTCGGCTCGCTCGACTCGTAGGTGAGGCAGGTCGTTCGTTCCCTGCTCGGTATCCACAACATCACCTCGGCGAAGGAGCCACCATGACCATTCTTCCCACAACAATCAGTGAAGAGTTGCGATCGATCGTCCGCGGGCGTGTCTGGCTCACCACCGACTCCGGCTTCGATGACGCGCGACGGCCCTGGAACCTGGCTGTCGAGCAGAACGTTTCCGCAGTCGTCGAAGCGGCCGACGCCGACGATGTCGTTGACCTTGTGCGCCTTGCCAGTTCGAGGAAGCTATCGATTGCCACACAACCGAGTGGGCATGGGGCGACAGGCCGCACGGCGGGGTCCATCCTGCTGCGAACTGCCCGTCTGAACTCGATCGACATCGATCCGACCACTATGACCGCTCGAATCGGTGCCGGTGTCCGCTCTGGCGACCTGCAACGAGCCGCCGCGGTGCACGGTTTGACCGCGCTACCCGGCAGTTCACCCGTGGTAACCGTGACGGGCGCAGCGCTCGGAGGAGGGTTGAGCTGGTTCGGTCGTTCGTTCGGGTGGATGGCCGACAGCGTGCGTGCCTTCGACGTGGTGGAAGCCGACGGCAACGCGCACCGCGTCACCCCGGTCGCAGACCCAGACCTGTTCTGGGCACTGCGCGGGGGTGGCGGCGATCTGGCGATCGTCACCGCGATCGAACTGCAACTGCGCCCGGCGCCCCAGATATTCGGCGGCCGCCAACTCTGGCCGGCAACCCATGCCCGTGAGGTCGCCGAGGCGTACCGGTCGATGACCGAGAAAGCGCCAGATGCCCTGAGCCTGTGGCTCGAGCTGTTGAACTTCCCCGGCTCGGATCCGTTGATCGCTATCGATTCAACATTCTTGGGTGACGAAGCCACCGCGCGTGGCCTGATGAGCGAGACCGATCTTCTACCTGCGCCTCTCTCGGACACGCGCGCGGTCATGAGCGCCGCGAATCTGGGGTCGATCACTGCGGAGCCGACCGACCCGGGGCCCGGACAATCACGTGCCGAACTTCTGACGAGGCTCGACGACCAGGCACTCGCGGCCCTGATCAATGAACCAATTGCTCCTCTGTTGAGTGTGCAGGTTCGCCATCTCGGGGGAGCGTTGGCGCAACCGAGCGACAGCCCGCACGGACCACTCACCGAGCCATACGCCGTCTACATGTTCGGCATTGCTTCGAGCGCCGAGATCTCCGAGTCCATCGTGGGCAAGCAAGCGGCAGTGGCAAACTCGTTGCCCATCAGTGGACGCAAGCCGATCACATTCCTCAATCCATCTGAAGAACTCACCGACGCGCTTCCTGCCGGATCGATCCAGCGTCTTCGTCAACTCAAGACGCAGAGGGATCCCGACCGAATCATCCGGGGGAACTTCAGCGTGCTCGACACCCCAGTGGGAAACGAACAGTCCCGGTAGACATTCAGAGAATGTAAACGACGTCGACGTCGACGTCGACGTCGTCATCGCTATGCCCACGGCCGCTCCTTCCGCCGGAGACTTTGTTGACCCACACCAGCGAGCCCGGCCACCGCCAACAACGCAACCTTCGCCAAGACCGCGACAGATCACGTAAGCGCTGGACGAATCTGGGTCAGGTCTGCTGGGTACGTGGACAACTCGGCCGTCGGCATTGGCAGCGGGTCTACGATGCAGACGCTTCGAGCATCGGGATTGGGTGTGTCAAAGCTGACGTCCCGGCAGAACTTATGGCTATTGGTCCAGGCGTGGTTGTATGTTCCGCCGCAGCGAGACGCTGGAGGTGTCCAGGGTGTGGTTCGCCCCGGTGATGTCGAAGCGATGTATTTCGATTGGCGCTCCCAGGCGCCGGGTCGCTATGCAAAAAATATGCACTGTTCTGTTGAGGTATCACCATGGGCGAGATTGCAGGACTCGTGAGCCGGGTGCCGAGGCGGCGGCCGCGTCGCATGGACAGTGTGCTCACCGGTGCGTTGGTGCTGGTGGCGGGCGGATGTGGCGACGACGATTCCTCGGACAGTCGCGACGGCCTCCAGCCACTCACCTTCCGCCATCGAAGCGAGGACTTCACCGGTCGGTTCGTCATGCACTGCGACATCCTCTTCCACGAGGACCACGGAATGGTGCAGTTGCTCGAAGTGGTCGACAAATAACCATGGCCGAGACAACAAAGGATGCCCGCGGGTACCGCAAGATCGGCACCGTCTTGCAGATCATCGCCGGGCTGATCCTCGGCCCGATGGCGGTGGCGGCACTACTGCGAGCGCTTCCGCTCGAATCCGGGGCGGGTGTCGTCGCGGTGTCTGTCGTCGTCACGCTCGGCCTGGCGGGTGTCGTCGTCGCTCGCTGTCGAGAGGCCCGACCTGGAGCGATTGCTTTCGCCGTATCGGCAACGTTGATCAATCTCGTTGTGGCGTTGGTGGTTGTAGGTTCCTGACCGGAGCAGCCCCTTCGTCATTGCGGCCTTTCGCTGAACGTCATCGGCCGATGAGTGCTCACCGGGTCGGCGGGCCGCGTTGCGCAGATGCACGCGCATTCCTGACGGTGCAGCAACATCCGCGGCCGCAGGTTCATACCCGCCAGTGGTATTCGTGTTTTCTGTCGGAGGAGTGCGGGTGGTTTCGGTGCCGTTGCGTCGCTGAGCGCTCGCACCTTTCGCGGATCACGCAGGTTCGAAAGTTCCCGAGCGTGACTTTCGCCGATGTCTGTTGTCATCCGAACTTGAAAACGGCTGTCAGGCAGCAGGTGCCTTCGGGTTTGGTGTGAGTTGACCGTTAGGGGTCTGAGGATCGGATTAAAACATCAGATCGGACCCAATCAGTCCGTGGAGCCTTCATTTCCGTTGAATAGATTGACGAGGCCGTGAGGTGCGCCGGCGCCGAAGATGAGGTCGATGGTTTCTCGCGCGGCGACGGCTTCGGCCTCGCTGCGGTGAAACATGGTTTTTTCGTAACCGGCAAGGGCGACTTCGATATCGTCTGGGTGCGCGGCGATCGCCTGGCCCAGTTCGGCCCCGTCGAGCATCGCGATGTTTGCACCTTCGCCCCCTGGGAGAGTCACGTGCGCGGCGTCGCCGAGGAGGGTGACACCGGGGATTCGGTCCCACTGGTGGCGGTTCGGGAGTTGGTAGATGCTTCGAAGCGTGGGTCCGGTTTCTCCGTCGGTGATCAACGAGGTGAGTTCGGGTGCCCATCCCTCGAACTCGGCCGCGACGCGCGCCTTCGCATCGTCGGCGACGGTGAAGTCGATGTCTGCGAACCACTCGACCGGACGGTTGAGGACAACATAGGTGTGGATGACGGCGCCGGCTTCACGGTGGGCGAGAAACCCTTTGCCGGGGGTGAGGGCGTACAGAGATCCATCGCCGACGACCGCGGCCGTCGCGGCGTGCTGTACGTCAACATCATGCAGGTATGTCTCTATGTAACTCATGCCCGCATATGTGGGGATCTCGCCGGATAGCAGTGCCCGGACTTTTGACCAGGCACCGTCGGCCCCCACCAAAACCTCAGAGCGGGTTGTGGACCCGTCTGCGAACACAAGCTCGTGCCCACTGTCGCCGACCGAAGTGGCCGAGAGGAACTTCTTGCCCCACTGCACCGTGCCTTCAGGGAGGGATTCCAAAAGGATCCGCCGGATGTCGCCGCGAAGGGCTTCGGGATTGGTCAAGGAACCGTCGTCGGGCAGGTCAGCAAGTACCTTGCCGTGCTGATCGAGTACGCGCTGGGCGGCGCCGCCCTGGTGAACGATTGCGCGGAATTCCTTGGTGAGCCCGGCAATTTCGAGGGCGAGCTGACCGTTGTGCTCGTGGAGGTCGAGCTGCCCGCCCTGTGTCCGTGCGGTGGGTGATGCGTCTGCGTCGTAGACGGTGACGGGGATTCCGTGAAGGTGAAGGACGCGAGCGAGGGTGAGGCCGCCCAGGCCCGCGCCGATGATGGTGACTGCTGTGGTCATGATGTTCCTCTCGAAAGCGATTGGACCGGTGGTCCAATCAGTAGTTTGGACCCACGGTCCAAACAATGTCAAGATGTTGGCCATGACTGGGTCCACGCCGCGAAGTCCGAGACGCTCCGATGCGTTGTCGCGTGATCGGATCGTTGAGGCGACAATCGAGTTGCTCGACGCATCAGGTGAGGACGGCCTGACGGTCCGTGCGTTGACTGCGCATCTATCGACCGGCCGGGGAGCGATCTACCACCACGTCGCCAACAAGGGGGAACTCCTTGCGGTTGCCACCGGCGAGATCATCGGTCAGGTGGTGGCGGGAGTGGGAGGCGACGACGACGCGGAGCGGGCGGTCCGCGCTCTGGCGCTGGGGATCTTCGACGCGATCGACGAACATCCGTGGATCGGGGCGCAGCTCTCGCGTGGACCATTGCAACCCGCGGTCTTCATGATCTGGAATGGCGTGGGGTTGCAACTCCAACGACTCGGTGTGGCCGGGTCGGCCCGATCTGATGCCGGGTCGGCGTTGGTCAACTACGTCCTTGGTTCAGCGGCACAATATGCGGCCGGCGCACGACGTGCCCCCGCCGACGCGGATCGAGAAGCGTACCTCGAAACCCTGGCCGCAGAGTGGGCCCACCACGACTCCAACCCCGTTGCGCAGGAGGATGCTTCACTGCTCGGCGACCACGATGACCGCGAGCAGTTCCTCGCCGGCGTGGACATTTTCCTGGCCGGCATCGCCGCCAAACAGGCTGATATGTAGGGCGGCCCACCGCTAGCGGCTCGGTGCGATGACCGAGCCGCATCGGGCTTTCGCCGACCACTTCTGTATACCAGCGACGCGCTTTCGGTTGAGCACTATTTGCGACTCGTAACATACTGTGCCGCAACGGTTACCGATGATTGACCACCTGGCTATCGGAGGGGAATTTCGACGCCGCGCTCATTCTCCGGTCGTAGGCCGAAGATTCGCCGGTCCGCCTCATCGATCCGCGCGTCGTTGATGCTGGCCTCGCGTCGTTCCATCAGGCCTTCGGTGCTGAACTGCCACAGTTCGTTTCCGTAGCTGCGCCACCACTGTCCCGTCGCGTCGTGCCACTCGTACTGGAAGCGGACGGCGATGCGGTTCTCGCGGTATGCCCACAGGCTCTTTCGCAGGGCGTAGTCGAGCTCGCGCTCCCACTTGCTGGTCAGGAACTGGATGATCTCCTCGCGGCCGGTGACGAACACGTCGCGGTTCCGCCATGCAGAGTCGGTCGTGTAGGCCATGGCGACGCGATGCGGGTCGCGCGTGTTCCAGGCGTCCTCGGCCGCCTGTACTTTCTGCAGTGCGGTTGCCTCGGTGAACGGGGGGAGCGGCGGGCGTGATTCGTTCATGGGTCCTTCCTCGTTGAGAACGGTCGTTTTCTATGGGTGTTCGGCTAGCATAAGAACGCCCGTTCTCAACGTCAAGAAGGATTGCCGTGCCACCGCCGATCAGCGAAGAGCAGAAGACCCGCAGCCGTGTCGCACTCCTAGACGCCGCCGAAGCGCTCTTCTATGAACGTGGCATCCAGGCGGTCGGCATGGATGCCATCCGCACAGCTGCAGGGATGCCCTTGAATCGGATTTACGGAATGTTCTCAACGAAGGAGGACCTGGTCGTCGCGGTGCTGCGGCGGCGAGATCACCGATGGCGAGCGAGCCTGACCGAATACGTGGAGCAGCACGAGGATCCCCGCGAACGGGTGCTGTCGATCTTCGACTGGCTTGAGCAATGGTTCGCCGAACCCGGCTTCCGCGGCTGCGCCTGGATCAACGCCTACGGCGAACTGGGCTCCACCTCACCTGCGATCCTGATCGAGGTGCGTGCACACAAGCAGGCCTTCCACGAACAGATCGCCAAGTGGGTCGAGGCTGCCGCGAACGTGCCGGCCGAACCCGTCAGCCTCCTGGCTGAAGGCGCGATCGTCACCGCCGCGATCACCGGAGACGCGAAGGCCGCCCGCCCCGCTCGGACTGCCGCCAAAGCCCTCATCAACTGAGCGTCATCAACGTTTCGTCCCCCAACACCTAGAACCAAAACCAGGCTGCCGCACACCCGAAACTGCCTCCGCTGCCTTGGCTTCGAATCAATGCCGGCACGACGGCAACGGGTACCTTTTCGGGTCATCCGGAAATGCAACCAACGTCAGCTGGTCCGGTAACCAACAGATGCCACGGTCGGATTCACTAATAATCTGGCAGTCCCAGAGTTGACGGAACGCTGATGAAGATAGCGGGTCGTGATCTTCAACTCCCGAAGCTACGGGAATTGGAACGCCGGAAGTCGAGAAATCCGCCCGTATTCAACGAAGTTGATCAAAGGTTCCCGCAGCCGAGAAGGCATCGTTGATCGGCGCGATCAGTGTGGTGAGTCGCCGGATGCCGGTGCCGCCGATGGGCGCCCACAAGGCAGCGCAGTGCTCGTCGGTCTCGATCTCGATCTGCTCGCGCGCTGCGGTTCCCGCAGCGGTGATCGCCCCGTCGGCGTTGAGCCACCCCCGTGTGATGAGACGTTCGGTTGCCGCTGCCCATTCGTTGTCATTCCACAATCGAGTGGCGCGCAGGAGTTCCGTCGGGATGCGATGTGTCGCACCCTGAACAACCGTGCACTCGCACGGTCCGAGTCGATGGTCGGAGAGCACGATTATGTGTGCGTCGCCGCGCCACTCTCGCAGCACCGTGATCTGTTGCCAAAGGGCGAGTAGAGGATCGGATGGCAGCGTGACCGAGGCGTTCGCCGCGGCCAATGGTTTGCCGGCGAAATCGGCTTCGGCGACGACGGGGTCGATCAGTGACCGGGCTTCACTGATCTGGTCGTCCGTCATCCGCACGCCGACGCGCCTCATCGCACGCTCGACCGCTCGAAATCGTGCAGCTTGCCACTGCTCGGGTGACGCGGAGTTCCACGCCCCGTCCATGGCCTGGACTGCCCGAGGGCTGAAGTTGTAGAAGGTCGCGGCCGTGACCTGCCACGGCACCGCGCCCAGCGCGGCCGACCGGAATGCGAAGTACCGCTGGGCACGATCGGTGACGCCGAGTGAGGCGGCTTCGTCAGCTGGTTCGGGGACGAGGTGGATGAACATGTGGACCGCAGTGATCGCGGCACTCACCTCGCGCACCGCCTCCAGATCTGCGGCGGGTGTGCGGTCGAGGGTGTCAGCAGTTTTCATTTCGGTTGAGCTCCTTTGGATTTGATGATTTGACGTCCTGGGCGAGGATGGCCGCGGTGTGTGCGACATGTCTCGCAAGCGCGGCTGCTGCCGCGTCGCCCTGTCGATTCAGCGCCAACTGCTCGAGTTCCCGGTGTTCGCCGACGGCGTCACGTCCTCGATTGTCGGCAGCCGACCATCGGCGTGAGAGCTCGCTGGCGGTCCAGAGTCGCTCGAACGTGTCCAACAAGATGTCGTTGCCACACGCGTCTAGCAGCGTCCGATGGAACTCGTGGTGAGCCGACGACCACGCGTCGGAGTAATGGGCGTCGTCTTCGTGTTCGTAGCCGCTCGTGCCGGCCAGTCGGTGGTGAGCGGCACGGACACGGGCTTCCCATTCCAGATCACCGCGCATGATCGACATGCGCAGCATTGCCGGTTCGACCACCACCCGTGCTTCCGCCACAGCCTGCCATCGGTCGTCGCCGGCCTCGGGAACCACAAAGCCTCGATTCGGCAGCCGCTCAGCCAAACCCTCGCCGACCAGTCGTAACAGGCATTCGCGGACCACCGCCAAACTGACCCCGTACTCAGCAGCCAACGCTTGCGGCTTCAAGGGCTGTCCTGGGCGAAACTCGCCATGCAGGACAGCCGAACGCAACACCTCGTATGCCCGCACCGACGGCGCGACAGCGTCAACACTTTTTGCCATGGGATCGACACTAACAGAAATAATCGATTATTGCTTCTTCAATCGATTGGAGGCTGCACATGTGAAGTAGCCCGATTAAATTGTGCGTCGGGCCGTTGCTGCCGATCGGATGCCTCCGGGGAGGTCGAGCGCGGGACAGTTGAGATGCCGCGAGTGTGCAGTCCCGGTAGCACTTCCGATCACGACCGGTCTGACTCGTGTTTCATAGCCGTGGGTCCACAGCTTCCGACTCCATGGCGAGGACACCGAAGACGCACTGATGGATGCGCCAAACCGGTTCTCCTGCAACGGCTCGGCGGATGGCCTCGAGCCCGAGTGCGTACTCTCGCAACGCCATCGACCGCTTCTGTCCGAGATTGCGCTGCTTGAGCCGGGTCAGCGTCGACGAGTTTGTGTAGTCGGCGCCGTAGATGATTCGCAGGTACTCGCGCCCGCGAACCTTGAGGCCCGGTTGCACCAGGCCCTTCGGGCCTCGGACGAGATTGTTGAACGGCTTGACGACCATGCCTTCGCCGCCGCCCGCGGTGAGGTCCTCCCACCAAGCCGTGCCCGCGGTGCACGACGATTTGTCGGTGGTCTTGACGACGAGGCGGCGGGTGGGACGGAACAGTTCCGGGTCTGCGGTGACCAGGCGATCGGCGATGTCGAGATGCCAGTGGTGATCGCGGGTCTCGTACGTAGCTGTGTCCCCCGCGAGGATCTGAAAGGGTGCCACCTGGATCCCCAACGGGGTGTTGATCGGCTGCACGTAGTGGCGGTACGAGTCGACGAAGAGCTCGGCGTTGACGGCTCGGGTTCGTGTCCTGTCGAGTAGATCGGCGACGTCAGCCCCTCTCGCTGCGGCGGCCGACAGCACGTCGATCGTCGCCGGCAGCGCGGTCGTCGCGGCGGCGCCCACCTTGGCGTATTGACTGCGGACCATCGCCTCCGCCTTCGCGGTCCACGGCAGTATTTCGGTATCGAGGAGTAGCCAGGTTGCGTCGAGGTCTGCCCAGACACCTGCTGTGGTGATGGCGTCGGCAATCCGCGACAGCACCGCCGCCTGCTGTTCGTCGGAGAAGAACGCTCGTCCGGTGCGGGAGTAGATGACGCCGGATCCGTCGCGCCTCACGCGCACAATGGCGCGGGATCCCATGTGCTTCTCTTCGCAGATCACCCGATCGACGGATCGCTTCGCGTAGTGAGCGAACGCCTCATCCGGGTGCTCGAGCAGGCCGTCACGCGACGAGCTGTCGACCGGTGACATGGTCGGTGGCAGGTAGAGCAGCTCGGCCGGCGGGATGGCGAATCTGCTCATCACTTCCAGCGCACCGGCTGCGTTCTCCTCCCGCAACGAAACCCGCCCCATGTGTTCGGTCTTGATGACGCGGTGCCCGAGGATGTCGGTCAGCGTCAACACCTCGGGGTCGCGCTGCGGCGGAGCCAGCGGCCGGACGGGTTCGTAATACGTCGCCCGCGCCGGCACTGACACCACCTCGCGCTCGGGGTAGCGCAGCGCCGTCAGACGGCCGCCAAAGACGCATCCCGTGTCCAGACACATGGTGTTGTTGACCCACTCGGTCTCCGGGACCGGGGTGTGCCCGTACAAGACCGTCGCCGAGCCCCGATAGTCATCGGCCCACGGGTACCGGACCGGCAGCCCGAACTCGTCGGTCTCGCCGCTGGTGTCTCCGTACAGAGCAAACGCCCGGACCCGGCCTGATGCCCGCCCGTGGTACTTCTCCTTCAAGCCTGCGTGCGCGATAACGAGGTTGCCCTCGTCGAGTACGTAGTGGGCGACGAGGCCGTCGCAGAACTGACGCACTTCGACGACGAACGAATCGTCCTCGGCTGCCAGCTGATCCAGTGTCTCCTGGAGACCGTGCGTCGGTTTCACGTCCTTACGGCCCAGTGCGCGAACAAGTTTCGCCTCGTGGTTGCCCGACACACACAGGGCGTTGCCGCTCGCGACCATGCCCATGACCAGGCGGAGCACGCCTGGGGAGTCCGGACCACGATCGACCAGATCGCCGACGAACACAGCCTGGCGACCATCTGGATGCTCGGCATCCACGCAGCGCCCTGCGTCGTCCCGGCTGATCGCATATCCCAGGCGTTCGAGCAAGATCTCGAGCTCCTCACGACAGCCGTGCACGTCACCGATCACGTCGAATGGACCGTGCTCGTGCCTGCGGTCGTTGAACAGGCGGGTCCGCACGATTGAGGCCTCCGCGACGGCCTTCGCCGAGTCCAGGACATGGATCGTGCGGAAACCCTCGCGTTTGAGACTGCGTAGCGAACGGTGCAGCTGGTCGTGCTGACGCTTGACCACATGGGCGCCGAAGTCCCGGTCCGGCCGAGAAGCGTTGCGTTCCAATGCCAGTGCGACCGGCAGATCCAGGACAATAGCCACCGGGAGCACATCGTGGTCCTTGGCCAGGGCGAGCAGTGACTTGCGCGATGACGCCTGCACGTTGGTCGCGTCGATCACCGTCAGCCGGCCACGATCGAGTCGCTTGCCTGCGATGTACTCCAGCAGGGCGAAGGCGTCCGTCGTCGCAGCCTGATCGTTCGGGTCGTCGGAGACCATGGCCCGGCACCCATCGCTGGATACGACCTCGGTCGGAAGGAAGTGGGTCGCGGCGAAGGTCGACTTTCCCGACCCGCTCGTCCCGACCAGAATTACCAGAGACAGTTCGGGAATGCTCAGCTCGCTCATACGCTTTCCCCACCCGAAGTCTGCTGTGCGAACACGGCCATCTGCGTCGGCGACCCGACCTCGTCGTCACGATCGCCCACCGGCCGCAGGTCGACGTTGTACCCGTAGGTCTGGCCTACTGAGCCGGCCCAGCTCGCGAACTCCGCACGGGTCCACTCGAATCGGTGGTCGGGGTGACGGAAACCGCCGGCGGCCAGCGCCGGGTACCTCACGTTGTACTCACTGTTAGGTGTCGTGACCACGACGTGGCGTGGCCGCATGGACCCGAACACGTTGGCCACGACCGCCGGTAACCGTTCTGGGTCGATGTGCTCGATGACCTCCATGAGGATCGCCAGATCGAGACCTTCGAGGCGGTCGTCCTCGTACTGCAACGACGACAGCAACAACGTCAGGCGTTCAGACTGACGCTCGGTCATCCGGTCGATGTGCAGCCGTTTAGCAGCTTTGGTCAGCGACGAGTCGGAGACTTCTGTGCCGATCACCCGTGCCACACCCTGCAGTTCGAGCAACGATCCGAGCAGGGCGCCGGGCCCACATCCGAGGTCGACGATCGATGTCGGCCGGAGCTCGCGTACGACTTGCAGCACCGCGTCGTGGCGCAACCGGACCAGGGGGCGCGACGCGTCGGGTTCGGCATCCTCCGCAGCTTCTTCGACCGGGCGGTCATCCAGCTCGACGAGTCGTTGTGTTGCAGCATCTTTCAGTCCACGCTGGTGGGCCAGGTAGCGGTGTGTGATCAGTTCTCTTTCCGGGTGAATCGCCAACCATCCCGATCCGGCCCTGACCAGCTTCTCCACCTCGTCGTCGCCGACCCAGTAGTGCTTCGAGTCGTCCAGCACCGGCAGCAAGACGTAGAGGTGACTGAGTGCGTCGGTCAGGCGCAGCGATCCCTCGAGGGTCAACGACACCAACGGTGCATCGCCCCACGCAGGCCTGGTGGCATCCAACACGATCGGAGACGCAGTGACGTCCCATCCCATCGGCTCGAACAGACGCCGCAACAGCGCAGGATCGCCCGGGACCGCGGGGAGTGCGATCGTCAGATCCAACGCGGAGTCCACCAAATCTTCCCGATTAGTGCATCGCCCGTTCAGCGCCGACCGGAACACTTTCCCCATCGCCACCGACAGCAACGACGACGCGACGTACGGCCGGTCATTCACGTACTGGCCCAGCGCGAACCCGTCATGCGCACCAGATCGTCCCCGTACCAAGGCAACCGGATCGACCTCGAGCACCATCGCGACCGTGCAACGTTTGTCGCTGACCTCAGGGTAGAAGACGTGCGCCGTCCCGCCGTACACAGCGAACTGCTGAACCTTCTCCGGATGCTTGTGCAGCAGGTAGCCGAAATCGCTCGGCACCTCGAGAGTCGGTGAACGTTCGGCAGAGATGGTCAACAGCATCAGGACAGTCTGACGTACAGATGGTTTCCGTCCAGTCAATTACTTCCGTGGGCGTCCGGACTCATCACGATGATCACTCCATGATGTTTCGGTTCCCGGCGAGAAGCCACCGGCATCCTCCGGTGGTGCACGAGACTGGTGGCTGGCTTTCCGAAGCCCGCAACCTCGTCCTCCTCGGACTCGGGAGTATCAAAGCCGAACATCGGATCGGACGTGACGACAGTCTGAACTGGTACCAGCCGACCTCACGGATAGTCTCAGAGCCGTTTGGATGACACGAAGTCGCTCAAAGCATTTCTGGTTGATACCGGTCGATGGCCGATTAGGTTTTCCAGCGCCGGATCGGTGATGGCGAACTCGCCCCGTCGGGACGCTCGGAACAAACCGAGTGTGAACTCGGCTGCCTGCGGCGGCATTCCACCTTCGATCGCGGCCGACTGCCATTCCTCGTCGCTGACAACAATGCGCGCGATCGTCCGCCCGGTGATCTCACTGAGAATGGTTGCGACGGCGTCGAAATCGAGTGTCTCCGGCGCGGTCAACGGCGCGGTGACGCCGTCGAGGCCACTACCGTCGACGAGTGCGATCGCGGCGGCCTCGGCCAGGTCAGCGTGCGCTGTCCACGACACCGGTCCGTCCTCCGGCGCGACGAGCCGGCCTGACTCGAGAGCTGAGTCGAGGTATTGATTAAGGGTGTTCCCGTAGAACCCATTTCGTAGTGAGGTGAACGGCACACCCTGCTGCGCGAGATGGGCTTCGGTCCTGGCATGGGTGATCTGCGGGGCGAAGAGCGAGTTCATCGATGCCGCTTGATGACTCGTGTACAGGATTCTCTGCGCGCCGGAGCCCCGAGCAGCATCGATGGCCGCAATGTTCGCCTCCACAGCACCAGGACCGCGAATCGCGGCCGAGATGACCAGCACCTGGTCGGCGCTTTCGAAGGCGTGATCCAAGGTCGCGGGGTCGGTGAAGTCGCCCGCCCGGACGCGGACGCCGCGTTCCGCCAGGGCCGCCGCTTTGTCAACATCGCGAACACTCACGCCGATCTCGTTGGCCGGAATGCGCTGCAACAGCTGTTCGACGATCTGCGATCCGAGCCTGCCGTTGGCACCGGTGACTATAAGCATGATTTCTCCTTAGCTTCCGCTGATCCGATTTAGACGTTATCACCTGTATTTCCGTCGATAACAGGCATCTGCTAGCGTCGATACATGTCGGAAGTGACAGTGATACGAGACGACGTTCGATCTGCCGTTGTCGAGGCGGCCGCGGATCTTCTACGCGAACAGGGTGCTCGTGCGGTGACCACGCGCAGGGTGGCCAAGGCGGCCGGAGTGCAGGCGCCGACGCTCTATCGACTCTTCGGCGACAAGGATGGCCTGATCGACGCCGTCGCCGAGCACGTCATGGAGACCTATGTGGCGGCCAAAACTCAAGCTGCGTCCGCCACCGACAATCCTGATCCGGTCGCGGACCTACGCGCCGGATGGCAGATGCACGTCGATTTCGGGCTGGCGAACCCTGAACTCTACGCGCTGCTTAACGCCCCCGGACGCGCTGAGACGTCACCGGCCACCGCTGCGGGCATCGACGTACTGCGCGCCCGGGTGCGACGCCTGGCCACTGCGGGACTGCTCCGCGTCGACGAGCAGCGCGCGGTCGCGATGATCCACGCCGCCGGTTCCGGCACCGTTCTGGCTTTGCTGGGAACCCCTCCCGCTGAACGGGATATGAGCCTCTCCGAGGCGATGCTCGTCGCCGTCCTGGGCCAGATACTCGCCTCTGCACCGATGGCAGAGGATACCGGGACGAGTACTGTCGCAGTCACCTTCGCAAGCGTATTACCCGAACTCCCGGCGCTCACCGATGCAGAGCGCACGCTTATGGCCGAGTGGCTGAACCGGGCAATTACCCATTTGCGAAATGTCGACAACGCTGAGTGACTATTGCACGGGCGGATCGATGGGGTAGTTGATACACCCGGGAAGCGTTGGCCCGCCTCACGTGGCCCTATCCCTTTTGCTGATTGTTTTCGGAATCATGGCGGTGTCGGCATTGTCGGTACTTATGCGGTCTAGTCAATTTTTGACTTTGAAAGCGAACTGAGGGGGACCAGAATCAGACGCAGCGTTAGAAGCGTGGTGGGCCTCATCGGGAAGGATACCTAGAATGTGGCTGCGCAAATGACTATCCGTTCGCGCCGAGTCGGGCAGCAACGGTGGGCGATTCGCATGCAGAGTCTTGTCACCGAGTGAGAAGGCAGGCGAACGGGGGCCTCTGGCGATGCCGACTGGACAGTCGTCGACCCTTGACTGGGACATCGTGACTTCACGCTCAATATGGGGTTCTACTCCAACCTGCGGGCGACTCGAATATCTATCGGAAGGTCGCGGTTCGGTACGCGCCGGCTCACTCGATCCGACAAGGTGCGATCGTTGGAGATCAGAACGACACGCTCACTGACCATGCCGAGAACCAGGAGAGTCGTACTAACTCCTGCGGATTTGGCCGCCCACCCCGTAATCGACGATCGGAGAGCCCACCATGAAAGCCACCGAGTTTTTAACCACAACGCCCGTCACGCCAGATCTAGTGCGCGGCGCCCTAGACCATGAGCGCACGCAGCGCGGCTTGGTCGTCCACCGACTTCCTTCGGAAGCCCGCTCACGCTGTGTCGATCCACAACTGGTGATGGCCGAGTCGCAGCCTTCAGGGGTACGGATCGCATTTCGCACTGCGGCGACCGTCATCGAGCTCGATTCACTGCCGACAAAACGCGTCTACGTCGGCCTCCCGCCGCGGCCGGACGGTGTCTTCGACCTCGTCATCGATGGAAAGCTGGTAGACCAGGCTGTCACGGTGGGTGGCAACAGGATCACTATTGACATGGCTGCCGGCACCATGACCGATGAGCCAGGTCCGGTCGGAACCGTCCAGTTCGTAGGGTTGGCTGACCGTGCTAAGAATGTCGAGATCTGGTTGCCTCACAACGAGAACCTCGAATTGGTAGAGCTCCGCTCGAATGCGCCGCTCGAACCGTTCGATGCTCCTTCACGGCGCACGTGGCTGCACTACGGAAGCTCCATCAGCCAGGGTTCAAATGCCACAAGTCCCAGCACTACGTGGCCGTCGCTGGTAGCCGCATTCACAAACACGGAACTGATCAACCTTGGATTCGCTGGCAGCGCACTGCTGGACCCATTCGTCGCCCGGGTGATCCGGGACACGCGTGCCGATCAAATCAGCCTTAAAATCGGCATCAACCTCGTCAACACCGACGTGATGCGGATGCGCGCCTTCACTTCTGCCGTCCACGGCTTTCTGGACACCATTCGTGACGGCCACCCAACGACACCACTGCTGATCGTGTCCCCAATTTACTGCCCGATCCATGAGGAAACACCGGGTCCCGGTGCGTTCGACCCGGCTGCGATAGCCGAGGGGAGCGTCCGTTTCATCGCGACCGGCGAACCCACGGAGGTGTCTGCCGGCAAATTGACACTGAACACAATTCGGGCCGAGCTCGCTCGAATCGTCGCGCAGCGCGAGATCGACGATCCCAACCTGCATTATCTCGACGGCAGGGAGCTATACGGCGAAGAAGACTTCATAGACCTGCCCCTAGCCGACAACTTGCATCCGGACGCTGCCGCGCATCAACGGATCGGACAGCGGTTCGCCGCCCAAGCGTTCCCTGACAAAGTTGCCATGCGTAGGTGAGGCGAGAACTTCGTAGCTCACAGGCTGCTTGTGGTCGCCCGTGCAGGTGCAGGATTCGGCACCTCGGAAGGCTACCTGCCGGATCTGTTGGTACCGGGGTGTTTAGGAGCGGTCGTCACGCCTCCACCGCGGCGCGATCGGTGTCGACCGAGATCTGCCTTTCAAGGGGTGCGGCTGCTTATCCCGAGCGAGGCGGGTTGGGCCGGCGACCTGACTGCGCGTTGTCTGGTCGGTCGAGGTAGGTCGATTCGAGCACGACGTCTTTGATGATCTTTTGGTATTCGGCGTGTGTCGGGTGTTCTCGGGTATGCCAGTCGAGGCCCTCTTGGCTGCGCATGAATGCTCGGTACTGTGGCGCGCCTGGGTATTTGACGTTGTCTGCCACGACAACCGAGCCCGGGTGCAGCCATTCGTGGTCCAGGATCCGGTGGAGATCGGGAAGATACTCGTCTTTGTCGTGGTCGATGAAGACGAAATCGAGGGTCCGGGGAGCGAACTGGTGTTTGTCGCCCAGTGTGCTGAGGGTCCTCCCGTCATCGCCCAACGTTCCGACGATCACGACGATGCGCTCGCCGATGCCCGCGTGATCCCAGATCCGTCGGGCAACGACGGCGTTCGCCGGATTGAACTCAATCGAGTACAAAACGGCATCGGTGGGCATGGCACGCGCAATGCGCAGTGCGCTGTAGCCGCAGTAGGTGCCGAGTTCCAGCAGTTGGCGCGGTTGCGCTGTTACGACGGCGCGGTCGAGAAGCTTGCCCTTCTCATCACCGATGTTGATCAGATAGCTCCTGGTGTAGCAGAACTCGTCGATCACCCGGATGACGTCGTCGATGTCGTTTCTGCGCGCATGCGCGCACACATAGTCGGCCAAAGCTTGTTCGCGGCCGTCACCGACCTGCCAGGTGGCGCCCATGCGCCGTAGACCGAAGAGGAACCGCACATAGGACCAGCGCAGAAACATCACCGGTTTACCGGTGCACTCGTTGACGCCGATAGCCAGACCGAGTGCCGCGATGGCTGCCAGCACAGCCTGTGGGAGGCGGCTCCCAAAGAGTCTTGGCCGACGTGTGGTCAGCAGAACCGATGAAGCGACCGACACCGTGACTGCCAGGATCGCAGCGAAAGGCTTCCTCACACGTCCCTCCTTATTCTGTCGGCATGGTCATGCGAGACCCTCTGCGTGCTGTGTGAGTTCACTGTCGCCCGTCGATGCATTGTCGCCGATTCAATTCGGCCTCCAGGATCGGTCCGATGACCGCGAGGGCGTCGGGGTTCGCCATTTGGGCGTGTGCGACGCCGACGGAGTGTTCGGTGATCCGTCCGGAAATATACGGTCGCCACATGTCGCCGGTCAGTTGGCCGGTGATTCCTTCGCGTGCCGAGAAGTACAGCAGGTCGCCGTCATAGGATTCCGGCCGGTAGCGCGCCGACATGCCAACGCAGTCGACATATCCCTGGTGCAGGCGTTCGAGCTGCTGACGGGTCAACCCCCGGCCCGGCCCGGTGGTGTGGGCGAGCACATCGACAGCGTCGTCGATGGCGAGTGGCCGGGTGTCCGGAGTGTCTGTCTCATTGCCCCGTAGGTGGGTCAGCAGATCGCGCATGGTCGGCGATGGCGGTTGGGGTGCACCGTCGGCGAATGCCAAGCTGTCGAGCATGATGAGCAAATCCACGTCATGCCCCCGAGCACGTAGCCCAATGGCAAGCGCGTGCGCGAGTTGCCCGCCCAGCGACCAACCCAACAGGTAGTACGGCCCCTGTGGTTGCACACGGGTGAGTTCGTCCAGATACACCTGCGCCAACTCTTCGACGGTCCGGCACCGGCGCCCTCCTGCGGCGACGGTGGGGGACTGCAGCCCGTAGATCGGCCGGTCGGTGACGTATTTCAGCAAGCCGGTATAACACCACGACAGCGGCACGGCAGAGTGCAAGCAGATCAACGGAGTCCCTGAACCGTTGCCGCGCAACGGAAGAATCGTCTCCAGCGCCGATACGCCTGCCGTCACATCACTATTTACACCGATCGCCGTTGAGGATTCGATGGCGGCTGCCAAGGTGCGCACGGTCGGGGTGAATAACCACGACATCGCCACCGAAGTGCCGCATTGCTCCGACAACCGCTGACACAGCTGCACTCCCAGCAACGAGTTGCCGCCGAGTTCGAAGAAATTGTCGTCCAGACCGATGCGCGACTGTCCGGTCACATCGGCGATCGCATCTGCCACTGTGTGCTCGATCTGAGTGTGCGGCGGGCGAAATGCGGGACGCGCCAGCACCTGTGGATCGGGCAGTGCGGATCGGTCGGTCTTACCGCTGCTGGGGTTGATCGGTATCGCGGTCAACGGAACCAGCGCTGCCGGAATCATGGCTGGCGGCAACACCGTCCGTAACCGCGCCAACACGGCGGTGCGGTCGAAGCTGTCGCCATCTGCGGCGACGACATAGCCGATCAATCGGTCGCCGAGTGTCTCGGACGTCCACATCCGCACCACGGCCTGATCGACTGCCTCGTCCGCGGTCAGAGCACGCTCGACTTCGGACGGTTCGATGCGCTGCCCGCGTAGCGAGATCTGGGCATCGCTTCGTCCGAGGTACTCCAGCGTGCCGTCCGCCTGCTCGCGTACTACATCGCCCGTGCGATACATTCGGGTTCCCCTGGGCCCGTACGGGTTTGCGACATAACAATGCGCCGTGGTCGCGGCCCGTCCCAGATACCCTCGCGCCAACGCGTCACCGGCGAGATAGAGTTCGCCCCGGGCCCCGGCCGAGACCAGACCGAGCCTGGTATCCAGCACGAGAATTTGCACTCCGGGAAGTGCCCCGCCGATCGTCATCGGCGCGTTGGGGTCGAGCGCGCCGGTGTGGGTCGCGATCACGGTGGCCTCGGTCGGGCCGTAGGAGTTGAACATGGGCACCCGGGTGGCCCAGCGGCCGGCGAGTGCCGGTGGGCATTTGTCGCCGCCGACGGTGACGCTCTGTAGCGACGTCAGTCGGTGTGGGTCGAGTGTCGCCAAAATGGTCGGCGTGACGTTCAAATGGGTGATCGCATCATGCTCGATCACCTGCGAAAGTTGTTCGCCGGCCACGATGTCCGGCGCCAACACGACCAGTTTCGCCCCGGCCGCGAATGCGGAGAGGTATTCGAGCATCGACGCGTCACAGTAGGGTGAATGTGCCAGCAGCACGACCGATTCCGGGCAAATTCGACCACGGGTGAGCAGTTCGTCGCTCAGGGCCGGCAGGCCCTCGTGAGTGCTGAGCACACCCTTCGGCTCGCCGGTGGATCCGGAGGTGTAGATCAGATATGCGGGGTGAGCGGCACGCAGTGGCTGTGTCCGCTCCGCATCGGTCATCGCCGCTACCGGGTGTGATGCGGCGGCGCAGGTGAACTCGTCGCTGTCGAGCAGCAACCAATCCACCGTCCTGGCGTCCAGCAGTATGCGCCATTTTTGGAGGGTGATTCCCAGCATCGCCCCTGAATCTGCAATCAGCTTCGTCACCCGCGCCGGCGGGTCGGTGGGATTCACCGGGAAGAACACCGCGCCCGCTCGGGCTACCGCCCACAACGCCATCACCGATTCCACCGACCGGGACAATGCCACTGCGACAACGACTTCCGGCCCAGCCCCGTGCGCGATCAGCTCACGTGCCCACTGCGCGGTCACCTCGTCGAGTTCGCGATAGGACATCGACCGGTCCGGCCCGCTCAGTGCAATCCGTTCACCGGCACCGATCCCGGCCGCCAGCAACTCCGGTAGCACCCGCGACCGGCGCCGGGGCTGGGGGGCCGCGACGCTCGGTGTGCCGGCGTTGAGTGCGAACACCTTCTCTTCAGCCGAAGCCTGCAGGAATCGGGACAACCAGTGCATGAACTGCTGCTGATATCGATCCAGCTCATCGGGGGTGTACAGGTCGGGGTTGGCGTGAAAATCGATGCTGAGGGGTCCGGGACCGACTCGGTAGCAGCTGACGGAGATATCCTCCACCGGCCCGGCGGAGAGCAGGTGCGCCCGCCCGCGGGCAACACCGAAACCGATGCTCGCGGGAAGGGTGAGGACGTTGATCAGCGGACCGTAGCCACTGCGACCGGCCAGACCCACACCGTGGTCGCGGAGCAGGTCTTCGTGGCGATACAGCTGGTGGCGCAACGCCCCGATGATGTTCAGGCGCACCTGTTGCACCAGGTCGGCGACCGTGCTCTCGGTTACGCCCCGCACGCGTAAAGGCACCACGTTCGAGACCATCCCCGCCGATCGCCGCAGCGCCCCGGTGGTGCGGGCGGCGACCGGCAGTGACACCGTGATGTCGCGGTCACCGGTCATGTGCGCCAGGAATCCGGCCACTGCCGCAACCAACACCTCCGCCATTCCGGCGCCATACCGGCCGGCCACGGCATCGAGCCGCGCCGTTGCTGCTGCATCCACCGTTGCGTGCGCGGTATGCGGCCGTGCAGACGGTGCAGCGTACCTATCGGTCAGCTTTGTGATGCGATTTAGACCGGCGAGTTGCTCGGCCCAGTACTCGCGGTCGGCATCGAATCGCGGCGAGGACCGATACCGCTGCTCGGCCGCCACAATCTCGGTCAGGAGCATCGCCCGACGCGGTGGAGCGGTCTGTCCTTCGGTTGCGGCGGAGTACAATTCGGCCGTTCGCTGCGATAATTGCGCGGCGCCGAAGCCGTCGACCGCGATATGGTGGCTGCGCGCGTACCAGCGGTACCGGTCAGGACCGAGGGTGAACATCACCGTCCTGGTGACATCGGGACCCGACAAGTCGATGGCGGCCTCACGGTCTTGGCTCATCCACACACGAGCGGCATCGTCTGGATCTGGGTGATCGCTCACATCGACGCAGTCGAACCCCGTCAGCAGGTCATGGTCGACGTACTGGCACGGTCGGCCACCGACGACTGCAAATCGCACATGCGGCGACTGCAATTCGCGACCGGCTCGTCGCGCGCAACCCTGTAGTAGTTCGAGATCGATGGGCCCGTGCAGATCGGCATACTGAGAAATGGAAAACGGAACGCTCGGGTGAAGTTGTTGCGCCATCCACAGTTCGGACTGAGCGACCGACAATTCGAAGGTGTCCGCCTGCGGTGCCGTGCTGCCATCTCGGCGCACATTGCCTGGCAGGTCCAGCACCGCAAAGTCCTTAACGCTCGAGGTCGAGGGCGAGGGTGTCAGCGACGGCAACCATGCCGAAGTGCACTGTCACAAGTCGGCACTTGTCGCGAGGAAACGTTTTACGTCATCCATCATCTGGCTGACCGATTCGGCGACAAACATCACCGGCTGACAAATGCTGTCGTCGATGTCGCTGGCAATGACATCCTCGACCCGAAAGTCTCTCAACTCCGCATCCTCGAAAGACTCCATCTCCGCGACCGAGGACAAGATGGCGGCACCACACGCTCGCGGGCGACCCTTCTCGACGACCAGACCGACCTCCATGGTGAACCAGAACAACCGCGAGATCGCCGACCGCACCTCCTCCGAGGCGGCATGTGCGGCGGCTCGTCCGAACCAGCGATACAGCTGCGCGAACTCTGGATCGGCAAGCATCACCCCATGGCCGACCAGTTCATGAATGACATCGGGGTCCGGCGAAAACGATTGCTCCGTAACCGGGCGCAAATCCGGAGTAGAAGTGAGGATCCCCCGGGCAAGTGGGCCGTAGAACAGCGGACCTGGTACTGCTCCCATAGCCGGTGCGAGCTCGAAGCCGGTCAACGACCGAAGGGTGCGCGAGACCTCACTGAGTTGCGGCACCCGGCCGGTGGGCAGCGTCACCCGTTGTGCGGCCAATTGATATCGCGCGCAACTGAAATGCCTGTGCATGCCGCACAGCGTCGCGAACACACGTGACCACAAAGCGTCCTCTTCGTGGCTGTAGCCGAAATCAGGCAGCGGTTGACCCGGACGGAACGCGCCGGTAAGCCGCTCACGCTCGGCTCGGACATTGAGACATTCTGTCATCACAATCGGCACTTTCTGGTCGCTGGAATTCTCCTGCCGTCTCAGCTACTCCCTATTGGCGCTCAGCTCATACGCGTTCCGGGCTCTCCGACTATCAACGGTAATCTTGCCACCCGTCCTGCCGATAGACCACACACCGGCAACATCCAAGCTCGCCTTCGAGAAGCGATATTTGGCGAAATGTCCTGCCAAATCAGAAATCCCGCCCGAAATGTGCGAAATGGACCCTTTGGATGTCACCAAACTTCCGACACGTTCTGGGGTCGCAGCTCATGCGCCGATCGCGGCTGCCAGCATGGGCCAGGAATTGTGCAGCTCGTCTTGCCAATACGGCCATGAGTGTGTGCCGGCCGCAGGCATGCTCACAGTCACCGGAATGCCGAGGGCGTGCAGTCGGTCCACCAACGGCCGCGTGCACTGGTTGACAACCGCCTCAAACGCTCCGCCGACAACGCCTCGATCGACCAGCGTTCCGACATTGCCGCCGATTCCTGGCGCATTCAGTGTTTCGTGCGGACCCGGAAGGCCGGTGCCGACCGAAATGTACACTTCGGTGCCGCGCAGCCGGTCCGCGTGAAGCGTCGGATCGTGGTCGGCCCACGCAGGATCTCCGGGTGGACCCCACATGTTGGTTGCATTGGCGCCGAAGGCCGCCAGCTCCGAATACACAGATCCCTGCACCAGCGGGTCGCTCATGCGCGTACAGCCGCTGTAGGAACCCACCGCCTGATACAGCCCGCGTGCATGGCCCGCCAGATCCAGCGCCGAGGTCGCCGACATCGACAAGCCGGCGACCGCATTTCGGCCTGTCATGGAGAACCTGGCGTTGAGCAGCGGCGGCAGCTCGCGGGTCAGGAACGTCTGCCACTTGTTGGAACCCAAGACCGGATCGTCCTGTTTCCAATCGGTGTAGAAGCTGGCGCGACCTGCCATCGGGATCACCACATTGACGTTCTTGTCGGCGAAAAACGAGGCCACGTCCGTCCGCCCGGTCCACGCGCCTCCACTCTCGCCGCCATCGACGGCGTTGAGGAGATACAGCGCAGGTGCCGAAGCGTTCGGATGCGACACCCACAGCGGTATCTGCCGATTCATCGCCGCCGAATACACCGTCACGGCGAACTGGCGTCCGCCCAGCGGCGCCACGGCCACCACAGCGGATCCGTTTGCCGGGTTGGGGGCCGCGAATGCAACCGTGGAAGACGCGGCCATCGCGCAGACCACCATCCACGCGCCGACGGCCATCCACAGTGGTCCCCGCCGGCGCATCGTCATCGGACTGTTTCGCTGCTGGCCGGTACACGCCGCCGAGCGTTGTGTTCACACATTCCAAAATCGTAGCCGCTGCGGGAATGGTCCTGGCGCGAATTTGGTGATGCCGGGATTGCGCGGGTTGCCGTTGGGGCGAGTCGTGTAGGCGGCTGATATCGGACATGTGAGTTCGAGTGTCATGAGGTGTAGCTGCATTTGGCTGCTGTCGTGGATGTTTGTAAAGCATTCGCATCGTTGCCTGTTTGCGAATGATGGAGTGGGGGAGTGGTTTTTGTGTTTGTTCCTGGCCGATGAGTGTGAGCGGTTTCGGTGCAACTGCGTACCCTCTGCGTACCGGGTTAGGTCGCGGTAAGCCGGCAGTCGCCTTCGTTCACCATGTGAGCGCGGTTGCCCATCCGGAGATCTCCATCGATTCTCGCGGCACCCGCCGAGCGATCAATCCGGCCAGCACGAGCGCTTGCGGACGGGTCAAATACGACGGATTTGCCACGATCGGCGCGCGGAACTGTTCACAATCCCTCAGCGTCGGCGATGCCGCCATCACCGCCCTCGGCACATATGAGTCTCGATCGAGTCGAATCGCCTGAAACTCAACGTGCAGAGCAGATCCCGGGTCCATCGGTTTGTCGGCGACGCCGTCGCTCGTCACGTATCCGAACTCATAGATGCCCGGATTCTTTTTCCCGGTGATCCACAGCGCGATGAGATCACCGCGACGAACGAGTGCCGGGCGCCGGGTCCGGGCACTCAGGCACCACGTCGCCTCGATGACGGAGGCGGGCATGCTGCGCGCCGCACCGATATCGGTGCCGACGTAGCCGGGGTTGGTCGCGCCATTGCCTTTGACGATCCAACACCCGCGGTCATCTCGATCCACACCCATACATCTCCTAGCTCCTTCATTCCTGCGCTTCTGCTGCAGTACCCATCCCGGCAGAAACCATGCCGAAGATTGGTAGGGCCGGCCTCCTCCCTCGAGCCACTGGCATTGTCGGGGCCCATTGGCGAACCGGGCGGTAGCGGTGCTACGCCGAACCCAAGAGGTCATTGACGTTCCCTGTGGCCAGGGTCAGTCTGAGGAGATGGCGGTGCTAGAGGCCGACTACCTGGTGGTGGGTGCGGGTGCGATGGGGATGGCCTTTGTCGACGCCCTCATCGACCGCGCCGACGTCTCCGTGGTCATGGTCGATCGGCGGCACGGAGTCGGCGGTCACTGGCTCGATGCCTATCCGTTCGTCCGGCTCCACCAGGCCTCTGCTCTCTACGGTGTGGCCTCGACGCCGTTGGGAGGTGGACGGATCCAGGAACGCGGGCCCGAGGCTGGTCTGCACGAGCGGGCAACCGCGCCGGAGATCTGCACCTACTACGAACGCATCCTGCGTGACCGCCTGCTCGCTTCCGGCAAGGTGTCGTTCCATTCGAACTGCGACTACCTCGGCGGAGGTCGGTTTGTGTCCCTGATCTCCGGGCGTCAGCACGAGGTGCGGGTACGTCGCAGCGTGGTCGATGCCCGCTATCTCGCCCCGGATATCCCCTCCTTGATGCCGCCGCCGTTCGAAGTGGCCGACGGCGCGCACGTCATACCCATCAATGATCTGGTCGGCCTCGGTCGTGCCACATCGCAGTACGTGATTGTCGGTTCGGGTAAAACCGCCACTGACGCCTGCGTGTGGCTGATCGACAACGGGGTCGACCCCGACTCGATCTGCTGGGTGCGGCCGCGCGACCCGTGGATGTTGAACCGTGCCGTCATCCAGCCCGAACCGGTGATGTTCATCGGTGCCGCGGCCGACACCATGCAGGCCGCATCCGAATCCGCCTCGGCCGAGGAGATGTTCTGCCGCCTCGAGGACGCCGGCGTCATGCTGCGGATCGACCGTTCGGTGACGCCCACGATGGCAAGGACTCCGACGATCGCGCAGTGGGAGCTCGACCGGTTGCGGATGATCGAGAATGTCGTACGCCGGGGGCACCTGCGCGCAGTCGCGCCCGGGCACCTCACGTTCGACAAGGAAGAGGCTGCTGATGATGTGGTGGCCGTCGACCCCGATGCGGTGATCGTGCACTGTGCCGCGCGGGGACTACGTACTGCGCCGCAGGTGCCCATCTGGGGGAACCGGGCGATGACGCTGCAGCCGGTACGTGCCGGCTTCCCGTTGTTCGGCGCGGCGCTATCGGGCCATGTCGAGGCGACCGTGGCTGTCGGAATGGACGCCGACGCCGCAAATGCTGTGAAGAATGCGGTCTGCCCGTCGTCGACCTATCCCAACGGTCTTGCCGAGTGGGCGTGGATGCAGGTCACCGGAGGCCGCGCCGCTGCGGCATTCAGTGCGAACCCTGACATCAAGGCGTGGGCTGATCAGGTCGCGCTGAACCCTTCGCGTACGCCACCGGACCTGATGGAGTCCGATGAACTCGCCGCTGTGGTCGAGCGATTGACGAAGTACGCGGCGCTGGGGATGAGCCGGCTGACCGAGTTCGCGGGGATGCCCGCGTGACCGTACAGTCGGAGCCTCTAGCTCAACTTCTTCTGCGGCTTCGGTCCAGTTCCGGGGCGGGTTACCGTGATCGATTGTCCCCCAGACTTATTCGCGACGGCGGGCGTACGTTGATCGGCCTAGGCGGTGCGGTTGTGTTGGCTCTAGTCGCATTACGTCACCGGTGAGTTGTCTTACGTCACCGGCGACACAAATTACCCTGCGGCGCAACGTATCACGACACAGTCTGAGGCAACCACAATGTGCGGTTTGCTCTGCCGCGCCTCGTCGTCGGCAACTGTTTCGCGGGCTTCGAATGTGCGCGCCATCGCCAACCTCCGGGTAGGCGGGCCGTTTGGCTGCATCAGTTGCGAATCCATGCATTCGCAACCACATTGGAACGGACCTGGGGTGCTTCACGACGCGATAACGCTACTGTGGCGCGTTGCGCGTAATACCCTTTGAATGACTGGAAGGGACACTCATGGCCCCCGACCCGACACACACCGCGAAGGCATTGCCCGTGGAAAATCCGCGACGGACAGTTCCCGCGATCAGACCCTTCTTGTTCTGGGCGCGAGCGGCGACCTGACTGCATGGCTACTGCCAGGGCAGGGCGGGTTGCTGGCCGCCGACGCGCCGACACCGGCGGCTGGTCGCTCACCAGGCTTCCCGTAGGGAGATAGTGACATGGCGAAAGACGACGCGGCGAAGGACAAGGCAGCCGGGAGGCGGCCGCAGGTCGATATCTCCGATGAGGGCCTGGCCCGGACGCGGCGTTGGGGGCTGTGGATCAACCTCGCAACCTTCCTGATCGGGTACGCCACTGCCGTCATCGCCGGGGCGCTGCTCTACATCGCGGACGATTTCGGAATCAACAGCGCTCAGCAGGGCCTCGCGACGAGCATCGTGCTGCTGAGCGCGATGGTCGCCGCGGTGTTCACCGGCCGGCTCGCGGACCGCTTCGGACGGAAGGCCATGCTCGGGATCGCGGGGGTGCTCTTCGCGGTGGGCTTCGCGGTCTCGGCGCTGGCGACGGGCTTCGTGATGCTGATTCTTGGCCGCCTGGTCGTGGGCCTCGCGGTCGGCATCGCGTCGGCGCTCGTGCCCACCTACCTCGGCGAGATCTCGCCGCCGCAGATCCGGGGCCGGATGCTCACCCTCAATCAGCTGCTGCAGACGGTCGGGATGCTCGTCGCCTACATCGTGAACTTCGCCTTCAGCTCCAGCGGCAACTGGCAAGCGATGTTCTGGGTTGGCGCGGTCCCGGCGGTCGTGCTGGCGGTGATCGCGGTACGGCTGCCCGACTCGCCGGTCTGGCTCGTTCGCACGGGACGTGCCGACACGGCGCGTGAGGTGATCGAATCGGTCGCCGGTCCGGAGGGCGCCGATCGCGTGATCGAAGCATACCGCCGCGACGAGGAGGAGCAGGAACACCAGCGGGCGCAGGATCAGCGCCCCGAGCGCACGGGGTGGCGCGCATTGTTCTCGCCCCGGGTCCGCCCGGCGCTGATCGTCGCAGTCGGGCTGGCCATCTTCCAGCAGTTCGTCGGCATCAACACCGTCCTGTACTACGCGCCGACCATCATTGCCCAGACCGGGCTGAGCGCCTCGAACTCGATCGTCTACTCGATCATCATTGGTGTCGTAAACCTCGCGATGACGATCGTCTCGCTCAGATTGGTCGATCGGATCGGGCGTCGGCCGCTGCTGCTGGTCTCGTTGATCGGGATGGCCATCTCGGTCGCCCTGCTCGGCCTCGCGTTCGTCGCCGAGCTCAGCTCGGTGATCCTGCTCGTGGCCATGCTGGTCTTTGTGTCCTCCTTCGCTGTGGGGATGGGCCCGGTGTTCTGGGTGATCCTCGGGGAGATCTTCCCGTCCGAGAACCAGGCCGAGGGCTCGGGCGCCGGCTCGGCGGTGAGCTGGCTCTCGAACTTTGCCCTGTCCACGGCCTTTCTGCCGCTGGTTGGGGCGATCCGCACGGGCCCGGTGTTCTTGATCTTCGCGGGCGTGTGCGTGCTCGGCCTGGCGTTCGTCTACCGCTATGTGCCCGAGACCAAAGACCGGAACTTCAAGCAGATCGACGCCGACCTCCAGGCCCGCGCGCATGGAAAGAGGGGAGAGGGATGACCGGTCCTCCATCGGGTCAGCAATTCGAGATCAGCCTTGGCGACCAGCGTGCGACGATCGTGGAGGTCGGTGGCGGCGTGCGCGAGTACGAGGTCGGGCAGGCGGGCGGTGCTCGAGTCCTATCGGCTCGACCGGATATGCAAAACGGCGCGCACGGCCCGCCGCTGATCGCATGGCCCAACCATCTCGTCCAACGGTTGGTATTGCGAAACCCGTCCAGTCAATGCTTGGATCGCGGTTCAGAACTGGGTGTGCAGGGGACGAAAGTTGGAAGAAGTGGCTCAGATGCGTTGGAGCTGTTGTGCGCGTTGCAAATTCGGAGTGTCTGCGACTCGCCTTGTGACTGGCCGCTCTAGTCGGGTTGGATGCACTTCTGGGCGTATCCCCGTCGAAACGGCTGTTCGCCAGGTCTCCTGCATACCCAATGCAGCGCCATCAGTGGTCTCGTAGCGAATTGAATCAGGTCGTCACCGGGGTGTCGGTCGCAATCGAGTGGACAACACGCACTCCGAAGTGTTCTCTGAGGGTTCGTTGTTGGTGTGCCATTGGGCAGGACGGGTCAGTGGGTTGGCAATGACTGGTGTGGGTCGCGGTTATTTGCTTCACGGTTGGGGCCAGGAATCCGCCGACTGCTCCGATCAGCATTGATGTTTCATGGTCGAATGAGGCTGCAATACCGGTGATTCCGAGGAGTCCTACAAGCTACAGCCAGATCGCGGTTCGCTCGCTGTCAAGTTTGGCGAGCAGGTAGACCCCCTCAGTATCGTGGCACACCGGTGGACGTTGCTCCCGTGAGTTGGGCGTTCGCCGGGGTGATCGAAGGGTGCTCAGGGATTTCGTTCGGTGCGGCGCAATCCGGTCGTGGAACGGGTGGGTCGCCGAGCTATAGCAGCACAGCGTGCAGCGAAGGGCGGTGCTTTGTCCGTCGACTCCGTCAAGGCGGTAAGCATGCTTATTGGAAATCTGCCCGTCGCGGAAAGAGCCCGTCCTCATCAGAAAATGCAGTAAACACCGGCAGTGCGGCGCGCCGGTCCGCGATTTCCTGGACAGCGGCTCGGAACAAGGCCGTTGACGTCGCGTCCTGGGCGGGGTCGTCGCTGAACAAATATCGATCCCCTGCCAGCTGGATCCAAAGCTGCACCTGATGAAGCTGGGCGTCGGCCCGGGCGGCGGGCGCCTTTCCATTGATGCCCGCAATGTATTGATTGGAGTCGAAAAGGCCACCGGCTTCGGAAAAGTAAAAGAATGCGGCACCTGCTAGCTGGTCCGCGGGAAGGAATTGTACAGCGATGTTTCCCGGTGTTCCGCTCAGTTCCTTCAGCAGAATCCAATGCACATGCCGCGCGACGATCTCGTCGACGAAGCTGGTGAGAACATCGGCCGTCGCCACTCCCGTGGCGGAAGTGCGGGCCTGGGCCAATGCGGTGTCGGCGAATGCGTCGGTGTCGGTGTCGGCTGTTTGTTCGAGCGAAGCGTGCGCGGCGAAATTGCGGGCGTGCGTTAGCTCGTGAACGAGCACGCCAAGGAGTGTAACCGGGGCCCTTGTTTGATTCGATTGCAGAACGATCGCTTCTCGCCCAAGAATAACCGAGTCCCGTATAACAATGAAAACGTGAGTGCTGCCGGCAGATTGGAAAGGTATCGTTCTGCCGAGCGCACTCCCGAGGACTATCAGATCGTCGAAGTAGTCTCCTGCGCTCATACCGTCTTGCGTTGGATCGGCGGCCTGAATGAAGGCCGGCCGGATGTCAATCGCGCGACTCTGCGCGACGATGCCGAGGATCTCGCCAGAATTCAGACGGGAGAGTGCAGACTGGGCCAGTCTTCGCCGCCAAGAGTCGAGCGGCGCACTCATCAGTGATACGAGTTCACGCGCCACGAAGGGCTCAACTCGGTGGGCCACGACGGCTGGGCTGAATTCGGCGAATGCCGGATCCAGC
This sequence comes from Williamsia sp. Y712, assembly GCF_059445525.1. Lineage (NCBI taxonomy): Bacteria > Bacillati > Actinomycetota > Actinomycetes > Mycobacteriales > Nocardiaceae > Williamsia > Williamsia sp. Y712. Next base: position 3,048,695 of record NZ_JCAIUN010000001.1, read on the forward strand.
ACGGGCGGGGCGAAGAATAGGTCATCGTCGAGCGCCTTCGACGTGCCCGATCCTACGACGGGATCGTTGGGTATTTGTCCTTTGTGGGTTTTGTACGCAGTGACTGCGCTACCAGTTTGGTTACCGAAGAAACCGGTGTCGCCATCGGGAATCGAGAAGCCCAGTTCCATCAAGGCGTTTTGCACACGCTTGACGGGGAGTCCATCCTCTCCCGACAACATGCGATGACGGCCGGCAAAGCACTCCTCGAGGACAGGGTCACCAGAAAATCGCGGACCCGTTAGTGGCATCTCGACCCGACCTCCTCTGTTCGTCGGCAGGTGCGTCAGGATCAAGGTTGACAGATGCAACACTGGCGTTTCGGATAATTGCGGTATCTCGCGAAACTTCCGCTGTCGAAGACGCAGCGTTGAGGCGGTTGAGCAGTGCGACCGGAATCTCATCGTGCGACAGCGCTCTTTTCGGGAATCAGTGTCTGAGTGGCGCGTCAGGTGGCAGGAGATCGTCAGAGGTCACCGGACCCAATGCCGCGGCGATGGCCGCAACTCGGCTCCCGCACAACGTGGTTTGAAATAAACCGTCGAGGTCCATGTTGGCGGCACGGGCCGTTTTGGTTCAAGGGAGTGTGCATATACCCCGACTTCTTCGGTCAATGACGATGAAACCGGTAGGGCGGCAACGGAAAGATAGAGTATCGCTCGAAGGTGGGTGCTCGCGATTTCGTGTCATCCAGCTGCGAATGGCACCGTGCCGGCGTGGAACCACCAATTGAAGCACCCCGGCGAATGCAAATTCTGGGCGAATTTCGGACGCTCAACGATGGTTTGCTGCTGGTGCGGAGCGAGTTCTCCAAGGATGAGGGGTGTTTCGATATCCGGCATCGAGCAGCGGCCCCGGTCCGAGTTGCTGAAAGCCGATGAGTTTCATTCGGGCGTGCGCGTCATCGACGAGCCGCAGTCCGAAGGCCTTGAATCCTCCGAGCTGTCTGCGGCCGGCCGAATGGAGCTTGGGTGGAGTGGCCTTTCTGGTCGACGGCCCAGCACTGATTCACCCGTACCGAGTCGTGGCGGTAGATCTGCAAACAGCGCAAACCTGTGCTGGTCCTGCTGAACTCCCTGTGGGCGATCGAGAACAACATGGCCGAGGAAAAGTCCTTGTCTCAGTGTGCGGAGAGCTCCGTGGATGGCATCTACCGATGGCCCGCGGGCGGCATCTCGTTAGCGCCGGACCCATCAATGTCCGGGCAAAGCATGGACCGCAAGCAGCAGGCCGTTGACGTCCACGCCCGATGTGCCGTTTGCGGCCATTCGTCCGTTTCCGCCATCCCGCCCGCGATCCGACCGGTGCACCGTGTCGGCGGCGGGCACGGTCTGCGAATCGATGATGGCCGCAGTCGGGCACCGGCTCACGCCCGGCGAGTACCCATAGCTGGTCCCGGAGCGAGTCGTCGACGCGCTGCCACACACCGGCTCGCACCGTGCGGGTGAACGTGTCGTAGACCGTGGTCGGTGGTGGGAACTCCGCCGGCATCTGCCGCCGCGCGATCCCGCCCCGCAATAGATAGAGATTGGCGTCGTGGATCACACGGCGAGAATGCTTTTCGGGCCGTCCACCGCGGCCCGCGAAGTTGCTCGGCGGCAGTAGCGGTTCCAGGACCGCCCATTGGTGGTCGTTCAGTGACGAGGACGAATTCACCGCGCACCGGTGTCCCGCCGACGCGTGAGGCGGGCCCACGATCCGCCAGCGCTGCTCACCATCACGAGTTCTCGGACGCCTTCTCAGGTGATTGCCCGCATAAAGTTGAAGAGCCTTTATGATCGGCGTGGTGAGTACTCCCCAGTCGCGAGAGATAACACCCGAGCTTGATTCGCCGAAAGCCCGCAGACCACTGCGTGCAATCACGATCACCGCGACGATCGTCTCCGTCCTGCTGATCCTTTTTGTTGTCCCGTGGTGGACGTTGGTGATGTCGGGAACGCAGTGGCCGACTCCCGTGACCGCACTGGGAACCGTGGCCTTCGCGCTGACGTTGGTGGCACTGCCGGTGATGTTGGTTCTGAGCCACGGCCGCCGCCACCTCGATTGGGCAGGGTTGGTCGGCGACTCCATTCTGGGCATCATCTGGGTGCTGTTCGCATGGTCGGTGATCGGAAATCTCGCACGATTCGCGCTCGGTCTCGCTGGCGTCGAAGACCCGACTCGCTCGCGTTGGGTAGCCGCAGCCGTCATCGTCGTGTCCGTGATTCTCGTAATCTGGGGTAACCGGGAAGCCATGCGAGTGCCTCGGATCAAGCATGTAGACGTCGTGCTTCCGAGACTCGGCAAGGGGATGGATGGCACCCGCATTGTCGCGGTTACCGACACACATTTTGGTCCGATCAACCGCACGAAGTGGTCGGAGGGAGTGGCAGCAGCAGTGAACGAACTGCGCCCCGACATCGTGGCGCACGTCGGCGATATCGCCGACGGCACGGTAGAACAACGACGGGCTCAAGCAACACCACTCACCACCATGCGCGCCGAACTCGCGAAGGTCTATGTCACCGGCAACCACGAGTATCTCGGCGAGGCACAGGGCTGGCTCGATTACATGGACTCGATAGGCTGGGAAACACTGCACAACAAGCACATTGTCGTCGAACGCGGCGGCGACCGACTCATCATCGCGGGTGTCGACGACGCCACCGCGAAGTCCTCACAAATCGCAGGCCACGGCGCAAACTTCGACCAGGCTCTGGCCGGGGCCGACCAGGAACTGCCTGTGCTGATGTTGGCGCACCAACCCAAGCAGGTCTTCCAGTCCGAAGCCGCCGGAGTTGACCTGCAGATCGCGGGCCACACACATGGCGGGCAGATCTGGCCCTTCAACTTCCTGGTCCGCCTCGACCAACCCACCGTCCACGGCTTGAGCCGCCACGGTGAGCGCACTCAGCTCTATACAAGCCGGGGTTCCGGTTTCTGGGGGCCTCCGCTACGCATCTTCGCGCCGAGTGAAATCACTGTGATAACACTGCATTCGGCTTGATTAACTCGCGTCGCTCCAGTTCATGACGCAACTCTCGGTTCCGATATGTTTGCGAGAGCCGTGACCAGGCTGCTTCGCCAGGAGTCGAACCTGCTCGGCTAAGTCCGCCACCTGCTTGCGCGTCGCACTATGGGCTGCATCGTCGTGTTCCGCAACCGGCTCGAGCAACGAAGACGCCGGAGTGCCAGTTACGATGCCCGACAAGGCAATTCCGCCGATCGGCAGGGGCAGTTGCAATGAAAAGCATTGCCACCGCCGACCACCGTGCACGAGATCTTCGTCCGCTGGATCCGGTGCGGGGCGTGGCAGTACATCCACGACATGCTGCGCCACCGGCTACGGGCACGCCGGACACGACCGCTGCCCGCCCGCGGCAAGAAAACGAACGGCCGCAAACGGAACATCGCCGTCGAGGTCAACGGGTTGTTGCTCGCGGTGGTGGTGCGGCAACGGCAGGTTCGGGCCTGGTATTCCGGCGTCGTCGCCGAAAGGTCTGTGGTTAGTCCGTCGACGATGTGACGGCGCGTTGACGTGGTGCCCCCGGTCAGACTCGAACTGACACTGGACGGGTTTTGAACCTGCGGTCGTGGATGTTTGCAGATCGCAGTCACTGTTGATTGTTCATGAATGATGCAGTGGGGGAGCGGTATTCGGGTTTGCGACGTTGAACCATTTGGGCGGTTTTGAGGCTGCTGCGTACCCGCTGCTACCGGGGACAATACCGCCCGACAGTACTGGCAGCCGATGGTAGGTATTACGTCGTCTAGTACTTCCTGAATGAACTCATGACCCGTTCGGTGTGGTGCTTTCGTGGGCGTCGTAGTCATGGCGGGCTGTGGAGACCTTGTCCGTGTTGGTGTCGGCCCACTTCTTGAGTTGGGCGAAGACTCCGACCAGCGATAGGCCCAGGGCAGTGAGCTCGTATTCGACTTTGAGGGGGACGGTGGGTGTGACGGTGCGGGTGATGATTCCGTCTCGTTCGAGGTTGCGCAGGGTTTGGGTGAGCATTTTTTGGCTGACTCCGCCGATCCGGTGCGCCAGTTCGGAGTGCCGGATTGCGCAGAGCCGACCAGGCAGCACCGGGTGCAACTCGGGCAGTGGGGTCTCCGGTCCCATACGGTTGGGCCGTGACAGCAGCGGAAATTGACCCGAAAGACAATCCGGAGTACCTGACTCTGTCAGTAGCAGCCAAGGAGGCCGGTGTACGAGCGCAGCGGGCAGATCGCCACCGGGGCTGCTCGGGCGATACGATCGTTCATCCTCGACCGATAAGACGGCTCCGGGGACCTTCCCCGATTCAGTACGCGGTGCTTGTTCATCGCATCTGATGACCGAGGGGAATGGACGAGCGAACAGGCACGCGCGGCTTCGCTCGCGGTGGCACACGGATCGTGGGCGTGGCGCCCGATTCGCGAACTCTCATCCCGCTCGAGCAGCCGCAGTGGCTTAGCGACGCGATCATTCGGTTCTGGGCTCTGAGCGCCAGTCATGAGACCTCGCTGGCGGCGGGAGCAGCCCGCCCGGGCACTACAGCTAGGTAGTCGCTGCTTCCCGCGAGCGATTGCGACGAGTCAGGAGCGCATACGCTGCGCATCCGGCTCCCGCCACAACGCCCACGATTAGAAGCGATACCGGACCACCCCTTCCTGCTGGGAAAGCGGCAATTGCTGCGCCCATGACGGCGACACCGAGCGTCGCTCCCATCTGCCTAACCGCATTGAGTAGCCCGCTGACGGTGCCAGCGGTTCCATCCGGCGCGGCGCTAAGTACGGCGGAGATCAGTGCGGGAAGGGTAAATGAGATGCCGAAGCCAGTGGCGATAAGTCCCGCTGTGGTGAGCGCAGTGGGAAATCCTGAGACAACCGCAAGCGCTAGGGCAATCGCGCCGACGGCCACGAGTGTGAGGCCGGAGAGGATCGGCAGTTTGCTGCCATACCGCGCAACGATCTGCCCGGTCAAAAGTGGATTCAACGCGCACGGGATGGTGAGCGGCAGGAGGAACAGACCAATTTGTAGGGGCGTGAGCGAGAGGCTCTGAGTGAGGAGAAGTGGCAGCGCGAATATGACTCCGGTCAGGGCAAAGTTTACGGCCGCTCCGGCGACCAAGCCGGCGGCGACTCCTCGCGCGCGAAGGATCCGCGGGGCGAAGACCGGTGATGTGCTCCGGCGTTCAAGGACGACAAGGACTCCAGCAGCGACGAGGGCGGCAATACCCAGAAGTGCGGCCAGCAGCAATTCGCCCCCTCCGACGGAGATGAGCGCACCGCTCAGGAGCGCCAGGGTAATGCCGGCGAAGACCTGGGCTGCGTAGTCGATGTGTCTGGCAATTCGTACCGCGACGAATCCCTGACCGGCTACCAGAACTAGCGTCATTACCGCGACGGGGACGTTGATGAGGAACACGGCCCTCCATCCAGCCCAGCCCACCAGTAGGCCACCGATCAGGGGGCCTGCAGCGAGGCCGATGCCACTGATTGCTGTCCACAGGGCGAGTGCGTGCGAGCGCGCAGAAGTTTCGGGGTATAGGCGGGCGATCATTGCTGTGGACGCGGGGATACATGCGGCTGCTGCCACGCCGAGAAGCGCGCGCATCGCAATGAGTACACCGACGGAGGGGGCGAATGCAGTTAGGAGGGACAGCAGACCGAACGCCGCTATGCCATAGCGGAACATGCGATGAGGGCCGAACTTGTCGGCGACTGCGCCTGCTGAGAGAAGAAACGCGGCGAGGGTGATCGTGTAACCGTTGACGATCCATTGCACGCCCCCGACGGATGTGGTCAGCGACTGGGATATGTCAGGCTCGGCCACCGACAAAACGGTTGTGTCTAGCAGCACCATGAAGTACCCCAGCGAGAGCCCCAGCAAGGCGCGGACCCTATGGCCCGCCACCTTCTTCTCGGCCGCCTCGACCCCGATGTGCTCTCGTGGAATGGTCATTCTGGACTTTCTTTCGGAGCCGAAGTGATGTGCAGCGATCTGCTCGCTTAGCCTCGTCCGCGCCGAGCGGATGATCGACCGGGTGGCGCGTACGGTGAATTCGGAAAACCCGAACGGAGGCAAATGTGGAGCTCAGACAACTGCAGATCTTCCAAGCGGTTGCGAGGGAGGGCACAGTCGGAGCGGCAGCGGTTGCCCTCGATCGGGCGCCGTCGTCCGTTTCAGAACAGCTGCGTTCGCTGGAGCGCTCTCTCGGAGTCGCGCTCTTCGAACGTAAAGCCCGCGGCATGCATCTGACGCCCGCAGGAGAGCGACTTCGCGGCTGGGCTCGGATTCTCCTCGATCAGGCCGAGGCCGCGCGTCGCGACGTGTCGGCGAGTCCGATCGAGGTTCGCCTGGGAGCTCTGGAGAACTTGATGGCGATCCACGTACCGAACATGCTTCAACGTCTCGCGATACGACGTCCAGGCATAAGCCTCCGGACGGCTGTGCACACTAGCCGAATGGACCTTCTCACGGACGTGGCGGAGGGCGTTGTTGATGCAGGGCTGCTTCTCGACCTTGGAGACTCTCTAGGGGAACTCGGTTTTGAGCCGCCTCATGAGGATTTCATCTATCTCGATCTCGAACCGGTGCCCCTGTCGCTGGTGGCCGGCAACTCACATCCATTGGCGACGACACAGAACCCAGAGTCGAATCTCCTTCGGAGCTACCCTCTCATCGGCAACAACCCCGCCTGCTCCTTCTGGCTCGCCGCCAATCAGCTGGCCGGTGACGAAACCCCGCGAATCGAGGCTGGGAGCGTAGCGATAGCGAAAGCATGGACAGCTCAGGGGCTTGGCATCGCCTTGTTACCTGATTTCGCCCTTGGCCCCGAACTGACAAGTGGCAACCTTGTCCGGCTGCCGGCGGCCACGCCAGCGCTCACATTGCGGCTGGTGTGGCGTGCTGACCGAGAGACGAAACCCGGCGTTCGGGACATGCTCTATGCCGTCGCGGATCCCGCGCCCAAGCAGCACGAGGGTACCGCTCCGCGGGAGTCGGACGCGAGAGTCTCCCGCGGCGCTGAACCGCCCCTGGACCACGCCCACCCCGCACCGTAGTCCCGCCCTGGATGTTGACCGCGACAGCGTCCTACAACCCAGAAGCGCCCGATGCCACTGGTGGTCCCCGCTATCGGTCGCGGTGGTTGGTCGGTGTAGGTCGGTTGCCACTTGACGACTAACGGTGTTAGCCGTATCGTTCCGGCTAACACTGTTAGCCATCACGCAGGAATGGCGTGAGTCACGAGGAGTCGCCATGTGCAGCACGCTTTCCCCGAAGGTTTCCACCACCTCCGGTGCCACCCCGGGCCTGCATGCTCGCCGTGCAGGATGGGGCCTGTGGGCCGCGTTTTTACTTGCATTCGCGATCCTGGAGGGCGTCAACCACGGCGCAGGCGCCTGGATCGCGCTCGCAGTGGGCATGATCGCCCCGGACCTGACCTTCTTCGCGGCGATGGGCGCTAAGAAGCCCACCCATCAGGGACAGTTACCGGCACGCGCCGTCCCCTGGTACAACACCGCGCACCGCACCGCGATCCCGCTCGCGCTGGCCGTCGCGTACTCCGTCGGCCCGTTCCAGCTCCCCGTCCTGTTCACCTTCTTGCTGGCCTGGATGCTGCACATCGCGGTGGACCGGCTGGCCGGTTACAACCTCCGCACCAAGGAAGGATTGGTTCGTGCCTGACGCCCATACTCGCCTGGAGCAGATCGCCTGCGAGGCACGCAGCCTCCTGGAGGCGGAGGGCCCAGTGGCGCTGACGATGCGCCGCGTCGCCGACGCCGTCGGCATCCGTGCGCCCTCGCTGTACAAGCACCTGCCGGACAAGGCCGCTCTCGAGGCGCTGGTGGTGGCGGATGGCTTTGTCGAGCTGGCTGAGGCCTTGGAGAAGGCTGCCTCCGACGCAGGTTCGTCCGACGGCCGCCGGGGGCAGGTTCTTGCCGCCCTCTGTGACGCCTACCGCCGCTACGCTCTCGCTCACCCCCATCTCTACCGCTTGATGAACTACCGTCCACTCCGCCGCGATCTGCTGCCTGCCGGTCTGGAGGAGCGCTCGGCCCGCCCGCTGGTCGAGGCGGTCGGTGGAGATGAGGACCGTGCGCGCGCGATCTGGGCGTTCGCCCACGGCATGGTCACGTTGGAGATCGATGAGCGGTTTCCGGACGGCGTTGAGCTGGCCGGAGCCTGGCGCGCCGGCCTCGCTGCCTTCGCCTGAGGCTTGGGTCTTTGATCCTGTCGAGAAGGAGATTCCGGCAGGGGCCTGCGAACGCGATCATGGTCTCGGCGTGGACGCGCAGCTCGGTTCAGGTCGATGACGTTTTCCTCGGCCGACGCTGTCTTCTTGCGTCTCTGGTCGGCTGCTGTGACGGTGACGAGATCGGCGGGTGCAGATGAAAATGTCGCAGACTGCAGCGACCAGGGCGAGCGAGACGCGCTCTGGTTTCTGGGTCACCAGGCGGTAGACCTGGGAGGCGGATAGTTCGATGCCCCGTTCACGCAGGTGGGGAACTAGATCGGTGCTGTTGTGCATTCCTGCAGCGGCCATGAGTTCACTCAGCCTCCACGAGTAGTCCACTGTGCGACGCATGTCAGGCCTCTCCATCCTCGCGGCGAACACTGTGCGCTTCGGCCGGATCGCCGGTGTTCAGCGCTTGCTTGAGAGTCGAATCCAGCGCTCTTCGCAGAGTTTTGACACGGTAGTCGCTCGATACGCTTGTGTAGATGGCGGTGGTTGATGCGTATTCGTGACCGGCTTGTTCTTGCACGAACTTTGGGTCCATTCCGGATTCGATGAGATGAGTGATGTAGGAGCGGCGTAGGGAATGAACGACGAGTCCTCGAGGTAGGTCTAGGTCGTCGCAGTATCTACGGAAGCGGCGCAGTAGTGCGCGCTCTGAAACCGGCGATCCGCGCTCGCCTGTGAACAGGTCGCGATCGCCGGACATGCCGGGGAAGCCGTGGGTGATCCAGTCTTCAACGATCTCTGTGCCCAGTCGAAGAGGGTGAGGATCGAGCGGCGCTTGGGAGCTGATCCCTTACGTTTCCTACTAGCGATGTTCTCAACCTCATCATCCGCGCGATCGAAAAACGCGCGGAGTTCGTCAGACTCACCTTGCGTCTGCCCACGCGATGGCACTACGAACAATCATGGATGACCTTGTTCAACAAGATATTACGGCCGACCAGCCCGCTGATCACCTAATGATCCAGCCACCGACCACCCACGACGCGAAAGACCCCGTGAAACGACCCGATCACCGAGGTCGGACGATCACCATACCCAAAGCCAACTCAACGCCCGCAACAGATCTCAGCCCGCAATCACCAACCGATCGGCGCATCCCGGCTTAGCGAGACGAGGGCTTCCTTATTGCTCACGCACCATTGACGGAAGGTCCGGGGGCGGTGACCGGTGATGTGCTCGACCGTGTCGGTCGGCGCGCCGACCGTATCGGCACGCATGAGCGCCGCCAACTCGACCACGGCAGCGGCTAGTGCCGGCGGCGCCCCGTTCGGGAATCGGGCGGCGACGACGTCGTCGGGTGAGGACACGGTTCGCATGGGTGGCGAAAAACCGAGAACCTCGCGCAAGGTCTCGGCTTGGTCGGCCGTCGTGAGCGACTCTGGGCCGGTCAGCGTGTACGTCTTCCCGTCATGGCTTTCCGAGGTGAGGACCGCTGCTGCGGTCGCTGCGATGTCCGCAGGGTCGATGATGGCCTGACGCCCGGCGCCCGTCCCGTCGAGGAGGTATCCGTCTCGACGTAGGTTTTGCAGCCATTCGATCGTGTTGCTCATGAAGCCGCTGGCTCGCAGGATGGTGAAGCGGATGCCCGACTCGCGCACCATTACTTCCTTGTCATGGTGCCAGCGTCCCATGGCGGGCATGGGATCGCCCAGAACGTTGGTCGAGGACAGCAGGACGATGCGACGAACCCCTGTGGCGCGTGCGGCATCGACGGCGTGACGTGCGAGTGCCGTGTCGATTCCCGGGGTGAGGAGGAAAAGGCCATCGATTCCACCCATCGCGGCAACGAGTGTCGATGGGGCGCCCAGGTCGCCGATGGCCAACTCGACGCCATCCGGAAGAATAGAGGCCCTCCCTCGATCGCGAACAAAAGCTCGTACTGGCGCTCCTCTCTCGACCAGCTCGCGCACCACGTTAGTTCCGATGTTGCCAGTGGCCCCAGTGACTAATAACATAGCTGTACTCCGTTCGATAACCGGTTAATGATTGACGACGGTAACCGGTTAATGGAATACGGTCAAGGCCGTCCCATTCACACAGGAGGTAGCGCGTGTCAGAGTTTCTCAATCTCCACGGCACGACAAACAAGACAGTTAAAGCGCTCGCCGAACGCGCTGTGCAGCGGCACGGGCTGCATCTCGGTCAAGATCACCTGCTCGCGCAACTGTGGGATCGCGACGGGCAAACGCCAGGCGAGATCGCCAACGCAACCGGCGTCTCCACGCCAGCCGTCGTCAAGATGGCCACGCGTATGGCCGCGGGCGGTTGGATCTCTCGCCGTCGAGATGAACGCGACAGCCGTTTGGTGCGCCTGTGGCTCACGGACACCGGCCGGAACCTACAAGACCCCATCGAGCGGGAACGGCGGGAACTGGATGCGGCCTTGACCGCCGACCTGTCGCCAGAGGGCCGCACAATGCTCATGTCACTACTAGCGACCGTGCACGAAACCGGGTTACGCCTCCTCGCCCAGTGATGCGGCTCGGCCAGGCTTCACGTGACAAGAGCTGGTCCGTCCAACGCCGAAGCCTCTCTTGCTGATCGCCGATGTCACCAAGCGTCGCGACTCACGAGCCTCATCGCGATGTCGCGGGCGGCGGCATCGTGTCCCGATCTCTTACATTGCATGATCAGAGCTCGCACGGTCAGCAGGCTGCGGCGGCCGTGGACGGTGTCGGGACTGATGCAGCCCGTGTCGCGGAACCCGAGTTTCTCCAGGATCCGCCGAGACGCGACATTCCAGTCTCACACCGGCGCCCACAACCGCCGATAGCCGGCCGCGCCCGCCCCTGTGATCACAGCCTGGCCTGCTTCGGTCGCGTAACTGCAGTTGTGAACTGCGCGCAGCAAATTCGAAGGCCAGCTCGTCCGGTGATCCGTTCCCGTTGAAGACCGGCCCGCAATTACCCGATGACATCGGCCGTGCCCTTCCGCTCTACCGCGAGAAGCCCCGGCCTCGAAGCGTCGCGCTCTTCGCGGATCCGCGTGGCGATGTCCTCGTCGGCTGGACGTCCCTCGAGGTTTATCCGCCGGTGCAGTTGCACCCGCGGATTCCGTTCAGTCCACAATTGACGATAGATGGCTGCCTCGCCCACTCTCTGGCGTCGCAGGGTGAGGCGATCTGTCTCCAGAGTGTTTAAGCCTGGATGCACCGATGAGGTAGCAACCGATAGTGCGTCGTAGACGCGAAATGCCCTGTGGTGGCGCACTCCGCGGCCATCAACGCGTACTTCTCTACCGTTGATGGTTCGCCGCGAAGTTCCCCCAAGCACTTCGTGCAGGGAGGGACCCCCAGCCGACGCTTTTTTCAAGAACGCGATGTCTTTCTCCTGCTCGGCGACCTGCCGGCGCAACCGGGTCAACTCGTCGCGCTCAGCGGCCGTCAACGGCTCCTGGTCGCCCTGACCCGCGGCATCGAGACGCCGGCGTTCATCAGCCACCCAGCGGCCCAGCAGGCCTTCGTTGAGGCCGAGGTTGCGGGCGACCTCGGCGATGGATCGACCTGAATCGATCACTCGGTGCGCTGCATCGACCTTGTACTCGGTTGTGAACGACCGACGCTTCCGCGACATGTGAACATCTTCCCAGCGGGGCCAGTGATCCCGCTATCTCGGTGTCCACTACCTGGGGGAACCTTAGCCTGCTGCTGACGTTCCCTCGGGTGGCCGATCTAGGCCGCACGGTGGAGGCTGGTTTTGTGTGCCGAGGTACTACCCAGACTTATTATGGATATGTAGTGTCCATAATATGAAGGTCAGTGAAGGTGTGGAGTGGGGTATCCATGTGTGCATAACCCTGGCCGGGCTGGAGCCGGGGGAGGGGCGTACTGGCAGTGATCTGGCGAAAGTCTACGGTCTGCCGAAGCCGTACCTGCTCAAGTTCCTGCGCGCGCTCACGTCAGCAGACGTTCTGCAGGCCCGGCCTGGAGCAGGCGGCGGATTCCAATTGCAACGCAGCGCAGGCGAAGTCACGCTGGCCGACATTGTGACAGCGATCGAAGGACCTGAGCCGCTCTTTGTGTGCGATGAAATTCGTCAGCGTGGCACCAATGGGGCGGGTAGGTCCGCTACTGCGTTTCGTCGTCCCTGCGCAGTCGTTTTCGCGATGCGAGCAGCGGAAATCGCTTGGCGCAGAGAACTTGCCGCGACGACGGTTGCCGACCTCGTGGGGCGGGTCCCCGGCAAACCGTAAGCAGATGATTTCTCGAATGAAGGGCCTTCGATGGCATCGGTTACGACTTCACCGGCACCGACAGACACCGAGCGCGGTCTCTCTGCTGTCCTGATTCTCGCGCTGGGCACGTTCGCGGTCGGGACGGACGCGTTCATTCTTGCTGCGTTCTTACCGTCCATGGCCGACGACTTTGCCGTATCGACTTCCGCCGCCGGTATGTCGGTCACGGTGTTCGCTGTCGGGTACGCCGTCCTCGCGCCCGTGGTGGCGTCAGTGACTTCAGCGGTTCCGCGTGGAACGCTGCTCGTGGCGGCGATGGTGTTGCTTGCGGTGGCCAACATTGCATCCGCGTTCGCTCCGTCGTTGTGGGTGCTTCTGGCAACCCGGGTGTTAGCAGCGGCTGGGGCGGCTGCGTACACGCCGAATGCTGGCGCTGCGAGTGCCCTGCTCGTCAGGCCTGAGCTGCGCGCGCGTGCGCTGGCAGTTGTGATTGGCGGGCTTACAGTTGCCACTGCGATAGGCGTTCCACTTGGCAACGTCGCCGACGAATTGTTCGGTTGGCGGACGGCTTTGGCGCTTGTCGCGGTGATGTGTGTCGTCGCCGCGATTGGAATCGGTGCCCTTATGCCGACCATGCCAGGTCAGGCGCGGGTTCCGGTGCGCAAACGCTTGGCAGTGTTGGGCAACCATGACGTCCGACGCGTCGTCCCGCTGACTGTCCTGGGCATGACGGCGTGCTACACCGCCTATGCGTACACGGTTGCGGCTTTGGGGGCGCTCGACATAGATGGCGCCGCAATCACTGTGATGTTGTCCCTTTACGGTGTCGGAGCCGTCGTAGGCAATATTGCAGCCGGGTGGTCGACGGATCGGTGGGGATCGCGGCGCGTTTTGTTGATTGCGTACGCAGTCATGGCAATTGCGCTCATTGGAGGGGCCGTCGCCCTGGCTGCCGACTACCAGTGGGTGGTGCTGATAGGTGTACTTTTCGTTCTGTGGGGCGCGTCCAGTTGGGCTCAAACACCGCCGCAGCAACATCGGTTGCTTGCGGCCGCGCCTGCAGAAGGACCTCTGGTGGTGGCTTTGAACTCCTCGGGCATCTATCTGGGCATTGGTTTGGGGACGGTTCTTGGGTCCGTGTTTGTCGATCGAGTACCAGCGATGATGTTTGCCACGGGCGCGGCCCTGTCGGGAGTCGCCTTCGTGTTCCTCGCATTGACGTCCCGTCGCCCAGATTCGGCGTGACCGGATGCTTGCCGCATACGTTGACCGGATAGGGCCGCCGGCGGAGGTTCGTGTCGGTGAACTGCCGGACCCATTCGTAAGCCGGGACAGCTCCTGGTGCGAGTTGAGGCGTGCACTGTGAACCCCGTCGGGTGCATTGCGGTGGGTCTTCGACCCCGCGGTGAAGCGGTGTGTGGAGTCTTCGCCGGCATTCCCGACGATCACTCCGCATCAACTGCGGCATACCTGCGCATCGCTGGCCATTAGTGCCGGCGCGAACGTCAAGGTCCTTCAGGCGCTGCTAGGGCATAGGACAGCGACCATGACACTCGATCGTTATGGGCACCTGATGCCGGACGATCTGGACGAAATTTCCAAGGCAATGGATGCTGCTGCTGAATCTGCTGCGTACTGGGATTGAATCGAGCGATGGTGACCAGCAGTGAAACTACCTCTAACCTGCGCGAATATTGTGCCCCGGTCAGACTCGAACTGACACTGGACGGGTTTTGAACCTGCGGTCGTGGATGTTTGCAGATTGTTGGCGTTGTTGAGGTTTGATGGATTATGTAGTGGGGGAGCGGTATTCGTGTTGTCCCATTGGGTGAGTCGGCAGGTTTCGGTGCAGCTGCGTACCCTCTGCGTACCGGGGAACGGTCATGCTCGATTGGAGCAGCAGCCGATAGTCGCTGCTTCCGTACACCCAAAGCAGAAGCGTGACCGTAAACCGTGGGTCGAAGGAGGCGCGGTCAACTACGAACGCCATCGCTTCAGTGACATATGACTCGGAGATGACCCGAAGCAACCGTCCCCATTTCCGCCGGCCGGTGAGCCCCTCTCAGCCGGACCTAAACATGAAAATGCTATGAGTATGAGTCAATTGATCATCCTCGAGGCGTCAGGCCGACGAGCACCGCGTTCACTACATCGATTACGAATGGGCTGTCGAGCGAATCGATCGTCTTGTTGTTGGCCATGACCAAGAGCCCTTGCAGTGTGGCAAAAAATGTTGTTCCGATAGTTTGCGCATCACCCGCGAGGTTGCCGGTCGATAGGCCAACGTCGATCAGGGCCGCGACTGGCTGAAAACTTGATGCGCGCGCACGCCGAAGCTCGCCTGAAACGTCTCCCTTCCGATAGGTCGACATGAGACCGAACAGCCCAGGGTTGTCGGTGGAAAATCGCACGAAGGCAATAGCCACGTCGTGCAAGGTGGAGGTGAAGTCACGGTCGTGGGTGTCGGCGGCTGCGGCGAGATTGTCGCCCAGCCGTCGAAAACCCTCGACGGCCAATGACTCCAACAGTGCGGCCTTATCGCCGAAATGTCGGCGCGGCGCTCCGTGGCTTACTCCCAGGTCGCGCGCCAGTTCTCGCAGCGAAAGACTCTCAATCCCTGAAATGCTAAGTCGCTCTTCTGCTTTAGTGAGCAACGCGGCACGAAGGTCTCCGTGATGGTAGCCGTGATCCATGTGAGAACACTACCAACCGCGGGGTGATGTAGTCATTGACAACATTGCTGCTGCGCGTTTACCGTGTCACAGGACACAGGGAGGAATGCCAATGAAGACCAACGAGTTATCCCCATCGATCGGCGTCGAGGTAACCGGGGTGTCGGGATCTGCTTTCAACTCCGCCGAGACGGCTGACACGGCCATGCGGCTGCTCAAGCAACGCGGGGTGGTCGTCTTTCGCGGCGCGAACATCAGTGACCCCGACCTCGTGGCCTTCAGCCGGATGCTCGGGGACGTGGTCGTCGCCAAGGTAGGCGGGCTCCCGAACCATCCGGAGGTCTCCCCGGTCACGCTTGATCCGACCAGGAGCAAGCTGGCCGAACTGCGCCGCAGCACCATCTTTTGGCATGTCGACGGGCTCACAGATGACGTACCGCAGAAGGCCACGCTGCTGACCGCTCGGGAGGTGGCCGACGAAGGCGGGGACACTGAGTTCGCGAATACCTATGCCGCTTATGACGCTTTGAGTGACGAGAAGAAGGCCGAACTGGCCGGCTACCGGGTCGTCCACAGCCTGGCCGCCGCCCAGATGTTGGTCTACCCCGACGCCTCGGAGAAAGACAAACAGATGTGGGACAGGCTTCCCGCTCGCGAGCATCCACTGATCTGGAGCCATCGGGATGGTCGGCACTCGCTACTCGTCGGTGCGACAGCAGGCCAAGTGGTCGGCATGACCGCCGAGGACAGTCGAGAGTTCCTCGACAGCATCCTCGACTGGACAACGCAACCGCAATTCGTCCTTCGCCACAAGTGGCGAGTAGGCGATCTCGTCATCTGGGACAACACCGGTCTTCTTCATCGAGCGATTCCCTACGAGCCCACGTCACGCCGCCTGATGCATCGCACCACGCTGGTCGGCGATGAGGCGGTGGCGTAATGATTTCACCGGCATTCTCGGTCCCGCGTGCCGCGATCATTACCGGCGGGGCGTCCGGGATCGGCTTGGCGATCGCCGAACGCTTGGCGGAGGAAGGCGCATCGGTCGCGATTTTCGACCGTAATGCCGACGCGGCTTCCGAGGCTGCCGAGAAGATCACGGGATCGGGCTATCGTGCGATCGGACTCGGCGTCGACGTCACGGACCGGCCGCGGATCGACGAAGCGGTCGAAGAGGTTCGTCGCGAGATCGGGCCGCCGACCATACTGGTGAACTCTGCGGGGATGGACGGCTTCGAGCCCTTTCTGACGATATCCGCAGAAAGCTGGCAGCGACTCCTTGCGGTGAATTTGACCGGAACCTTCGACTGTTGCCAGGCCGTCGTACCAGACATGATCGATGCCGGATGGGGCCGGATCATCAACATCTCCTCGTCGAGTGCACAGACCGGCAATCCGTGGATGGTGCACTACTCGGCGGCCAAGGCTGGGGTTGTTGGATTCACCAAGGCGCTTGCCAAAGAGTTGGGCCCCAAGGGAATTACGGTGAACACGGTGCCGCCGGGTTTCATTGACACCCCAATGCTGCGTCGGACCGAAGAGAAAGGACTCCTCGGTCCGGGCATCGAGGCCGCTGAGGCGACCACCCCGATGCGCAGGGTCGGCAAACCTGAAGACATCGCGGCCGCATGCGCCTACCTGGCTCGAGAAGACGCGGGTTACGTTACCGGGCAAGTGATCCCCGTCAATGGCGGAAGGACCATCTGACGTAATCGACCGTAAGCCGATCAGTCTGGACGAGACCCTTCGAAACGGTCGAGGTATTCGGCTACGACTCTCAGGGTTCGTTCATGGCCAGTGGTAATACCGAGTCCGTTTTCGAGACCAATCGTCCGGCCGATGCTGGCAATGACAACCGAGACGACTTCGGCATCCAATCCCTCGTGCTCGGCATAGCCACGAACTACGTGTTCTAGCGCCGCGACCTGGGCCTCACGAAACTGATCTGCCCCGGCGGCCAGTTCCTCGCGAATCTGCTCCCGGTGGGCGCCAAGGGCCATGAACTCTGTGGTCAAACGTGATCCACGCGGGTCGACTGTCATGTCCCAAAGTGCATGCAAAGGCTTCTCAGAAGCGAATGCCTGGCGTTGCGCTTCCAGATTGGCCTGGTAGCCGCGCCGCAGAACTGCGAGGAAGAGATCGTCCATTGTCGGAAAGTAGTAATAGACCATGGCGCGCTGAACTTCGGCCTTTTCCGCGACCCGGCGCGACGTGGCAGCCGCGTATCCCTCGTCGAGCATGATCTCGATTGTGGCGTCGAGAAGCTTCTCGCGGGTGCCGGTATTGCGTTGCCCGACACGGCTCGTTGCGCTCATTTAGTTCCTGTCCTATCCCACGCAGTAGTGCTGGCGCGAATCCCTAGCCCTTGACCCAGTCACACGCAGCTGCTAAGCATACAACCAGAGTCTAATTAGGCGATCGCCTAAATAGAGAACGAAGCGCCACTGACGGATTGAACGAGCAGCGGTGTCAACGGCAGAAGGACGATGGTCTGACATGGCACGAATTGATCCACTGACCCCCTCAGAGTTCCCTGCGGAAATGCGTGGGGCACTGGCGGCTATGGTTCCGCCCCAACCGACCCATGAACCGATGCCCACCAAGGATCGGCCCAAAGCCCTTCTTGCGCTTGGCACTATGGCGCATCATCCCGCTCTAGCTCGCGCCTTCTTCACGCTCAATGGACATATTCTCCGAGCAACAACGCTGTCTGAGCGTCAACGTGAACTTCTTGTCATGAGGGTTGCTGCCGTCCGCAAAAGCCCCTACGAATGGGCGCAACATTTGTTTGTTGCTCGCGATGCCGGGCTGACGGACGAAGAAGTTGGTCGTATCGCGTACGGACCTGATGCACCATTTTGGAGCGATCTCGAAGCGGCCATGCTCCGCGCCGTGGACGAACTCATTCTCGATGGTGCCGTCAGCGCTTCCACCTGGCACACACTCGCAGCCGAGCTGGATCGTCAGCAGCTTCTCGACCTGATCTTCACCGTCGGTACCTACGGGTTGCTCGCGTCGCTATTCAACACTTTGGAACTGGGGATTGACGGCGATATCGACAAGCTGATGCAGCAGTACGACACCCTTTTCCAGAATGGACAATAACGATGCGCATCGGTCTGACCGGACACGGTTCCACCGTCGAGAAGATAGTCAAGCAGGCGCAAGACGCCGAAGACCATGGTTTCTCGTCGCTCTGGTACGCCAGCAACGTTGTTCGAGATCCGTTGACTGCCATGGCGATTGCAGGACGTGAAACCACCCGAATTGAATTGGGAACCGGTGTCCTGCAAACGTATCCGTGTCATCCGATCCTGCAGGCCAATCGCGTCGCCGCAGCTGCGGACGCCATGGGCCGATCGGGTCTGGCACTAGGTTTAGGTCCCTCGCACGAATCTTCGATCCGGGACGTCTATGGGCTCTCCTACAATCATCCTGGCCGCAACACAGAAGAGTATCTGCAGATCATTTCCGCCCTACTCCACGGCGAGTCGGTCGATTTCACTGGCGAGGATTGGAGTGCCCACGCCCAGGCGACGCCACCAACGCATCGTGTACCGGTACTGCTGTCGGCACTGTCCCCGCGCATGCTGCGCATCGCCGGGCAATTCGCCGACGGGACGATACTGTGGATGGCCTCTGCCACAGCCATTGAGACGCACATAGCACCTAAGGTCAATGCGGCTGCTTCCCTGGCGGGCCGGCCACGCCCACGCATTATTGCCGGCCTGCCGGTAGCTGTACACAATGATGTCGACGCCGCACGAACGGCGACCGCGGCGACTTCTGGAATGTACGCGGAAATGCCCAATTATCAACGCATCATAGAGACCGGCGGCGGGACCACCGCGGCCGAGATCGCAATCGTCGGCGACGAGAGTTCAGTCCAGAAACAGTTGCAACAGCTCCTGGACGCAGGGGCAACCGAAATTTGGGCACAACCGGTTGCCGTGGGCCAAGACCGCGCCGAGCGGGAGGCGTCAAGAATGCGCACCGTGGCATTCCTCAGCGAGCTGACGATATAGCCAAGCAAGCGCGTCCACTCCTGCATGCGCGTAAATCACATATAACTCCCTGAAATTCGAAAGGCCACAATGAAATTGCAATCAATTCTGGACGAGGTGCGTGACCTTCCAGGTACTGGCGAACTGATTCCGGTCATCAACCCAGTGACCGAGGAGCAGATCACCGAGTTCGCCGATGGAGGGTCGAAGGCCGTTGACGAAGCCGTTTCACGCGCACGGGCTTCCTTCGATTCTGGTGTCTGGCATGGACTGCCGGGCAACGAGCGCGCCAAAATCCTGTGGCGTGCAGCTGACTTGATTGACGAGCACGCAGCCGAACTGGCGGAGATCGACTCGCTCAACACTGGTATGCCTCTTGTCCAAGCTCAGTCGATTATCGGAACCAGCGCCGAATTTTTCCGCTACTACGGTGGGTGGTGCACCAAGCTCAATGGAATTGCTCACGACATCCAGATGACGGGAGGAATTACCGGTGTCTATTCGAACATGCACGGCTACACCATCAAAGAGCCCATCGGTGTCGCTGCACTGATATTCCCCTGGAATGGCCCCGTCTTCAATGCGGCCGCGAAACTCGCACCTGCACTCGCTGCAGGCTGCAGCGTCGTCGTCAAACCAGCTGAAGAAACCCCCCTTTCAGCGCTACTGTTGGTCAAGCTGTTGGCTCAGGCCGGCGTCCCCGACGGTGTTGTCAATCTGGTAAACGGTCACGGACACACCACCGGAGCGGCACTGACCGAACACCCGGGCGTCGATAAGATTGCCTTCACCGGGTCCACTGAAGTCGGCAAGAAAATTGTGCAGGCAGCTAGCGGAAACCTCAAGAAGGTCACACTCGAACTCGGCGGTAAATCGCCCGTCTTGATCTATGACGACGCCGATCTGAACAAAGCCATAATGATGGCGGCAATGGGTATTTTCGTGCACTCCGGGCAAGGATGTGTGTGCGGATCGCGTATCTTCGTCCAACGCGGCGTCTACGACCAGGTGGTGGAAGGCATCGCCACAGTGGCGAACAACCTCAAACTCGGCGGACCCCAAGAAGAGCACAGCATCATCGGTCCCTTGATCAGTCAAAAACAGCTCGCTCGCGTCCTGGGATTCATCGACGAGGGCAAACGTGACGGTGTCGAAGTCGTTGCCGGCGGACACCGGCTCGATCGGACCGGCTACTTCGTTCACCCGACCGTGTTGACCGATGTCAGCCCCGACATGAGGCTTTACAAGGAGGAAATCTTCGGCCCCGTCGTGCCGATCATGCCGTTCGACGACGACGACGAGGTGATTGCCCTGGCCAACGACACTAGCTACGGGCTGGCCGCCACCGCCTGGACACAGGACGTCGGCCGAGCTCATCGTCTCGCAAAGCGGCTCGATGCCGGAACCGTAACTCTGAACTGCCAATTGGTCTTTGATCACGCCATGCCATTCGGAGGTTATAAACAATCCGGTTGGGGCTACGAGTTCGGTCGCGAAGGCATTGAAGCCTACATGAAAACGAAGTCGGTCTTCACGCAAATATAGGCCGACGACACTGCCAGATCGGTTGACGGCGCGTGCGTTATCAACGCCATATCCCGGTCGTTATATCGAAACAGCGCGAACACCAGCCCGCCGGGCTCTGCACAACTAATACGAACGATACTGAAAGGTTAGGTTGGATTATGACCGGACGATTGGAAGGTAAGGTTGCCTTCATCACTGGAGCAGCACGGGGACAGGGCCGCAGCCATGCGGTGCGGTTGGCCCAGGAAGGTGCCGACATCATTGCCGTCGATGTCTGCGGCCCGATCACACTCGACAGTCCCATTCCGGCGGCCACATCTGCAGATCTCGCTGAGACCGCTGACCTGGTGAAAGGCCTAGATCGACGAGTGATCACGGCCGAAGTGGATGTACGCGACTACGACGCCTTGAAATCCGCGCTCGATCTCGGAGTCGAACAATTGGGTCGACTGGATGTCATCGTGGCCAATGCCGGAATCGGCAATGGTGGCCAGACACTGGACAAGACCAGTGAAAGCGACTGGACCGAGATGATCGACGTCAACCTGGCGGGAGTATGGAAAACCGTTAAAGCCGGTGTCCCGCACCTTATTTCTGGAGGACGCGGCGGATCGATCGTTCTTACAAGCTCGGTCGGAGGCCTCAAGGCGTACCCCAACACCGGGCACTACATTGCCGCCAAACATGGCGTTATCGGCCTCATGCGTACGTTCGCGATGGAACTCGGAGAACACTCGATCCGGGTCAATTCAGTTGCGCCGACAAACGTGAACACACCGATGTTCATGAACGAAGCCACGATGCGACTGTTCCGACCTGACCTCGAAAATCCGGGACCCGAGGATATGCTGACCGTCTCGCAGATGATGCATGTATTGCCCACCGGGTGTGTCGAGCCGGAGGACATCAGCAATGCAGTTTTGTTCCTCGCCTCTGATGAAGCACGGTTTGTTACTGGCATCACGCTCCCCGTCGATGCAGGGAGTCTCCTCAAATAGTGGGGTGGATAGTTTACGAGAAGTAATGGCGAGATTCGACGGCTCGACCGAGCCGGTCCAACGATTCGTGACTCGAAACGTACACATCGCCCCGTGCGACCCGATCAGCCGACAGGCGTCAAACCGAAGGAACTCATGGACAAGTTGCGCGTAATTCAATGGACTACTGGCAAGGTCGGAAAGCTCAGTCTGCGTGGCATTCTTGACGATCCGCGACTCGAACTGGTCGGTGTCTACGCCTATTCAGAGGACAAAGCGGGCACCGACGCCGGACCACTGTGCGGAAGACCTGACACCGGTGTCCTCGCCACCACCGACATCGACGCGCTCATCGCATTGGGTGCCGACACCGTTTTCTACAACCCATTCATGGCCGACGTCGACCACGTGGTCCGTCTGCTCGAGAGCGGACTCGACGTAATCAGCACCAACCTGTTCCTCAACGTCGGAGGCATCGCGGGCGAGACACAGGAGAAGCTTGCCGCCGCGTGCGAGCGTGGCAACAGTTCGCTCTACATCTCCGGAGTCAACCCAGGCTGGATCAACACGATGGTCACGGCGATGACTGCCGTGTGTCGTGACGTTCAGCAAGTATCGCTCTTCGAGTCGGCGGACTGCTCGGTCTACGAGTCGGCCGAAACCTGGCAGGCGCTGGGCTTTTCGCTGCCGGAGGCGTCCGCCGAGGTGCTGGAGATGGCGAAGATGTGGTTGAGCACGTTCCGCGATTCCGTCGGGCGCATGGCAGTCGCGCTGCACTACGACCTCGACGACATGGAGTTCTTCATCGAACACCAGACTGCGTCGGAGGACGTCGACCTGGGCTGGCTGTTGATGAAGAAGGACACCATCGCTGCGATACGGGCCGGGTGGAATGGCAAGGTGAACGGAAAGACGGTCGTCCAGTCGAACGTCGCCTGGTATCTCACCACCAAGCTCAACGGGAACTGGGTCTTCGACGACGACCACTACAAGGTTGTCATCAAGGGCGAACCCGAAATTCAGACCCGCATCCGGTTCATCCCGCCCGAGCACTGGGGCAACCACGAGTGGGACACGATGACCGCCATGCCGGCGGTCAGCGCTGCGTTCAACGTCGCCGCCGCGCCGGCAGGGATTCTGACCCTCAAGGATGTGGGCTTGCCGTGCGCGCCCGCAGGAATCTGGGACAAAGAACGGAGCGAGGGTCGGTCGGCAACGGTCTGAAGGCCGACACAAGCCTCTATGGTTGCGGGATGCCGCTTCGCATCTCGGACACGCTTCGTCAAAGGTGACGTCGAAGCGCTACGTCGAAGCGAAACCGAATGTGGCGCCGGACCTTACAGAGATTCTGAAGACGCTCGGCAATGTCGGGGGTTTGTGGGGGATCGGGGATGATTCGGACCCGGACAGCGAAACACCCCGTACCTGATTGCCCAGGTACGGGGTGTTTTTGGCGTGCCCCCGGTCAGACTCGAACTGACACTGGGCGGGTTTTGAACCTGCGGAAGTGGATGTTTGCTGGATTTGGGTGTTGCTGACACTTTGTGAATTGCTTAGTGGGGGAGCGGTATTGGCGTTAGCTGGTGTTGATGATTCGTGGCTGTGTTCACGGTGCCTGCATACCCTCTGCATACCGGGGCGGTCTGCTAGCCGCGGCCCCGTGCGATGGTCGCTGTCGCCACCCGGCCGATGTAACCGGGTCGTGGTCGGCGAGGACGCGCAGAGTGGCCGTCACCTCGCCGTCGTGACGTCGGAACATCTATTACGAGTGACCGTGACAGATGTTCCGACCGGCCCGCATCGGTGAAGGTTGGATACCGTTTATCGAGGTACGCGCTGGCTCCTGTCGAGCGTTACCAGATCAGCTGAAAGCTGCTTGGTATGCTAGTTCTCTCTGAGAGAGAATCGTATTTCCGGGCGGCTTTTGTCACCGTCTGGCGATCAACGAAAGGTCGATCCCGGTGAGGTTTGAAGGACATTCCGCTCTGGTCAGTGGTGGGGCAGGGGGGCTCGGGGGCGGCGCATCGCGCCGCCTCATAGAAAGCGGGTTCCGCGTGGTTGTTTTCGAGCCGGATGAGCAGCGTGCGACGGACTTTGCGGAGAGTCTGGGTGAGCGGGCTGTGCCTGCGGCGGGTGACCATAACAACGCTGACGACGTGCGGGCGGCGATCGAGATCGCGCAGGGGCAGGGTAGATTCACAGTCAATGTCAACGCGGCTGGAGCTACTTTGCGAATGCCCCGTACGACCACTGCCGACGGTGTTCCCCACGACATGCTGATGTTTCAAGAGATGATCGCCATGCATCTCTTTGGACCGTTCAACATGTCACGGCTGAGTGCCGCAGCGTTCGCTTTGAACGAACTCGACGAAAATGGTGAGCGGGGCGTGATCATCAACACCGCTTCAACTGCGGCCTACGACGGTCAAGCGCGCCAGACCGCTTACTCAGCTGCGAAGTCCGGCATTGTTGGAATGACTCTGGCAATGGCGCGTGATCTGGCTGACGTAGCTGTTCGCGCCTGCGCCATCGCTCCTGGTCCGATGTGGACACCCCGACTCGCGAGTGCGTCCGAAGAACTCCTCGATCATCTCGTGAGCGCCGTTGCTTTCCCCAAGCGGTTCGGTCGCGGCGAGGACTACGGCAATCTCGTGAATGCCATCATCTCAACCCCATTCTTGAATGGTCAGACGATCAGACTCGATGGCGCCATGTCGACACCGCTCGGCGCGATCTAGCGCGAACGCCTTATAGCCGCGGGTCCCTCTACCTGACGTATATGCGGCTCATTAGACGTCATGGCCGATCCACCTGTGACCTGAGGCATCAAGCCTGCCTGCGTGTCATGCTCGTCGACATGCGGGCAGACGGTGAAGACCGAGACAGCCGGGCCGCGTTTCCCGTTGCATTCCGTCCATGGGGGCTAAACATATTGGGGCACAACGTTTTACGCCGACGGTATATATTATGTCAGGTGGCCGAAGGGAACGGTTGCTTCCCGAGTGAAGGGTGGACCAAACCTGGCGATCAGCGCTGGGTGATGCGGTCGACGAGTAGATCGATGATTGCCCGTTGCTCTGCTTCGTCGCCGGGATGTGTGAGTAGTCCTTCGACCACGAACGCGATGATGTGGCTCGCCGGTTGCGCATCATCGGGCGGGAGATCGGCGCGGGTGAGTGCGTCGGCCATCGAGTGGAAGTTGCTGTGCCATCGATCTATTACTGGCGAGGCGGCGCGCCGCGAATGGACGGTGTCGACAAGGGTGCGCATTGCGGACAACTCTTCGACCACGAACATGATCTTGTCCGCCAGCGGACGCTGTGCCATCGGTTCGTAGCGCGCCAATGCCTCGATGAGCAGTTCTTCCAGGACGGCCACCAGTAGGTGGTCCTTGTCGGGGAAGTACCAGTAGACGGTGTTCGCGGTGACCCCGGCATCGGCGGCGATCTTGCTCAGCGCCGTGTCGTCGTAGCCGTTCTCGACAAAGAGTCGGCGAGCGGAGGTGACGATCTCGTCCCGCTTTTCTGCCCGTGCTCGTGGACGACGATTGGCGGGCATAACACCACTTTACTTGATCGGCGTTCAAGAAGACGCTAGATTCCTTGAATACCAATCAAGAAAACAGGGGGCGACCGTGTCGAGCGGCAACCAGTACACCCAGGCTGAAGAGTTCTTCTCGAGCGACGGGGTCAGGTGCGCCGCGACGGTGTATCGACCGAGCGCACCGCTGGGCCCGGTGCCGGTGGTCGTCATGGCTCATGGCTTCGCCGCGACGCGGGGGATTCGGTTACCGGCCTACGCGGAACATTTCGCGACCGCGGGATACGCCGTGGTCTTGTTCGACTACCGCTATTTCGGCGACAGCGAGGGTGAGCCACGCCAATTGCTTGATGTCCGAGCGCAACTCGACGACTGGCGAGCCGCCATCAGGTTTGCCCGTTCTCTGCAGTTCGCCGATGCCGAACGTGTCGTTGCCTGGGGAACATCGTTTGCCGGAGGTCATGTGTTGACGTTGGCCGGCCATGGTGAGCGATTGGCGGCGGTCATCGCTCAGGTTCCCCACGTCAGTGGGCCGGCGGCGGTGCGCGCCACGGGTCTGCGGCAAGTGCTGCGACTGGCGCCGGTAGGTCTGGCCGACCTCGTCGGATCCTTCCTTCGGCGACCGCCTCGATACGTCGCGGCGGTCGGGCCCGAAAATGCCGTAGCAGCCCTCGCTGCCCCGGGCGCGATGGCCGCGTTCGAGCGGCTCATTGCCGAATCGAGCATTCGGCGTGGGGATTACCCGGAGACCGTGGCCGCGCGGATCCTGGTGAAGATCGGGCTTTACTCTCCTGCTCGAACTGCCCGAAAGATCAGCTGTCCGGTGCTGATCCAGGTGGCATTGTCGGACAATATCGCGCCGGCCACGGCGGCAGTGAAGGCCGCCCGCGCCATCCCCGAGTCGACGCTGCTGCGTTATGAATGCGGCCACTTCGATCCCTACGTCGATCCCGCCTTTCCTGGCGTGGTCACCGACCAACTTAAGTTTCTGGTTGAGACCGTGCCCGTCAGCTCTCGACAGGCGTGAGGGGTATAGGCGTTGCCGACCTGCCCTTCGGTGCATCTCTTGATTCCCGGGCCGAATCACTGGCGGGTGGCTACGTCAAGCATTTCTGGCCCCAAGGGCGGTGTGACCTGGCTCCTGTCGGTCAGGGGGATGGTGCGTGGATACTCGGTCGATGCTTAGTGTTCGCGAACTTGCCCGGTTGGAGCGGGAGGATTTTGCGGAGATGTTGGCAGAGTTGACGCCAGAGCAGTGGACTGAGCGCAGTCTGTGTGAGGGGTGGACTGTTCGGGATGTGGTGGCTCATACGATCGCCTATCTCGGCCAGAGCCGGGTTCGCTTGTCAATCAATATGTTCCGAGCACGAGGCAATATTGATCGAGTCAACGTCGCGGGACTGCGCGAGTATGCTGAGGCTGAGTCCGCGCAGCTTGTGGAGCTGATGTGGCGAGCTATTGAGCCATCCGGGGTGGGTGCGCTTTATGGTGCGCGCGTGGCGTTGGTTGAATGCTTGATTCATCAGCAGGACATCCGCCGATCACTCGGGAATCTGCGTGATATTCCGGAGGAACGATTGCGTGCCTCGTTGAACTATGCCCGGGTCAGCCCGGTCATCGGCGGGGCCCGTCGTACACGTGGTTTTCGGTTGGTCGCCACTGATCTTGACTGGATTGCTGGAGGTGGTCTGGAGATTCGGGGATCTGGCGAGGCATTGCTGCTGGCGATGACTGGGCGTGTCTCTCATGTCCGGGGAGAGCTGAGTGGCGCCGGCGTTCCGTTATTGGTGTATTCAGTATGAAATGGATTGTTCTGCGAGGGGTTACGAAGATAACGTAGATTTACGTAAGCATGAACTAAAGCGTGGGGGAGTCTCCGACGCTGGGCCCTGCCCTGGGGCGCATGGTGTCGCGGGCGGCATCGACGAGATCGACCGCGTCTTTGAGGGTCAGGCCGGGATTGGACTCGCGCAATGCCTTCACTGCGGGGACCCTGTCGGGGACACTATGAACAATCCGTTGCACATCATGGGCGGGAACGCCTTCAGATAGCTGTAGCTCAGTTTGAGGCGTCATGAGGTGCGACGGCGACTGTGAACGTGGAGCGCGTCAACAGTTCTGGCGTGATGCGTACCCCCGTGAGGCGTTCTGCGAGTGCGAAGGATCCTGCGACATGGTGGAATACGCGGCCAGGAGTTTGGGTGAGGTCGATGCCGCCTACCTCGTCAATCAGTCCAACAATGTAAGTCCGGGACTCTTCGGGCTGACGGTCCGCGAGAACACCCAGCAGATCACTCTGGGGGAGCAGTGGTTCGAATGAAATACGCGGAACTCCTCCAGACCACCAAACGAATCTGTCCGCGCCGTGCGCGACAACTTCGTGGTCAATAATGATGCGACCCATCGAGATCTCTGAGACGCCAAGATAACCGGGTGCTTGAATCATGATCGTCCAGCCGTTGCCGGCGTCGGCAACCGCGGCGAGTTGCCGACCATCTCCGTCGACACCGTGGCGCTCGCCAAGGTCGTAGCCTGCGATGAATGCGTCGCGCGCGCCCGTGACAGTCAGGCGGTCGTCGAGGGCGCTGAGTTTTGAGAGCACATCATCGGGCGTGCTGTTGCCGACAAGGGCTAGACAATAACCGTCTGACGTGAAAAACGCCCAGTCTTCAGTCCATAGGTAATCGCGGTAATCATTCATGGGAACAACCTCACCCTGGTGGTGTTACCGGGTTGGGCCGCGCTGAGTCGATCAAACTCATTCCTAGAATCCGACATGGAGGAACTGTAGAGCGCCAATCCTTCGTCGCGCTGTGTAAGCGTCGGTTGGCAGCGACGACACAGGTCCAAGTCCACGGTCGAGCACCTGAACGGGTGGCATGGGTCAGGTGTACGTGACCCGGTGGAATTTTGTCTCTGGTGACGAAACACGTTACGGGACAGACGAGTACACCGATAATCATATTACGTCAGATTTGACCACTGCGGGTTGATCTGAAGTGGGGTAGCGCTTCTAGTGCGAGGTGCTGAAGGTGAACCCTCCCGGCGGGTGTTCGTGTACTAGAACGCGGTTGCCGATACCGGTAACGATGGTGAGATACGCCGTGAGCTCCCCGTCGATGTAAGTCATCGAGTTGGCGGTGACTCCTTGCCGACGAGGGAGTCGGTGGTACACCGTGTAGCCGCCCTCGATGACGGCGTCAGGGTGCAGGCGACGGGCAACGGCGAGAACCGACTGTCGGACTGATTCGAGGTCGACGCAGTCATCGTCGGGTCCGACTTCGGACGGGAGGAAGTCAAGTAGCGGGAATGGAAGGTGCAGCGGAATCGGGTCCGGGACTGGTGCAGGTGCGTCAGCGAGGTCGGTGCTAAATGTCGTTTCCCAGGTCAGGGCGCCGTGATCGGGGTCGTCTGGGTCGTGGATGAACCACGGACGCCACGGCTCGAACAGCGGTGCGTCGGTCAGGACGCTCACGCGGACCGCGGCGAGCATGTCTGTGATGGAGTCCCAGATGGGTTCGCTGCCGTTGTCGCCATCGTCTCGCGTCCAGTGCCGGATGCATCCGGAGTGTGGCCCGGGCCGGGTGTCGATGAAGTAGTAGTAGGAGTCCAATCCGCCGATGGGGATGTAGGACGGCAAGAAACAGAATGCTGTCGACCCCGCTTCGGAGTTTCGGGCATGGTCACGTAGCCACTGGTCGTTCTCAAGTTCCCAACGACCGTGCTCGACCATCATTTGATACTGCTCGACGACGTAGTCAACGCTGAAAAACCAGGACTGCGGAAGCATCTCGCCGTGAAAACGTTTCCGGTCGTTTGGGTCTTGACCGTTGTGCAGTGTGTAGAACTCACGGAGCTGCTGGGGCCATTCGGTATCTGTTGCGGCTTCGGCGGCCGCGATCTCTGTCGCGGACGCGGGCGGAAGGAATATCAAGGCTCTGTCGGACACCGTCTCCAGGGTCGACATCAGTTTGTTCCATTCTTGGGTGACACTCAATTCGGCTCCCTACGAACGTAAATGGACCGAGTCGACCGCGGGCCGTGCCACCGGCGGCGAGGTTGAGAGGGGTAGGTCACTGCGGATCGTCGTTGTTGTCGCTGCGGGGAAGGGTGGGAAAGGCGAGACGAAGACGGCTATAGAGCTCGGACGAGTGCCGGGGGCCGAAGGCGAAGTGGGCGTGGCTTAACGCTTCCATCGCCGCACGCCGGCCATCAGGATGGCGGGCACCGAGTACGGCAGGAATCGCAGTGTATGCCGAACCCACGCTTAGTCGTGGACCGTCACTACCGGCGTATCCGAGCTCGAGCTCGATCTGCAGCCGCGTGAATGCGTCGATCGGGTCTATGAACGGGTCGGCCGCCGGCCGTCCCTCGGCGAGATCATCTAGTGCCGACGCTACCCACGGTCGTTGTGCTAGTCCCGCATACTCGCAGGCGCTGCGGGCACACCACACCGCGACCCGGCGTGCAGTGGCGTCGTCGGTCGCGAGGATGCCGACGACCACATCACGTGCGTGTCGCGTCAGTTCGTGGCCTGCGTTGTAGGAGGCCACCTCCGGGATCGGTGGTCCACCACCCCAGGCCTCCCACTCTTTTTGCCGGACCGATTCGGCATAACCGGGCCGCTCCACCGTCTCAACCGACCCGTCATCGTAGAAAACGGTGACCCACCGGGCCTCGTCATCGTCATCGGTCACGCTACGTATCGTAGATTGATGGAGCGGTTACTGGTTGCATATGGGTGACTGGAATGGACGGCTCCGCGCGCGTTCTACGATCGTTTGACCGGCCCGCAGGCCATGACGAAACACATTATTTAGCAATCGGTTACGCCGATGACATGTGTCGAAACAGAACGCGTCGGCTTACTCATCAGCGGCGACTAGCCGCCATCCTCGAGGTTCGGGCTCGAGGGGAACCTGATTGCCCTCGCCGTCGATGCCGACCTCCCGAAAATGCACTACGTGCCGTGCTGATCGAGTTCGGTGGTGGAAGTGATTGATACGGGTCGAAACTAGCGGCCGGACAATTGGTTTGTTCCTCCGCACTGCCTATCAGTCGAGGTCTCGCAGGCTAGCAGCAAACGGGACGGCGATAAGAATCGCGAACAGGGCGAAAGCTGTGGTGCTCAGTGCGAACGCGGCGGCCAGAGGCGACCAAGATCGGCGGTACTGGTAGACCACCACGGCACCTGCGACCGCTGCCAACATCCACAGGGCCATTCCGGCCATCCCCACGACGTCCCCGGTCGCATGCCGAAATCCAGCGATGCGAGCCCCGAGCAGCATCGCGAGCATAACCGCCAAACCCGAGAACCAACCGCCCACTAGGCCGGTGACCACTTGGGTGGCAGTCGTCACCAACGTGATCCATCTGCTTCGTCCGGTGTGTCGAATCATGGCGGCGTCGGCATCGTCGGTATTCATGCGGTCTAGTCCTTTTCGACTTCGAAAAGCGAACTGAGGGCGCCGGAATCGGCGCATAGAACGCGGTGGCCTCATCAGGAAGGATACCTAGAATGTGGCTGCTCAATTGACTTTTCGTTCGCCGAGTGAGGCCGCCACGGTGCTCGAATTCGTATTGTAGGAGTCTCGTCACCGACCGAGACGGGGGGGCGATGATTGCGCTGGCGTTCGTGCAGCCCGCAAGCTCTACCGGGGTCGATGACGCGAAAAAAGCCGAGCACCGCTAGCGTCGTGCGGCGTTCTTGATGCGTCGCCACCACCACAGTGCGAATCCCGTCCCGAGGACTACGGCGATCACGAGCCATGCGTAGTCACTGGACGTGGCGTTCGATCTCATGAGGGGCGATCCTTCCCACCCGCCGTCGCTGCGTGGTCGCCCAAGAAGTGACAGCCGATCGCTCTGGTGGCGGCGATCCTCACCAAGCGGGTGACATTCGGATGGTCCGAAATCCTCAGACTCGGAGCAGCGACAGTCAGGCGGCAAGCCCGAAAGGCGACTGCTGCCGCCGCCATGCTTTGAGCCCGCGTCCCAGAGTTCAACGGTGCTCATGGGTGGACGCATCGACATAAAACGCCGACGAAAGCGGTAAGCGGCCCATTGTGCTCTCTGCCGCGGCGGCGGATCATCCGCACAGGTCGTCTCGTTGTCATCTGAGCGTGAGTATCACCATGTAGTAATTCGCGCATGGGTTTCGAAGGTCATGGGGTCACCGTGACGACGGCTGTTGAATCGGTTGACAGTTGGAGATCGACGAGTTCCGCGGTCACTTTGTAGGTACCCACCGGTGGGGTCTCGACGAGTCGGCCCTTGAGAATCACCGACTGGGACGCCGGAATATTGGGCAGGTCGATGCCGACGACCAACTGTGTGAATCCGGGGCTCCTTTCGGGATAACGAAGATCTAGGGTGCTTTTGTCGTCTGCTTCATTGACCCAGGTGATGGAACCTGTGTTCGTGAGCTTGAGCTCGAACTGATGATCCTGTAGGTCAGTCGTTGTCAGTGTGGTGTTGTGGTCGACCCAGTCGAGGTGGAGCGGTTTCCGACGAAATGACCTACAGGGGAACGCCCGGAGTGTATAAGGCGCGGTTTGAATACGTTTGGATCCATCACGTCTTAACGTGACCAAATTCAGCTGGTGCCAGGACCCATCCGCTCCTGACGCGACCCATGCCTGATTCTCTGTTAGGGAAGGCCCGGACGTCGTGCTGCTGATCATCCGCCAGCCGCTCGCGGGAAGCGTCGCCGTGTTTTTGCTGGGCGGAAAGTCCTTGTCTGCGTAGGACAGCAGATCATCCAAATCTGATCCCGGCACAGCCGGATCAAGAAGGGACTCGGGCACATCGTCGATGTAACCCAACTGGACTCTGCGTTGAGTATTCCCGTTACCGCTAGTATGCGTCATCGAAGAATGTTACCGGCGCAATTGGCTGGCGGAGTTAGATGTACCGACCACTGTGAATTGAGGATCCGAGCACGTCACGCGATCGACCGTACCTCTACCCGTGCCCGTTGTCATCCGTTATTGGTTCGGCCAGAACCGTTTTCTCTTGTGGGACTGGCGGCCGGGGCGCGAAACCGCGGGCCCATACCTCGCGTACCGCGACGGCGACTAGCACCACACCCAGGGTTTGGGAAGTGCCGAGATGAAGGTTGTCGAGGACACCGGGAGTACCTAACAACAACAGCCCAAATGCCACACACGGGGCCGCAATTGTTACCGTCCCCCGCAATACTTGACGTGCCGATACTGCCTCGATAAGCGCAGCGATGAGCACCACTGCAATGGCAATCACGGACCATAGCTCAAGCTCGGTCCATGGGTCGTCGTACGACGACGAGCCCGTGAAGTTCGCGATTGCCACCGGTGACGTCGGGATCGGGCGGTAGGCAGCCCAATTCCCCGACCACCCGGAGAAAGAGCTGGCGCCGAGATGGCTACTGGCACCGGTCCACGTGATACCGCCCGCGAAAAGAGTCACCACTACGAAAACCCACCACGCACTATGGCCAACGATACGGGTGAGCGCGAACACGCGATGCCGGGTCATGGCTTAGTCATACCGGAACCCCGTGCATTTCACCATGATAGCGAGACCTGGCTCGATACAGAGTCGCCGCGATAGTATGTCGCCATCGCGCTCGACTACTTCGGCGCCTCTTGTCGCTTGTGGCGGAATGCGTTGCGGGCAAACTGTTTCGCTGATGATAGATAGTATGTCGGTTGTGGACTTCTCTTTTGCTTGCAGGGGGCGGGGTTTGGTCTCGGTGGGTAGAGGATCCCTGCGGCAACAACTGTGACTGTCGGTACCGCGACCCACACGATGGATTCCCGCGTTGCACCGCCCAGGACGGCAAAGGCGATCGCGATTTCCAGCCCGATGAGACCGCCGGCCAGCACCCCGAATACGGTCCTGAGCACTTGAGTTCGTCGGCGCCAGCTGGGCAGATCCGGCGCGAAAGCTCGTAGTGACACTGATCCAAGAGACCACAGGGTCAACGCAGCGAGAGCCCCGGCAGGCAGCGCCATGAAAGCTCCCATAGCGGCACCGGCAACGGTGGTGGTCAGCTCGCCGCCCAAGACCGCGCCGGCAACGGCCGCAGTCGCCAGTGACAGACCCCAGACCACATGAGCCCATCGCGGCGACATCTCGACCGCTGTGAAACCGCTCGCACTCATGAACTCAGAGTAGTCACGAGCCAGACACTTCGACGGTTTTGCCCCAGAGGCGTTCCAGTGACACGCTGGCGCAAAAGGGACTCGTCCAAGATTGTGGGCGTGAGCGCGGACATGATCGCGTTACATATCGTCACTGTTAATGAAAAGGGTTGTGCGACAACAAGCAACCCAATGCGGATATTACGTCACCTGCAAGCCGGGAATGTGCTGGTGAGGGTGCGCGCGCAGGCCGGACAGACGTATTCATTTATGCTGTTTGGTCGTGCGTTTCGGCGGTCATCGGGCGATCGGAGTTGCCGCGTCGTCGGAGCTGGCGTTGGCCACTACGAGCGTGCATCGATCGTTGCCGCCGGTCGGACTCAAGGTCACCGAGGTGCCGTCGACATCGGTGACGGTGGCGTCTTCGTAGAACGTGTTGGTCTGGCCCAGGTGTATTCGGTGCCGTCGAGGGTAGTTGTCAAGGGGACAACGATGGCAACGTGGAGGCGGGGGCACAGGCAGAATTCGCCTACGAGTTTGCTCCGAACTTGCATCGCTCGGCATTCTAGGGTCGCCTGAACTACTCACCGCTGCACTGGGTTTCGGCTACAACGATTGCGCGATCGAGCGCCATTCGCCCGATGAAGCGAACCTGGGCAATATGAAGAAGGTTTAAGATACCTACCGCCGAATCTACATCAAGGCTAGAACGATCTTGTGCCCTCAGGCCGAGGAGTCCAATGCCCCCAGCGCTTCTGCATCCAAACGGGTGTCCTTGTCAGAGTGGAGAAATAGTCTCCGCTGCCCTGAGCAACTGTGTCCCGCCACTGGGTAGCGGGAGCTGCTTTCAGCTGCGTACGTGCAACCCGAACCCGGTGTGGCCCGCCGGCTCGAGTCCCTCCTTCAGTTGCAATGAGGGGATCTCGTAGTCACCGAAGTTCTGCCGCCGGAACCCGATTGGCTCCGTCGAATGCAAGGTGAGCAAGCGCTGCTCGAATGCTTTCGCTACGTCCGGGTAGTCCTCGTCGCTCATCCGGTCCGTGCCGTACAGCACGAACGGTGGCAGCACCTCGATTCCCGGGTAATAGAGGATGCCGTGCTGGAACGGGAACAGCAGGTCTTCGATCGGACCGTTGATTCCGCGTGCGGTGTAATGCGACTCCGGTCCGCCGGTTGTCACCGACAACAATGCTCTCCTGCCTGCGAGAGTGCCTTCACCGAATCGTTCGCCGTATTTGGTGTCACTGTGTTCGCCGACGCCGTATGCGAAGTGGAAGCTGAATACCCGATCTACCCAGCCTTGAGAATCGCGGGCATCGTGTACCACCACAGCGGGAACTGGAAGATGATCGTATCGGCCCACAGCAACTTCTCTTGCTCCGCAAGAACATCCGGTGTGAGCGTCCCGTTGTCAAACGCCCCACCCGAGTTCCGGGCGACCTGCAGCGGGCTCGAGGCGTGGGGGCCGAAGTCCTCGGCGTCGACGACGGCCTTCCAGTTCATTGCGTACAGGTCGCTGACCCGTACCTCGTGTCCAGCGCTCTCCAACGTCGAGACCGCAAGGTCCTTGAGTGAGCTGTTAAGCGACGTCGGCTCCGGGTGGGCGTAGATGATGAGTGTCTTCATGGAAACTCCTTCGTGTCGGGTGCCTTCGATTCTGGGTGCCGCGGCGCCTGACATTCAGGGGCGCTTTTACCAACGGATGGGACTTCCTGGTATCGGCAGGACCACCCTCATCCGCACTACCTAGGCAATACCGAGTCCATACTGAGGGCATGGACGATCTTGCGGGCTTCCTGCGGACCCGGCGTTCCCGGGTCGACCCGGCTGCCGTCGGCATTCCCTCCGACAGTCGCCGTCGGGTCGAAGGGCTGCGCCGCGAAGAGGTCGCACACCTATCCGGAGTCAGCGTTGACTACTACGTACGCTTGGAGCAGGGCCGCGCGACCCAGCCCTCCGAGCAGGTCCTCGACGCACTCGCCCGCGTCCTCGAACTCGACGACACCGAACGCGGACACCTGCATCGCCTCGCCCGGCAACGTCGACGGCCCGCCAAGACACCGAGCGGACAGCTCCGACCGGAACTGCTCAGCGTTCTCGATCTGGCCGCCAGCGCACCCGCACTGATCATGAATCACCGCCTCGACGTGCTCGCCGCAAACCAGCTCGCCCGCCTCCTCTACGGGACACCGATACCGGGTCTGAACACCGCCCGCCACATCTTCCTCGCCGAAGCCGAACGTGGCCTCTACGCTGACTGGGACACGTGCACCCTCGACGTCGTCGGGCATCTGCGCCTGGCCGCCGGAACATACCCCGATGACCCACGATTGGCTTCGCTCATCGGTGAACTCGCGATCGGCAGTGAACGATTCCGCCGCCTCTGGTCCCGCGCAGACGTACGCGCCCGCACACACGGACGCAAGGCATACCAGCACCCGCTCGTCGGACTACTGGAATTTCATCAAGAGAACTTCGCGCTACCCGACCAGCCCGGAATGGAACTGATCGTGCTCACCGCCACCCCCGAGAGCCCCACCGCAGACGGCCTGCGTCTACTCGAAAGCCTGGAAACACCTGTGACCGTGAAGGGCCGCGGTGTCCAGTCATTGTGCGTGACAACACCAGCCGATGACTAGGAGTCCGGGGCAGGGTTTGGCAGGGTTGCCCGCTCAAGGTCGAATAGCCACCAAAACGTGGGGCGACGTCTTACCTAGGTGCATGAACTTCCGGGCTTGCCTGCCAAGCGATTGCAGACGCAATCGAGCTCGTGAACATCGAGGACCGCGGCCCGCACTCCCAATGCTTCAGGGATTCCGGTAACCAACTCCGGGTAGCTACCGCTGATATCGTTCGCGTTAAGGCTGAACAATCGTGTTGTTCCAGAACGTTTTTCGGCTAGTGCGCGTTGCCCATCCCATTTGATTTCGAATGCCCAGCCATCCCCTGATGGTGGGTTGCCCAGCGTGGCGAGCATCGGGGAGGGAACTGCGGGCATGGGTCCAGTGTGCCCCGCGGGTCCGCGCCGCAAACTGAGCTAAAGCGCAGAGCCGACCATGCAGCACCGGGTGTAACTCGGGGGTCCGTAGTGCCGAAGGCGAAAAAGTTCTGGAGCTTCTCGCTTCGCGAGAGATTCCTCTGGAAGTGGCACTGACCAGCAACGTGCACACATCGGCGGCACAGAGCTACGGTCAACATCAACTACCAGCGCTGCTGGACGCAGGTGTACACGTCGCCCTCTCGACCGATGATCCTGCAACGAGCAGGACGAGCCTGTCGCGCGAATACGACGCCGCCGTCACTGCTGTTGGACTGACACAAGCACAGCTCCGAACCATTGCCGAGCACTCGAAACTGGCGTCGTTTCTCGACCTCAGCTGACCTCGAGCGTCCCGAGCACGGCCGCGGCGGTGTCGCTGACCACGACATTGTCGAATGGTGTTGCAGGGTTGTTGTTTTCGGTCAGAATGGTGAGGAGGATCGGTGCGCGTCCTGGTGGTGTGACGATGGCGATATCGTTGCGAATGGGCCCGGCTCCACCGGATTTGTCTGCGACGGACCAGCCCTCGGGTGCACCCGCGCGCACGAGAGGAGCGCCGGTGGCATTTCCGCTCATCCAGTTGAGCAGAATCGCGCGGTCGCTCTCGGTTAGAGAGCCGGCTCGTCCAAGAGTGGCCAGGTTCTTGGTGAACGCTTCCGGGGTGGTCGTGTTGGCGGTCGAGCCGGGTGCGATGGTGTTCAGGTCTGGTTCGACGTCGACCACTTCGGTGACGTTGTCCCCGAGCTTCTCCATGGCGGCGTCGAGACCTGAGGCGCCACCAATGCGGTCGAATATGAGGTTCGTGGCGGTGTTGTCACTGTCTCGGACGGCGGCTTCGGCGAGCTCGGCGGCCGTCAGTCCGGTATCGAGTGTCTCGGTGGTGACCGGCGAGTAACCTGCTCGTTCGATGTCGGACTCGGTCCACCGCACGAGTTCATCTCGTTCGTCGGCCGAGGTGCGACGTAGGAATTCAGCCGCGGCGAACACCTTGACTGTCGATGCGAAGCCGAACCGTTCTGACCCGCGGTAGCTGATCGTCTTGCCGGTCTCGGTGTCGAACAGGCTGACTCCGACTCTCGTGTCGAAACGCCTTTCGATACTCCGGATGTCGGTCGTGATGTCCTCGGGGACAGTACGGCTCTCGAGGGCAGCCGACGGCGCGGGGGCGGATGCTCGATCGGCGTGCGGTTCGGCGCAGGCTGTGAGCATCAGAGCGATTGCAGCGGCGACGGCCGTGATGGGACGGGTGAGGGAGTGCATGTCAGAGACTGTTTCCTTTCCGAACGCTCGACATCGAGAGCGGCACAACAAGCGTTCGCTCGTCGGCGCAATGGTTCGGACGATACCCGTCGGCGCCGATCCTGCTGTCGGGCCGCCGGGGGATCGAGTGACGCACCGGGGGATGGGCTTGACCCTGCCCTTAGGGCACGGTCTGGAATGGACCACGAAGTGAAATACGCTGCAAATAAGTCGTTCTCGACGCCACAACATCGGCGATCGATGCCACCGGAGGAAGGGAATTCGATGAAACCCCGCCCACGTTTTCTGACTTCGGCTGCGGTCGTCCGTCCTCGGAGTTCCCGAGCCGGCCGGGACAGGCGCTCCATCGCACAGTGGGCTCGAGCGGCGATGCCGCTGCTGACTGGACGCAGCCGGTCACCAACCGGCCCGCCACAGCGCTCTCTCGGCCGCGGTGCCATGTCGGACGCGGATGTCACCTGTAGCTGTCCTGAGCTCGATGGCGGTGACGGTCCCGTCGCCGCCGCTCTCGGGGCGACTGTCTCGTCGTCACCGATGAATATGTTCTTGCGCAACCGATTTGCGCCGAGCGCCGATGAAGGGATCATTCGATGAATACTGTTGTATCAGGGCGCATCTTACGTCCGCTGGGTGCGTTCGAGCGCATCATCGACCTGTACATGCACCGTAATCCCGTGCAGTTCTCGCTCGCCGTCGAGTGTGGTCGTGTCGTGACCGAGAACGAGATCGAGGTGGCGCTGCGTCGTCTGCAGACGGTGCACCCGTTGCTCGCCGCGATGATTGACCGGAGTGGAGATCGGCCGGTGTTCCGGTCTGCCGACGGCACCGTTGCGCTGCGCATCGCGCTCGACTCGACGTGGCACGAGCAGGCCGCTGTCGAGCAGACTGTGCCCATCCCGCCGTCACCGGGCCCCCTGGTGCGGGCAGTTCTTCTGCCCGACGCTCCAGCTCCGAGGTGCACGACCATCGTGCTGACGTTCTCCCACCAGATCGCGGACGGGCGTGGGGCTCTGCGCGCGATGCACGATTTGCTCGCCGTTGTGGGCGGTCGTGACATAAGTGCTCGGGACATACCGGGTGCCCAGGAGGACCTGATGCGGCAGCTGGAAACGCAGCCCGCCCCGACCGGTCCGGACGAGGCCGCAGGCAGCGAACATCCTGAGCCCCCCGCTCGGGCGGCCCTACGGCCGTTCGACGAGAACACGCCGCTTGCTGTGGACTATGCAGAACTCGACGAGGCGACAGTGTGCCGGATCCGCCAGGGTGCTCGTTCTCGTTCCTGCACCGTGCAAGCGATGCTGTGCGCTGCCGCTGCGTCGACCCTGTTCGACCTGTCGGACCGGCAAAGCGTCCGGATCAACGTGCCGATTGATCTTCGCCGCACGGCAGGCCTCGAGGACGAGGTCGCTATTCGCTTCACGGCGACCTCCGTCGTTCTCACTCGCCCGTCACCGCAGGAGTTCTGGGAACTTGCCAACGCCGCTGCCGCCCAGCTAGCGGCGGCGCGCACTCGGGAGGCAAGTCGTAATTCGGTCCTTGCTCTGGCCTCGCTGGCCCTGGCCGACGCCGACGACGCCGAGCAGGCCATGCTCGCCGCCACGAGCGCCGACATCGAGATCACCAATCTCGGAATATCTGATGCAGGCGGTAAAGTTGCTTTGGCGCAGTCGTTTTGGGGTCCAGTGATGAGCACCCAGGTCGACGGTGAGCAGATCCTTGGAGTCCTCACCCATGGCGGCCGGCTGCGCATGACCTTGAGTAGTCATCAGGTAGTGGCCGGCTTGCTTGCAGGTATCGTCGCTCAGCTCACCGCCGCCGTCTCCTGATGTGCCGTGCAGCGTCCATCGAGGGTGGCGTGGACGGCCGAGGCGCCGATTCATCGACATCAGGACTTCGCCCATCAGGTCACGTCGACGGCGGGCACCTAGAGGTTCTGCTGGCCGTGGATCCGGGGCCAGGCGCCTGCCGAAGGGAAGATCGCGGCCGCGGCGAAAGGGCGGATCGGCGAAGAACTCCTGGACCTCGAGCCGCGCGGACAGCGAACCGTGCTGTGGCCGTAGGGATATCGCATTCCGATCGATTGCGTGGCCAGCCGACACGAACCAGACACCGTGCCCCTCCGTCAGCTCCCTCAACGCAGAGCGGTTGACTGTGCCCCAAGGGCACGGTTCAGAATTGTCTCCAGAGCGACGGGCACAAGGGACAGGAGAGGCGATGGGATGGAGCACTCGCGAACTCGCCGGACTCGCGGGGGCCACGGTGAAGGCAGTCCGGCACTACCACGACATCGGTGTCCTCGACCAGCCGGCTAGGGCCTCCAATGGGTACAAGCAGTACGGTGTCGCGCATCTCGTCCGGGTGTTGCAGATCAAGCGTCTGACAGACCTCGGATTCTCGCTGGCCCAGGTCGCGGCCATGGGCGACGAGATCAATCATCCCGAGCACTCCCTCCGCGCGCTGGACGCCGAACTGGAAGCGACGATCGAACGGTTGCAGCGGGCGCGGATGGAATTGAGTTCGATCTTGCGGCATTCCGCCCGACCAGACCTGCCCCCGGACATCGCCCTGGCGAATCGAAACAGTGAGTTGACCGATGCCGACCGGGCTTTCGCGACCTACCTGAGCAGAGTACTCAGCCCGCCCGCTCTTGACGCGTACAACGAAATATTACGAACCCCCGCGACGCCCACCGGTAAGGACTTCGACGAACTGCCAACCGACGCCGACGAATCGACGCGGGCCGACCTCGCTGTCCGCATGATTCCGGAAGTGGCGGCACTGACAGACAAGCACCCCGGCGTGGTCGCAGGACTCACCGCCGGCGGCCAACGCACGATGCAGGACGTCATGGATGTGATGTCCGAGCTGTACAACCCTGCCCAGCTCGACGTTTTGCGCCGTGTGGGTCTCGGCCTGCGCGACTGACGACAACCCGACGCAGCACGAATCACCCTGTCTCCCTTGATTGGAGTTCCTCACCCATGTTCAAATCCCGACGAAAGCTCGCGGCTGTCACGGTGGCGATAGCGTCGACGATGTGCGTGGCTCTTGGCGCGTGCAGTTCCGGCTCAGCGGGCACGGGCGCACAAAGCCCCGAACCGGCACCGTCGACCGAGCTGCAACAGTTCTACGACCAGACCCTGACCTTCGAGGCGTGCGAGGGATATGCGACGAACTCCACTGACCAGGGCACGTTCACCCTCGATCCCCGGTTGCAATGCGCACGTATGACAGTGCCACTCGACTATCGCGATCCAGAAGGGAAGACGGCGTCGATCGCGCTGTTGAAGGCGCCCGCCAGGGGTGAACCCATCGGGTCGCTGGTACTCAATCCCGGCGGCCCTGGGGGAGCGGGCATGGGCATGGCTGCGCTCGCAGCGGGGTCGCTGAGCCAGAGCCGAGTGACGGAGAAATTTGACCTGGTCGGTTTCGATCCTCGCGGGGTCGCGGCGTCCGCACCTGCGATCGAATGCTTCACGGACGCGGAAATCGATGCGGGACAGGGCACTACGACAGTGTTGACCGGATCCGGGTCCTGGACCGAAGCGGACACCCGGACGATCGTGGAACAGTGCTCGCAGCGGTCCGGCGGAGACGACGTCCTCTCTGCGGTCGGAACCCGCAACGCTGCCCGCGACATGGACGTCCTTCGCGCAGTGCTCGGTGACGATCGGCTCACCTTCCTAGGACGTAGTTACGGCACCAGGCTGGGCGCGGTGTACGCCGAGATGTTCCCGGCCAACGTCAGGGCGATGGTGCTTGACGGCGGCATCGACCCGCATCTGGGCACGGCCGAACGCCGAGTGGCGCAATTTGAGCAGTTCCAAAAAGCTTTTGACGACATGGCAGTCGACTGCGCGTCGACGCCGGATTGTGCGCTCGGAACCGACCCGAGCCGAGCCGTCGAGGTCTTCCACAGCATCGCGCGCCCACTGATCGAGAATCCGATTGTAACGGCCGACGGCCGACGGATGGATTTCGACGCCGCCTACGGCGCGGTGACCGCGGGCCTGTTCGACTCCAGGGTGTGGCCGGTCATCACCAAGGGAATCGGTGAACTGCGCGACGGATCACCGGAGACGCTGCTGCAGATCAGCGACGTGTTCGGCGGACGCGGAGAGGATGGCGTTTACCCCAATTCTTCCGAAGCAAACTTCGCGATCAACTGTATGGACGAGCAGCGCCACACGCCGGAACAGGAAGTCGAACTCAAACGCAGAATCCAGGAGGTGGCGCCGTTCACCGATGCCGGACTCGGCGCCGACGGGGCGCGTGATGCTTGCGAATCGTGGCCCGCTGAACCAGATCTGGACTACCCCTACGCCACCGGTATCAGTGGACTACCCGACACGCTCACCATCTCGATCACCGGTGATCCGAGCACGCCCTACGACGGCGGCGTGAGCCTTGCCGACACCCTGGGCGGCAGCCTGCTCACCGTCGACGGTGAGCAGCACACCATCGCTGTCGACGGAACCAACGAGTGTGTCGACGGCATTGTCGCCGACTATCTCGTTGACCTCAAGTCGCCTCCAGAGCAGGCAAAGTGCAGTCTGTGACGCCCCGCGTCACACGATTCGGCCGGCGCCGCGACCGCCGCGGCGCAAGGATGATAGGAGAGACAATGCAGGCAGAACATGACTGGGACCAGCTGGCAGCATCGCTGAGCGCATCCATTGATGGGCAGGTCATTGCGCCAGCTGATGAAGCGTTCGAGGGAAGTGCTGCTCTGTGGAGCGCACGCCCGCTGCGCCGTCCCGCACTCATTGCACGAGTGGCCGGTGCCCCGGATGTGCAGCGCGTTCTGCAGGCGACCCCTCTGGCAGCCCCCGTCGGCATCCGCGGTCGCGGGCACGATTGGGCGGGCAGTGCGCACGCCGAGGGTGGGATCACTATCGACCTGTCGCAGATGTGTGGCGTTCAGATTGACGTCGACGCCCGGATCGCTCGCGTGGAAGGCGGTGCACGGCTGGATGATTTGATGGACGCTGCCGGCGAGCACGGTCTGGCTGCGGCGGTCGGGACGGTCAATGAGGTTGGCGTGACCGGGCTCACGCTGGGCGGGGGCTACGGGCCCTACCTTGGCACCATGGGTCTTGCGGCCGACAACATCATCTCCGCAGACGTCGTGCTCGCTGACGGATCGATCACGAGGGCATCGGCGGACGAGAACGCGGACCTGTTGTGGGCGCTTCGGGGCGGGGGCGGAAACTTCGGTGTCGTCACGTCGCTCGAGATTGGCCTGACCGAACTGCCTGAAGTTCTTGCAGGTGTCATCGCCTTCGGTACGACCGAGATCCGAGAAGTCCTCGCCGGGTTCGATCGGTTGCTTCCCAGTGTTCCGGACGAGCTCGCACTGCGTCCCGCGATCACGAGCGGCCCT
Source organism: Williamsia sp. Y712 (assembly GCF_059445525.1). Classification (NCBI taxonomy): domain Bacteria; kingdom Bacillati; phylum Actinomycetota; class Actinomycetes; order Mycobacteriales; family Nocardiaceae; genus Williamsia; species Williamsia sp. Y712. The sequence goes on from NZ_JCAIUN010000001.1 coordinate 3,091,646, forward strand.
GACGGCAGCCCTGCGTTGCTCATGGCGGTGCAGTGGAGCGGTGATGCCCGGGAGGGGGCGCCGTGGGTGCAGGCTGCGGAGAAGCTAGGAACGCCGCTGATGTCCGAGGTACACCCGGCCACGCCCGCGCAGGCGCTGCATGCCCTCGACGGGATGTTTCCCGCGGGACAGCACTACACGGTTCGGACGGTGTCGTTGCCCGGTCTGACCCCTGCGGCAATCGACGCTTTGGAGGACGGCGAGCGGGGCCGTACGTCACCGTTCAGCGCTGTGAACATCCATCACTTCCACGGTGCCGCCACTCGTACCGAATCTGGCGTCGCACCCTGGGCACTTCGGGAGCCGCACCTGATGGTGGAGATGATCGCGACAACCACGGATGCCGATGGTCACGAGGAGCAGGTTGCCTGGGCGGACGAGCTGCTGAGTCAACTGGAGCCGCTTGGTCTGCCTGCAGCGTACCCGAACCTGTTGCAGCACAGTGATAGCGAGCGTGCCGCGGCAACCTTTGGCGATAACCTCTCCCGGCTGCACTCGGTGAAACACGACGTGGACCCGACCGGGCGGTTCTCCGGTATCCCAATCGGCCTCGCCTCCAGCCGATAGAACAATGGTCGGTCGGGCTTCACCCCCGATCAGAGCGGTGACATCGAGTTCTGGCAGGCGCTTGCCGGATCTGCGACGGTGCGATGCATTGCGGACCCGTTGTGGTTGGCACGTCAACCCTGCATAGGAATGGATGACCGCTGGAGTCCCTCAGTGCGCTGGGCCCCAGCGGTTCGTCCTCACCGTTAGGTCTCCGTAGGTCTGTAGATATGTTGCCCAGCCGGGCAACGGTCTTTTGGGCTGTATTTCGTCAGATGGTCAGGGACCGTTGCGTAGCACGACCAGATCTGAATCGAAGAGGGGTCGCGGCTCGCCTTCTCTGCCGCATCACGAACCGTCAACGCAGCGGACCACGGTCTCGTCCGAAAAGTGCGTATGCAGCACAACGACATTGGCCGCTCGTCTCGCGAGGGGCGAGTGTTGCTGGACGAGACTGACCCTGCGAGCGTGACCTGGGCTCGCGACGTTGATGAGTGTGCGGGCCGGTTTGCCGAACGCCGCGAAGTCCGGGCTCGGGCCATCGCGGCGTCGGCAATCACGTTGCTGCACACTGCGATGGTGCAATGGACCCCGATCAGCGAGCACCCAGGGCAACGCGGGATGGACCTCAGCAGATGGTGCCCTCCTCGGGCATGGTGCCGTTAACCAGAAACTCGGTGATGGCGTCCTGTGCGCACGGGTTGGTGCCGAGAACGTAGACCCCGTGTCCGCTGCCGTCGACGGTGAGAAGTGTTGATCGATCACCGAATTTCTGGTGCATGATTTCGCCGCCACGCAGCGGAGTGACCGGGTCGCGTCGGTTCTGGGCGATGAGGACATTGCTCGGTCCCTTGGTCTCGACGGCAACCGGTGCCTCGGCAGGCTCGCTCTTCCAGAAAGCGCAGGGCATGATGTTCGCGGTCGCCGCACCGAACAACGGGTACCTCTGGCTGTCTTCGGCCACTGCTTGCCGGTAATCGGCGATGTCTTCCGACCATTGAACGTCGTTGCACGTCACCGCCAGAAACACCGACCAACTGTTGTCGCCCACAGAGGGCGTCGAATCGAACGTCGGTGGCTCAGGCACCAGCATCGAATCCGGCGCAGTCCGAGCGGATTGCCAAAATTGCGCGGCACCTTCGTACGAGCGCGGGTTGTACAGCCATGCGAACGTCGCGAGCCGAAATGCCCGACCGTTCATGCCCTCGAACCAGGCCCTATCCAACCGATCGGCGATCTCGAAGTACGTGCTGCGCACCTCGTCTGGCGTCGCACCCAGGCCGAACCGATCATTGCGCTCTGCAGCCCATTTCGCGAAATCCGGGAAAGTCTCCTCCATACCCAGTCCGTACCGGCGCATACCCTCGCCGTCGAGGTGAGTGTCACCGACATTGCTGTCGAGGACGATCCGGTCCGATGCATCCGGGAACATCGACGCGTAGGCGGCACCGAGCGCAGTGCCGTACGAGTAGCCGAGGAAACTCGCCTTCTCCTCACCCAACGCGGCGCGAATCCGATCCAGATCCCGGGCGATGTTGGCCGTGCTGATGTGCTCAAGTCGACCATCGACATCATTGGCCGCGCAGCGCTCGGCTACTTTCTTCGAGGTCGCCACTTGCTCGTCGAACGCTGCCTCATCGTATGCAAACGGCGGCACTGCGCCGTAATACTGCAGGTCATCGGTGAACCCGCAACTGATCGCAGCCGAATGTCCGACGCCACGCAGATCCATACCGATCAGGTCGTAGCTGCCGAGAACGTCCTTCGGCATACCCAGGGACTCGAGAAATCTGGGTTGATCGAGTCCGGTGCCGCCGGGGCCACCAGGATTGAGCAACAGCACACCTCGACGTTGCTCGGGATTGCTCGACGGCAATCGCGAGATCATGAGGTCGATCTGCTCCCCTTCGGCATCGTCGTAGTCCAGCGGCACGGGCAGGGTGGTGCACTGCAGCCGAGCCGGACCGTCCGCGGGGTTTTCGACGCCAGCCGGGCAGGTACCCCACGAGAGGATCGGCGCCGGTTCTGGCTCTGCTGTCCCCGGCGCGGACGGCTGAGAGCAGCCGGTCACCAGTAGGCCGATCACCGCCACTGCCGCTGCCGACTGGCGGTATGACCGGAGTTTCATGGCTTTCCTTCCTCGTTGTCAACGCCGTCAGACCAACTAGCACGCTGTACTATCGTCATGGTTGGCAACATTAGCACACTGTATTAACACGGCGTGATAGAGCTCCGAATAGGACATCTGCCATGGCCGCAACCGGCATTCATCGGCCCGGGAATCATCAACAGCTGGTACCGCTTCGTGGGCGACCGGCCGATCCGCCGCAGGTGGCAGGCATGCTCGCACGATCGCTCCTCTCCAAGCTCGACGACGTGATGGCACCTCTGCTAATTGCCCTTGGGGCCAACGGTCCCCGGGTGGTCAAAGCGGAATCGGGCAACGTCGTCGAGCGACTCCGGTCACGGGGCGTCGACGTCGACTACTTCGTATTCGAGGACGAGGGTCACGGATTCGTCAACCGGAGAACAGCACCCGCTCCTATCGCGAGGTGGAACGCTTTGCCAGGCACGTCGACGGCCGAGAGATCGGTAACCTCGCAGCAAGCGAAGGCATCATCTCCGACCAGTACGTCGAGGGGCCGGCTGGCCCGCCAGCATCGCAGGGCTCTCCGAACTGCAAAGGGGGAGGCCCGATGCCATACTCGCTTGCAGTGACGGATGCTACGACCGTTCAGAAACCGGGCAATACGCTGATGCCTTCGAAGCCTCGTTCGCCATCAACTGCATCGGCGAAGTAACGCAGTTCTCGACCCGAGAACCAGCCCCGCAGCGCTCAGCCACTCCGACGACGATGGTCAAGATCGAGAGTGTGCTGATGATGCCGCAGGCCATGCATTTGTCGCGGTGTGAACCGCGAGGCGAAGCGTTTCCGTTTCAGTCTCGACCTCGATCGCCTCTGCGGGCAGGACCCGCTCTACCATGAGCCCGCTGATGACGGTGGTGAGGAATCGCGCTCGCTGCTCAATCTTGCCCGCAGGGATCGCGTCCTCGTCGACGAGGGTGGTCAACCAACGCTCTATGCGGTGGCGACCCATTCGCTCGAGCGCGAGATAGGTGGCCGCATCGTCATCGGCCGGAGGAGATGCCACGTACGCCTCGTACAGTGCTCCCCAGTGCTTTCGGGCGCGATCGCCGACACCTATTTGCGCGAGCATCAGTTGCAAGCACGCGATGAGTCGGTCGGTTGGCGTCAGTGCGCGATTGTCGATCGGATCGTCCTGGATGTCGACGTCGTAGATCCCGGCGACGACAGTGTCCACGAGGTCTCGCTGCGTGGGAAAAAAGTGCCGTAGTGAGCCTGTGCTCACCTGAGCGCGAGCGGCAACCGCCCGGACGCTCAACCGTGCGGTGGGGTTTTCTCCGAGCATCGTCGCTGCAGCAATCAGAATCTTGTCGCGCGTGCCCGGAGTCTTGGCTTCTACGTCCATGCGTGCCCTCCCATGGTGAATGTATATCACAGCGTGCTAGCTTCTCTCCCCAGTTACTATCACGCTGTACTAGTCACGGATCGAGGATGGGAAGATGGGATTCAAAGAGTGGGGCAACCGCCGCGAGCGCGCCGGATCGGGGGCGCCGTTGCGTCGGTACCGCTGGTGGCAGATGTTCGGGCGATCTCTCCGAACCATCACGCTCCCGTTGCCCGACGGCACGCCGTCTACCTATGCCGTCGATGTTCGTCACGCCGGCGACATGACGGACGGCGTAATCCGTGCGCGCCTATACGTGAACGGGTCGATGCACTCGTACTCGAAGATGCCGGCGCGCTTACCGGTCCCGGGAGGTCACATCGAAGTTGCCATCAACGGCTTCGGGCTCAAACGATGCCACTACGTGCGTCCGGACGGCACCGAGCAGCCGCTGACTCCCGATCCTGCCTCCGCTGAAGGACGTCGAGCCCGGCTGTACCACAATCACCCCGGTCTGAGCCACGTCATCGGCATCATCTCGACCGTGCTCGTCATCGCCGGCGTGTGTGTCACGGTGCCGCAGATCATCGCGTCGATCTCCCAGGTGCCACCCATCGCCGACTCGATCGGAATCTTCACCTCTCCCGTACAACTGCCCCTCCACATCGACCTGCTCTTCGGGCTCGCGGCTGTCATCGGCAGCATGGAACGAGCGCTGCGGATGCGATCGAGCTGGATCGACGAACTCGCCAACTGAACACACGAAACGAACCAAACATGAAGGCAGACACGTTCGACTGGATGCGCAATCGGTCACCTTTGATTTTGGGCGCGGTGGGAAGAGCGTTTGCGGCTCGCATCGACGCTGTGAACGCTGACGCGTTGCGCTGTTTAGTCGAAGAGTTTGCGGATGATCTGCGGTGGGTGGTCTTGGATTGGCAACACGACGGATACCGGCTGGACGCCGCAAAGCACACGTGACACTGAGTGGCGGGTACCGGTCTTTCCAACGGCTACTCGACCGCGGTCGAGTTTGTCGCGAGATATACCAGATGGCCATCGTGTTCGATACGCCATTTCCCGCCCGGCGCATGATGAAAGTTGAAACGCACGGTTTCTGGGGATGACGTGCTGATCTCCAGTGTTCCGGTGATGCAAACAGATTCGGCGGCTGCATTGCGGCCGGCAAGCTCTACCCATGACGGTGCCCTCATAGGTGCAGGGTAGGGCGCCGCTGCAGGGGTGGTGGGTCAATTCGGGGTGGCGTGGCGGGCCTTGGCGATGCTCGATGTGGCCTTGAGGATGGTGTCGGTCGGTTGGTCTGCCTGCTGCGATGGGCTGTTGGGCCAGAGGAGCAGTTGGTAGGTGTCGATGTGGTCGCCGGTGTCGGCCACACGGGCCTGGTCCATGTGTCGGGCGCTGAATCGCATTCGATAGTGGCCCAACGGGATTGCGAGTGCTGTACCGCCGGAGAAGCCGGCCAGCATCGTGGTGGGCGTGTCGACGTGATAGTCGAGTTCGACGATCTCTTCCCATCCGTCGCTGTCGACGGGAGGCCGGGCCGTTGCGAGGACTACTTCGACGTTGACGGAGCCGGTGTGCAGGCCGGTGCGGACGTACGCCAGAGGTGCGGCGGCGGTCCCGCACAGGCCGTTGGATTGGCCGGCGAATGGTTCGGCATCGGAACCGGGGACGGGAGCGTCCGGGAAGGCGGTCAGGGTGAAGAAGCCGTAGTGCACATGCACCGGACCGGCGTAGAGGATCTGTTCAGCGTCGATGACCGCGGCTGCGGTGACGGCCGCCGCAGCGCGGCGGGCCTCGTCCTGCATGGTGGCCGGGGGAATGACCGTCGGTACCGACCGCTGAATCTGCCGCGCTTCGGCATCGGGAAGGGGCTGTTCGGTGTCGATCGCGTAGGTCCAGTGCTCATCGGACCAAGAATAAGTGTGCGGGTGGCGCGATCCGACAAAAAACGGCCGCCGAGTGCCGAGCGGCCACCGCAACAGTGCGCCGTCGAAACCCGTCGAATCGAAGAGCATCAGATGCAGCGCCCACGTGTCCGGGTCCCCCTTCTCCAGGAACGTCTGCAGATCTGGGCGCGGCCACGTTGTCGGGATGAAGGTCGGGATCTGCTCGAGAACAGCTTGGTGGGCGTCGATCTCTGCTTGTCGCTGCTCTTCGAGAGCATCAGCGTCTGTGTACTCGCCGTCCCACTCGAACACAGTGGGGTCGATGGGGTCGTCGAGCACTACATCGGAGACTTCGACTGTGTCGTAGGGCTGGCCGGCGTTGCGGCCGATAACAACACCTGTATCGGCGTCGAAGGTGAGGGTCACCCGTACGGGATGCTGGGCGACCGACGGCATCACACACGGAACTGTCCACCCAGAGCGGCCACGCACAGTGACTGCTTCGGCAGGACCGATGGGTTCAAAGTGTCGCGTCTCGGCATCCTGGTGAAATGAACCGGTCATCGTAATGAGTCGTGCACGTCCGATTATTGCATCTGCGGGGCGGGCCTTCGGTGCCGGCGGCTCCGGGGCGGGGGGTTGCGGGGCGGGCCAGCGCCGATGGGCCACGAGTAGTTCGCTGGGTGGTTCCAAGCGTGCATTGATGGGACCACCCGGTGTCCACTCGGTGGTGCGATAACGGTGCAACGATGAGGCGACGCGGCGATATGCGAACTCGTCGTTGTTGATTCGCTGCACCACCGCGTCAGCATTTTCGACTCGCCACCAATTCGGTGGTGCAAACCAGACCCGTTGCGATGTCCAACCCATCGCCGCATTGCCGGCGTAGTGCACAACCGCCTGAAGCGGCCGCCCTGCGGTTGCACGATTCATCTCGATCAATTCATCCCAAGAAGGAACCATAGTCACCTCCGCACCTTAACTAGTTGTGCTCGGTCACGTAGGCCCAATCGGACAGCTGACAGGCGTGCCTTAAGCAAGGCCGCTTTGTGTGACAACATGCACTGGCGCAGATTTGCTTCCCGTATTGAGATCCTAGACCAGGCCCAACTTCTCCGGGCGCTATCGGCTTGCTGGGGGTGACGTAAGCAGCTGCAGCACAATCGAGTACGCCGACAATAGATAGTGGGTTAAGCGGACTTGACGGTGCGCTGGTTGAATTGAAAAGGTCTCGCCAGCGTGCAGGTGGTCCCTGTGCTGCAACCTATTTCGCACTGGCAAGTACTTTGTGGGCGAGCCACTCCATGGCGGCAGACGCGACGAACATGCCGACCAGAAGGCTGCCAGTCAGTATGAGTGACGTGAGATACCAGCCCGAAGTCGCGATGAAGGCGGCGGTAATCAGCACTGAGAGGCTGGACCCAACCACACGACGTGCTCGCCGCCGGCCGGCCGGAGGGGGAACCAGTCGCAGTCTCGTGGTGACTAGCCATGCCACACCAAACAAGGCCGCACCCAGGACCATTCCAGCGATCGCGCAGACGATGATGTACATACCTCACCCTGTCACCCGCCGAGGCTTACCGCTTCCTCTCGGGAGATACCGGGACTATCCCTTAACGGCCAATACACCGTTAACGGGATAGTCCCGTTCGGACGTTAGGCTGCGTACCGTGCGCCGCATATAAGGCAAAACATTGGCGCTTCGTTGACCCGATCCTCGGGAGCCTTAACGGGTTCCCATGGGTGGCAGGGCGGCTCAACGATGATCATGTCGTCGGGTTCGGTGAGTTCGTTTGGCGCGGGTGCTGTGTTGCGTGCTTTCTTGAACTTCATTGTTCGGCTGCTCTTGAATTCTGCTGCGAGTTCGTCGCCGACGATATCCGTCAGGTGGAATTGAATTGTTTCCTGCTGATACTGAACCTGTGCTTGCGTAAACCACTGGTCGGGTTCGGCCGAGTGTCCGCACAGCGGACAGTAGTAAGCGGGCGGGTCCACTGCGTCTTCAGGGCGAGAGGCCAGTGCTCCGTTGTGCCACTTGAACTCTCCTTCACACCACGGGCACTCTCGTCGAAGGAAGCCATCGTTGTCAATTGGGAACGTGATCGGGATCTCCATCGTCTGCCTCACCCTGTCAGATCTAGAAAAAGGTCCTGCTCAAAACCTTCGCCAGCTTCAGTTTCTGCTGAGACTCTGAGCTCGAATGTGCGTTGCGATGTCCAACCGCGAATCACGGTGAGGCTGATCGACTTGTTGCCGGGCAACTTCTCAATCGGTAGTCCGTCAATCCGACCCTCAAACTCTTTTACGTTGAGTCCGTTGATATTCAAGATTGATCCCCCGGACCGATTGATGATCTGTATGCGGTCGGTGCCTCCCGAGCGGCTGATGTACTTCGCATCCAATCGGGGGCCAACGTCATGGTTGCTCGGGAGCCTACGCCCTTTTGGGAGGGCACCTCCGACCTCCGGCGGAGTGAAATCGCCGGCCTCGAGCCAGTCGCCGCCGTTCGTGTTGACAGCGCAACCCACGGTCCTGAGGCGATTTGCGAGGTCGTTTCGGCTTGCAGGAGAGTTGCTGAGCCGAACAGCATGCCGTCCGGCAACGTCGCTGAACGGACGTACGGTGCCGAATTCGACGAGCACTGTTCTCTCTGGGTGTCGACCAAAAGCCATGCCAGCTTCGAATAGGACATTTGGTCTCGCCTGCCTGCTGGGGGTGGCTTCAGGATCTTCTGGCCCCGACACGAACTCTTCCGCGAGCTGGACGATGTCGTCAGGGGTCATCAGTACAACCACTGCCGCTGCCTGTTCGAATGCCGCATCGAGGGCTTGGCCGATATAGGGGCTGGCGGACCGTGTTGCTGCTAGTGCCTCGCTCCACTCGATTGGGTCGAGGCCGATCGCACGAAGAAACACAAACATCGACTGGCGGGCTGCTTGATTGCGCCCGTGGATAACGAAGACCTTGCGCCCATCTGTCATGGATCGGAGCTTATCGGCAGGCGCCGACAAAACAGACGCGCCCACACCGGTGGGTAGCGCGGGGGTGGTATTTGAACCGTTCAGATGACACTCGAAGTGGTGAAACTACCTCTGACCTGCGCGAATGTGGTGCCCCAGTCAGACTCTAACTGACACTGGGCGGGTTTTGAACCGGCGGTCGTGGATTTTTGCAGATCGTTGGCGTTGTGGGCGATTTGCGAATGATGCAGTGGGGGAGCGGTATTCATGTTTGTCCCGTTGGACGAGTGCGGGTGGTTTCGGTGCTGTTGCGTGCCCTCTGCGTACCGGGCAGGATCAGTCGACCAACTCGATTAGTCGGCAGGCCGATTCCCGATTTGCCCTCTTGCCCTGGGCGAGTTGGGCCAACCCAGCTGATTTTTGTAGCTGCGGAGGCGTCTCCGGCGCCCACCGCGAACGTCTACGAGACGGCGGCGATATTGACGCTGATTCTTCTGCAAATGCTCTTGCCGTCTTGTCGTAACTCCATTCGGTTGTTGAACTTCGTGACTTGCGAACTCATCTCATTCGTGGCGCCCGGCTGCTCGTGCGTGAAAACCAGTGGGCCTGGGGCCGTTCAGCGTCGGTTGTAGGTCCATGTCAGCGTGTTGTTGGGAAGCTGGGGTTTGTAGCCCAGGAAAGGTTGGCGGTCTTCTAGTGCGTCTGCGAGGTCGCCGAGGAAGTGGGAGATGCTCTTCCATGTGGTGGCTTCGTCGTCGGCGTCGACTTTGTCGAACGCGAGGATGATGCCGTGGCGCGGTCCGGGGCGTGTGTCGCAGACGAGCGAGTAGCCGTCGCGTACGCCGATGGGTATGTACTCGGGGATGAAGGTGTACGCGGGTTCGCCGGCAGTGGAGGGGTATTCGATGCCTGGGCTCATCGCCGCCAGTGAGGTGTTTCGGCTGTGCAGTGACTGTTCTGCGGTCAGGAGGTCGTAGCTAGGGAAGAGAGTGGTCCATCGATCGTCGGGGTAGCCGCTGAGGGTCGTGAACCACTGGGTGAGTTCTTGCGGCCAGTCTTGACCGGTGCTCGCAGCGATGTCTTGCACATGTGCGGGGTTCTGGCGTCGAGGATTGGGGGAAGAGTCCTGCGGCGTGGCCGCCCCGGCGCGTTGGAGAATGCCAGTGATGCGCCACCAGTGCGTTTCGGCGTCGACGCCTGATGTTTGGGCCTTTCGGGATCGGCGGGGGTGGGGTTGATGTTTGATGCGGTTCAGGTCCGCGGGGCCGTCGATGGGCCATATGTCGATGTGGACGTCGACGCTGGGCGGTTGTGTCACGCGGCGTTTGCTGACGCGCACCATGTTCCAGCCGGAGGGGATTGTCGTGAGGACCTCGCGTAGTTCTTCGGTGAAGTCGATACCGAGCTGGTTGTGGGCTTCGATCGTCTCTGGCTCGAACTCGGCGCCGGCTTCTTCGATGCTGTCCCAGCTGTCGAGGTCGAGGGGCGGTGCGGTCTGGTGGGTTGTGACTTCGATGTTGACTTCATCGGGCTCGTCCCCGATCACGATCACCAGGTACCGCGTGCCTTGTTCGGGCAGTTGCTGCCAGATTGGATGGTCAGGTGGGTACCCCTCATACGGTGTGGTGTCTCGTTTCGAGGCCCCTCCGATCGTTAGCAGTTGTCCGGGCTGCCACGGATCAGGTAGAGCTCGCAGTGCGACGTATTGGGGTTGAGTGACGCGCATTCGTTTTGTAGCCACTAGTTGTTGGTGTCCTTCTTTAGTTGGGGGGTACGAGGAAGCGGTCCCCGTTGATCTCGCGCGATTTGGTGTAGAAGCAACCTTGCAGTGATCCTGCTCTCCGATTCTGCGTATTGCTTGCGTATTGCTGATGAGGCACACGCTCCAGCCGGTCCCTCGGTATTGAGCTGGGTCGCTCAGTTTAACAATGCCGGTATCGCGTATACCGCAGAAGGATTGGGGGAGCGTGCGAGCCACACCGTTGCCTGTACCACCCCGTCATGAATCCAGTTCGTTAAGCTGGTACGAATCGCTGCGTGGAATGCGGCTGGGGCGGAAGGGCGGGCGCATGGTGACGGAGCGAGGACCTTTTCCCCGGAAGGTGTTGAAACATGTTGTGGCGGTTTTGTGTGGGGTTGCTGCGTTAGCTTCTATCGTCGGGTGTTCGGAAGATGTTGATCCACCACCTCAGATGACGCCGGTAGCATTAGCGTCGCCTGCGTGCACAGGCAATCCAAGGCCCGTACCTGTCCAGGTGCCGAGGAATTTTGTTCCTGTCGAGGCCCTCGTGTGCGCAGATGCGAAGAATGGACCGCCCCGGCACGCGTCCGGGCCCTACACCGCAACGCGGTACCGCGGCGACTTCACAGCCGCACTCAAGGCATTCGCCGGACGGGACCAGCGTCCCGACGATTCGTGCACAGCTGCAGCCAGGCGCGGGCCCGAAGTGTGGTTGATCAATCTCGATGGGCTTGGCCTAGTCCCACGCGAACCTCTGGACAGATGCGGTGTGAGCACCATCAAAGGGCTGCAGGAGCTTCGCCAACTCGCTGTCGCCTCTACGGAAAACGTCACGCAGCTCGTGCCATAAGGCCCGTCGATGTGTACCCGGATGGGAATCTGATTGTCAGGCGGCCTCTGCGTGCCATCAACTCTCGCGGACTCCCGAACATTTCGTCATTGGTGACGAAATATGTTGTGCGGCAATCGGGTACGTCGACAAGATACCCCACCTCGCCCCGGAAGCTAGAGTTCCCGTCCGGTCGGGACTGCCTCGAATCGGTTTGAAGTCGCATTCTGATGTGCTTGTTGCCTCAGTTGCATCGTGTGGTGGTTCGCCGGATGGTGATCGTTGCTCCGCGTGCGCCAGGGGATTAGGCGGCTGGTGTTGGGTGTACTTGGTTGCTTTCTCGGTCTCACGGACCTGTCGAGGGCTGATTTGGAGGCGGCTTGGTGACCGGTGTCCGTCATGTTGGCGGACCTCGGCTTTCGGCACACGGGCAACTTTGCCCGTGAGAAATCCGTTCAGTGGCGAGATGGGCGCGGGGCGGGGTCGATCCGTGCTGAGTGGCGTTGGCAGGCGGGTCACGGCGCTCAAGGTTTGCCGCTCACCAGATCGGTTACGGCCTAGGCAATTTCCTGGCCGTGTTCGTCCCAGAAGGTGTACTCGCCCCGAGGTATGGCCGCTCGCTGAATCGCTAATCTGGCCGCATCGGAAGCGTTGCTTGCTACGACTCCTGCGTACCCGCAGCGTACCCGCAGCGTATCCGCAGCTTTAGCGGATCTAAGCAACGCTATGACCTGCGGTTTTGTGCCCCCGGTCAGACTCGAACTGACACTGGACGGGTTTTGAACCTGCGGTCGTGGATGTTTGCAGATCATTGGCGTTGCTGAGGTTTGACGGATTGTGTAGTGGGGGAGCGGTATTCGTGTTGGTGGGGTTGAACCGTTGTGGAGTGTTCCGGTGCTGCTGCGTACCCTCTGCGTACCGGGTCCATGCCGGTCGACAGGAACCGCAGACGATATTACAGATTACGTCACTTGTTCTGGGCTTGGCATACATGGAGAGCGCTCAACGCTATGTTCGCCGGATGTGGAGGGTGCCCGGTACTACTCATCGGCGTCGGCTAGCTTCCATCCTCGAGGTGTGGGCGTGAGCGGAATTTGGTTTCCCTCGCCGTCGATGCTGACCGCCCGGAAGTGCATTTCGTTCCCGTGTTCATCGAGTTTCGGAGGTGGAGGTGTTTGGTCGAAGTGCTCACCGAACCACCCCGTTCTGGGCATGACGAGGGTGACATCGGTTCGTGGGATGTCGTCATGACTGGCCAGCGTCGACTCGATTGGTTCCCATAGTGGCTCTACCTGTGCAGCAGCGTCGGTAATGAGGGATCCGTCGTATCTGAATTGTTTGTTCGCGAAGGTCGAAGAAGGGCCATGCGGTGATGATGGAGAGCGGCCCGGGTGGTGGTAAGTGGTCCAGGTAGAAGTTGACGCGGGTGTGCTGACGGCCTCCGCGGTAGTCGGGGTGCAGTCCGCCGCGGTTGTCCAGTGGCATGTTCGACGAGATGGTGCCGTCGGCCCATTCAAAACCCAGTAGGCATGGGGAACTCGAGGACCTCGAGGTTTCGGGTCGGCCAAATCCGAAGGAGCCGAACGAGTGGGTAGGTACCCGTTTGAAGATATCGATGGTCCACATCACGCCAACCGAGTGCACCTCAACCGACGTCAGTGCGAACACTATTCCGAGGTGCGGTTGACGGTGCCGGCGATCGGTGCGCGCACGGGTATCTCGTTGTCTAGTGGCCGCTGCATGTCTACAACTCTGCCAGAGTTCGCTGGCCCGGGCGTCATGTCCATTTCCTCATTCACCCTGTCTCAGTGCCTGTTTCACGTTCTCTTCCAATACTGGTGACGAACAATGTTGAGCAGCAACATGTTAATCCTTAGTAGATAGTACGTAAAATCGCTGAGCGCCTTGGCGAGAGAAAGCTGAGCATCTCTGTTGATCTGCATAGCGTAGCCGCGACTGGGCCGAGTTCTAACCCCCTGGATGCGTTGAGAACCAGTGGCAGGTCCCCGATAGTCGGGCCACATCACGTGGATTCATCTGCTGGGGATACGCCAATAAGCTCGCGCACCGTGACGAACCGCGACGTCCTTTGGCGAATTAGTCACGTCGAGGATCAGTTTTATTTCGCTAGACATGCAGGGCTTGATTCTTCCGGGCTCTGGATTGGACCAGCAGTTGACAGCGCGCGGTAAGTTCGCGCCTATCCCATCCGGGCACTTCGGAAGGTAGCAGGACTGCCTCCACAACTACATCCGGCTGACGAATCACTCGACAGACCGAGCGGAGGAGCGTGTCATCGCCGACAAAGACATGGCTCGTTGAAGGCATCCCCGACAAGTCGGAGTACCCGATTGAGACCGGCTGGACAAGACATTGCGTGGCGATTGCGGCTTCGAACATCGCTGGGTGCCAAGCACCTGGCACCTTTCCACAAGTTGTAACCCCTTCGGGAAATACCGCAACATTCTGGCCAGAAGTGATGCGACTGACTATCGCATCAATTGTATACGGCAAACCTCGCAGCCGAGACCGATCGATCGGAATCACGCCGAAGATCTTCGCAACCACGAGCCACATGGGTCGACCGAGAATGTCAGCGCCAGCAACGAAGGCACAAGGAGTGACGACCGTCAAAACGAATATATCGATCCACGAAACATGGTTGCTGACAACCAAAACTGCTCCACTGGGATGGCCCTGCCTGTCGCCACTGTCACCTCGCGTATCAATCACCCGAACTTGCGCTCCAACACCTCGAAGTATCGCATGAGCGAACCATTGGAGAAACTTGGATCGCAACGAGATCGGAAGGCTATTTGATACCAATAATATTGGAGTAGCAATTACAGGAAGCACTAGGACTACCAGACGCATTAGTGTAGTGCTGGCAGGTGTAGTTTCAGGCACCTGGCGGCACAGCCTCCCGCACGAGCAGGAAGGTATCCACGAATGAGCATTTCCTGCAGGGCGGTTGTATTCGGGGATTGGATTGCGTCGTGGCGCGCCGCGCGACGGTCTAGAAGGTTCTTGTCCGCCTCGGGTTCTACGCAGACGAATCACCCCGGCTCGAAAGAACCGCTGCCGCGAAGTGCGCAACCCAATTTCCCTACCGTTTCCACCGAAGACGGATCGATGTCGGGCGCGCAGGCTAACCCATATTCGTTCTCTAGCTCTATGAATAAAACTTGCATACTCAATGAATCGAGACCCAGAGATTGTCCACCATCCTTCCCTGGCTTGTCGAAAAGTGCGGAGTCATCCGATATTGGGTCACCGTCAGTGACAAATCCCAAACCGACGAGAGCTTTCCGTATAGCATCGATTTCATTCGTCCGCGGCTTGCGCTGAGGCATTGTAAATCCCTAAACTGAGCTAAGATGGGCTATCTGATGATGCAGATTCGCGATTGCTACCACCTTCCTGATCCCCGATTCGGAGCGCTTGACCACCGTCAGGAGTCACCGCCCACCATTGCCGGGGATGGAGATCGGCGTTGCTCCCGGCAAGCCAACTGGCAGTAATCCAGCTAGCGAACGGTTTCAGTCGATCCCAATCTTCTCGATAAACTGCCAAGAGATGCTCGTCCCAGAACCGTCCGTCATAGTAACGATGTGATTTTAGAACCCCCTCCTCCCTAAATACCTGGCCGGCTTGACTCGAGAACGAACTGAAGGAGAACTCCGGCGACTCGGCATATACCTTCCGCAGGTTCCAGAAAGTGAATAGATAGTCAAGGAAAAGTCCAGCAGCTTCCAAGCCGAGGCCAGTTCCTATCAGCGGCCTGGACATTGCAATACCCAGATAACCCGTCCCGTTTACGAGATCGACATTGTACGAAGTAACCCAGCCTGCGTAGCTATCGTCAATTGTCCGTACTGCGACGAATTGTGCGGATTCGTCCCTGATCAAATAGTGTACGAAGGACTCGTATGTAGGGAACGTCCCAAAGTGGCGCCATCGGTACCCGACATCCTCTGACACCGTCAGGTCGTAAAGAAATCGATAGTCGTCTGGTCTGATGGGGCGCAATCGCAACATTCGCCCGCACAACGGTTTCCGCCCGTGCATAGAGTTTGAATTCAGGGCACCCTTTTCCGGCATACCGTCGGACCTCCGCGAATAGTTTGACATGCCCAGGACTTACGTAAAAGGTAGGCAGTTGGGATTGCAAGGGCCGCTGGGGTGGCACTCGGGGATGCACCCCTCGTTGCGGCCGGGGCCGCAGGTCGGAGCGCACACAGCAGGCCCTTTCTTTGCGGCCAAACGTCGATCGACCATCGCCTGAAAGCTCGATTCCAGCGTATCTCTAGCTTCAATTGAAAATTCGGAATAGTAGACCTCGGAAAGTGTCGAATTTCGAATATTTCCGAGATTAAGCCATCGAGCAAAGACGCAAGGATGCGATTCACCATCAGGACCGATAGCTAATCGCGCGTTACTGCACTGCCCACACAAGTCTTCCACGGATGAAGTGTGGTCCGTCGTGAGCGCCCGTCCCACACCACGCGATTCATCGACACGAACATGACGAATGCCGATATTGTCCAAGTATTCAACCGTTTTGTCGATACCTTGGCTATCGTTGACTTTCACGACACCAACTCGCAACGGTATGCTCGCAGAGAGAGCTCTCTCGATATTTCGGAGAGTCCTTTTTTGACTGCCACGATTCATCGTTACCTGGTCATGTGCCGCGGGATCCCACGAATAGAAACTGGTCGCGAGCGATACCCTAGGTCTTTTCAGAAGTTCCCACTGCTGTTCTCTAACGTGGGTCAAGTTCGTATACACCTCGACATCTATGTCTTTTTGCAATATGTGCTCGAGGATCTGATCAAAGTGCGGATGCATGGTCGGCTCGCCGCCAATCAGTTGTACCGACGCCACTCCAACATCTGCCGCCTCATCGACGAGGGACAACCAGCGTGTTAATCCAACGGAGTCGGGCTCTCCGTCGGGCCCGCTGTCTGCATAGCAGTGGGTACAGCGAAGATTGCATTTCCCGGTGAGTTCAAGCCACAAATGCGAGAGCGGTGGGCGTGCGTCTACGCCACTGCCGTTCTTTTGTCCTTGAAGTACTGACATCTCTCCTCCTCTTGCGTCTTCTCCTGTGACGCGTAACGGTCTTCGCGCTGAAATTTGATGGTCGTGCCGGTCGGAGTGGTCAACCAGCGGGTGGTCCACGAGGGCGCTGTGCTCAATTGGGTTCCGCCATCAGTGAATTCAAGATGGCAACACCGATACCGGTTACGGCGTCATCAATCACCCTTTTGACTCCGATAATCCGCCGAACAATCTCGGGGTGTTGGGGCCCTGTAGGCAAGGACGTACTTTGCAGTTAGGTAAAGCGCGAGCGTCTTCCTACAGCTAGTCTGACCCTTCGGAGGAGATTGTCAATACGTAGATCCACTGGATTACATCTCTTCAAAGAAAATTGACCTTCGAAAACCTAACTAACTGAGACGCTCGAGGGGGCGCGGTTTTGCGTCTATGTTGTATGTCGGCGACCGAAGCGTGCATAGCAATCCTGCGAGCCAGGCAAGGCCACGTGACAGGTTCTGGCGTCGCGGTGACAGGTACCGAACTTCTGGACCGAAGTGGGGTAGTCGACTACGCACCGCAACGCAGACGGATCATGCATGCTGACGGCAGCTGACAAAGTCAACATAGAACAGGACCGGAGGAAGGTTGACGGGATGGACGGTAGCGATAGCGAACAACCCAAAAGAAGGGCCGCGACGGCATGTTTTGCGAGATCCTCGCACCCAGCACCTGTTAGGCCCCGGTAGTGGTCAGCGAGATAGCGGAACCGGTGACCTCGCTACACGCTGTGTCTACTATCTACGGGGAACTTACAGCTGGACACCATGCCCTTCAGTTCCTCAGTGACTCTGGAGATCCGAAGCCCAGGCGCAGATGGGAATGTGGACTGTCCAGATTCCTCGGGAGAGATCGTCGATCGAAGCATAGAATTCGGCGATCAACGAAGAGAGGCGAGTGATGGGCGTTTCGCGCTGGCATTGAGAACTGCCTCAAGCTTGTGCGACCGATCGCTGGCGCACTTATTAGCGGATTAGTCGAAGCGCTTAGGAACACTGGTTTCGATAGAGCGTGACGCCTGCAAGGCGGATTCTGGCCCAAGTTCAACAGGAGGATCGCGTTAATACGGTAGCGCCTTAGAACTTTTCGGGTGCTACGGCAGTAAACCACTTCGGAAAGGAACGGTTAGCCGGAATGCAGGACCAATTAATGTCTCTAAGGATTACGGGTCGGGTCGTCGGTTTGATTACGCGCCGCAGGCTGGGGGGAGTGACGGTCCAAGCATACAACGGTGGGGATCAGGTGGGAGGTGGCGACACTGACGACCAAGGCGTTTTTACCATCCCCGTCAGTGTCGAGTCCACTTCAGCTGCGAAAGAGTCGACAGTGACATTCGCGGTGTCCCAGGCTCATACACGCCTCGTCGTGGACCCGGGAGGTGCGCACTGGACTGCCACAAAGGCCGATTCGCTGGTTACGATTGAAGTGGACGACGACAGCTTCGAGGGGCTCGGTCGCCCGAGAGCGTGGGTGAGAGTGGAGTCGCTGGAATCGTTACGTGAGCACCAGACAGAGATCCTTGAACGTGTCAACGGAACCCGCGATGGGGGACTGTTGTTCACGGTGAATCCTTTCCTGCTGCTGGCTGATGTCGGTGTAGAGGTTACCGACCCCGCGCGGGCCGAGATCGTTCGTCGAATACCCAACCTGGCGACGGTGTCCGCGACCGCCTACCACGCGATCAAAGCGAACCCGGGATCGGCGACAACCACGGTACGTTTGCGCGGATTGTTCGAGAAGGGGCATACGTAATGAGCCTGCTTGCTGACTTCGACTGGGTGCTCGAACTGTCAAGGGGGGCGGTGGAACGATTAGTGCAGTTGGGATTCCGGCCTACTCAGGAGGACCCGCCGTTCGAGATTGAAATTGTGGACACTTCCGGCCAGGTGACGCACTTGATTTTATATCCGCCGACGATCGAGTTTGAGGCCGGGACAGCCTTCGTCGACCTGACATTGTCGTTCAAGGAGATGTCGCTGCAGACCTTGCTGGGCTCTTTCACCGGATTGAACGGTGTTTTCTATGTGCGTACAGCACTCGGGTTCGTCGATGGCGGTGCGCCGGGACCGCTTGTGCGTTTCCTGACCGTGAACCTTCCGACGTCGACAGTGCGCGTGGGCTTCGATGATCCCTCGAAGCAACAGCTGTCGTTCGTTCCAAACTATCAGGAGTTTGCCGATGGCATGGTGACCGACTACGTGCATGGTCTGGAATCGCCTCGCATGCCCGCTGGCGGATTCGTAGTAGACGCGTCGCTTGATGGGGCGGTGACGCCGCTGCGGTTCGTACGGTTGGACGCCGTCAAATGTATTGACACCAATACCGTGGGTTTATTCGGCAATCTTCTCCTCGACCGCCGCGATCGCGGCGACATCTCCCAAAAGACCACGATTGCAACGCTGCCGGGCGAGGAAGTCAGCGTTAGCATTTCGGAGGCGGCGTTCCGGCGCCTGGTGTTTTGCCCGTCGATAGAGACTCAGTTCCGATCCGATGAACTGGCAGGTGCCCTGGGGGCTGATGCTGCCAACGCGGCCAATGCAGAGATTGCTGCTAACCCTGGGCTGGTGACCGCCAGGCTTCCTCCTAATTGCGGCGGAGCGACTAATCGTGTCATCGGGACCGGACGGAAATTGAGAAGGATATCGTGCGAGTTCGCCGGCGGCTACATCGATCTCCTTTTCCAAATCCACCAGTCTGGCGATTGCTACGAGGCCGATATCACCTTGACCCAGCAGATGAGATTGGCAATCGTCGTAAATAGCACTCCGCATGGGTTTGAACGGCGCGTCCGGACGTTATTCACTCCGAACCCGCCGAATCGCAAGATCGAGCATCACACCGACTGGTACTGTGACGCAGCGGCATGGGTGCTCGGTGGCCTCCTAGGAATAGCGTCCGGGTTTTTCCCCTTGGGGCTCGCAACCGCGATTGCCGGCAACATCTGGATAGACGATCAGGTCGCCCAAGGCGCAACTGATGCCAAAACACCATCCACTGAAGGTGGTGATTCACCACTAGGTATTGACGGCGCTGTGTTTGCCGACCCAATCCGGATCGTCCCCGAAGCGGTCACCTTCGGCGGCGCCATAAGCCAGCCGTACATTCCGCCGTTGAGGACCCCGGCCGTGGACATGGTGGCAGGTGTTGCGGAGGAAGGCTCTCGCCGTTCGATTTCGTCTGGCACTTACCATTACAAAGGGACTCAACTGTGCCCACCTGGCGATTTTCTTTATGATGAGTACGAACACGGGCGGGTCGCTTACATCACCGCCAGACCCGTGCTTCTCGGCCGCCCGCTGGCATGGGATTGGCGGATTGAGTGCTGGCGTGGCTTCCACCTGACGTACTCGGAGCCCCAGCAGATCGGTCAGGGACACCTGACCGAGTCCAAGGGGTCAGTGCGAATTGATGTCGATACGCGCTACCCTTTGCCGCTACCAGCCGGAACTGCGGTCGAGAACTATTCCGCGACAATCTTCTACACGCGCACCGAAAATCAGTTGGTGCTTCGCAACCTGCCATCCGACGGCAACTACTCTATCAGCGTTGTCGCCAAGGCGTCCTCGGCGCACCGTAGTGCTGAGGGGCGGGTGGGTGTCCTTTTTGAAGGCAACACAGTCGAGTTTGGTGACGACTACCGGCAGCACATGTTCCGATGCGACATCCGTAAGATTCAGGAAGAGGCGCGGACTGTGGCTGTTGACCGGTGGGATGTGTTCCGGAATCCGCCACCAGATCCGCGAGTCCAGCCCGCCGCGGACCTGATCAAGTTGGCCATGTCGGGCACGTCTGCAGAGTTGAGTGGCGTTATCGACCAACTGCGGTTGGCAAACGGGAACGCTGTAGTGAACGCCGCGTTGCACCTTGCACTAGACACTGAGTGAGGTTCCCTCCACTATGCGGGGGAACCTCACTTGAATCACCCCGGTGTGTCCGGAGGCTTTGATGTGCCTGGCAGGGGACCCACGTGGACTTTTTCATGGCCATGGACAACTTTTGGGCCACGCGCGACCTAACGCGATCGACGTTCGTCAACCCGGCGTCACGACCGTCGACACACCCATTTCGCTGTTGGCACATGACGCTACGGGGCACTATCCCGGAAAGGACGGTCGTCATGCCAAAGCCGTATCCGAAGGAGTTCCGTGCCGACGTGATCGCTGTCATCACAACCGATCACCAAGCTAAGCAGGGTCTATCGACAGCTGCTTAAGCGATGAGGCTCGCGGATCGAACACCAACCGTTCTGAAGGATGAGTGATCAGTCCAAGTGCCTCGGCCTTGACGCTGCGTACCTGCGGCAACTGTTTAATGTGTGTTGTCCATCGCAGATAAGCAATGTCGCCGACGCGACGCAAGCAATCGAGCACTCCCACGGCAAGCTGAGATGAAGGCACACGTTCTTGGCCCTGGCGGTCGGTGAGAACCCAATAGGCAATTGAACGAGCTGTCGGTACAGCGTTAGGCCGTCCGAGTAGTGCGCGTTCAATACTGGCGATGAAGCGTTTCCTGTTGAACTCAACCAAGCGACCCGCCCGTTCTTCCAGTTGGGCGGTACTGACCCGATCCCCTTCAGCCGTTGTGGCAATCAGACGTCCAGCCTTCCGAACATGGGATGGTTCCAATGTGGGTGCAGTCGGACGCCAACGGTATGTGATCACATTGGGTCTAGCTGGAATCTCTTCACGTAGATCCGGATAGTGCCCCTTGGCGTGGTGGACTTCGGATCAGGTTGAGCGTTAGCGCGTGATCAACGAGTCATGATGAATGCTAGGTGATTTGGTGTTGCTTCACCAGAGATTCAGTCGTGGTGGCGGTCGCTGCAGCGCGTTCCTTGTCGGCGATGACCTTTCTGAGTTCGTCCATGCTGACATCAGAGACGTAGCGTCGGGTGACCTGCCACTCGTCGTGCGCTTCGATGACGACCGCGGTCGCCAGGCGTAGGAAAGCGGCCGGGTTGGGAAAGATCTCCACGACATCGGCGCGGCGCTTGATCTCCTTATTGAGCCGCTCGATCGGGTTGTTCGACCAGATCTTCTGCCAGTGCACTTTGGGGAACGCGGTGAACGCCAGGACGTCGGCTTTGGCCTCACGCATCATCTCCGAGACTTTCGGAAACGACGGCTGCAGGGTGTCAGCGACCTGATCCCACTGGGCATGGATGGCGTCGGGTTCGGTATGGGCGAAGATCGTTTTCACCGCCGCCATGACTGGCGGGATCTGTTTCGCGGCGACTTTGCCGTGCAGGTTACGCATGAAATGGACTCGGCATCGCTGCCACGCTGCACCAGTGAATTGTTGTACGACAGTTGCTTTCAAACCAGCGTGGGCATCGGAGATGACCAGATGCACCCCAGCCAGCCCGCGGGCTTTGAGGCCGGTGAGGAACTCGCGCCAGAACTCGAACGATTCGCTGTCGCCGACGGCGGTACCCAAGACTTCGCGGGTGCCGTCGATCGAGACCCCGGTCGCCACGACCATCGCGTGCGAGACCACGTGGGCGCCGACCCGGACTTTGCAGAAGGTGGCATCGAGGAAAATGTAGGGAAAAGTGGTGTGCGTCAACGTGCGTTCCCGAAACCGGGCGATCTCACCATCGAGTTGCCCGCAGATCCTCGAAACCTCCGATTTGGAGATCCCGGAGTCCACACCGAGGGCGGCGACCAGATCGTCGACGTTGCGGGTGGAGACGCCGTGGACGTAGGCCTCCATGATCACCGCGTGCAGGGTTTTGTCGATCCGCCGGCGCCGCTCGAGCAGCGAGGGAGAGAAGGATCCTGACCGTAGTTTCGGGATCTGAACCTCCACATCACCGCTGGTAGTGGACACGGTCTTTGGTCGGTGACCGTTGCGCTGGGTGCTGCGGCCCTCGGTGCGCTGGTAGCGGGCGGCGCCGATCTTCTCGGTGGCTTCGGCCTCGATCAGCGCTTGGAGGCCGGCGCGGATCAGTTCGGCAAAAACAGAGGCGGAATCGGCACTGGTGAGTGCATCGAGCTGGGCGAGCAAGGCAGAATGGTCGTGGGTCATCGCGTAGATCGCTTTCTCTGAGTCACTGTGGCGGTAACTCATTGATCACTACGCGATGGCCCACCCTGATCAGGTCAGCGACACACGTTTCTGCTGGTGCCGGCCTTATCTGAAGTCCACCACTCCGAGGGACTTACCCATCAAACGGACGCTGGTGCACGCTCAACATCGGTTGCTGAAACCTCGGCCGACGCTTGTGCGCATTCGAGTGGGCCCGTCGATGATCACGTCCGGTACGCAGCGGGGATCGGCGGTGCGGGGCCAGCGGGGACGGCCGCATCAGTTCCGATCCCGGCTGGTAGAGAGCCTGGTAGATGCTCTCGTGGCACAGCCACATCCCCGGATCGCACGGGAACCGGACCCGCAGATGGCGGCTGATCTGCGCAGGACTCCATCGCTGGGCAAGCAGCTCAGCCACGATCAGCCCCAATTGCTCATTAGTGGCCAATCGCCTCGGATGTCGACGCTCGCGCCGCGCCGTTGCCCGGCGATGAGCCTCAAACGGTTGATATTTGGCCGAAGACGCTGCATTGCGGCGCAATTCGCGCGAGATCGTGGACGGCGCCCGTCCCAAGACCCTGGCGATGTGCCGAATGCTGTGCCCAGCCCTGCGAAGGTCGGCGATCTCTATTCGCTCATCTTGCGACAAGAAGCGCGGGCTGACTTCGCGGACCATCAACCGGTCGAGCGCCGGCACGAAGCCGACAGCCTTGCCGCCGCGGTAAGTTTTGTGCCCGCGCGACCAGTTGTTTCCGGCGGTCCTAGATACGCCGACTTCTCGGGCGGCAGCCACGACGCTCCACCCGCGGGCACGCAGTTCCATGAACCGGCGACGTTTGGCCGACTGCGGACGACGCCCCGGCCCCTTCTTCACACGACGAGACAATGTCAACACACCTCCAGAATCTAGAGAAGTGTTGCGACCAGCCCTAGAAACCACCCCAAGTTTTGTGGCGTCTCCAATGTGGGAAGCACAAGAACTTGGGGTGATTCATCCGCGTGACGCCAACGCACGCCTGTACCAGCAGTAAACCGGTCCGGAACTTCAACGCGCATAGGCCCAGGCCCCACCGACGGCAGACGTGTCCCGGGTAGAACACGTCGCTCATGTGATGAGACCACACACGTCAGGTGTGCTCGTTGCGCGCCTGCGACTGAGCAAGCCGCGCAAGAAACGTCTGGGACAGACGCAGTTCAGCCCGGGCTTGCTTTGAAATGGCGGCCGCAGGCCGCGACGCAGGCCGAGTTCCCCTCAACGGTCGAATTCGCGTAGTTCCCGAGATGCCTCGCCGCATCAGATTTAGTGTCAGGGACTTGGCCCAACGTGAGGACTCCAATGTTCGAGAAACATCCGCCGCCCGCTACTCCTAGTCAGTTGGTTGTGGTAGTCACTCCACCTCAGGCGCAGACGCCAGCAGCTGCCGATACCGAAGCAGAGACCGATCAACCCAAGACACCGGGGATCACCAATGCTGTTCGCCTGGCAATTCCGCTCGGCGTCGCAGTTATCACAGGACTACTCGTGGTGTTGGGATTGGAGGGCGACGCCCGCTCAAGATTCATCCGGGACGACCCGACTGGCCTGTGGATTATTCTCGCCTTAGCCATTGTCGGCGTGTCTCTTCCGTCTATCGCGGCGAGTTTTCGAGCACCGCCGAATACCGAGAAACCCACCGCTGGTGCCGCGCCGAGTTCACCATGGCCAGAGGTGCTGGGCTCGATACTGGTTGTTCTTGCCGCGATACTGACGGCGGTGTTTGGCAGTCAGGCGATCGCTAACCGTGAGCAGCCAGACATCGTGCTTGCCGCCCAAAAGGCCGCGACCGGCGACATGGTTAATATTCAGGTCACAGCGAGTGGCCTGTCACTCCGACCCAAAGACAAGATGCTCGTGCGCGTGTCCGCCATTACTTCAATCGATACGACCAATCCACTTGATGCCAGATACGACCCCCGCGTGCGTCACGACGTGTGCCTAGGTGTTCAGCAACCATGGAACGAAGACAACACTCCGAACTTAGAACCACCCCTGTGGCGGACAATCTATTGGGGGGAAACGGGACCAACTTCAAAAGGTGAAACCGAAGCATCTGTGAGCCTGCAGATCTCGCAGAAGGAATTCCAATGGGTCTGCGTGGTCGCCGTCCTCTCGTCCAGGACTGAGAAAGAACCAGGCTCCGCTGCAGGCACGACCACCCCTTCTTCAAGGACCGTAAGAGAAGTCACCAAGACGCCGCCCGACGGGACATTGCCCACTTCGACCGCGATCGCGCCTCCCGAACCCGCCAACGCCACAGAACCCGCTACGGAATCCCGCACAACCAACAAAGACCCACGTACCGCCGTAGCGATTCTCGACTTGAGGAATGTTGTAACTTCGCTGCCTGCTGAGCCGGGGGCCGGGTCAACGCTCAAGGAGTCCGCGGCCACTGAATCCGCACCTATCGAGTCCTCTCCCGAAGGGTGAAACGAGGGACTGTCAGAAAGGGTGGAGTTGATGGTGGTTTGACACGCCGAGCGTGAGCTTGGCAGGAAGGATCACTGATGTCCGAACACTCGAGCCCGTGGCAAACAAGGTGGATCAAAAACAGTTGGCTGAGCAGCTCCTGGCGCAGGCCAAAGAGCAGGGCGTGGAATTGATCGGCCCGAACGGGCTGCTCAACCAGTTGACCAAGAACGTGCTCGAAACCGCATCGGACGCGGAGATGACCGAGCACCTTGGTTATGACAAGCACGACCCGGCCGGCCGCGGTAGCGGCAACTCCAGAAACGGCATGAGATCCGAAACCGTGCTGACTGAGGCCGGGCCGGTCGAGATCGAAGTCCCGCACGATACCAATGCCTCGTTTGATCCGCAGATCGTCATGAAACGGCAACGCCGTCCAACGGGGATCGACGAGATCGTATTGTCCTTAACGGTCAAGGGATTGACCACTGGGAGGTGGAACAACATGGCCTGCTCGGCGAGCGCGATCACGCGCGGCCTGGGGGCTACGGCCCCCAAATTGGGGTCATCGAACTTCGCCGCAGCGATTGACTGGATGTGAGATAGTTTCATCTACGAGATGCCCTTCGTTGTGACTGGTTGTTTCTGTGGATTTCAATTCTTTCACCGCGACAAGGTATTTCGCGTCTACGGCGCTCGATCGGCAGCTATTGGGTCGGTGCATCCAGGCTAAAGGGGTGGGTGGGTGGGTGGTGAGTGATTTCTATTCGACTGCGGCGCAGATCATTGTGGTGTTGTTGTTGGCGTTGGTGTTCGAGTCGCGGTATTTCGAGCGTCTGACGCCGGCGGTGTTACAACACAACCGGTTCTGGAAGCGGACCCCGGTGCGGATCTACTCGCTGTCGATTATCACGTTCGTGATACTGGCACTGGGGGCGGTGATGGCGGTGATGGCGGAGTTGGCCGAGTTCCTCGACGACACGACAGCGCTGCGGGCCACAGTGTTCGCTGCGATCGTGGTGGCGTTGTTGGCGCTGCTGGCAAGGATGTGCATCGACATTCTGAACCACACGAAATAGCCGGATCAGGCGACCAACAGATTCGCCAGACTAGAACCGAGACAAGGGATTTGTGTGGCACAGCTGAAGCATCTCGTCGTGGTGTTGCCAGGAATCTTGGGGTCGGTGCTGCGGGACAAGCGAGGTCGGGATGTTTGGGGGCCCGGGCTCTGGGACATGGCCGGTCGAGCGATCTGCCCGTCATCGTTGACTGTGGACGAGAATCCCCACCTGGATGCGGTGGGCCTGGTCGACACGGTGTCGGTGATCGGGCCGGTGGGGCGGTTGCCGGGCTACGACACGCTGGTTTGCAATATCGTCGAGGCGTTCCCGGGGGCGCGGGTGGACACCGCCCGCACCTTCGATTGGTCACCGCAACCCGGTACCGATGTGCTGTTGGTGCCGTACGACTTTCGTGTCGGGGTTGCGGCGGCGGCGGTGTCGGTTCGAGACAGGGTGTCCGCGCAGTTGGGCACCCAACCCGGGCGGCGAGTCATCGTGGTCGCCCATTCCATGGGGGGGCTGGTCGCCCGCTATTGGCTAGGGTGCCTCGAGGTGGGTGGGCAAACCGATGCAGGCGTCGTGGACGCTTTGGTCACGGTGGGTACGCCGCACGGCGGCGCGCCGAAGGCCTTGGACATGCTGGCGAACGGGGTGCGGTTGGGGCCGAAGACGTTCCGGACGTTGACCGGTATCGGTCGGGGCTGGCAGTCGGTGCACGACCTGTTGCCGCGCTATCGCGCGATCGCCGCAACAGGTGCCGATCCGCAGTACCCGCACGAGCTGTCGCTGCTCGCGACGCTGGGCCTCGCCGAGCGGGCGTGGGAGGCGTATGCGATGCACACCGACATCGATGCTGCCTGGTCAGGGATGTCCCACACTCCGCGGCAGGTCGCGATCTTCGGTGAAGGCCACACCACACTGACCCGCGCCGCGGGCGACGCGGCCCAGGTACGGGTCACCAAGGAGGCTGCGTCGTGGATGCCCAACCCGGACTGGAAGGGCGACGCGACCGTGCCGGCGTTTTGCGCAACCCCGAACGAGCTCGACAAAAATGGATGGCGCAGCGCGCCGGAGCGGCACTTGATGCTGCCCGGCTCACCGGTGGTGATCGAGGTGCTGCGGATTGCGTCCGGAGACTCGAACAAACGTGTCCGCGGTGGGGAAGCTGACAAGTTGCCGTGGCTGGGTTTGGATCTGGACGAGATTTATCCTCAGGACCACCCGATCATCGTCACTGCCGAACTGCACGCAGCTCCGGCCGACGAAGACATCGGCGTGTGGGTGAGCGCTCTGGATGGGCTGCGGCTGGTGGCCCGTGAGCGGGCGGTCCGCGTCGAGGATCGGTGGGTGGCGACGTTGCCGGTCCTGCCTCCAGGGGAGTACAGGATTCGGGTGGACGCGGTGAATATCCCGGGTTGCGATGGTGTGCGGTGCGAGGATGTTGTCGGGGTGGTGGCGGCGTGAGTGTGTGGCCGTTGTGGCAGGTCGACGACGCGGCGGGTTTGGTGCGGTATGTGCAGCCTGGTGCGGCGCGTGAGCTGTTGGTGTCGGTGTTGGCGCGGCAGTTGCCCGGCCCGGGTGAGGGTACTCGGATCGCGCGGGCCCGAGTCGGTTATGAGGTGCTCGCCGAGGCCGGGATTCGGTATGTGATCGAGCCGACGATGTCGGGGGCAGGGCGGCAGGTGATGCGGCCACCCGATCAGGTGCTGCACCGTCCCGGTGCCGGGACGTGTGTCGATCTGGCCTTGGTGTATGCGGGGATCTGTCTGAATGCGGGTCTGCATCCGCTGATCGTGCTCGTTGATAGCACCGAGCCGGGTGGTCCGAGTCACGCGCTGGTGATGGTGTGGCTCGGCGGTGACTGGCGCGAAGGGCGGACTGCCGCCGATTATCCGCTGCGGGGGGTGGACCTCGCGGTAGTTCCGGAAGCGTTGCGTTACGACCTGCGGGCGGCGGTGGACCAGCCCGGCGCGTTCCTTGCGGTCGACGTCACCGCCGTCACCACCCCCACTTCGTGGGACGAGGCGGTCGCGGTGGGGGCGCGGATCGTGGCCGGAGCAGATCCGCGGTGGTTGTGGTCGACGGCGGTCGACTTGGGGCTCACCTACCCTCACCCCGACCCGGTCACGATGCCCTACCGGCCCACCCGCGCGGTGCTCGCTGATCCCTACGACCCACCCAACCTGGACGCGGGCCCGTTGACTCGGGTGCGGGCCCGCAGCAACACCGTCCGGTTCCAGGCCCGCGACGAACTCGACGTTCTGCTGCACTGGTCTACGGCCCTCGGCACCGAGCCGCGGCCGCGGCTGGCTGTCGTGCACGGCACCGGCGGCGCCGGTAAGACCCATCTCGGTGCCGAACTCGCTGACCGGCTCGCGCGCGATGGCTGGTACACCGGGTTCCTCACCTGTATCCCAGCCAACGCGAACAAGGGCACCCCCGCCCACCCCACCGAAGAGGAGCTGTCCTGGCTGGCTGGCATCGTCGGGTCGGTGGTCGTCGTGGTCGACTACGCCGAAGCCAAAACCGGTGACGTGCAACGGCTGATGGCCGCCCTCGCCACCCGCGAGCAACCTGCCTGCGTGATCCTCACTGCCCGGACTCTCGGGGATTGGTGGACCACCCTGCTACACGACCTTCGCAACGACGGTGTTTACCCCGCCACTCTCCCTGTTGCGATGCCGGACCGGCACCCTCGAATTACCGGGGTTTACCGGGCTGCGCTGCGGGCCTTCCGCCGCGACCCCACCCTGCCCGTGGACACCTTCGACACACCCGAGGGGCGGTGGACCACCCTGGATTTGATCCTGCTGGCCTATCTGCGGACCCACGGCGTCATCGACCTGCCCACCAGCCGCGACCGCCTCTACGAAGACGTCCTTCACCGGGAGTTCGACTACTGGAAAAAGACCGCCGACGAACGCGGTCTGAGCACACCGCCGCAGTCACTGTTGCGCGCCGCCGGGGCCTGCTTGTCGCTGCTGACCCCGGTGCAGGACCGGGTCCCCACTGTGCTGACCGCGATCAGCACACTCGACCACGACCGCCTCTACGCCGAACAGCTCGCCGAATTACTCACGAACCTGCTACCAGCTGAGGGCGATGGCACCATAGCGATCCGACCCGACCCGATCGCCGACCACCTCTTACTCACCGACATCCTCGTCCCGCAGGGCCAACCCCGCGAAGCAAACCCCGCAACATTGTTGACCCGCGCCCTCGACCTGGCCGATGACACCGAACGCACGAATGCGACCATCGTGCTCACACGCGCCGCGGGTATCGACCGCGACCTCGCTGCCCGTACCGCTGCGGTCGCTCTCGAACACGACCCAGTGCTTTGGCGCCCGGCCCTCGCGGCTGCCACAGCCGTTGGCGGGCCTTTTGCCGCCGCGCTGATCACGCTCGCCGAAATCGATAACACGCCTCTGCCACTCGCCGAGATCGCCGACCAGATCCCGTTCGCGCACAGTGCATTAAGCAGTCTCGCCCTCACCGCCACCCGGCGAACCAAACCTACCGAGCCTCCCACCACCGATGAGGAGCGCGCTGCTCTCGCCCGCTGGTACAACTACTTTGCCATCCGGCTGGCGGAGACGGGGGATCGTGCCGCAGCCCTCGACCCCGCCCGCGAAGCCCTTACCATCCGTCGGGAGCTCGTGCAGGCCAATCCTGCCGGCTACCTGCCCGACCTGGCCTCGTCGCTGAACGACTTCGCCAACTTGCTGGCCGAGACCGGGGACCGCGCCGTAGCCCTCGACCTGGCCCGCGAAGCCGCCAATCACTATCGGGAGCTGGCCGAGGCCAACCCCGCTGGCTACCTGCCTCACCTCGCCGGGTCGCTGAACACCCTCGCGAACCAGCTGGCCGAGACCGGGGACCACTCTGCCGCCCTCGACCTGGCCCGCGAAGCCGCCCGTCACTATCGGGCGCTGGCCGAGGCCAGCCCCGCCGCCCACCTGCCCAACCTGGCCATGTCGCTGAACAACCTCGCCATCCGGCTGGCCGAGACCGGGGACCACGCCGCGGCCCTGGACCCCGCCCGCGAAGCCGCCCGTCACTATCGGGCGCTGGCCGAGGCCAACCCCGCTGGCTACCTGCCCGACCTGGCCATGTCGCTGAACACCCTCGCGAACCAGCTGGCCGAGATCGGGGACCACTCTGCCGCCCTCGACCTGGCCCGCGAAGCCGCCCGTCACTATCGGGCGCTGGCCGAGGCCAGCCCCGCCAGCTACCTGCCCAACCTGGCCTCGTCGCTGAACAACCTCGCCATCCGGCTGGCTGAGACCGGGGACCGCGCCGCTGCCCTGGACCCCGCCCACGAGGCCGCCCGTCACTATCGGGAGCTGGCGCAGGCCAGCCCCGCCGCCCACCTGCCCAACCTGGCCATGTCGCTGAACACCCTCGCGAGCCAGCTGGCCGAGACCGGGGATCACGCCGGGGCCCTGCGCCCCGCCCAAGAAGCCGTCACCATCCGCCGGGCGCTGGCGCAGGCCAGCCCCGCCGCCTACCTGCCCAACCTGGCCATGTCGCTGAATAACCTCGCCATGTGGCTGGCTGAGACCGGGGACCGCGCCGCTGCCCTGGACCCCGCCCACGAGGCCGCCCGTCACTATCGGGCGCTGGCGCAGGCCAGCCCCGCCGCCCACCTGCCCAACCTGGCCATGTCGCTGAATAACCTCGCCATGTGGCTGGCTGAGACCGGGGATCACGCCGGGGCCCTGGGCCCCGCCCACGAGGCCGCCCGTCACTATCGGGCGCTGGCGCAGGCCAGCCCCGCCGCCTACCTGCCCAACCTGGCCATGTCGCTGAATAACCTCGCCATGTGGCTGGCTGAGACCGGGGACCGCGCCGCTGCCCTGGGCCCCGCCCACGAGGCCGCCCGTCACTATCGGGCGCTGGCGCAGGCCAGCCCCGCCGCCTACCTGCCCAACCTGGCCATGTCGCTGAATAACCTCGCCATGTGGCTGGCTGAGAACGGGGACCGCGCCGCTGCCCTGGACCCCGCCCACGAGGCCGCCCGTCACTATCGGGCGCTGGCGCAGGCCAGCCCAGCCGCCCACCTGCCCAACCTGGCTGCGTCGCTGAACAACCTCGCCATCCGGCTGGCTGAGACCGGGGATCACGCCGCGGCCCTCGACCCCGCCCACGAAGCCGCCCGGCACGATCGGACGTTGGCCGAGGCCAACCCCGCCACCCACCTGCCCAACCTGGCCGCGTCGCTGAATAACCTCGCCAACCGGCTGGCCGAGACCGGGGATCACGCCGCGGCCCTCGACCCCGCCCACGAAGCCGCCCGGCACTACCGAGCGTTGGCCGAGGTTAACCCCGGCTACCTGCCCGCCCTGGCCGCGTCGCTGAATAACCTCGCGATCCGGCTGGCGGAGACGGGGGATCGCGCTGCGGCCCTCGACCCCGCCCACGAAGCCGTCACCATCCGCCGGGAGCTCGTGCAGGCCAATCCCGCCGGCTACCTGCCCGACCTGGCCTCGTCGCTGAACAACCTCGCGATCGGGCTGGCCGAGGTCGGGGAGCACGCCGCGGCCCTCGACCTGGCCCAGGAAGCCGCCCGGCACTACCGAGCGTTGGCCGAGGTTAACCCCGGCTACCTGCCCGACCTGACCGCGTCGCTGAACACCCTCGCCAACCGGCTGGCCGAGACCGGGGACCACACTGCCGCCCTCGACCTGGCCCGCGAAGCCGTCCGGCACGATCGGACGTTGGCCGAGGCCCACCCCGCCGCCTACCGGCCCAACCTCGCCGCGTCGCTGAACAACCTCGCCAAGCAGCTGGCCGAGACCGGGGACTACTCTGCCGCCCTCGACCCCGCCCACGAAGCCGTCACCATCCGCCGGGAGCTCGCGGAGGCCAATCCCGCCGCCTACCTGCCCGCCCTCGTCACGTCGCTCAACAACCTCGTCAATCTGCTGATCGAAAATGGGAGCGAGTGGCAGGAGGCGAGCGAGGAGTACGGACACGCCGTGAACGGCGTGTCCGCGGGATCCGGTGCCGAGTTGCTCGTTCACCGCGCCCAGTGGCATTTGACCGCAGACCGTGCCGGGGAGGCCGGGAACGACCTAATGCGTGCGCGGGGTCTAGCCGAGCAGGAGACCGATTTGACCCGTGCATCGCGCGCACGGATCGCCGTGCGGGACTTGGCCGCTCGACATGCCCAGTCAGTGGACTCTATGGCCACGTCCGGTTGGCCGAGCGATCCGCTCCCCGACGAGGCGATTGAGAAGATTAATGCATGGCTCGGAGCAAGCAGATGGTCAGATCGTGAAGGCGCCCTTGACCGGATCGACGGCGGAGATCCTCAGTTTCGCACCCACCTCGACCTCGCGTGTTTCGTGTACCCCGCGGCAGGTCTCGACTCGCTGCGCGTCATGCTCGAAAACATCGCGCAGCGCGGGCGTGACGCGGTCTACACCGAACACCGAGCCACCGAAGCACACGCCGACCTTGTCCGGACCTGGCTCGACACCGAGAGCTGGGCAGACTCAATGTCGTTTGCGCAGGACTATCCGGATGTGCTGTCCGACCGCACCATCGCGGTACCTAGCCAGAACGCCGACGACCCAGTCCTGGTCCAGCATGCCAGCATCGCCCGACTGAGCCGCGCCATGGACCTCAGTGAGGTCTACGACGCCATCACCGACCCCGCCTTCGCTGCCGATCGCACCGTCGAATCCCTGCTGAGCGGGGATACCGACACGGCCGCTCTGCTGATCAGCATGTCGCCCGGCCTGGCGGGGGTACCATTTACCGGCCGATTCGTCGCCGCGGTCTGGTACACGCTCACCGGCACCGACGCAGTCAGTGCGAGCGTGATCGCCGACGCGGCGCTTGCAGGCAGCGACGTGCAGCGCCGCGCGAGCGCGCGCCGGTTGGACCGGATGACCCAGGTGTACCCGGACCACGCGGACGCATTGCAGGCCCTCGCCGAAACATTCCATCATGCAACGCTACTGGGCGAGTGGATCGAAACCCCGTCATGGAACGCGTCCTACGAGTTCGCCTGCGATCACGCCGAACTGTTCACCGATCCCCGGACTCTTGCGCTGCTTGAGACCCGAACCGACGAACCCGCCTTCGCACAGCACGCCGCGATCGCCGCGCTGACCCGGACCATGACGCTCACCGATACTTACCGGGTCGTAACCGACCCACAGTTCGCAGCCCAAACCCTGAATGGAAGCGATGACGCCACCGCCGCGCTGCTCCGCGCCGCATCACCAGAACTGCGGTTAACCATCGAAAGCGCTGGCGATGCGCTGCCCGCGACAGCCGAGCAGGACGCCCCGTCGCGACCCGACAGCTGACGGCAGCAGAGGTCACCGAATTGTTTTTGTGACGGCGGCGGCACCACCCGTCCGGGCTCGCTCGCTCCGTACCTCGAGCACCCAATGGTGAACACGTCGATGACAACACCGCAGTTGATTTTCGATCAGTTCGACCGTGTCGATCGCAGGGTCGTCCGGTGTCCATCACCACTGATGGAGACCGGCCTCGTCGACCTCGATAGGATCTGCGGCGGTCTCGTAGCCCCCGAACCGCCACGCCTCGTTGTGCTCAACGTGTGCGGCACGACCTTGACAAGCCCCTCGCTGATCTCTCGCACACCCAAGCGGTTGTGGACTGGTCACACCAAGTCAACGGCGGGCAGGCATCCGCCTTGCATCGGACTTGACTGCCTGCTAGGGGAGCCGTGAAGGTTGACCACCTCGAGTTCTTTGCATCGGAGGGAGTTGCAAATCCTATGCAGCGCAGAATGGTTGGTTTGTTTTCGTCTGCATCTGCGGTCGACGGGTTGAGCATGATGAAGGGTGCATGTGCCGGCGTCGATCATACGATTGGCGAGCGTTGCAGGTAGGACGCGTCGGAGCCAGTATCGGTATAGACCGTCGTCAGAACTCGGACTGCATCGATGGACCGCGTACTGGTTGACGCGGGCATGCCCGTGGTCGGCTCCGGGTTGGGTGCAGTACGGAATGGTGTGGCTCACCGAGCATGTCGCGCACCGGGTCGTCCACTGGCACAACAACCCGCGATGATTGCGTCAGTTGATAACAGGTATGGCCCCATTTCGCCGATGCATTCGTGGGGAGGTGTCGCCGTTGGCAAAGACTCTCGCAGACACTTCGACGTAGTAGTACCTGTCGGTACCGGTGAAACTATTGCACTGCTTGTGGGTTGGATTCATCGCGTCGCTACTTTCCTGGACCTTCGCGTAGATGGCCGCTAGCCGTTTGCGCTGACGCTGTCTGATCGGTGACAGTCAAGCCGTTCTGATGGCACCAGATCCGCAGCGAGTTGGGATGGATGCCGAGGTGTCGCGCAGCGTCGAGGATGGCAGTCCACCGAGAGACGCTCTCGGTCTTGAGGAGGTAGCGGACTCGGCTGACAGCTGCGGTTCGGAAGTCTTCGCTGACCGTTCGATAGTCACAAGTCATCGGCCAACCGCTTTTTCAATTCCGGGAGATCGCATGTCGGCTGGGCGTCGGTCATCACTTCAGCGTTGAGGCCGGCTTCGGAGGAATCGACGCTCTCAGGCCGGTGGATCCGGGATCGTCCGGCGGCTTGCGGACTGCATCTGGGACAGAAGGCCGCCGCTTCCGACCCGTCGGGTTGTTGGACCGTGATAGTGCGGGACCGATCGTCCTCACATTCCCCGCACCAGGGCGGTAACGTCCGGCCGGCGATGCGCCGGTTACTAGGCGGCCCAGCAAGATCTGCGAGACGTGCGGCGAGCACTTGCACTGGATAGCGAACGCCATCGGGGTTTCGCGCTAGGTGCTCGGCCAACGCCACCGCGGTCCAACCGCCGGCGAGGGCGGCGAAGATCGCTGGCGAGAGTCGGCGGCGGTCCGCATGTCCGACCGTCCATGGGGCTGAGTGCGTCGAAGACCCGGTCGGCGTCGTCGAGGGGATGTGGTTCGGATGGGGGTTCTGTTGGTGGGTTCAAGGGGTCCTGCTCTGGGTCTCTCGGGGGGTGTCGTTCTGACACGCCCCCGGTCTGTCTGCGGGATGGGGCCCGTCCCACTTCGGGACGGGGGTGTGTCAATTCGGGACCGGGGTCGGAGTCGGCCTGTGGGGCGTCGGGGTGGTTGAGGTAGTAGCGGCTGGAGCGTTGTGCTCCGGAGGTGTGGAACTGGGCGCGGCGGGTGAGGTAGCCGTCGGTTTCGAGGGTGTTGAGGGCGCGCAGGACTGTGCTTCTGCCGGCGCCGGATTCGGCCATCAAGGTTCGGATTGAGGGGTAGCAGGAGAAGTGTTCGTCGGCTTTGTTGGCCAGCAGGATTAGGATCAGTTTGAGGACTGGGGAACCCACGTGGGCGTCGGTGGCCCAGTCGACGGCTTTCCAGCTCATGGCGGTGGGTTACACGCGAGTGGATTCGAGCCACTCGAGCACGTCGATGCGGGTCCATCGGCGGTGGCGGTCGCTCAGGCGCAGGTGGTGTGGTCCGGGGGCGTTGATGCCTCGTTCGCGCTTGGCCGCCCAGTCGTGCAGGGTCGAGACCGGGATGCCGGTAAGGTCGCGGACTTCGTTGGCGGTGAGCATGTCTCGGTCGCTATCGGTATTGCGCATGGCTGTTTCCTTCGGTGGTGGGCTTGTCGGTGGGGATTTCGCGAGGCTGGGTGGTCGTGAGGTCGGTGGTGTTCGGTATGGCCGCTTTGGCGAGCATTCGGCCGACGGTCTTGTGGTGTACTCCGAGGTGGAGGCCGATGCGCCGGTTGGACCAGCCGGCGTCTTTGAGCGTGACTGCGAGGGTCGGCGCGCCTGGGCCCGTAGGGACTTCGACGTTTTTGATCTCCGTAGTTGGCGCTGGTGAGGTTTGCGTGGCGTTTGGTTTGTCGCCGGTTTCCAGATCGTCGTCGGCGCGCGCCAGTTCCACTGGTGCGGTGGTGTCGACGGCGCCGTCCTGTGGAGCGGCGATTGGGGTACCGACCAGAAGCGACAGTCCGTGTGTCGCTGCGAGCAGACTCACTGGCGCAACGGTGGCGACCGCGGCGCCGATCAGGGGCGCCAGTGTTCGGACAGTGGATACCGCCGCGTGCAGGGCATTTCCGGCCACGGATACCGACGCAGCGACCGTCAACACTGACCAGAAGAACCGACGGGCGGACTGTGCGCCAGTGCGTGGCGCGAGCGCCACGACACTGATCGTGGATTGGAGAATGGCTCCGTCCACGATGACTGGCCAGATCCACGCGAGTTCTTGAGGTTGGCCGGCCTGCACGGCGAGATCCTCGAGCGCGGCGAATGAGAGGACGAATGCGCCGCTGGCGATGGCGACGGTGGTGCCGATGGCGCAGTAACTTGCCGCCCGTAATGGCTGGGCTGCGCCGGTGGTGTTCATGCGCTTCGGTTCTGGCGACCAGGGCGGCGCTCGGTGCCATCGTGGTAGAGGCTGGCGATGTAGTCCTGCGCCAGCTGGAGCGTGTCGGACAAAGCCTCGGCGTGATGGGCGACAACGCTGAACGCCGTCGCTGCCGCTTCAGCCCGCTCCACAGCGCACGCATGGTTCAGCGCATCTTCGACATCGCGGTAGTGGGTATCGCGCAGCGTGGGATCTGAGGTCAGCTGGCCGGCCCAGTCTGCGAGCCGTTGGTGCAGCTTTGCGTGGAGCCGCGCTTCTTGCGCGAGCGCGTCGAGCAAGGGGAGTGGGCTGGCTGGCGAGGGGCCGAAGGTTCCGGCAGCACCGTCGCGAGCAGTCTGTTCGAAGTGCTGATCTAGGTCGTTGGCGACATTGCCGGCGATCGGAAGGCCCCATTCGCCTGGTGTCATGCCGTTGCTGGTCTGCTGCTTCCTCATGTCTTGTCCTGTCCTGCGCGTGGTTCAGGTACTGGTTGTGCGTCGTGATGTGACTTCGTGTGGTGGGGAGCCGTTGGTCGGGCCGGGTTGGGCTACTCGGTCTACTTGTCGCTCTCGTACGAATCATCAGGCAGTTTCAGTTCGCACAAAAGGACGTACAAGAGGACATGACGAGGACATATTGATCCAACGACTCGTGACACGCGTCCGCTTAGCGCCTAGCATTGTGGTATGACAACGCCCGGCAATGCACGCCTCCGCGCCGCCCGCCAGAGTCTTGGTCTGCGGTCGCAGGCCGCTCTCGCTGAGGCGGTGACGAATGCAGCTCGCGATGCCGGTCTGCGTATCTCGGTAACTGCGCGCACTGTTCGGCGCTGGGAGTCGGCGACGCCACCGTGGCCGCATCCCGACCATGCTGCGGCCTTGGAAGCTGTATTTCAGCGCCCGATCACCGAACTTGGATTCACTCCGCCGTGGTCGGGTGAGTCCGATGCCGGCTACACGCCACAACGACGGACTGAGTCGAGCGGGGGATCCGCACATCCGAGGATTGGCCAGTCCGGACCTTTGCTGCCGGCCTCAGTGGCTGCCGATTACATGGCGGTGACCGTTGCTCATCGGCGGCTCTATTGGTCCTTGCCCGCAGTGCGCATCCACCGGGCAGTCGCCGAGCATGCACTCTTGGGTGCGGACCTGGTCGATCAGGTCGCTGTATCCGCGAAACCGATTCTCGCGTCGGCGGTTTCGGAATCGAGTTTGCTCGCAGGTCGCCTCGAGTTTTTCGACCTTCAGAAGCCGGACCTCGCGCAACGCAGTTTTGTGCTCGCGCTGCAGGCAGCGCACGAGTCGGACGATTCGTTGTTAGGTGCCGCGGCGCTTGCGCACATGTCGTTCGCGCCGGCGTTCTCGGGTGACAGTGCGCGTGCCGAAGAGGCGCGGGACCGTATTCGTGCTGCGCGCGCGTTCGCGCGCCGGGGTGCCGCGAACTCGATGATGATCGCTTGGCTCGACGCTGTCGAAGCTGAGGTTGAGACCAGGTACGGGGACACCCGCCGTGCCCTTGGACTCATTCATCATGCTGAGCAGCAGTTTGCCGAGCTCGACGATCGTCCGTCACCGGTGTGGTTCGACTGGTTCTCGGAAGCGCGACTCGCTGGCTTCAAGGGGAACACCCTGATGGTCGCCGGTCATGGTCGTGACGCACGCGAAACCCTAGAGGGCGTGCTCAACGACCTGCCTGATGAGGCAGTCAAACAGCGCTCGATCATCTTGGCCGACCTCGCCGCCGCCGCGGTCATCGAGAAGTCACCCGAGAAGGCATGTGAGTACCTGTCGTCGGCGCTGGATCAGCTTGGACAGACCTGGTACGCGACAGCGATGGAACGGGTTAAAGCCGTTCGGCAATCGCTACGTGATTGGGAGTCCTTGCCAGCAGTACGGAAACTCGACGAGCGTCTCTACGACTGGCACACCACCGTCAACTCCCTGGTCGGCTAGTTCGATTCACCGTTCTCGGCCGCGACGATGCCGGGCAGTTCATTGAGGCTGTCGATCCGCCAGTCAGAGAGTTCGGCGACTTCGGGCTTGTCGCGAAGGATCCAGCCCCAAGGTCCGCGCTGGATGTAGGCAGTCTTGAGGCCGGCTTTCTTGGCTGGTGTGATGTCGTTGTCGATGCGGTCGCCGACGTAGAGGATCTGGTCGGCCCGAACCGGCGCCTCTTCGATGAGACGCTCGAAGAAGGCAACGTCTGGCTTCTGGACGCCCCAATCATCCGATGTCGCAATGAAATCGGTGGGCAGGTTAAGGTCGCGAAGGATCGCGCCGGCGCGGACGGTTTGGTTGCCGGCGATGCCGACCCAAACGCCGATCTCGCGAAGCTTGCTCAGCGTAGGACGGACGTCGGAGTAGAGATCGTCCTCTCCGAACCACTCCGGCTTGCCGGCGTCGGCGCGCTCTTGGCGGGCGGCAGCGAGGTCGAAGCCTGGCTGGAACACCTGGAAAGTGTCGCGGTAGTCCTTGCCGGATGCGATGGTCGCTCCGAACACGGACACGAACGTATGGCGGGGGACACCCAGCCAGTCTGCCCACGTCCCGTACTCCCGGGTCTCGTCGACCAGACACTCGCCAACGTCAA
Source organism: Williamsia sp. Y712 (assembly GCF_059445525.1). Taxonomy (NCBI): domain Bacteria; kingdom Bacillati; phylum Actinomycetota; class Actinomycetes; order Mycobacteriales; family Nocardiaceae; genus Williamsia; species Williamsia sp. Y712. The sequence goes on from NZ_JCAIUN010000001.1 coordinate 3,130,725, forward strand.
ATACAACAGCTCCGATCACCGTCACAGAATACCTATTCGTTGGCACCGACCTCCCCATCCACACGAAGGGCAGTTACCCGACAACACCAAGGTCAGCCGAGACAGCGACGTCGACGTGGTTGTCGAGTTCCACGATTGCCTGAATACGACTACAAGTCGGACGCGATCGGTGCTGAACCTCCAATGACGCCCTGTCGGGTGGACTCGACGAAGGTGGCGCCAGGCTGTGATCGACGCCCTCGTCACAGCCTTCGGAGGAGCATTCGACGATGCCTGGGTCACGGGCTGGGAGGCTCTCGACGGCTCATTTGGCCTACCGGATCCCGACGATGAGCTACCTCGCGGCAGCAACTGTATTCGGTGGCGCAAAAGGCGATCGTGTCCAACAACATCTCAGACCTCCCAGAAGGGAAAATGCCCGCTCAGATCCAGGTGTGATCAGACCTGCTGTGTTCGTTGCAGACACGGTCGCGGTGTCGCCCGATGCTGCGGTCCGAGCACTACGGACGATGATCGACCGACGCACCAGTCCTCCAGAAACCCTCGAGCACGTTCTCGAAGTACTAGAACGACGATACGGCATGGTTGACGCCGTCGAGATGATGCGAGCCGCCGCGAGCTGCAGGTTCTCATCCCCCGTGTCACGGGCGACCTGGGATCTCTCATGAACTTGTCACGCCGGGATTCTCACCAAAGTGTCAGAATCCTCAACTGCCACCACCCCGGTGTCAGTAGTTAGCTCTCCGATCGGGCGATCGTTCTGCTGGGCGACCAGCGACATGGACATGCCTAGCTACTGTTGTCGCTTCTTGGGCGGGCGGTGCGACGGATGTCCCTCGCGGCTAGCCAGGAAGGATTCCTGGGAGTTGACCAGCCGGCAAATACACCCGGGCGTCTCACAATGGCGACGGCCGATACAGTTCGGACATATCGCAACGCCGAACACTGGAGGTGGGCTAGATATGGCCCTATGGCGTCATCCCGGAATTGAAGCCCTACTCGGCGGCCCCTTGGAACAGGGGGCGATCACTGAAGCCAATTTGAGGAATCTGGTAACGGAAGTCCCCGCGGAGGCTGACTTCGTTGACTACAAGAGCGGCATGGCCCTGACCAAACCGCCGACCCGAGACCCCAAGTGGAACAATGTCCAGGAACGAGCACGCGATGTGTGCGCGCCAGCCAACGCACACGGCGCTATCCTGGTGTACGGCATTGAAGACCACCGCGAGCACACGGTGGTTGACGACCGGATGCAGCCGATCCAGGAAACTGATGCCAAGGACCGGCACGCCTTCATTGACGAGATCCGCCGTGGCGTCCGCCAGTATGCGGCTCCCGTTCCTACCGTTGACGTCATTCACGTCCAAGCGGAGGGGGACCCGCACAAGTTCTATCTAGTTGTAGTCATTCCGCCTAGCCCCCTCGCTCCCCATGCAGTCGTCGCGCAATCTGGGGAGGAACGAAAACCGGTCCACTACTTCGTGCGTCAGCCCGGAGAAACCAATATCCGGTACCTTACCGAGTATGAAATCGCCGAGAAGTATGCCACCCGCGCGCGGGGGTTTGAAGACCGCCAGCAACGACTCGATCAACTCTGGGTCGATGGCGTCGACGAACTCACTCCTAGCGGCGCTGTATGGATCGCAATGGCTGCCTACCCCGACCTCCCTGCCGCCGACGGCCGCTTAACCCGCCAGGCACGCAAGGAGATCCAGGAGTGGGAGGAGCGTGAGCCGTTTCCCGTTTCCATCCTCGGAAAGACCGGGGCCAGAGTGGGGAGGCCATTTCCCTCACCGGGACGGCTGGTATTCACCGAGCTCGTGGCGACGGCAGACGGCGGCACGCCTGTCCCTGGCGCGGTGGGCTCTTATCGGGAACTGCATGTCGATGGCTCGATCTTCGCTGCCCTATCCCTATTCGAGGGCCAGGGTGCGACGGTCGCGATTGGCATTGATGGTTTAGTCGATGACATCCATGCCCTCACGACGCATGTCCTCAACTATCTAATCGAGCGAACGGGATTGTGGGGCAATGCGACTATAGTCGTGGGTGTGGTCGCAGCTGGTGCCGCTGGTTCGGCGACTCTCACGCTCGACAGTTCTGGCGGAACCTCCACACATGGACTGCGTCGTCTTGATCGTCGACTGCCCAAAACGACCGTCGTAGTCGATCTCGCAGGCATCAATTCCGCACAGGATCGTCTCGCTGCCGCGTACGACGCCGCGTTGCCGATCGTGCAGGCGTTCGGAGTACCCGAACCCAACTGGATTACGGAGGACGGTGCGATCAACACCTTTAACCTCCTGCAGGATTATCGACGACACGTACGCGAATGGGCTGTAAGAAATAACGTTGACTCCGCATCGCTGCCCTGAGGCGGCTCAGGATGCAATTTGCCGCAGGAGGTCGCGATACCGGCCTTATCAGTGGGACTAACCTCGCGTGTGGGTCGTGGCGTTCGGCAGGGTGAGGACCGCGTCACCTCAACGCCAGACCGTCTCGGGCACCTCGTTGAGCTGTGACGATAGCAATCCTGCAGAGATTAACTTAGCGAATCGCGGCCGAAAGACACAGACATCACACCACCTTGAACCGCCGCCAGCACTCCCGATTTTTGGGCCGAAACCGACGAGATAATTTGGCCGAACTCTAATTCGAGGGGCGGTCCAACACGCGTATCTCCGCCCTCCATGAGCCTCCCGTGTGCTCCACCCACAACTACTACGAGGCGGTGCGGCTGTACCAATCGGGCGTTGATCGAAGAAACCGGTTGGCGGAGATTGAGCAGGGTCCGCGATGCCCGCTTATCGATAACTAGACTGTGCTTCGGAGTCCAAAGGCTCGGCAGCACGCGTACCAGACCGTCAGTCCCGCCGTAAACAACCCCAATGCCTCGACCGTTCGAGTAGAGGCTGGACACGATCCTGTTGATCCCATGCGGCACTTCGTGGGCATGGAGCCTCCGAGGTCTGCGTTCCATGGAGATCGAGAACGATCGAACGAGAGAGGGGGTCACGACGACGATCACTGCCAAGTCATCGAACGGCCGTAGAACCTTCACGTTCGTTATCTCTGAGGGCTCAAAGGTTGTCTCGACGAGTAACTCGAGACGGTGTGCCTGACGCCAAAGAGCCAAGTTTCCGCCCGAAGTCGCGGCTGCTACAAGTTCGCCGGAAGCTTCGACGTCCATCACAACGCCGTCTGGGAACTGTTCGTTGAACGGTAGCCTCTCCGGCCGGTCAAGGCCGCGCTGCCGCCACAAGTGCATTTGGCCCGACAATGTCCCCGCAGCAATCAGGGCGTGTCCAGGCTTATCGGTCGACGAACTGAGGCTCACGACGGTCGATCCCAGCGAGTACCGCTCGATGCTGCGCGCGTTGGCACCGTTCACAAATTGAATTGTGCCGTCCTGGCCGCTTACCACACCTAGGGTCCTACCCCCTCCGGATTGGACTGCCAACACCGTCCGAGCCTGGGGCTCTGCACTAGGTTTCCGCGTACCCACCGAGTACGGGTCCCAGATGCGCACCGTTCGGTCGGAGCCTCCTGATACCGCGATCGCACGCCCGCCAGGGCGATCTATAACGCGGAGGGTCGATGGTGCCGCGCCGTGAGACGCCCCGATCAGCCGCTGCTGCCTATCGTCGGTTACCAGACGGATTTCTAGGAGCCCTAGGTGCTGGTCAACATGGATGTCCGTGAGTCCAGTCGGGGACGCTGAGAGGTCGCCCATGCTAATTGTTCCGTTCTGGGCGTGGAGTTCGACATCGGCATGCGAGCCGGATTTCCATCGCAACAGTTGCCCGTTCGCAAGCAGCAGACGGAAAGTGTTCTCGGGGCTCTGCATGAGCCGGATAGCCACCAGGTCGGCCGGCAACTCAACATCCCGGTGCATGTTCAAAGTCAAAACATCACCAATCGAATGCAGTTGCCAGACAAAGAGGCCGGGCTCGTCCGCGGCCCCGATCACAATTGACCGAATGCCGTCCCTATCTTCGCCAATGGCAACAGCTGGCCCAAAACGCCGCAAGGCAGTCTGGGGCGGATACAACGTTCGACCATCTTGAACGTTGACGATGCGGACGCGGTGATCAGTTACGACGACCACGGCCGAAACCTCTTTGCGGACAACAAGAGCAGCCATGGAAGTAGTTGACGACCTGCCTGTCTCGGTGATTCGGGCTGCGATCTGAGTGTCGTAGGCTTCCTGCCACAACACGTGTTGCGTACGCGCTGACCAAGCAATAATTTGCCCCGTAGAATCACCGCCGAGCACCACCAGCCCGAGCTCAGCATCGACCACAGAGCAGACGCAGAGGGCCGCGCGATGAAGGCCTTCGAACTCCGCCACTAACCCGCCAGACTCCAAGTTCCAGAGGTACACACCTCCGTGGGCAGTTCCGACGAGAAGACCGGATTGGTCCGGACCAAGGCGAGCCTCTCGTATAGCTGTCACGCGGCCTCGATGACCCGTGAGACTTAAGGAAAGCGGCTGCCGCGCAATGTTGTGTGCCCAGTGCAGACGGGCGTTCCCGCTGGGGCGATCACCGGTCGGGAGTCGCGGTTCAATGTACCGGCCGGTACGCACGGCTTGAGACCAGCCCTCAACGGTACTTGCGTTGCCCCGTCCCATATTGACGTGGTGACTCAACACCAAATCTTCAACTCCACCAGGCATCGTCGCCCAGCCGAACAAGTCACTCATAGCATCTTCAACGACCCTCCGAGGGTCGAGTAAGCGCCAAACCGCCGGCTTGACGCGGTCGATCTCCCACCAGCCAGCGCGGTCAGACTGAGCCGCATGCATCGTCGCTGCGTGTTGGTAATAGGCGTTTGAGGCGCCTGGCGCCGCTTCCCGCACGTGAGCAGCGCAAACCCTGGCGAGGGATGTGTGGTATCGACTCACGCCGGGCAGAGTGAGGAGAAGGAAGTCCCTAAGCAACGAGTGAGCGGGCCGATAGACTGTCTGCTCGTACTCGTTGTCGATACGCAAGTACGGTTCTGCGTCCACGAGAAAATCGGCAAGTGCGTTCGGGTCGCATCCCTCTGCTGTGCCCGCAACCGTGCGGGCCACGGTCAGCCAGACGTCGTCTGCCATCGGTATTCCGCGGCCCTGGGATATGGCACACGCCTGGAAGATCGGAATGAATACGGGGTTCCGCCGCCGCAGCCGATCCAGCATCAACTCGAACAACTGCACTAGATTAAGGTGAAGTAGATCCGCGAGCAATCCCGCATCAAGCAAGTCCGGCTCCGCAGCAATCTCGTGCACGATCAGACTCGCGTGCAGAAAGTCGGTTGCACGCAGATCCACGTGATCGGGTATCACGAGCCCGCTGCGGATCGCTTTTAGCCGCTTTCGGATATACCGGTCGATGGCGCCTGCGTCTGCCTGTAGAGGAATTTCGACGGCTTGCCCGGCAGGAGCGGCCTCAACTATCGCCTGGACGAGGTCCGGGTGAGCATACGACAGGTAATGTCGACCCTCATTCGGCGCATCGCGGCAGGCGACGAGGATTTTGCTACCGAATCTCGCACTGGCAGCGCCAATGAAACGAGCGCCTTCGATAGGTTCCTGCATCTCGTCGAGTCCATCGACAATAAACAGGACCGCTCCGTCTACCGAGTCAATATGCGCTGCGATGCGGTTCAGACCTTCGTCGAGTTCGAGACCCTCAACGAGGGAAGGCTCGTCTAGTCCCTCCGAAAAACGTTCCAGTAACCGACGTGTCGATATTCCGGAGGCATTAATCGAGACAACAAGCATCGATCCGTCCGTGTCTGGCCACGAGTTGACCCGCGTCATGAGACCGGCCCTTACCAAGGCTTCAAATAGCTCGGGACGCGAGCGTGTGACGATATCTCCAAGGAATGCCGACTTTCCTTGGCCTGCATCCCCGCGGACGATGCATATTGACGATTCGGGGCTGTCCAGCCACCGACGCACTTCCTGGCGCTCAGCCTCGCGACCCTCGAAGTTCCAGGTTAGTTCACCGGAACCGCCTGACTGTGCCTTAGCTACAAAGTGGTCTCGCTCATCGGCCGGGAGGGCGTCGACGGCTTTTCGGAGTCGGCGATGAACGTCCAGGGTCTGGCCCGTCGGGAGTTGGGCCGATCTCGTGAGGATGGCATCGCCAAGATTCAATGATGCAAACGCTACCTCGCTTGAGACGCTCCTTATTTCGAACTCGGCCCCGATCTTGGCCAGATGAATTTCGTCTTGCGCACCAAAGACATCATCAACAACTTCGCGCAGAACCCGCACGACAGCTCCAGGGGTGGTCACAGATTCGTCGGAGAAAAGCACCAGCGTTGCGCACCGATGTTGCCGTTCACGAAGTTCATTCGTCAGCGCCAGCACGAACGCATCGGACCGGCACGCTTCGAGGATGAGCACAATCAACCTCGTCTCGGTACCGAGTCTGAAGAGATCGTCGACTAGGTTAACCGGTAGGACCCCATCATGTGTCCTATTCTTGGCACTCGCCGAGTGCAGGAGTCGCCCCGGCGCGGGCCCAACGCCATGCCCAAGCCAGTAGATAACTGTTCCAGCAGCAGAATGTTGCCACAACTTCATCGCGGCTTCGATTTCTTGTTTGTCGACCCGCCCACGCAGCGCGACGTTATCGAAGTCTTCTCCGATACCAAAGGATTTAAAAACGTCCGAAACTGATGCCAGGTGATCTTCGCTGACCGTGATGTCGGGGAACTCGTCGTACGCGGTCACGAGGACCGCATTCACGCCCATGCCTATTCTGCTACGACCATGTAGGAGGTCTCGACTGGCGTTCCCTGCCCATTGTCGACGCGCACTGTAAAAATTCCCTCACCGTGCGTGGGCGCCAGTGCGTAATTCACGCCATCTCGCGCAATGTGGCGCAAGCGCTCGACCATCAGACCTTCAGCGTCGAGGATTGCTACACGCAAGTCCGCGTCGGGTGCAGCGTCGGTGATCTGGATCTCGACAGCCGCGCCGACACGATTCAACCTGGGCACCTTGATACCCAAGTCGGATGTAGCCGACAAGAACCTCAGCTCGTCGGTATTCGTCACGAAGTGAGTCGCGATCTGCACTCCTTCAGCCGCGCTGGCCAGTTGACCGTGTTGCAAGCACTGGTACGACTGTGTCATTTCGTCGGGGACTGATGCCGAGAATCGGGGTACCGTTCCGTCGCCTTTTGCATCAACCGTGACGAGTTCGCCTGCAACGTCGCGTTCAAATGCGCTTCCATCGCGGACGTACGCGCCTTCTCGTGGATGGACTGTTCCGTTGGTAACCACCGCAGAGCAGAACGTTGGTTGGTTTACTCCTGTGACACCAACGATATCGGCGGACTGCCTCGTCATCCGCACCTCATACGCCGCGCTGGCGCGGCTGTAGTCCGATTGGCTCCCTCCGATCGATGCTATGAGTGAGCCGTCGACATAGTCTGGCTCAGCGTTCGAGTTTATCGACGGCGCAATACAATTCCACCGCGGTAGCAGGTCGTACATCGACGGCAATCCCGAGGTGAGTTCGCGGATCGCAGACTCCGAGAACGGCAGGTGGTCGAGTGAACCCGTCGACATGGCATGCAGGCTCGACAGGCTTCCGTGCCAGGGAGTTCCCAAGGCAACGATTCGGTCGACGCCAACGTGTTCGACCGAATGTCGAGCTACAAGGCCGCCCATTGAATGGGCAACTAGTACAACATTCATGTTTGCGCTCGGGTATGCGGAAAGATGATCGCGGGCAGCGGGATGCTTCTTCCATCGGGACACGTGCCGTTCGATGTGCCGCGCCAGCAGGACGCCGTTGTAAGACACCGGAAGGCGCCAGTCATATGGGAAAGCCGTCACTGCATCGCCGTGTACTGCATTGCGCTTAAGGCGAGCGAGGAGTGCGCGATAGGGATTCACGGCGTCGAACTTCGGCAGAAACGCTGGACTAGATATCAGGTGACTGGCCTCAATCCGCCCGTACTCTCCGTCCCGCTCTCGCTGTGTTAATGCTAGAGATTTGAACTGGTCGTCCTTCCAAACGTCAAAATACCAACGCAGCGACCGGAAGCCCCACACCGTCCGATCGCCTTCTCTGAGCTCCGACCCCATGATTCCAGGGACTACAACCACGGCCGCCGCAGACAGTGTCCGCTGACTATTTGCTCTAGGAGTCACGATCGAAGCGTACCGACGTTTCGGGTCGCCGTCGTCACATAAGAAGACGACAAATGGTGCGTATGCTAACGACCGGTTGGCCATCAGTTTCTCGACGCGGATTTCGTACCCGTTCAGCCGCGCTGACTATGAGTCCAAACGTCAAATATCAAGAGCCAAAGCGCATCAAGGCAGAGTCACCTATGGCTCTTCAAACACTTGGCGTATGAGACGGTCAGCCCGTACTAACGTTCGCTAGGCCAAGAGAAGCTAGCTTTTGTTGGCGTGAGATAACTTGGAAGGTCCTCGGAGGTCAAACGGTGACCGGCGAGCAGTCGTCCGAGGACATCAGCATTGGCCCGGTCCGCGTCGACAGTTTCACTGAGGGCACGCACATTCTTGATAAGACCCGATAGGCCCGAAGCGACGACCGCCTTGGCTCCGGGCGGAGCAGTTGCATCGTGGCCAGCCTTCTTTGTTTGCCCGCTGCGCGTGCACCTACATCGAAACGCCTACGGCGCTACTCCTGACCCGGCCTTCGGCCGGAAGCTCGTGTTTTGCCCTTCTGGCCTTCCGATTCTGGCCGGCGTCGTCCGCCGCACAAGACCCGACTCCGCTGCGCTCCGGCCCGCTGGGCCCGGAAACTTTTTCAACCCGCACTCGGCTACGCCTCCCAGAAAAACTTTCCGCTCGAATCTTGTGCTCTGTCCTCCTATCCGGCCCAAATCTCCCTCGCCAGAAGGGCAAAAAGTTGGCGGACAGCGGGTCCGCCGGACCGAGCTGGGAGGGGTCACCATGAGTACAGGCAAATCGCGCGAGTTTTCGAAGGAACAACGTCGGATTGCGGGTAGTCGTCCCGATCACACCGCGACTCCGCTCCCACTGCGGACAAACGGTGTCGTCACAAACGTCAACATCACCGCGTGCGGTGAGCAGAGCAGCCGCATCAAGTGGTGGCGCCCGAGACCCGCGTGGCCATGCTGCAAGTGGAGTTCCCCGGTGTGACGATGCAATTCACCAGCTGCGAACAGGTGCAGCTCGTACTCGGATTGTTCGCGATCGCCCGACAGGCTCGGATGGGCATGAGCAAGCTGCACAGGTTGCCCGGAGTCATGACAGAGTCCAACGTCGAGGTCCAGACCACCATGATGTGGACGCGGGTACCGATGGGCGCGGCATCACGCGATCAGTTCACACATCCAGTCACGCAAAGGGTATCGCCGTACGTGCGTCTGACGATCGCGCCGCTCACGTTCGCGTTGATGGATACGACAGCCATCGAGACCATGATTGCGGCGATGAAGAAGGCGCATAAGTTGGCCATTGCCAATTTCGACGACGGCGAAGAGTTTTCACGCAACTCCGCCGCACCCAGCTGGCGGCCGCGAGCGCAGCACAGCTACCGGATTACCGGCACCGGTTGGCTGATGCGCGGACCGACCTCCGAGAAGCAGCGCGACTGACCCGGTTATCCCCAGATCCGGACGTTGTCCACAGGAACGGGTCGGCGGATAGGTGATTGCCGCGCGGCCTGGGGGCCGCGCGGCATCCTTGTCGGTGCGAAACACTCGCACTCGACAAGGAGTACGTCATGATCTGCTGGAGCATCACCGCCCACGTCGCCACCAACCCTGATGAAGGCATCCTTGATGCCGGATCCAACGCCACGTACGGCGACGCCCATCGTTCCGCCGGTGACGCAGCGCTCGTCGCGCTCGCGGTGCTCGCGCGCGAGCACCCGAGTTCGTGCCCGTTTGTGACGATCAGCGTCGACGACATACCGCTATTGCTCGCTGCTGCTGGCACAGACGCCAGAGGTCAGGTGGAAGTAGGTGCGCTCGTCGACGCCGTAATTGAAGTCCGCGAGACGGGCATCGCGTGGCGGCCGACGTCGATGGGCTTCTGAATAGACCAGGCTTGCAAGTCGGTTTGTCCAGACTGTGGGCGGTATCCGGCGAAGGATGACAACCTAGGTACGCGCTGACGAAGTTATGCGGTCACATCGCTCGCCTGTTCGGCGTTCACCTTCTCGGATCCCCTTACAGGCGTGTCGGATCCTTGTGCCGACTTGCCGCTTGCGGGATCCTCGCTACGGGTCTTGGAAGGTGTGCGGCGTGCTCTCGGCTTCCTGCTGGATCCGACAGGGTCCACTCGCCAGTCTTTGAGGTCAGCGTCGGGGAAGCCGGCCTTCTTGGCCTGGGCGAGTGCGTCACCCAGCTGTCGGCGGCGCTCAGAGTCTCGAGTCAGAAACGCTTCGCGTTCCTCGATGATCTCGTTGTGGATCTTCTTCAGGGTATGAACTGCGGCGATCTTGCGCTCTGCCTCGTCGCGTATGCGTGCTTCAATCTCAGATGCGGGAATGGTCAGATTCATAGACTCACGGTAGCGAGTTGAGGGGGTTTGTGGTGTTCGTTCGTGGCGTGTTGTCATGTTTTCCTGCAACAGATTTCAGGCCTTGGATCTGAGAGTTGATTGATGTCCAGTCCGTCCAGTTGGTCCATTCGGAATTGATATGATGTGCGGTACAGCAGCTTTCGAAGCATGGTCGCGTTCCGGTGGATGCGCCTGGGCGAACTGCGATTCAATGATTCTGTCCACGGGCGGTGAGTGTGCCTCGGTTGCAGCGTACTTCGTCGAATCCCTGCCCCGGGCGGAGCAAGCTATAGACTTAGGTTCCCTAAGTCGAGATCCCGAGCGCTGCGCTCCGGAATCTGTCGCACCACGGTGCTAGTCTCCAGTTACTGGAGTCGCTGCGCTGGGCCGAAGGGAGGTGGCAATGACAGAGGAAGTCCAAGCCTCGCCGAAGCTGCCATCACGCAGAAGGTTTCGGCGGAAGAATGTGGCTGGCGGTCGTTCGATCCCCCACAAGGTGATGGTTTCGCCGGGGGAGGAGTCCATGCTGGCGGCGCGTGCGTCTGCGGCACGGGTCACGATTCCGCGGTTGCTGGTAGAGGCGGCGTTGGCTCCTCGCGGTGAGACATCCACGCAGCGTGCCGATCTCGCAGCCGCGATGTTCGCGTCGTATCGTATGTTGGCGTCCTTGGCGAACAACATCAATCAGATCGCAAAGGTGACCAACTCAACTCGCGAGGTCCAACCGGACACCGCCGCCGCGCTGGCTGCGGTGCGTCGGGCTGCTTACCGGCTGGAACGGACGTTGGACGGGTTCGAAGCCCGATGATGCCGAACGTGACGCGTGGCGCGAAGATGACTGGACTGATGAAGTACCTTGTCGGTCCGGGGAAGGCCAACGAGCATAACGATCCTCACCTTGTTGGCGGCGATCCAGCAATCATGGCGTGGCATGACGACGCCACATTGTCGATGGACGCTGCGCGGGACGTGGCGCGGCAACTTGATCAACCGCGCCGGGTCTACGGCACGAACGTGATGGTTTCGAAGCGGACGATGGGCGACGACGGCAAGTGGCGCGCGGACGGTCTGCGAGACGGCAACGTCTGGCACTGTTCATTGGCGCTGAAAGCCGATGAAGGGCAACTCGCCGACGATAAGTGGTCCGACATTGCCAACGACTTCATGCGCGAGATGGGTTTCGCGGAAGCCGGTCTGTCGCCGGCCCGCTGGCTGGCAGTGCGACACGGTCTGAGCGCCAACGGCAATGACCACATCCACATCGCCGCGACATGTGTACGCGAAGACGGCACAAAGGTTGCACTATGGGATGACTGGAAGAAGAGTCAACGCGCGGCCCAGGCGTTGGAGCGCAAGTACGGCTTAGTGGTGACTGAAGGCCGAGCCTCCGGCATCACAAGTAGGGGATACTCGCGCGCCGAACGCCACAAGGCTGCAGGCAAAGGTGGCGAGCCGGCCCGGATGACTCTCGCACGCGATGCCCGTGCGTGCGCGTCGGCAGCGGTCGACGAGGCTGACTTCGTTCGTCGTGTCCGCGCTGAAGGAATGTTGATCCGGCCGCGGTTTGCCGCGGGTACGGAGGACGTGGTGACCGGTTACTCAATTGCGCTGGCGCCCCGAACAGCTGACGGTAAACGCGACTTCGCTGCGCGTCCGGTCTGGTTCGGTGGCGGCCAGCTATCGAAGGACTTGACTTTGCCGCGACTTCGATCGGAGTGGCCCGACAGCCCCGCAGACGCCCTCACCGCAGTTGCCGAGTGGCGTCGTGCCAAGCGTGACCGGCCCCCGATGCGGGGACCTGTGAGCCGTACGGTTTCGCCAGAGCTGTTGGCGAGGGCGGAACAAGACCTAGGTCGATGGACGTCGTATCTTAAGTCGATTCCGCTCGACGACCGCGCGGAGTGGGCTCGTGCTGCCGGGCAAACTGCTGGTGTGTTCGCCGCCTGGTCGGCTCGGACCGAGACTGCTCCCGGTCCACTCGCATGCACTGCCGATGCTCTTGCGCGCGGTGCCGGCATCCAGCAGCACCATGTGGTGCCGAGACGCGCGGGGAGAGTGAGCACCGGCGGCGCAGCGCTTCTCCTGATGACTGCCAGTAGCCCCACGAAACCGGTTGTCGCGTACACCGTGCTTATGCGCCAGCTACTAGCGACGATTTCGGCCCTTGCCGACGCGTCGGCGGCTTCCGGTGATGCACAGCGGGCTTTTTCACTCGCTGAGGTCTGTCGAGAACAGACCGCATTTGCACCGTCCATTCCCGAGATTCCGGCCTGGGCCCCGCCGGCCGATCGTGCACCAGACTTTCCTATTCCGCCGGACGTCGAACGATCAGACAATGAGCGGACGGCAGGATCTGTTCTTCCTCAATCGCTGGAACCCAGAGAACGAACCTATGGAGCACCAGATGCGTCAGTAGGAGGAATCTCGCGTAGGTAGCTGGCACAGAGGGCCGGGTGCTGGTCTGTTGGGATCGTCCGCCACCAAGCCCGCCTCGCATACGGTGTTGCACCCGATGGGACGTGCGGAACGTGGACGGCGTGGACCACCCGACGCCCCGCCCATACTCCCGAGAAGGGTCCGATCGGATTACACGATTTGAACGAAAAGAACTTACTAGACTGGTGAATCTTCCGCTCAAACAAGCGACGATCCAGATGCATCCAGAAGCCTGCGCCCCCTGATCTGGTATTACCTCACGTATGTTCCGAATTATTTTGTGCAGCTGTGGTGTGCGTCAATGACCAACTACGGGTTCAGGTTGTTCAGCGTGAAGGTCCACCGGAACAACCGCGGCGAGCCGTGCGAGTTGGGGGTAGGACAGGGGGACGAGACTCAGCACTTCCGCGACTATCTCCACACTTTGATCGAGCCTCGAGTTGACGAGGTAGTCCATGGCACTCCGCCGACATCGCGTTCGGAAGGCGGTGATGAAGGCGCTACCGAGGATGACGATGACGATGCAGTTGTCCCCGACGATCCAGCCAACGGGAACGGCGAAGCGGAATCCTCTCCGCGTCAGGGCCGCCCGGTCCTGGTTATCACCAAGCTCTCCCACCGTGGCGATCACCTGGTCATTGACTACTTGTACGGACGCGAGATGGGATTCACACATGCTGGCTACTCGGAGGCTGATGCTTCGAAAGACGCTCCGCCGGTGCCGATTGCGAATTTGAAATCGGTGCGCCCGTACCGGGCAGTGTTCCTCTTTCCTGACAGCGAAAAGTCGGAGGGGGGCGTGTTAGCGATCGAAGATGCAAGCCGCGCATGCGCACACAAGAAGCTTGAGCAGTGGCTTCGCTACTGGGCTCGTCAAGACGCCATAGAAGCGGCCGAAGCAGCGAAGGCTGCCAGCGGAAAAGTGAGCCGTCCGGTCTGGTGGGCCGGCAGATATACGCCGATGAGTGACCCGCAGCGCCTCGCACGGATGATCAGGAATGGACAGAGCAGCAAGATCGTACTGACAAAGCAAGGTGGATCAGATACGAGAACGCCAGGCAGATCCAAACTCAAAGTTGAGATGGGACTCGACGATCCTTCAGCTGTCGCTTCAGCCCGCCGATTGATCGGGGGCTGGTTCCCGAACAACGCGAGCGGGGAGTCTCCGCGCACGGGTCAAGTTGAAGCTGGTCGCCAACTTGCGGCTGTGCTGGCTGAGAAGTACACGGGTTTCGACAACGAGGAGTATGACGACGCTTGGATTGAGATTAAGGACTCCGATGGGAAGAAGAAGGAGATCAGCCCCTCACGCTGGGCTGACATCTTCATCTATCCCGTGGCAACGGGCGTCGATTGTCCGACGGACCGGCTATTCTATGCACGAGTCCAGGAGGCGGTGAAGCCGCTTGAGGACTCCCTGACGCTGTCGATCAACTGGGACGGATGGGGAGGCGATGAGTAGATTCAATTTGATCCCTCTCTTTCGCGGGCAGATCAAAGGACTCACGCTCGGCACAAGGCCTGGTCGTCGTCCAGACTTCGTTTCCCTCGCCATCCTCTACGGCGTTCCTGTGACGTTGTTCGCCGTTGCCTGGTGGTATCAGTGGACTCTGTCGGCTCCGATCCCGATTTTGACCGCGGTGTCTCTCTTAGCGGGCGGCACTCTTAGCGCGTTCGGCTCGTTGTCCACGCTCCGGTTGAAACTCACCGAGTGGTCAGACGGCGAGGATGGCAAGAACGTGCACCGCGATTCGCTCGATGAGAGCGTCGCTCATTTGTTCATGATTGCGCTGGCCTGTGTAGTCGATGCTGCGGTACTAGTGATTGGCCTAAATGCCTCGCGTGGCGCACCCGGCACCCCACTCCAGGAAGCAGTGATCTGCATCCCAGCCTACATAGCGATTGCGTTGACAGCGTACGTATTTCTCGCTTTTGTCATGGTTCTACCGCGCCTGTACTGGGCCTACACGCGAATGAACAAGGTGTCGCCCGCGCTGGACGGGTTTGACGCCACCCAATAGCGCGGCTGTCCATCGCCCGCCAGGCTATTGCCGCGGCACTCGAACTCGTGCGGTGGGACCCGGAACTTCAGCAGTCTGGGCGACTTATCCAAGCCTTTGGGATTGGATCGTTGGAAATCAGCGTGCCCGTGTGACGCGTGGTTTACCGCATCGCGGTCGCGGCACGTCCATGTCCGCGATGGTGGCTCGCGTAGCGAGTTTCAGTCGACCGATGCTCGGTCCGGAGTGTGGGGTGCGATGACAGTAGTGCTGAGACCTCGGCACGCAGCTCCATGATCTCTTGACGGGCTTGACGTTCCTCTAGATTGGCGGTGTGACGGGCTTTTGTCGCTGATCGTGCAAGGAGCTGGTTCAACTCAGCGCGGGGGCCGCCTTCGAGCCGCGTAGGCCCATTCGCGATGGATTCGGGATCGACGGCCCAACCGTCCCCGGTTAGATCCTTCACCGGCGCGCTGGTGCGGACGCTCCAGGTGCGTTCGTCGGTACGCTCGGCAACGTCCAGACGGACGAAGGTTGCCGTGATCGCATAGCCGTCCTTGGTAATGCGGGCAGATACGTCCACAACTGCGGACCGGTCGGGGAGTTCGTAGTAGTCACCGAGAGCGAACGGGGACTGTGACATTGAGTTCCACCTCTCTGTTACCGGCCGCGGCTGTGCTGGCGACCACGCATGCGACCGAGTTTGTTCTTGCGCCCTGCCGGTGCACGTCTGGGACCACCACTCGACACAGCTGCCGCCGGCGGAGTGGCTTGATCTAGGTCAGCGGAGAGTCTCGCTGCGGTGGCCTCGTCGTCGACGCCTTGGTTCTCTAGGTGACCGCGGAGTTGGTCCCGTCGTTCGGCAGAGTCGTAGTGGTCCTGAGTGACAGCAGGATCTGTGCGGCCCTCCTGCTTGGCGGAAGTCGTGGCTGCGTCGTGGTTGTCCGCGTCGAGGTCAGCTGCCTGTGTCGCTTTATCTTCGGCTTCTGACTGGCGCATGACCGCGACGGCCACCGCCTCGTCGGGGTTGGAACGGCCGGACTCTGTGCCAGCTTCGTTGTGTTTGGTGTCCGCTCTGCGGAGCAAGCCTTGGATATCGCTGCGGGCGGCGTGTACTTCGGCGGGGGTTATCCCGTACCGGCGATGGATTTGCTCGTCCATGTGTTGCCGGGCCATGGCTGCGGCCGGCGATAGTTGCTGCCACTCGCTGACCGCTCGGTAGGCAGTGGCAATCTTCACGGGATCGGCGTCCTGCCACCATTCACGTCGGTAGATCCGCGTGAACGAGGCTTCCGCGCTCTTCTGTTGAGCCACGATGCGGGGGTTGAGATCCCGGCGTGTCTGGTCGCTTTCGGCCGCGGCGTTTCGACTCCGTTGTTCGCGCAGCCGAGCCTGGCGCTCGGCGATCTGGCTGGCGGCGGCCAGCCCGATCCGCAGCGAGGTTGTGAAGTGCTGCATTGCTTCGTCTACTTCGGAGGATGTCATGCGGGTGACCTGCCTTCGATTGTTCTCGGTTGGGGGATGCGGGCGAGGACCGGACTCTGGGTCTGGTCGTTCGACCCGCTGTCACAGGGTTCTGGTGATGGGCTGGAGTGGAGCGGAAAGTCGCTGCGTTCCAGATACTGTCGCGCCGCTACGGCGTCGGCGGAGGCTCCGTAGCGAATACGTTGCAGCTGTTCGTGGTTGGCGCGATTGCTGAGTGGGTGTTCCCGCATGTACTCGTGTACGGACTCGTTCGCCTGGGCGACAGCACGTTGATATTCATCCCGCTCGATCTCGATCTCTCGCTGCATCTCGGCTGGGATCCGTGCTTCGGTCAGGGCTTCACTCAAACCGGCTTGGAGAGCAGCGGCGAGTTTTCGCGGGTCTGCGTCCTCGAGTTCGGTCCATTCAGCACTGCCGAAAGGGGGAGTGTGGCCACCGGTTTCGGCTGCGGCGGCGATGACCGGTCTCATCCACGTCCGCACTGCTTCGAGATCAGGCGGATGGTACTCGGGGATGGGAACGCCGGCGACTACTCGGTGCCCATCGTGAGCGGGCTCCTGCGGCGCGACTGCGGACTCTGACGATGCGAGGTCCTTGATCCTCTCCGGCCGGAATCCGGACCAGTGCGCAGTACCGGTGACAACGACCGGGGCCTGCAGGTATCCCAGACTCATGACGTAGTCGCGTGCTTCCGCGTCGGTGGTGATATCGACAGCCTCATAGCCGATCTGGGACTTCTCGAGCGCTCGGAACGTGGCCTTGCACTGCACGCAGCCGGGTTTGGTGTAAACGGTGACCTTCATGACTCGACACCCCCGTTACCCGACGCCCATGGTTTGAGGCAGGGCCACAAACATCCCGTTGGGCTCAGCGGTCACCGGCAGCGGCTCGATGTGCCCGGGCTGGCCGGGCTTCTTGTGGCCATCACGGACTGAGCAGGCTTTAAACGGACCGTCCGGATCGAAGAGCTTCTCCATGTGGTGATCGGCGTGATCTCGCCACCACACGCTCATCCCCGTCGACGGACTGAGACGCAGGTGCTCCCAGGAGCGCCACAACGATTCGAGTCTCGAGGTGGCTTCGGCGTGCCGCCACCACTCCGGGCACCACCGTCTGCTCAAGCCTTCGGTGACCTCGCGCCGGTAAGTCGGGGCGAGCTTGTCGGTGACGAACTCGGATAGCGAGTCGAAGATTAATTGCGGTGGTGCAGATTGTGAGGCGGCGTCTGGGGTGGTTTGCTCTGGTTCAGGAGGCGCGACCGTCAGAGCGAGCTGCTCGATCACCAAGTCATCGGCCAAGGTGCTGATCTGGTCCTGGATGTTCTTGGTGATCTCCGATTGAAACGCTCGTTCCACCGCTGCGTCGACGTGCGCGCGGATCCTTTTGCGCACAGCCTCTCGCGCGAGCTCGCCGGCTTCGGCGCCGACGTCGATTTCGATTCCATCCACGGTGTTCTCCTTTGGGTAGTCAGATGGTTGGGGGCTATCGCAGGCCGGGAAGGTAGCGCCGGTCCTTCTTCGGCTTGAACTTTGTCAAGTCAACAGATCCGTTCACGTCCGCACGTGATGATGCAGTTTGCGGGACAGAACCTTTCGATGGGACGGCTGCTGAGGTGCTGATGTCAATCGATCCCTTGACGTCAGCCGCGTAGGGCTTGGACATCCAAGGTTCGGTGCGCACGATGGTGGCGCGGTTTCCCGAGGACGACACCAGGGCTCGGCCGCGCGGCCACTCGGTGAGATTTGCGGTGGTGAGGATGCGTTTGGAACTGACCTGCCGACTCACCGAACCGCCTCCGCGGCCGGACGAGATCGATGACGTCGTGTACTCGTGATCGCCGACAAGCTCGGACAACTCCCGTAGGAATTCGGTCTCGGATACGCCGCCGCCGTAGGTCTTGATGTTGGCTGCTGACCACAGTTTCTTCATCCCGCCGAGTCCCCAGCACTCCACACCCTGTGACCAGGACTGCAGGATCGTCTCCAGGACGATTCCCCTCGAGCCGTAGTGGGAGTAGAGGTTTGGTAGCTGAGGCCATCGGACGATATTGGCGGCTTCATCGAGGGCGGCCACCAGCGGTGTCGAGAGCCGTCCTCCGGGGGAACGTATGGCTTGGCGTTCGGCTTCTTCGATCACCGCGACGGTCAGAGCCGCCACCAGTGGGCCACCAGTGCCGGCGCCTTCCTTCGACAGCAGATGGAGGGTGTGGTGGTCGCCGACGAGTTCAGCGACGTCGAGGTGGTGACGTCGTCGGCGTCCGTCGTCGGTGACCCACTGCTGGAAGGCGCGTAGGCGAAGGCATCCGGCCATCTTTTTGGCCGTGCCGAAGACGCCGGCGCGTTGGCGGTCGGGGGCGGCGATCTGGGAGGCGAGACCGTCGGCCATGAGGTCGTAGCCAGCTCGCCGCAAGGTGACCACGGCATCTTCGGAGGGGCGCGTGATCCAGTCGTACACAGCGGTGACCGGACGCTGTTCGAGGGCGGCAGCCAGGAGAAGCTGCGCCAGAACATCTTTGCCCTCTGGATCGAAGAAAGCGTCCGTCTTGGCATCGGGTGCTGCTGAGCCGGCCGCGAACAATTCTGCGAGGTTGATCGCTGTCACGTCATCTGTGACGTAGGACAGTGGGTTCCACCACCAGCTCGCAGGTTCGCCGACGAGCTCCTGGGAGTCGAAGACCCAGACCGGTGCGGTCCTGGCCTTGACGTGGCGGGTTGCGTCCACGAGATCGCGTTTATTGCTGGTCGCGCTCACAGCTCCGGGCGCCTCGAGGATCGCCGGAATGACCAGGCAGGTTGATTTGCCTGTCCGTGGGCCCCAGATGTGAATCTGTGTGTCCTCCCAGGACGAGTACAAGCGTCGGTTGCTCTGCAGCGCGATACCGAGCGGCAGGCCAGGGCCGGCCGCGGCGTCAACGCCCATTCGTCGAGCAGCCCGGTTCGCTTCACGAGCGGTCAGCGACGCAATGTGTTTGCCACGTCCCAGGAGTTGGGCGGCGTCGTCGATGCGTGTGCGTCTTGCTCTGTGTCGCAGCACAAGTGCTGTGCAAGCGGCCCCTGCAACGATGACCGACACCGACAACAGGACCAGGACGACGGTGGCCCGGTTATTCCAATAGAGCCGGTGCTGGGCCAATTCGAGCACGGTGGTCGGTGGAAACAGCGAGACCTCTTGGTCGGTCCCCAACACCAGTGCCGCAGTCACCAGGCCCGCGATGACAAAGCCGAGAACGAGAACACCCAAGATCAGAGCGTGGCCGGCGGTTCTGTTGGGTTGTCTGGACCGTCCCGGATGAGTCATGACTGTTCCCTTCGGATGGACCTAGATGCGGATGGTCGTGACACGCCAATCGCCAGGTGTGTGGCTGGTCGCGGTGACCCACGCGGTCAATACTTTTGGTGGTTGAGAGTGTCCGTCGACCGTGGTCGGCCGCTGGGTGATCTTCACGACCCTCGACACGGAGGTGGGGGTATCAGGCGGGTGCTCGTCGCTGACTATCTGTGCCGTCGCGACGATGGCTACACCCTGAGTGGCCCATTGACCCCATTCGACGGTCCGTGTGAACGGTGCCCCGGTACCTTGCGCGTCGATCAGTGGCGGTCCCAGTAGCGGGCGTGCTCGGTGGAAAGCTGGTGTGGTGTCAGCCTCCCGCGCTGGGTACCACGTGAACAGTCGGGTGAGTGCGGTGGTGATGACGAGTTCGGCGTTGCTCGTCGGCTGTGGGGTGGATGACATCGACGTGGCTGGTTGATCAGCGGTGTCGGAGCCGCAGCTGGCCAGCAGCAGTGTCAGCGCGAAAGCTGCAACGAGTTGTACGGGTCGGGGTGTGTTCATACGACCCTCTTCACGCGTGAGCCGCTCTGGAAGCTGCTGTACTTGACGTTCTCGCCGGCCTGCGGGGCGTGAATCATCTGGCCGGGTGCGGCAACGACGCCCACGTGTTCGGGTCCCGTGCTCCCGAACTCGGAGAAGACGAGGTCGCCGGCTTGCGCCTTGTCGAGGGGTATCTCGGTGCCGAGATTCCATTGGTCGTAGGTCGTGCGTGGAAGTGACGTCTTGTTGCCTGTCCCTTGGAAGACCGCGGCACTGGTGAGTCCGCTGCAGTCCAGGCCTCCGTTGGTGGGTCCGTGGATGTCGCCACCGCCCCACACGTACGGCGTGCCGAGGTATTGCTTGGCAGCGTCGGCGATCTGTTTGCCGTGTGGCGAGGTGGCGCTGTAGGTGAACCGACCAGAGGCGTTGCGGTCGGTGTACTTCGGCATGTCGTTGATGATCGACCGCACGTACGGGATGGTTTCGGTGATCGCGCGTGGATAGCTAGGCAGCGAGTCTCGACCCAGGGTCGGATTGCGGACGAGTGAGCCCTCGCCCGCGTTGTAGCCGGCGAGGGTCAGTTCGTTCGGATCGCCGCGGTAGCTGCCATCTTCCAGTCCTCTGTCAACCTGCTCTCGGATGTAGCAGAGGTAGTGGCCTTCGGCCATGACAGCGTCGCCGATCGAGTTGACGTCGACGATCCCGTTGGTGTCGTAGTCTTTGCCCCATCGAGCCCAGGTGCCGGGTATAAATTGTGCGGGGCCGGCGGCCGCATCCGGTGAGACCGGTGCGTTGGGGCCGTAGCGAAACTTGTTCTCGTGGTACAGCTGGCTTGCAATCATCGGGGCGCTAACGTCAGCGCATAGAGAACCGGCTTTGCGGATCCACGGTTCGAACTCAGGTGGCACGGAGCCGGCCTTGAGGGATCCGCCGGCGGTACCAAAGGTGTCGGGCGGGCACGGGGCCGGCGGGTCGCCACCTTGGGTTGCCGTTCCGTCGGTGGAGGCGGCACCCTGTAGCCAGGGCATCGGATCGATAGGGTGCCCGTTGCCTTCAGGTACCCGTCCGCCAGGCCAGACTTCGAAATGTAGGTGAGCGCCGCTGGATTGGCCGTTGCTTCCGACGTCACCGATACGTTGCCCTGCTGTGACTTTGTCTCCGGTCCGCACTCGGACGCCGTCGTCGTACATGTGGCCGTAGACGGTGGAGACTTTCTGCCCGTTGTCGAGTGAATCGATGACGATCCAGTTGCCGAAACCTTGAATTGGCCCGGCGTCGGCGACCTGTCCATCCAGTGCGGCGACAATCGGATGGCCCAGAGGTGCAGCGAAGTCGGTACCGCGATGAGCCTCGCCGTCGCGGTCGCCGAAGGGGCTGGACACGGTGTAGCCCGGTGCCACAGGGACTGTGCGCTTGCTGGGCGTGACTGCCGCGACGGGTGCGGGGGAGCCTGCGGGCTGAGGTTGGGCCAGGGGTGCAGCTGGGGCACTGGCCGGTCCAGTACCGGCGCGATCGAAGCTACCCGCGGGTGCAGGCTTCTTGCCCATCAAGTCCTTGGCTTCTGAGCACGATGGCCACGCGCCCCATCCCTGGGTCGCGAGGACGGCATTTGCAACCTCCATCTGTTGCGCAGGGCTCGCAAGGTCGGCGCGCGGCGCGTAACGCGAACCTCCATGACCTTCCCAGGTCTGTTGGGTGAACTGCAGTCCACCGAAGAACCCGTTCCCAGTGTTCGTGCTCCAGTTACCACCAGCCTCGCACTGGGCCAGCGCATTCCAGTCGTCCGCGGAGACCACGGTGGGGTCAGCCGATCGCCCCGACGGTGCCGGTGCGACCCCGGCGGCATTGACAACGGTCTGATCGGAGACCGAGGTGTCACAGTTCGCTCCAGGATCCGAGGCTGTGATGACCGCGAGCATGAGCGTCACACCTGTGACCAGCGCCAGGAGCGCGATAGCGAGTTTGCTGGTGGTACTGCCCATCTCATGTGCCGCCCCTACCTGGTTGCGCGATCGAGTCCGTCGAAGCGTTTGTTGGTGTTGTGGATTCCCGATGCGATTTCGGTGGAGGTGAGTTTGGTGATGAAGGCGGCGCCGGGTCGGCGCCCGATCTTGAGCAGGAACATCCCGCGGCCGGGTGGCGGCTTCTCAAGGTTGCGTTGCACGTCCATGGTGGGAGGCGAACTCCAACCCGAGACCCGAGCCCGTTCCTTCGCGGTGAACGCAATCACCGTTTCCAACGCGTCGATGTCGGCCGGTGTCAGGCCGCCGCAGATCACAGCACCGGCGCGCTCGATGAATCCCATCGCACGCTGGCGTTCCTGTTCACTCTTCAACGTGCGCAAATCTTTTGGCGTGTGTGTGATCATCATCAGAGACAAGCCGAGCGTGCGGTTGATGCGGGTGAGCGCGTCGACACGCTCGACCATGCCCGGGCCGGCACCGAGGACCTGCCACAGCTCGTCGAGGACGGCTTGAAACTGCCGTTGCGGTCGCAGACCGAGGTCGGAGAGGGTGTGGGCGGCTTCGATGGCGCCGAAGCCGTCATTCCAGCACGCGAGGAGCACCGCCGCGCGCAGGCGTGAGTCACCTCGGGCCAGCGCGGAGACGTCAACACAGACCGCGGGAGCATCGAGGTTCAGGGGTGTGGAGGTCTGTGCTGAGAAGACTCGCCCAACAGGGGTGTCGATCAAGGCGCGCAGTGACATTCGCAGTGGGCGAGTGACTTCGAGGTATTGCTCGTGCGTCTCGGCCTCGCAGGTGGCGAACAGATCAGGATGCCCATCAGCAAGGAAGCGCCGCAGATCTGTCAACAGCGGAGGGCTCTCGGGCCCGAACCGAACATCGCTGGTGATCAGCTCGAGTGCGCGGCTCAGGACAGCTTCCTCGGTATCGGACACCGGTCTGTCTTTGCGGACCATGGCAATCAGCGCGCCGGTCATCTCGACCTGGCGAGAGAGCACCTCGGCGTGCACCCGCTTGTACTCGTCGTCGAATCCGTACTGCTTGAGTACGGGGAGGATCGATCCCAGGGCTCCGACAGCGAGCGGGTTGATCGTTCCTTCACCAGGGCCGACCTTGACAACTTGCCCGTCCATCTTGTGGATTTGGTCGACGTACTCACCTTTGAGGTCACCCAGGATCATGGGTGTCACGCCGCTGGCGATGGCCCCGGTGACCATCTTTCGGCACAGGGTCGACTTTCCAAGTCCTGGTAGCCCCAGGATGAAGACGCTCGGATTTGAGATCAGGTTCGCACGGTGGAACCAGTTGAGTGGGTCGAAGCACAGGGCTTGGCCGGTATCGAGGTTCTCACCGAGGTAGGTGCCGATAGTCGGTGTGCCGGCACTGACCAGCCATGGCCAGATGCCGCACACCTGATTGCTCGTCCCTCGGTATTCGGCGGGCTTGTCCACCAACGTCCAGCGCCCACCTCCGCGTCCTGGCAGCCCACGAAAACCGAAGGTGCGAACGGCCTTCCGTGCAGCGCTGGGATCGCGCTTCGGGCGACTTTCACCGGCTTGCACACTGGCTCCCCGGCGCACTCTGATCCGTCACGATCTGAATCAGTTGGGCCACAGTTTCGTCCGAGAAGTAGAACAGGACGCCTTCGATGATCCAGGTGGTCGGAACCTGTGGATCGAAGCCGGCGGTAGTCAGCTCACTAAGCCAGCCACCCTCGAGGTCCCCACCTCTCGGGCGCCAATCGACGTTGATGGAGACTCTATGCTCGGCGAGTACCTGCTTCTTGTAGGTGATTACGGGGAGTTGGTCGATCTCGAACACGACGCAGTCTGCCGGCAAATCGAGTCGTGCAGCACGTGTGTCGAGTCCGGACCCGAGGATGACAACCTGCCGGACACCGTTGCTGGTCCCCTGGAGAAGCGCTTGGTCGAGGAACTGCGTTCGAACGACGTTGGACTCGAATAGTCTTTGGCCAGTGACTTGTTCGAGCTCGAGCGATCGAAGGTCCAACCCGGAACTGTCGACCAGCAATGCTGCGAACGGGTCGTAGATCAGTCTCCCGTCGCGTTCGGACTCGATCGCTCGCATCTTCGCCGTCAAGACTGCGGTAGCGGCGATGTTGCCGACCTCGAAGTGACTCATGTGCGCCCCCAACGCTAGTCATGTGCCGGGTAGTATACCGGCAGACGTCGAGCGGTCCGAGCTGCTAGCGTGTGGCCTTGCTTCATATCGGCTGAGCGAAAGGGTGCAACCCGCCTTGGCTGATGGTTCCAGAGTCCCGCTCCCGCTGTAGCGCAGCAGAGGATTCATCGGATCTTTGCGAGTCCTAGGTAATCGGGGATCCTCGGCCTCGAGGTGAATCAATCGCTAGGTTATGCGGCGACCACCGCGCTCCGTCGCCTGCTTCTGCGCTGAGAGCCATCGCTCGAACGCGCGCGCCGGTGGGAGACTTGAGATGTCACTCGGACTACGCGGGGCATTCGTTCATATTTCGGTGGTACCCGGAGTGTGGGGGCGGTCAGGAACGGTCACTTTCTGAATCGTTTCCGAACACTTGAGGCCCTAATCGAGGTTGATGCTGTCCTCTGGTCGGCGTGACGGTTTCACGTTCGGTGCGAAGGCAACCTTTGGACATTGGGCAACTAGCACACAGCGCGGCAGTCTGGTGCCCTGGGAGTCGCGGGGGACGACTAGCTAGTCGGACCAAAGTTGAAGTGCGTTTTCCATCGCATTGGATATTGGAAAGGGCCGCAGCGGAGTGGGGAACGGTTCTTGCAGAAGCGAGCGGTCATCGGGATGTGAATAGAGCCACTGATATGCATGGCTGGCGGTGACGCCGTTAAAGAGTCGTGCTAGGTGCGGTGTGGCCAAAGTACGACGGTCACGCCCGGAATCGAGTCGTACGGGAATACTGCTCGGGAGCGGCTTTAACACGAGCCCTGACTTCCTTGATAGAGGAAAAAGGAAACATAAAGCGTCGGCCATTCCCGTCCGGCCGCCGACGGGAACATCGTTTGGAGGTATCACTCCGACGGGAGAGTCGCATGTTAATAGGGATTCATCGCCGAACCTCACTAGCCGCCACGATGATCGAAGGACGGCATCTAGGACTAGTGGAAACATTTGGTAAATCAGAGCTACATGCGGTGATGCGGGTACGGCGAATTCGATTGTGGAGGAATCGGTAGAAGTTTTTGATAGCTTATCGAACTTCGCGTCGCTAGCCTCGCCGACGCTGGATCCCTCAGCGACTACATTCTCGGCTAGAAATTCATTCAGAACTTGGTGAACACGCTCTGATACGAAGTCTCGGACGTGCCGTCCTCGTAAGTATTGGAATGCGATAAGCTGCGCCAAACTTACTCTGTCGTCCTCCGATAGCGGCCAATCATCATGGTCTACGATCTTCCGAATTACAACGGAAGCGGTTTCTTCGATGCTCCCGAAGAATTCCTCAAGGGCGGACGGGTCTGGTTCACCGATGCGATAGAAATCAGAAACGACTGTGGCGTCTGAAGTGTTAGTGTGGATGACTTTTTCCGCGGTCCGGGAGATTGCGCAGAGTTGAAAGCGTTCCCGTTTTTGGGCTCCAAATCCGTTGAGATAAAATTTGGGTACCGTGTGATGGCGTTTGGGTTCGTTCTCTCTCTTCTTCATGTAATTCCTCTGCAAACAGTCACTTCGAGGGTTTGTTGGATCTCGAATAGATTCTTGTCAACGTCTAGAACCGTGCTGTTCTTGTGAGGCTAACAGTCCGGCGATTTATTCGGCCAGTGTACGGCCGTCGAGGCGGGGCGGGACGGTGCGCTTCAGCAGCGGAGGGGAACCTTCGAAGCGCTTAGCGGTCCGTCATAAAAGTGTACGGAAGCTGGGCACCAAGGTAGGGCCCGTGCGTCTTCTGGGAAACCTTTCCATGGCCGTCACCTGCCCGTCTAACGTAGTTGTGTTCGATCACGTGGACTCGTCTACGGGGGAATGGCAGGAGTGCCTCGCGCTGCGGTGGGAAAGCGTCGACCTCTGCGTAGGCGAAGGAGCTTGTTAAGGCTGGGTAATGACGACGGCGTGATCGGTCGCCGAGGAACAATCGAGCTTAACCCGTTCTGCCGACGTCGGGATGGTCGCGGAACTCCAACAGCGTGCGGAACGCAGCTAACAATCGATGCCTTCGCTCGGGGCTGTAGTCGGTGGACGACCTAATTGTGGCATTCAGAGGCGACGACGCACTCGGGCTAATGGAACCTCCCACGCGACCTCCGGCATACCTTTTCCTCGCTACCGATCGCGGCGGACACTTCAGCGAAAGTGATCCAGGAGCATCGACGCCACAGCTCTCGTAAGACCACGATTGCCACATTGCGCCGACCTGGACAATGCCGCCGGGCGACGTGCTGACCAATGCGCTAGGCGTTGCCGTCGACACCTAATGACGACGGAGTCATCGACCAGCCGGCGAGTTCGGCGCTGAACGATTACTCATCGCTGAACTCTTCGCCCCAAGTTTCCTCAGCGCGGTCGCCTACATTGACAGTTTTCGACCCTGATGGCAGCCGCGAAAGGAGATCGGTGCCTTTGGCGACGGGTAATGTCTCAACGCGATCAGGGGTTTCTTCAAATCCTAGGCTGACTGCACTCCAGGATGCCGCCTTGCGGCCTGGAATCTTGTGGAATGTTCGGCCAACTGAGTGAAGGTCATCGAGGAATCGCACAATTTTTACCTCAGTTTTTCGGTAGGGAACTTTCAATTTCCCTCCCGGCGCACGGCTCGAGTGCACTTCGGTCTCGCCGAGGATGACGAAGCGCATGCCGACTTCCGCCCCGTCTACTTCTCCCACATTAATAATCACTTCTCGGTTGCTGATCACTTCCACAACTTCACCGACGATTGCATCGCGTTCGTCGTCGGATGTGTCTTCGTTGTCTGTCATGGTGAACCTCCATTGCCGCTGTCGGTGTTAATCGTTTCGTCCGTCTGGTCATCTGCTATCCAGCCGACCTGTGTGACCGTCTGAGGATCGAAGTCGTTCCAACTTCGGACGATCATGACCCCACTGTTCTGTATCTCTGAAAGGCGCACATTCAAGTTCACCAACGCGGAACGAAGCTCCTCGGCATTCGCGCGCGGATTGCGTTTCTCCTGTACCTGCTCGACTAACGCAACTGCTACCGCGGACTTCGCGACAAGATCGATCATCAGTCGAACGACCGTTTTCGCGTGCGCAGGGTCAGCCTTGCGATGCCGTGAAAAGAGCCAAGCGCCCGCAAACTGCCCCACGACTGCCAGAACAGCAAGAATTGCGGGGAGTGCGTTGCCATCAGTCGCGACGAAGCCGAGAATTATGGTCAAAATTACGCTGGCGAGTGCGAACAAGCCACCACAGACTTGCTGCGGTGTTGCCTCCCGCGCAGACTGTGGCAGCCAGCCGTTCCAACTCACGAGCTGATGCTAGTCGGTGGCACCGACGTTGGCGGGGTTGGCGGGGCTGAAAAGGCTTAGTTTGGGGTGTGCGTGTGGATGTGGACCGTTTGGCGGTGCGGGCGTTGCCCCGCAGAGTTCTTCGATCTGCCACCGACCGCAAACGTCGAAGACATTCAACTGGGACTGCCGTGATTCAACCCTAAGTACTGCCAACGCCTGCGGACCCGAGTTGACGCGCTCGCATCGAGAAGGTCGATAGCCGTATCCGTCTTGACCGGTTCACGATTGCGTTGTAGGCCTGCAGACTTCTGCAGTACGCGGGAACCCAGGGGCGGAAACTGAAGACCAATCGGCATTAGTCACTGGTTGTGGTGTCACGCTCTCGTATTGCGTCGCCGCAGACTCAGGGCGTGTGCCGTGCAGGGACGTCGCCCCTTCTCGTCGCGATTTCCTGTGCGTCGAGCCACCGTTCGATCTCGCTCCGGCGGTACAAGACTCGGGATCCCGCGCGGAATGAAGCCGGACCCTGGTTAGCGTGACGCCAGTACCTCAACGTCGCTGCGGGCAGGAACGGCCATTCCTCGCTGACTTGGTTGGTTGTTAAGAATTCCTCCGACATCGCGCCCCTCCTGGCAGTCGTTGGTCGTTCGATTCGACGGTGCATGACGAGTCTGTGGCGAATCAATTCGAGCGTGGCACTTGTTGGTGATGCTGTCAAGCATTACGGTGGCAAATATGAATCAAGATGAGGCTGACGCGGGTGGCCGAACTTTCGCTGCGTCGATGCGCCACGGACGCCAGGCGCTTGGCTTGAGTCAGCGGGCGCTGTCGCAAAAGCTGACGGAGCTTGGTGTGACCATCGACCAGGCTGGCATCACGCGGATGGAGAGCGGGCAGAGGGAGCCGCGGCTGTCGGAAGCTGTTGTTATCGCGGAGTATCTACAGTTCGACATCCTGCAGGTCGAGATCGACCAGCCCAACGTCAGCTACTACGGGGCGATGCAACAAGCCACTCAGCGGTACTTTGACGCGCGCTCCGCGGTCGCGGACTACCTGCATGCGGCGAAAAATGCTGCGACTCAATACAAGCTGTGGGAAATACATGATCCTTCGTCCGATGATGACGGCGAGTTCCTCGCGCACACTGCCACGTTGCCCGGTTCAGAGAAGACCTACGATGCGAAATCTGTTGATTTCAAAGATCTGGACTGGGACTGGAGCGTTCCGTATCTGACCAACCTGTTGCGTGGACTGGCACCGGAATCCGACCTGGCGAAGGATCTCGGCGACAGCGGCGGCGTGTGACGATGTTGTGAGCGTGAGGAATGCCAGTGAGCAACGAAACTCCGGAGGGGACCGCGCCGAGCAGTGGAGTTGCTAGACGTCCGCGGCCAGGGCAACGTCGCGGCCGGCGAGCGGGCGTGGCGGATCTGTGGCTCACGAAGGACAAGAAGACTCGAACGTCGAGATATGGTCGCGGTATGCGTTGGCGCGCTGTGTATGTCGACCCATCCGGCGCCGAGTGCACAAGGGCCTTTCGAACGAAGGCTGACGCTCAGGGCTGGCTCGATAGCAACACCGCCGCCATGGTCGCCGGGACGTGGGTTGAACCTGGGAAGAGCAAGGAGCGGTTCGAGACCGGTAGCTGAACGTTGGATGCTGAGTAAGGCTGGGCTGAAGCCGAAAACGTTTGCGGGCTACCGAAGCTTGCTCGACACCGTGGTGCTACCTCGGTGGGAAGATGAGCGACTGGTCGACATTGACTTCGCATCCATCCAAACCTGGGTCGGTAGCCTCAGCGGCGTGGGCGGAAGCTCGAGATTCGTCGACAGGGGATTGTCTCCATCGAGGGTGATTCAGACGCACCAAACACTCTCAGCCGTACTGAAATACGCGGTCAAGAGTGGCTTGCTGATGAGAAATCCGGCCGAAGACGTCGAACTCCCTCGTCGAGGGGAAGCCGAGCATGTCTATCTCAATCACCTGCAGCTGCTTCAGCTGGCGGAGGAGTGTCGGCAGTTCAAGTCGCTGGTATTGGTCCTCGGATACTGCGGTCTGCGGTTCGGGGAGGCAATCGCGCTTCGTGTTGGTGACGTCGACCTCGAGAAGGGGAGGATTCGAGTCCGACGCTCGGCGACGCACGTTAGCGGACAGGGCTATGTGGAAGGTACGACCAAGAATCACTCGTCTCGAACCGTCCCGGTACCGACGGTCGCCTTGGAGCCGTTGCGTGAGCAGATAGGCAATCGATCGGCCGACAGGTTGGTATGGCCGCCGACCAGCTCGACCAATTGGTTGACCATCGGGGCACTGCGGTGGGTCTTCGACCCCGCGGTGAAGCGGTGTGTGAAGGCCTCGCCTGGGTTCCCGACGATCACTCCGCATCAACTTCGGCACACCTGTGCATCGCTGGCGATCAGTGCCGGGGCGAACGTGAAGGTGCTGCAGACGCTGCTGGGGCATAAGACGGCGACGATGACGCTGGATCGGTACGGACACCTCATGCCGGACGATCTGGACGAAATTTCCAAGGCAATGGACGCTGCTGCTGAATCTGCTGCGTACCGTCTGCGTACCGGGGTTGAATCGAGCGATCGCGAAGAGGAGTGAAACTACCTCTGACCTGCGCGAATGTGGTGCCCCCGGTCAGACTCGAACTGACACTGGACGGGTTTTGAATCCGTTGCCTCTGCCAATTGGGCTACGGGGGCTCGTCGCAGAAGTCACTTTAGAGGACAGGCCTCACGCCAACCAAACCGGTACTGTTGCGTCACATCGTGGCGGGGGAAGTAGCGTGTGTTGCTGCTGGTCCGCGCTGGTGGCCAGGCGATTTTTCAATGTGGAGGTGGACTGATGGCGACAACGGACGCGATTGCAGCCAAGGGCGGGGAGTCCGCACCCTCGACGTGCCGGGTTCTGGTTGCCGAAGATGACTCTTTGATCCGGATGGATTTGATCGAGATGCTCCGGGAAGAGGGTTACGACGTCGTGGGGGAGGCCCCGAACGGTCAGGTGGCCGTCGACCTCACCGAAGAGCTCCGTCCGGATCTGGTGATCATGGATGTGAAGATGCCGGTGCGCGACGGGATCGACGCCGCGGCCGAGATCGTCAGCAAGCGGTTGGCGGCGGTGGTGATGCTGACGGCGTTCAGTCAGCGTGAGTTCGTCGAGAAGGCGCGCGATGCCGGGGCGATGGCATACCTGGTCAAGCCGTTCACGAAAGCCGACTTGGTGCCGACGATCGAGGTGGCGGTCAGTCGCTACAACGAGCTCCATGTGCTGGAGCGGGACGTCGCTGATCTGACCGAGAGGCTCGAGATCCGCAAGCTGGTGGAGAGGGCGAAGGGGATCTTGATGCAGTCGCACGCCTTCACCGAGCCCGAAGCCTTCAAATGGATTCAACGTGCGGCGATGGATCGCCGGACAACGATGAAGGCGGTTGCCGAAGTGGTCATCGAAACGCTGGGGACCAAGCCGAGCTGATCTCGTAGAGAACGTCTTTCGCGAGAGTGAGGCCAAAGCAAACCAGCCGAGGTCTCGAAATGATCACGGCGCGCTCCAAGAGGCTGTAGTTTCACGAACGTTACTCGCGGGCAACACGTTGGCGCTAGCTTTACCCCAGCAAGCGTCGGTCGTATGCGTCGTCAATGGCGCGCCGCGCTTTGTGGATACACCGCGAGGAGAATATTGATGGCTCATAGATATCTCTTGAGGGGAACGGTAGCGCTGGCTGTAACAGCCATGGCGTTGGCCGGATGTAGTAGCGACGATGATTCATCAGATCAGGCGTCGCCGAGCGGGTCGGAGACCACCACAACCACTGATTGTGGCGACAACGTCCCCCAGGCCACACCTGGCCCGGTAAGTACAGCCCCCTTGAAGATCGGCACGTTGCTTCCTGCAACAGGCTCCCTGGCATTCCTCGGCCCGCCTGAGTTCGCGGGCGTGGCACTTGCCATCCAAGACATCAACGCCGCCGGCGGTGTCCTCGACAAGCCCGTCGAAGAGGTCAACGGC
The DNA here is from genome assembly GCF_059445525.1 of Williamsia sp. Y712. Classification (NCBI taxonomy): domain Bacteria; kingdom Bacillati; phylum Actinomycetota; class Actinomycetes; order Mycobacteriales; family Nocardiaceae; genus Williamsia; species Williamsia sp. Y712. The sequence continues at coordinate 3,162,362 of NZ_JCAIUN010000001.1, forward strand.
GACTCCGGTGACACCACCACCGACACCGCAAGCGCCACCGTCGACCGCCAGCTCGCGGCCGGCACCCAGGTGATCGTCGGTGCGGCGTCATCGTCTGTGTCGCTGAAGGTCATTGACAAGGTCGCCAGTGCCGGCGCCGTGATGTTCTCGCCGGCCAACACGTCGGACGAGTTCACCTGCTACGCCGACAAGGGCATGTACTTCCGTACGGCCCCGGCCGACACTCTGCAGGCCCAGGCCTTGGCCCAGGTCATCGCCGAAGGTGGCGTCCAGCGCGTCTCGATCCTGGCGATGAACGACCCGTACGGAACCGGTCTGGCCTCCAACACGGTCTCCGACCTGGAAGCTGCCGGCATTCCGTCCGACCAGATCCAGAAGATCATCTACGACCCGAACGCCCAGTCGTTCAACGCTGAGGTCGACCAGGTGAAGAACTTCAATCCCGACGGCATCGCCATCATCGGATTCGAGGAAAGCGCCAAGATCCTCACCCGTATGAACGAGGTTGGCATCGGACCGAAGGACAAGCTGGTCTTCGGTGTCGACGGCAACATGGGTAACGCATTGGGTGAGTCGGTGGGCGCCGGAATCCTCGCGGGGATGAAGGGCACCACACCGCTGACCGAGGTCGGCCCGGACTTCGAAGGCCGACTCTTGGCCGTCGATCCCGGCCTGATCGACTTCAACTACGCCGGTGAAAGCTATGACGCAGTGGTCATCTCGGCCCTGGCGGCAGAGATCGCGAAGTCGACCAACGGTCAGTCGATCGCTTCGGAGATCAACAACGTGACCAAGGACGGCACCAAGTGCACGACCTATGAAGAGTGCCTGGCACTCATCCAGGCCGGCACTGACATCGACTATGACGGTGTCACAGGTGAATTGGCATTCGTCACCGCCGGTGAACCGTCGATCGGTTCGTACGGTGTCCTCGAGTTCGACGCCGACAACAAGCTGATCACCCCGGTCGCTGACTTCAAGGTGGTGTCCGACAACTGATCGTGGGTAGCGACAGTCAGAAAACCCAATAAGAAAGGGGCCCAGGTCGAAAGACCTGGGCCCCTTTCTTTGTCGTTGCCGACGAGTTACTTCTTCTCGGAGCTGCCTGCCAGCGTACCCAGGTACAGCTCGATGATCTTCGGATCGTTGGCGAGGTTGACCCCGGTGTCGGTGTAGGCGTTGCGGCCCTGATCGAGCACGTAACCGCGGTCGCAGATCTGTAGGCAGCGACGGGCATTCTGCTCCACCAGAACCACCGACACCCCGGTGGCGTTGATCTTCTTGATTCGGATGAACACCTCGTCCTGGAACATCGGCGACAATCCCGCCGACGGCTCGTCCAGCAGCAACACCGATGGCTCCATCATCAGCGCGCGGCCCATGGCCACCATCTGACGCTCACCACCGGACAACGCGCCGGCCTTCACCTTGCGCCGTTCAGCAAGGAGCGGGAACAACTCCGAGACGAAGTCGAACCTTTCGTTGAACTTCTTGGGACGCAGATAGATTCCCATCTCGAGGTTCTCTTCGATGGTCAGTGCGGAGAACACGTTCAGGGTCTGCGGCACGTAGCCGACACCCTTGGTCACCAGCACATGAGCCTTGGCGGACGTGATGTCGTCGCCGCGCAGGCTCACCGACCCCACCCGCACCGGAATCAGACCGAACAGCGACTTGAGAAGGGTGGATTTGCCGGCACCGTTGGGTCCGATGATGCCGACGATCTCACCGTCGTCGAGATAGAAGTTGCAGCCTTCCAGGATGTTGATGCCCGGCAGATAGCCCGCGGTGATGTCGTCGGCCCGGAGCAGTGCGTTCTCCGCGTCTTTGCGATGAACCTCGGGGGTCGCGGCGAGCTCTGCATGGGTCAACGCACGATCCGGTGGTGTCCCACCGGATTTCGACATGTCCGGCCCGTTCATGGTGTGTCCTTTCGGTCCGGGTCATCGGGTTTTTTCTCTGGTTCGGTGATGACCGGTTCGGACAGGTCGCCGCCGGCTTGCAGGGTTTCTTCGATCGCCGCCTGCACCTCTTCGGCCAGGACCGCGGTCTCTCCGACGGGGTTGCCCTCGTCGTCGAACTCCAGGGCCTGATCGTGATGGCCACCGAGGTAGGCGTCCACCACCGCCGAATTGTCGCCGAGCCGACCGGGGAGCGACTCCGCGATCACCTTGCCCTGCGCCATCACCACCACCCAGTCGCTGATGTTGCGGATGACGTCCATGTCGTGTTCGACGAAAACCACGCTCATGCCCTCGTCGCGCAATGACTTGATGTGTTCGAGGAGGCTTTGGGTGAGGGCCGGATTGACGCCGGCCATCGGCTCGTCGAGCATGATCACTTCAGGGTTGGTCATCAGCGCGCGGGCCATCTCCAGCAGCTTGCGCTGGCCACCGGATAACGAGCCGGCGTAGTCGTCGGCCTTCGCATCCAATTTGAACCGTTTGAGCAATTCGTATGCGCGCTCGGTGGTTTCGGCTTCTTGCTTACGCCACAACCACGGTGCCAGTGCGGCGAACATGTGCTCACCCGTTTGGTGGCGGGCACCGAGCCGCACGTTGTCGAGCACCGACAACTTCGACAGCGCCTTGGTCAACTGGAAGGTGCGGACCATGCCGTTGCGGGCAACCCGGTGCGGCACAACCTTTCCCATTTCCTGACCGTTGAGCGCCCACGTGCCCGTATCGGGTTTGTCGAATCCGGTGATCAGGTTGAAGAACGTGGTCTTGCCGGCACCGTTGGGGCCGATCAGACCGGTGATGCACCCGCGCTGGATCTCCAGATGTTCGACGTCCACGGCCTTGAGACCACCGAACGTGCGGGTGATCCCGTCGACCGTGATGATCGGATCGGGCTTGGCCGAGCCCGGCTCAGGCGACACCGACTCGAAGATCGCGGCGCGTTCAGCCGCCGAAAACGTCTTGAGTTCGGCGAGCGTGGCCGGAGCGGCCCCCGCGGTCAGCGTGGTCGACTCGCCTGCGGGCTCATCGCCGGACGGGGCGGATTTCAGATGGCGTCCATCAGGCATCGAGCTGCACCTCCCGCTTGTTACCCAGGATTCCTTGCGGTCTGAAGACCATCATCAGCGCTATGGCCAATCCCAACAAGACGTAGCGGATGGCGCCGACCTGCTGCTGGGTCAAATCGAACCAGGCGTCAGGGCCGGTGGTGACCTGCCGAAGCAGGGCATCGGGGATGGCGAGCAGGAACCAGAACAACATCGCACCGACCACCGGGCCGAATACCGTTGCGGCTCCGCCGAGTATCAGGGCGCCGTATGCAAAGAACGTCTGCGCGGTCGAGTAGAAGTCCGGGTTGATCGATTGCGTTTGTATCGCGTTGTAGACACCGGCGATACCGCCGATGCAACCACCGAGGATGAGCGCCTGCATCTTGTAGAGATAGGCGTTCTTGCCGAGTGAGCGGGCGGCGTCCTCGTCCTCGCGGACCGCTTTGAGCACGCGACCCCACGGACTGCGGACCAGCAGCCAGACCAGCAGGCAGAGCAGCAAGACGATGGACCAGCCGACCACCATCGCCCACAGGTCTGTGCCCTGGAACTTGACCCCGAGGAACGAGTACTGCTTGCCGTTCTCGAACGGGCTGTACTCGAAGAACCCTCCGGCATAACCGAAGATGCCGTTGGTGGAGTGGGTCAGGTCGTCGGCCGCGGTCGAGCGGAAGATCAGTCGCAGGATCTCCGATGCCGCGATGGTGACGATCGCCAGATAGTCCGCCCGCAGGCGCAGGGTGGGGAAGCCGAGGACCAGGGCCAGGACACCGGAGGCGATGATGCCAACGAGGGCGCCGATCCACAGGGGCTGATCGTAGTTCTCGGCCATGATGCCGACGCCGTAGGCGCCGAGCAATGCAAAGCCGATCTGGCCGAAGTTGAGCAGTCCGGCATAACCGAAGTGCAGGTTGAGGCCGATGGCCAGGAGCGCGTAGAAGATCGCTGACGGGCCGACCAATTGGGCAACCGAGATCTGAAGTGCGGAAATGATATCCATGTGTCAGCCGATCCTCGCTTTGGACCCGAGAATGCCCTGGGGTCTGATGGTGAGAATGACGATGAGGACCAACAGGCCTCCGATGTATTTGAGGTCGGGGTCGATCCAGTACGTCGAGAGCTGCACCAGCAGACCGACGATCACACAGCCCAGGAGCGCGCCGTAGGCCGTGCCGAGCCCACCGAGGGTGATGCCCGCGAACATGAGCAGCAACAGCTTGAATCCCATCTCCCATTGGACGCGTCCACCGAGTTCGGACATCGCGAACAGGACGCCACCGAGCGTGGCCAACGCGCCGGCCAGTGACCACACGAACAGGATCACGCGGTCGACGTTGATACCGGAGGACGCGGCCAGATCTTTGTTGTCGGCGACGGCTCGCATCGCCTTGCCGATCCGGGTCTTCTGCAGCATGACCGCCACCAGGAGCAGGACAACCAGGCTGATGATGATGCACCACAGGTTGACCGGGGTGATCGCGAAAGCGCCCGAGCCGATCTGTTTCTGAACTTGGTAGTCCTTGAGAGGTTCGGCGCGGTCGGAGAAGAAGATCAGGATGAGGTATCGCATGATCAACGCCAGACCGATGGAGACCACCAGCATCGCGATCAAACCCGAGCGCCGTCGTCGCAGGGGCCGCCAGATGGCCAGCTCGTTCAGCATGCCGATCCCGATGCCGACGATGATCGCGAGGATGGTCGCCGGGATGAGCTGGATACCCATCTTGACGTTGAAGAACCAGGCCACCACCGCGCCGAGTGTGACGAGTTCGCCATGAGCGAAGTTGGTCAGGCCGGTGGTACCGAAGATCAGGCTCAACCCCACGCCACAGATGGCGATGATCAGACCGAACCGCAAACCGTCGATGGTGAGTCGGGTCAGTTCCTCGGCCGCGGAGATCTCGGTGCTCGTCCGTTCCTCACCGAACAGGAAGATCACCGGTCGCGGTGAGCCCGGGGTGACCGTGACCGGCACGGTGTCCTTCTGGACCTCGACCCCGCTCGGGATCGTCGTCTTCTCGATCACGACGGTGTAGTTGCCCGGCGGCACGAACACTTCCCACATGCCGGTCGCGGCGGAGACCGTGGACTCGACGGTCGCACCGGCCTGGTCTTTCGCATCGACTTGGACACCGGCAACAGGTTCAGAACCGTTGCGCAGGGTTCCGAACACTCGCACGGTGTCGTCGTCGGCGGGAGCCTCTGGAGCAGCCGAGGCCAGGCCGGAGCCCATCAGCCCGGCGAACATGAGTGAGATCAGCAGGGCAAGCAATGCTCCTGCACCCCATCTGGCTCCAAAGACCCTTACCCGTTGAGCAGGATGGGGCATCACGCGTGTGTCCTCCCGAAAAATGGTCAGCGCCCGGCCATGGCCGGGCGGCGGAAAGTCATCCTTGCGGACTCTATAACCCGTAATCGCGCTCGGCGGCCTTTAGAAGTTTCCTCACGGTTACCGTTGAGTAACTTGAGTTCCCGACCTCGTAAAACAGTGCCGAGTCCCGAGTTTGTGGCCCGTATGGCAAGGCGTGTCGGGGCCGCTCCATACACTTGGACCCGTGAGTCCTGCCCAGATCAGTCAGCCCGGCCGTGCAACGGCGAAGTCCGCAACCGAATCGGGTGATCGCCCGACCTTGATGTTGCTCGACGGTCATTCACTGGCGTTCCGCGCCTTCTTCGCGTTACCGGCAGAGAACTTCAAGACAGCGTCGGGTCAGACCACCAATGCGGTGTACGGATTCACCTCGATGCTCATCAACCTGTTGCGCGACGAGGCGCCGTCACATATCGCGGCGGCGTTCGATGTGTCCCGGCAGACTTTCCGTGCCGAGGTGTTCCCCGCATACAAGGCGCAGCGCAGTTCCGCGCCCGACGAGTTCCGTGGTCAGGTCGATCTGACCAAAGATGTCCTGGGCGCCATGGGAATTCCGGTCTTCGCCCAGGAGGGCTACGAAGCCGACGACATCATCGCCACCCTGACCACACGGGCCGAGGCGCTCGGGTACCGCGTGCTGGTGGTCACCGGCGACCGCGACGCGCTCCAGCTCGTCAGCGACAACGTCACCGTGCTCTACCCCAAGCGGGGTGTGTCCGAGCTGACGCGCTTCACGCCCGAAGAGGTGGAGGCCAAGTACGGACTCACCCCCGCCCAGTACCCCGACTTCGCGGCACTACGCGGCGATCCGTCCGACAACCTGCCCGGGATCCCCGGTGTGGGGGAGAAGACGGCCACCAAGTGGATTCGTGAGTACGGCTCGCTGTCGGCGCTGGTCGACAACGCGGACAAGATCAAAGGCAAAGTCGGCGAATCGTTTCGGACGCACCTGGCCAATGTTCAGATGAACCGGCAACTGACAGAGCTGGTTCGCGACATGGACCTGCCCTTCGGGCCGGACGACCTGGTGCTCGCGCCCTGGGATCGCGACAAGATCCATCAGCTCTTCGACGACCTCGAGTTCCGCGTCCTGCGTGATCGGCTCTTCACCACACTGTCGTCGGCCGAGCCGGAGGCAGAATCCGGGTTCGACCTACGCGGCACTCTGCTGGGCGCAGGCGAGGTCGCTGCCTGGCTGGCCGCGCACGCCGCTCCCGGTGGCGCACGTACCGGGTTGGCGGTGCTCGGGCCTCGTCAGGTGTTCGGTTCGGATGTCACCGGTTTCGCGATCGCCGCCGCCGACGGTGAATCGGCCTACTTCGACCCCGCGGAAATCGGACCAGACGACGAGAAGGCTGTCGCCGAGTGGCTGGCAGACGTCAACGTACCCAAGGCGATTCACGAGGCGAAGTGGGCGTTTCACGCACTGCGCGGCCGTGGATGGCCGCTCTGCGGTGTCACCAGTGACACCTCGTTGGCCGCCTACCTGGTGCGTCCAGGGCAACGATCGTTCAACCTCGACGATCTCGCGCTGCGTTATCTGAAGCGCGAACTCGTCGCCGAGGCCGTGGCCGACAACGGTCAGATGTCGCTGCTCGACGAGGACTCCGGTGCGCAGGCCGCCGCCGATCAGGCGATGTTGCAGGCGCAGGCGGTCGCAGAGCTGGCCGACCGGTTCGACGAAGAACTGGCCAAGATCGACTCGGCGTCGTTGCTCACCGATATGGAGCTGCCGCTGCTGTTCGTGCTGGCCGAGCTCGAGGCCGCCGGTATCGCCATCGACACCGCGCATCTCGAAGAGCTGGAGTCGGGCTTTGCTGCGCGCGTGCGGCAATCGGCTGATCTGGCCTACGAAGTGATCGGCAAGCAGATCAACCTGGGGTCGCCGAAGCAGCTGCAGGTGGTGCTGTTCGACGAGCTGGAGATGCCGAAGACCAAGAAGACCAAGACCGGTTACACCACCGACGCCGACGCGCTGGCCGGGCTGTTCGAGAAGACCGGTCACCCGTTCCTCGAGCACCTGTTGGCTCATCGCGATGCCACCCGGCTCAAGGTCACCGTCGACGGGCTGCTCAAGACGGTCGCCGACGACGGACGGATCCACACCACCTTCAATCAGACCGTGGCCGCGACCGGCCGGTTGTCGTCGACCGATCCGAACCTGCAGAACATCCCGGTGCGCACCGACGCAGGCCGGCAGATCCGCCAGGGCTTCGTGGTCGGCGACGGTTACGACAGTCTGATGACGGCCGACTACAGCCAGATCGAGATGCGGATCATGGCGCACCTGTCCGGTGACGCGGGCCTGATCGAGGCGTTCAACACGGGGGAGGACCTGCACAGCTTTGTCGGGTCCCGGGCGTTCGGTGTGCCGATCGAGGAGGTCACCCCCGACATGCGACGGCGGGTCAAGGCGATGAGTTACGGCCTGGCCTACGGACTGAGTGCGTTCGGTCTGTCGCAACAGCTCAAGATCAGCACCGGCGAGGCCAAAGATCAGATGGAGGCGTACTTCACGCGCTTCGGTGGAGTGCGGGACTACCTGCACGAGACCGTCGAAGAGGCCCGCCGCAACGAGTACACGTCCACCCTGTTCGGCCGTCGGCGGTACCTGCCCGATCTCAACAGCGACAACCGGCAACGCCGCGATGTGGCCGAGCGCGCGGCGCTGAACGCGCCGATCCAGGGCACCGCCGCCGACATCATCAAGGTTGCGATGATCGACGTGCAGAAGGCACTCGCGGAGCAGAACCTCACCTCGCGGATGCTGCTGCAGGTCCACGACGAACTCGTCTTCGAGGTTGCCCCCGGTGAGCAAGACAAGCTCGAAGAGCTGGTCCGGGCCAAAATGGGTGGTGCGATCGAGTTGTCCGTGCCGCTGGATGTGTCGATCGGCTACGGCCGTTCATGGGACGAGGCCGCGCACTAGCGACAAATACTCTCTGCGAGCGTGTCGATCTGGTCGATGCTTGTTCGACGCATGGGTGAGGGCAACGAACCTCAGAACATCCACTGAATGAGGAGAAGACAATGCGATACATGATGATCATGCGCGACACGCAGGAAGCGATCGACGCGAGCAAAGAGGTCCCCTTCGACGAGATCATCGCGGCGATGGGCGCGTACAACGAGAAGCTGGTCAAGGCCGGCGTGCTGCTCTCCGGCGAAGGACTCACGGACCCATCCGAGGGTATCGTCGTGGACTTCAACTCTGATCCGCCCGTGGTGACCGACGGACCGTACGCCGAGGCAAAGGAGCTGTTCAGCGGCTTCTGGATCATCGAGGTCTCGAGTAAGGAAGAGGCCGCGCAGTGGGCCTCGCAGTGCCCGCTGGGCAAGGGCAGCAAGCTCGAGGTGCGGCGCGTCCACGGCCCCGAGGACTTCCCGCAGGACAACGAATGGATCGAGAAGGAAGAGCGGTGGCGCGAAGAACTGGGTCAGAAGTCGAGCTGAGTCGCCGATGAGCCAGTCCGACGCCATCGGCCGCACCGTCGACGCGGTCTGGCGGATGGAGGCCGCGAAGATCGTCGCGACCCTCAGCCGCATGGTCGGTGACATCGGACTGGCCGAAGATCTGGCCCAGGAAGCGCTGGTAGAGGCGCTGTCGAAGTGGCCGGAGTCAGGCGTGCCGCGCAATCCGGGCGCCTGGCTCACGACCGTCGCGAAGCGCCGCGCCGTGGACGGTTGGCGGCGGCAGGAGCGGTTGGATGCGAAATATGCCGCGATCGCCCGAGACCTGGACACCAGACCCGACGCCGAGCTCGGCTGGGATCCGGACAGCACCGACGATGACGTTCTGCGGTTGATATTCGTCTCGGCTCACCCGGTCCTGGCCAGGGAAGGCCAGATCGCGCTCACCCTGCGCGTCGTCGGTGGCCTCACCCCGGACGAGATCGCGCAGGCGTTCCTGACCTCGACCGCCACCATCCAGCAGCGCATCGTGCGCGCGAAAAAAACCCTCAAGGCCGCGAATGTGCCATTCGAGGTGCCGCCCCGTGAGGACTATCCGAAGCGCCTGTCCGCGGTGCTCAGCGTCATCTATCTCGTGTTCAACGAGGGCTATTCGGCGTCCTCCGGTGATCGCTGGATCCGTGGCGAGCTGTGCATGGAGGCGCTGCGCCTCGGTCGCATCCTGGCGGAATTGGTACCCGGCGAGCCGGAGGTGCATTCGCTGGTGGCCCTGATGGAGTTCCAGGCCTCACGGTTCGGTGCGCGCATTGCCGCCGACGGAACGCCGATCTTGTTGTCGGACCAGGATCGAGGCACCTGGGACCGGGCCCAGATAGGCCGCGGCACAGCGGCACTCGCGCGTGCCGACGCCTGCGGGCGTGGCCGGGGGCCGTACGGCCTACAGGCCGCTCTGGCGCAGTGTCATGCCACCGCGGCCACCGCACAGGAGACCGACTGGCACCGCATCGTGGTTCTGTACGAGGCTCTGGGGAGGTTGGCGCCGTCGCCGGTGGTGGACCTCAATCGGGCGGTGGCGGTGTCGATGGCATCCGGACCCGGTCCGGCGTTGGAGATCATCGACGGTCTGGTGGCAGACGGTGCGCTGGCCCGGTCGCATTTGTTGCCTGCGGTGCGTGGTGAACTCCTGGCGCGTTTAGAGCGGTACTCCGAAGCTGAGGGGGAGTTGAGGAAGGCGGCGGAGATGGCCGGAAACCGAAGGGAGAGCGAAGTTCTGCGAGCCAAGGCGGATTCCATGTCCGACACGTTCGGTCAAAACCGTTGACTGAATCGGTCCTGCCAGTACTGTGGTGCGTATCACAAGGGCTTGGAGGGAACGCCATGGCAATTGCCGAAATGAACGAACTCCATCGCAGCATCGGCGCGCTGCGGCATCACATCGTCACGCTGAAACTGCACTACGGGGATGTTGATGCAGTCCGTCGGATGACCAATGATCTCGACCGCCTCGAGATCGACTTGCACGACTTCGAACAGTCCCCACCACCCGTGCGCCGATCACCGGTGGGCAAGGACGACGTGGTCTACGTGCCGGACAGCAAATCAGACGAGTCCGCGTGGCTCGGAGCGCAAGACGAAGGGCTGGGCTTCCACTCGCGTGAGCGAACGAAGTGAGCGCCCCCGCGACTGAGCGGGAGACAGCCGGGGTTCGATCTCCCGGACGGGCGCGGATCCTCGTGCGAACCCTTCGAGTGGATCGCTGGTGGGTGTCGCCGCTGCTGACCGTGATCGGTCTGTCGGCGTTCATCATCTACGCGACCGTGCGGTCATTTGTCCGCAGCGCCTATTGGGTCGCGGACTACCACTACCTCTCACCGTTCTACTCGCCCTGTCTGAGCGAATCGTGTGTCCCGGGATCAAGTCATTTCGGGACACCGTTCCCGGAACTCCCGATGTGGATTCCGCTCGGTTTTGTGGTCCTGCCGTTTCTGCTCGGTTTCCGGGTCACCTGTTACTACTACCGCAAGGCCTATTACCGGTCCTTCTGGTTCTCGCCACCGGCGTGTGCGGTGGCGGAGCCGCACAGTCGCTACACAGGGGAGACCCGCTTCCCGCTGATTGTCCAGAACGCGCATCGCTACTTCTTCTATGTGGCACTGATCGTTTCGTTGATCAACACCTACGACGCGGTCACCGCGTTCCACGGCAAGGGTGGTGGTTTCGGCTTCGGTCTGGGCAACATCATCCTGGTGGGCAACGTGATCCTGCTGTGGACCTACACGGTGTCGTGTCATTCGTGTCGGCACGTCACCGGAGGGCGTCTCAAGCACTTCTCGGCTCATCCGATCCGGTACTGGATCTGGACGCAGGTGTCGAAGCTCAACACCCGCCACATGCAGTACGCCTGGATAACGCTCGGCACGCTCGTGCTCACCGATTTCTACATCATGCTCGTGGCCAGTGACACCATCTCCGACCTTCGCTTTGTGAACTGATCCGTTGCCCTGTGCGCAACGTCTGTTGCGCAATCGATTTCACGCTGGGAGCCATTGCTAGATGACCGAAACCGAACGCCACCAATACGACGTTGTTGTGATCGGGGCCGGTGGTGCCGGCCTGCGAGCGGTCATCGAGGCCCGAGAGAAGGGTTACTCCGTTGCGGTCGTGTGCAAGTCGCTGTTCGGTAAGGCCCACACCGTCATGGCCGAAGGTGGTTGTGCCGCATCGATGGGTAACGCCAACTCGAAGGACAACTGGCAGACCCACTTCAAAGACACCATGCGTGGCGGCAAGTTCCTGAACAACTGGCGGATGGCGGAACTGCATGCCAGAGAGGCGCCGGATCGGGTCTGGGAACTGGAAACCTATGGTGCGCTGTTTGATCGGACGGATGATGGTCGAATTGCCCAGCGCAACTTCGGTGGTCACACCTACCCGAGACTGGCGCATGTCGGCGACCGGACGGGCCTCGAACTGATCCGGACCATGCAACAGAAGATCGTCTCGTTGCAACAGGAGGACTACGCGGCCACCGGCGACTACGAGGCGCGTATCAAGGTGTTCGCCGAATGCACCATCACCGAACTGCTCAAGGACGGCGATGCCATTGCCGGAGCGTTCGGATACTGGCGTGAATCCGGCCGCTTTGTGCTGTTCGAAGCTCCGGCAGTGGTGCTGGCGACCGGCGGCATCGGTAAGTCCTTCAAGGTGACATCCAATTCGTGGGAGTACACCGGCGACGGGCACGCACTCGCGCTGCGGGCCGGGGCCAGCCTGATCAACATGGAGTTCATCCAGTTCCATCCGACCGGGATGGTGTGGCCACCCAGCGTCAAGGGCATCCTCGTGACAGAGGGTGTCCGGGGCGACGGTGGCGTCCTGAAGAACACCGACGGCAAACGGTTCATGTTCGACTACATCCCGCCGGTGTTCAAGGGCCAGTACGCCGAAACGGAAGAAGAAGCCGACAAATGGCTCGCCGACAACGACAGTGCACGCCGCACACCCGACCTGCTGCCGCGTGACGAGGTCGCCCGCGCGATCAACGAAGAGGTCAAGGCCGGCCGCGGCACCGAACACGGGGGCGTCTACCTCGACATCGCCTCCCGGATGCCTGCAGACGAGATCATCCGCCGGCTGCCGTCGATGCACCACCAGTTCAAAGAACTCGCCGATGTCGACATCACGGCCGAACCCATGGAGGTGGGTCCGACCTGTCACTACGTGATGGGTGGGATCGAAGTCGATCCGGATACCGGGGCTGCGCGTGTGCCGGGTCTGTTCGCGGCCGGTGAGTGTTCGGGCGGCATGCACGGCTCGAATCGGTTGGGTGGCAACTCCTTATCCGACCTGTTGGTGTTCGGACGACGGGCGGGGCTCGGTGCGGCGGCGTATATCGAATCGCTGCAGACGCGACCCATGGTCGCAGCCGCAGATATCGACCGGGCGGCGGCGTTTGCCTTGGCACCCTTTGATCCGCCTGCCGAGGGCAAACCCGAGAATCCCTACACATTGCACACCGACCTGCAGCAGTCCATGAACGACCTCGTCGGCATCATCCGGAAAGAGGAGGAGGTGCAGGAGGCGATCGAGGTTCTCGACAACATCCGTGGCCGACTGTCCGGCATGCAGGTGGAGGGGCACCGGCAGTTCAATCCGGGTTGGCATCTGGCGGTCGACCTGCGAAACATGCTGCTGGTGTGTGAATGTGTCGCCAAGGCAGCGCTGCTGCGCACCGAGAGCCGTGGTGGTCACACCCGCGACGATCATCCTGCGATGGATCCGACTTGGCGCAACACGCTGCTGGTCTGCACCGCCGATCTCAATGACAACTCGCCGGTCCCGGAGGTGACGGTGGTCAAGGAGGAGCAGACCCCGATGCGTCCGGAGCTGTTGGAACTCTTCGACTTCCCCGAGATCGAGAAGTACTACACCGCCGGCGAGATCGCCGGACACCCCGACGCCGGTGGCACCAAGGAGAACTGACATGGGCTATGACGCGAAGTTCCGGGTCTGGCGTGGTGACAGCGAGGACGGTGACCTGCAGGACTACACCGTGCTCGCCAACGACGGTGAGGTGGTGCTCGACATCATCCACCGACTCCAGGCCACGCAGACGCCAGATCTGGCTGTGCGCTGGAACTGCAAGGCCGGTAAGTGCGGTTCGTGTTCGGCGGAGGTCAACGGTCGTCCGAAACTGTTGTGTATGACCAGGATGTCGACATTCACCGAAGACGAGGTCATCACGGTCACCCCGTTGCGCACGTTCCCGGTGATCCGCGATCTGGTCACCGATGTCTCGTTCAACTATGCGAAAGCCCGTGAGATCCAGTCATTCACGCCGCCCGAAGGTCTCGAGGCGGGGGAGTACCGGATGAAACAGGTTGATGTGCAACGGTCGCAGGAGTTCCGCAAGTGCATCGAGTGTTTCCTCTGCCAGGACGTCTGCCACGTCGTCCGCGACCATGAGGAGAACAAGGAGAACTTCGCCGGTCCGCGCTATTTGATGCGGATTGCCGAACTCGACATGCATCCCCTCGATGTGGCCGAGCGGCGAGATACAGCGCAATCCGAGCACGGGTTGGGCCTGTGTAACATCACCAAATGCTGCACCGAAGTGTGTCCCGAACACATCAAGATCACCGACAACGCGCTGATCCCGATGAAAGAACGGGTCGTCGACCGTCAGTACGACCCACTGGTGTGGTTGGGGAACAAGCTCTTTCGCAGGTAGCAGATCAGCTCCCGGTTTTCGGCTACCCCGCGCAAGCGACGTCGGGATGTGACGCGTGGTAGTTCTTCAGTTCTCTAGCAAACTCTTCTTCGGCCTGTTCGTGAATCTCCTGTGCTTCTTTGTCCGTGATGTCCCGCATGGGTTCGGTGGACTCCGCGAGTTCGAAATACCACGCCTTCACCGCTCCCCGTTTACGTAATTCGAGTTCGGCGCTGCGAGCAGCCTCGTCCGTGCAGAACCGAAGGTGGTCGGCGTCCGTGCGATGCGGTTCGGTGTCATCACCGGAATCGACCACGACCGGTGGAAAGTCTCGGTTACGAGCGCTATTGGCCGCGCCTTCAAGATCATCCAGCGACTCCTGCAAGTCGCCCAAGGCACCTTCGAACTCCTCCGGCACGCCGGCGGTCGCCGATATGGCTGCCGCCTCGGCGGCGCTATCGGCGGATGCATCGTTGTTGTCACCTCCCGCACCACATGCGGACGAAAAAGCAACAAGCAGGGCCACGGCGACCAACGTCAGGCGCGAGCGGGTGATCACTTCTTGTACTCCGTTTCTGGGTACTGATAGAGGTACTCATTCAGTTCCCGAACAAAATCTTGTTCGACCTGCTTGTAGAGCGCTTGGGTTTCCTCAGCGGTGATCTCCCGCATGGGCTGGTTGCTGCTTGCAAGATCGAAATACCAGGCCGAGACGGATTCTCGCTTCCGGCGGGCGAACTCGGTGTCGCGGATCGACTTGTCGGTGCAGAACAGGTGGTAGTCGTCGGGGCGATGCAGGTTCTCGGTTTTCCGGTCTGTGGTGATCTCCACCGGAGGGAACTCGAGGTTGCGTGCACGAATGGTCGACGTGGCCAGGTTGTCCATCGAAACCTGCAGCTTGCTCAACGCTTGGCCGAAGTCATCTTGCGGGCGCATCACCACCCGAGCCTCTCCAAAACCTTTGCGGTCTGCGGTATCGACAGCTGACACAGGTCGGGGTTGTCGGAAGTTCTACGGGGAATTCCCTGAAGATCGAGGCCAAGAACGTAACCCTTGGGAGCCTTTGGTGCGACGACTATTGCGTGACAGCTGCCGCCGTCGGGCATGGTCTGGTAGACGGTCCGGTCGGCAATCGCATAGCTCTCTTCGGAGATCGTGATGAGGGCGTCGATGCTCACCGGTTCGAAGACTGACAATTCGAACCAGCCCCAGCCGTCCTGAACGGGCCACTTGCATCCGGGGAGGCCGAGGTCAGTCGTTTGTGTTGGCCCGTCGGTCACTGTGCCGTCGGTCAGTGGTGCCACGTCTTCAGGTGTGAGTGCATCGCAGATTTCTTGCGGTGACAAGAATTGGCGTGCGTCTTCAGACAAGGTGCTGACGGGAACAGTGAGTCCTGGAACGATCTCCCTGCCGGTCGTTGCGGAGGAATTGTTGCTGCCGCCGTCGTTGCTGGTGCTGCATGCAGATGCGAGGACGACAAATGCCGTCATCACAATGACTTTCGTGTATCTGGTCATTTCGCGTCATTCCACGGTTGGTTGCCGGTACCCATGGTGAACGGCGTGTCGGGTTGATTCACCAGCGCCTGGACGTCGGCTGCGTTCACCAGATCTTCGGCGATTCGCGCCTTGTGCCGGACATCTGCCTCGGCACTGTTGTAATCGTTCACCAGATCGTTGAGAGGCTTGAGCTTTTCGTCGATCGTGCGTTGCACGGCAGCATCCACGTGATCGGTGGTGGACCCGACCGGGTCTGTGCAGAACTCGATGAATGCCTTCAGCGCGTCGATAGAGGTGTTGATGTCGTTCACCATCTGGGAGACTTCCTTGCTGACTTCCGCCAAGAGCGCGGTCACTTCGGCGACGGCGGTGGCCGTTCCGGCGTAAGGGATAATCTTGGCTGCGGCCTTGAGCGCACCTATCCAGGTGTCGACCTTGATCAACCGGGAAAGACCCTCCTTGATGAGGTTCATGGTCGCTCGTGCTGCTTCCTCTAGTTTCTCTGCGGCGATCTCCAGTCCTTGATCGAGTAGCCGGCCGACTGACGCGTTCCACTCCAGGCCACCTGCCATTTTGGTGCTGTAGGCGGTATACGCCATCGCTGCCTCGCCATCCCAGAATTGGTTGACTTCTCTGGTGGACCAGGTCAGATCATTGCCGGCGGTACCGAGTGCTGTTCCCGCTTTGCCGTAGGTACGACCAATACGTTTGAGTTCCAGCCAGTTTCCGGCCAGTGGCTCCAACGCCGCTGTCAGCGGACTCCATCTCACGAGTCGTTCGATGGCTGCGTCCGCGTCGGCCAGCCACCCGGCGGTGTCTTCGATGAGCGCATTCCAGTCGACGCTCTCACTCGGTGGCGGGCTGACATCGACAGGCGTGGCCGGTCGAAAGCCGGCAGCACCGGGAACGTTGGCGACCACATCCCAACGAACGAATCGATCTCGGTTTTCTGCGGTACCCGGTATGGACGACCGCGAGAAAGGTGGTGCGAAGGGAGCCTTGTCGAAGATCTGCTCCTTGGTGTGCTCGAAACCCAACGTGCTGTCGCGCTCGGTACCGGTGTAGTTCCAGGCAGTCTGTTTGAGGCTGACGCTGGTGCCGCGCAACGACTCGGGGAGTGATTCGAGTCGGGTTGCGGTTTCGATGTGCAGCGTGTTGATCGGTGCACTGAGTGCGCTCATCAGGCCGGTGAACTCACCGGTGGCAGCGGTGTGCGTTTTGACCAAGTCGACGGCTTGCGTCACGCCGGTGTTGACCGATAGTACGTAGTTGCCGAGCCCGCTGATCTCGGTCGGCGATGCCTTGAACTGTTCCCCCACAAACGCCCCCCGGCTTGATCGTCGCCCACGGGCGATCGCTGTCGAATTGTTGTTCCTGCCATGTGACGGGTCAGCAGGAACTTTGGTTCCACCCGCGGACTGTGGATGACGGCCGCTTGTGTGGACGAACGCGATCCGCGATGTTCGCACAGCGGGCCAACTCCGACAGCAGCCCGTAGGGTTGGAAACGGAACATCGCCGAGTGAGACAACCGAGGTTCGCATGCCCCTGGAGAATCAGCCGGACTCATCGCGACCGCCGCTGGACCTGTCTGAGGCTGAGCACACAGCCGACGGACATCTGGTCGAGGCGCAGTCCGATGACTTCGATCACGCGAAGCCGTTGCGTGTAGACAATGAGTGGTTCAAGAAGGCCGTGTTCTACGAGGTGCTCGTTCGCGCCTTCAACGACTCGAACAACGACGGAGTCGGAGATCTACGCGGTTTGACCGACAAGCTCGACTATCTGTCATGGCTGGGTGTCGATTGCCTGTGGCTGCCGCCGTTCTACGATTCACCGTTGCGCGACGGCGGCTATGACATCCGGGATTTCCGGACCGTCCTACCCGAGTTCGGGACGGTCGACGACTTTGTCGAGTTGCTCGACCAGGCGCACCGTCGTGGGATCCGCATCATCACCGACCTGGTGATGAACCATACGTCCGACAGCCACCTGTGGTTCCAGGAGTCACGCTCCGATCCGGAGGGCCCGTACGGCGACTACTACGTCTGGGCCGACGACGATTCGAGATATCCGGATGCGCGTGTCATCTTCGTCGACACCGAGATCTCCAACTGGACGTGGGATCCGGTTCGCGGGCAATACTATTGGCACCGTTTCTTCTCGCATCAGCCCGACCTGAACTACGACAATCCCGAGGTCGCCGAAGCAATGATCGATGTGTTGCGGTTCTGGCTCGACCTCGGGATCGACGGGTTCCGGCTCGACGCGGTGCCGTACCTGTTCGAGCGGGATGAGACCAACTGCGAGAACCTCAGTGAGACACACCAGTTCCTCAAACGCTGCCGCAAGGTTGTCGATGACGAATACCCCGGACGAGTCCTTCTGGCCGAGGCAAATCAGTGGCCTGCCGATGTGGTCGAGTACTTCGGCGAATCGGAGGTCGGCGACGAATGCCATATGGCGTTCCACTTCCCGCTGATGCCAAGGATTTTCATGGCGGTCCGCAGGCAGAACCGATTCCCGATCTCGGAGATCCTCGAACAGACGCCGCCGATTCCGAAGTCGGCCCAATGGGCCATCTTCCTGCGCAATCACGATGAGTTGACGCTGGAGATGGTCACCGACGAAGAGCGTGACTACATGTACGCCGAGTACGCCAAAGACCCACGGATGAAGGCCAACATCGGGATTCGGCGCAGACTTGCGCCGTTGCTCGACAACGACCGAAACCAGCTGGAACTGTTCACCGCGTTGTTGCTCAGCTTGCCGGGATCTCCGATGCTCTACTACGGAGACGAGATCGGTATGGGCGACAACATCTGGCTGGGCGACCGGGACTCGGTGCGTACCCCCATGCAGTGGACACCTGACCGCAATGCCGGCTTCTCGCGGACCGATCCGGCGAGGATGTACCTGCCGGTCATCATGGATCCGACCTATGGATTCCAGGCGTTGAATGTCGAAGCACAGATGTATTCGACCAACACGCTGCTGCATTGGACGCGGCGCATGATCGAAGTGCGCAAACAACATCCGGCCTTCGGGCTGGGGACCTTCACCGAACTGGGCAACAACAATCCGTCGGTGCTCACCTATCTGCGGGAGCTGGCGCCGTCGGCCGAGGAGCGTCGTTCCAGCGACGTCATCCTCTGCGTCAACAACCTCTCCCGCTTCCCGCAGGCCGTGATCATGGACCTGTCGATGTTCGACGGCCGGATCCCGGTGGAGCTGACCGGGTCGATACCGTTTCCGAAAATCGATTCCGCGTCCTACATGGTGACGCTCCCTGGCCACGGATTCTATTGGTTTGCGTTGCAGCCGGACCCGACTGATACCGGGGTTCCCCAGGGATATCCACTCAGCAGCGAAGCAGAGGCGGCGGTCCAAACATGACTGTGAACTTGCCCGATGATCAGGAGTTGGCCACCGGATTGACGCAGTGGCTCCCGCAGCAGCGGTGGTTCTCGGCGAAAGACCGCCAAATAGTGGCGGTGCGGTTGATCATGCGGGTTCCATTGGCTGCCGACGACGGTTACGCGGCCGAATACGTGTTGGTCTCTGTCGAATTCAGTTCTGGTCCCGACCTGCGATTCCAAGTCCCGCTCGGGTATCGCACGCACCTGTCGGAACCGCTGCTGACGTGGGCGGTGACAGATCCGGTGCCGGAGGGGGCGAGCGCCTACGACGGGTTGCAGGATCCGGACCTGACCGGCCGCCTCCTGACCGCGCTGGCCACCGACGAGCGGATCGGACCCTTGCGATTCGAGACCTTGCCCGGTGGTGTTGTCGACTCAGAGGCGCCCGGTCGGGTCATGAGTGCCGAGCAGTCCAACACGTCGGTGGTCTTCGGGGAGTCCTTGCTGTTCAAGATATTCCGGCAACTCGAGGTCGGGATCAATCCTGACGTGGAACTGCACCGCGCCCTGAGTGAAGTCGGGTGCAAGCACGTGGCCGAGCTACGCGGCTGGATCGAAGCAGATATCGATGGCGAACCGACGACGTTGGCCATGGCGCAGGAGTTCGTCGACAACGCCGCCGACGGGTGGAGCATGGCGCTGATCAGTGTGCGTGATCTGTTCACCGAGGCCGACCTGCATGCAGCTGAGTTGGGAAGCGACTTCGCCGCTGATGCCGAGCGACTCGGTGCGGCACTGGCACACGTGCATGCGGATCTGGCCCGGAGCCTGGGCGTGAGTGAGCGCAATGGCAACGACTCGGTGATCGGTGACATGCGGGCACGATTGAACGCCGCGGCCGTATCGATTCCGCAACTGGACGAACTGCGCGAGCCGGTGTCGGCGGTATTCGACCAGGCCGCCGACGCAGGCCCGACACCTGTGCAGCGAATCCACGGCGATCTGCATCTCGGTCAGGTTCTGCGAACACCGTTGACCTGGTTGCTGATCGATTTCGAAGGTGAGCCACTCAAGTCGGTGGCCGAACGCCGATTGCCCGACAGCCCGTTGCGCGATGTGGCGGGCATGCTCCGGTCGTTCGACTACGCCGGACACCATCTCCTTGGCGAGGCAACGCCGGGGCGCACCGGGCAACGCGAGTTCCGTGCCTGGGAATGGGTCGAACGCAACTCGTCGGCATTCTGCGACGGGTATGCCGCCGTGACCGGTGAGGATCCCCGCGCGCATTCCGCGTTACTGCGGGCCTACGAACTCGACAAGGCGGTCTATGAAGCGGTGTACGAGGCGCGTCACCGCCCGGCGTGGCTGCCGTTGCCGTTGAATGCGATTGAGCGACTGGTCGCCGTGTGATGCCCCATCCGGAGATCGGCGGGCGTCAGATCAGTCCGAACTCTTGACGGGTGTCGCCGTTCCAGCGCCGCAGGCCCGCGACATGTGCGGTGAACACCTCCGGGTCGTCGCCGATGGCTCGCACGATGTGTCCGAGCTGACCTGGCAGTAGCCGGCGGGCGAGCGTGATGTGCGGTGTCCAGCCGTCCGGTTGGATGTGCGGCAGCAGCCGTCCGCCGATATGTGGTCGGGTCGTGGCAAATACCCGGGCATGCAAACCCAAGAGACGTTCGGATGGGACCACCAGGCGGGCGGCGGTACCGCGGCGACCCCAAAACAGCAGGAGGGCCCCGACATTGACGGGTAGCCCGACAACATCTCCGATCGCGCCGAGCTCATCATCGACGGCAGCGTCGATCGAGTCCGCCGCGACAAGGGTGACGTGCGGCCGATTGGACGTCGACCGGATGTTGCCCTGGCTCGGCAGTCCGGCCTCAGCTATCTTCTGCCACTGCTGTCCGATGGCGGTGTTGGTGGCCTCATCGAAGATGAGCTCGATCGAGTGCGCCATTCAGCGCCGGCTCCACTGCTTCTGGTCGTGAGCGGTGACCGTTGGAACATCGCCGCGATAGACCTCGATCTCGACTCGGACGAGTTGTCCGGTTGATCCCTGTGACAACCGGGAGGTGCCGACGTCGCGGGTGAGGACATTGGGATTGCCGTGCACACAGTCGGCGATGTCGGGTGCGCTGTAGTCGAACCAGGCGCCCGTGGACAACTGCGCAATGTTCGGTGTGACCCGGTTGTCGATGACCGCGCCTGCCAGCATCTGAGCGGTCTGGCTGCGGACCAGAACCAGATCACCATCGGAGATGGAACGCGAGGCGGCGTCGTCGGGGTGGATGCGGATCGGCTCTCGGCCTTGCACTTTCGATGCGGTGCTGTAGGCGCCGTGATCGAGTTGGCTGTGCAGTCGCGTTTTCGGATTGTTCGCGATCAGGCAGATCGGGTACGCGCCGCAGCCGAGTCCGTCGGCCTCTGGTGGAGCGAGCCAGGCCGGGTGCGGCGGGCAGTCGTCGTAGCCGAAGCCGGCGATGGTGTCCGAGAAGATCTCGATCCGGCCACTGGGGGTGGGCAGCGGATGCGCGATGGGATCGCTGCGAAACTCTTGGTAGAGAGTGTGTTCGGTGTCTGCGCCAGAAAGCTCGAGTCTGCCCTTCTCCCAGAATTCGGCGAAGTTCTCCGGCGGGGTGTGTTCCGCGGGTGTGGCGCGACGCCAATCCTCGTACATCTTCTCGAGCCACCCGGGTTCATCGAGATTCTCGGTGAAGGCATCGAAGACGCCGAGACGTTTGCTGAGCTGGGCAAGGATGTCGAAGTCGCTCATCGACTCGCCAACCGGTTGGGTCACCTGCCGCATCGCGATCATGGTCTGGTCGTACCGTCCGCAGCCGATGTCGTTGCGCTCGAGCGTGGTGGTCACCGGGAACACGATGTCTGCGTGGCGTGCGGTTGCCGTCCAGAAGGGTTCGTGCACGATGACGGTCTCCGGTTTCTGGAAGGCGCGCCGGAGCCGGACCAGATCCTGGTGGTGGTGGAACGGATTGCCGCCGGCCCAGTAGACCAACTTGGTGTCGGGATAAACCTTGGTCTGCCCGTTGAACTCGTAGCTCTCGCCGGGGTGGAGCAGCAAGTCGGCGATGCGCGCCACCGGGATGAACTCGTCCACCGGGTTTGCGCCTTGGAAGAACGTCGGCAGTGAATAGGGGAGTTTGGCCGCACCCATGCCGCCGGTCGAGCCGTAACCGTGTCCGAAACCGCCTCCGGGAAGGCCGATTTGACCGAGGAATGCGGCCAGTGCGATGGAAGCCCACAAGGGCTGCTCGCCATAGGTGGCTCGCTGCAAGGACCACGACGTGGTCACCATCGTGCGCTTGGATGCCATCCGTCGGGCCAGTTCGGCGATCGAAGCGGGATCCATGCCGCAAAGTTCTGCCGCCCACCGCGGGTCCTTGACGACACCGTCGGGTTCGCCGCGCAGATAGTCGGCGAACCGCTCGAAGCCCACGCAGTGGCGGTCGAGAAAGTCGCGGTCGCAGAGGTTTTCGTCGAGCAGTACCCAGCACAGTGCCAGCATCAGTGCCGTGTCGCCTGCCGGAGCGATGGCAATCCACTCGTCGTGCTCCGCCAGCGCCAGGTCGTCGGCGAGCGGACCGATCAACACGAACTGTGCACCGTTGTCGTGTGCGGCATCGATGGCGCCGCGCACCATGTGCTTGCTGATGCCGCCGCCGTTGATCTGGAAGTTCTTGGCGGGGATGCCACCGAAACACACAAAGAGTTCGGTGTGTTCGCTCATCACCTGCCACGTGGTCGGGTTGTACAGTGGCGCCTCGCTCCCGACGATGTGCGGGAGCAGCACACTCGATGCACCGTGGCTATAGCTGTGCACCGATCGGGTATATCCGCCGAGGCAGTTCAGGAAGCGATGTATCTGACTCTGCGCGTGGTGAAATCGGCCCGCACTGGCCCACCCGTACGAGCCTCCGAAGATTGCGCGGTTGCCGAAGGTGTCGCGCACGCGCTCCAACTCGCGAGCCGCCAGGTCGAGCGCGTGATCCCAGGTCACCTCGACGAAATCGTCGTCACCGCGAGCACTGTCGGCGCCGGGTCCGTTGTTCAGCCATTGGCGGCGAACATACGGGTGCAGGATCCGGGCGCCGGTGTCGAGCGACGCGGGGATGTTTCCCAGAAGGGGCGATGGATCGGGGTCGGCGGAGTCCGGTTCGACACGCAATACATCGCCGTCGACAGAAGCAGTGAAGACACCCCAGTGTGAACTGTTGGTCGCTCCCGAACCTTTGACCCATGCCGATCTTTTGACCGATGCTTCGTCAGGCATGTCCCTCAGTGTTGCAGCTCCGTCGTCTGGAAGCATTGTCGCCATGATGCAGCGTTATCGGATCGGACTGATCAACGGTGATGGGATCGGTCCCGAAGTCGTCCCGGCGGCCGCGCGCATCACCGAGGCCGCACTGGCAAATCTGGACCGTGCGGTCGAATGGGTACCCCTGGACATCGGCCGCGCGGCGATCGAGTCCGTGGGTCAGGCAATCCCCGAACAGACACTGTCCGCGCTGGATGAGCTGGACATGTGGATTCTCGGGCCCCACGATTCGGCGGGCTATCCGGCCGAGCATCGCACCGGTCTGACACCGGGCGCGGTGATCCGAAAGCGCTTCGATCTCTATGCCAATATTCGTCCCGCAGTGGCTTATCCGGGGGTGCCGGCGGTGAGTCCGCAGATGGATCTGATCATCGTGCGCGAAAACAGCGAGGGGCTCTACGCCGACCGGAACATGGCGCGCGGGACAGGGGAGTTCATGCCGACACCCGACGTCGCCCTCTCGGTCGGCGTGGTCACCCGGGCGGCGACCGAACGAATAGCGGTGTCCGCGTTCGAGCTTGCGATGACGCGGCGCAAGCAGGTGACGATCGTGCACAAGGCCAACGTGCTGACGATGACCACCGGACTGTTCCGTGACGTCTGCCTGCAGGTCGGGGAGCAGTACCCACAGATACAGATCACCGAGCAGCACGTCGATGCCATGGCCGCGCACCTGGTGCGGCGCGGACACGAGTTCGACGTGGTGGTCACCGAAAATCTCTTCGGCGACATCCTGTCGGACCTCGCCGCCGAACTCGCGGGGTCACTGGGCCTGGCGGCCTCGATCAACAGTTCCGCGACCAAGGTGATGGCCCAAGCCGCCCACGGCGCAGCGCCCGACATCGCCGGGCGTGGCATCGCAAATCCGGTGGGCATCATCGGGTCGGCCGCGATGATGCTGGATTGGCAGGCGGCCCGATCCGGTGACAACAACCTTTCCGACGCCGCCACCCGTATTCGGGAAGCTGTCGGATCAGCGTTGTCGCAAGGCGTTGCCACCGGTGATCTCGGCGGTTCTGCCACCACCACCGAGTTCACCGAGGTCGTACTGGGCTCGATCTGACTCCGCGGGCCGCGGTCAGGGCTTTCTGCAACAGAAGATGGCGGTGCCCGGAAAAAGCTGCCCGCGAAGCGGACTCCATTGACCCCACTCCCGGTTGAAGCCCTCCGGCCACTCCGGCTCGATGAGGTCGTCGAGAATCAAACCGGCCGCCCGGATCTCCCGGATCCGATCGCCGACGGTTCGGTGGTGTTCGACGTACGACACTGTCCCGTCGTCTTCGGTCTCCACATACGGCGTGCGGTCGAAGTAGGAGAGCATCACCGTCAGTCCGGCAGGCCCCGGATCGTCCGGGAACATCCACCGCATCGGATGGTTCACCGAGAAGACCCACTTGCCGCCCGGCTTGAGTACCCGCGCCACCTCGGCCATCACCCCTGCGGAGTCCGCAACAAAGGGCACAGCCCCGAATGCCGAGCAGACCGTGTCGAACACCTCGTCGCGGAAGGGGAGTTGTTCGGCGCCTGCCTGGACCAGTGGCGGCTGTGGACCGCCGCGCGCCATCGCCATCTGACCCCGGCGCAGCATCTCCCGCGACAGGTCGAGGCCCACCGCGTGGGCGCCCTGCCCGGTGAGCCATCGACTGCACGGCGCCGACCCACAACCGATCTCGAGAACGGTTTTTCCGGTAACGTCACCGAGTAGGTGAACGTCCTCTTCACGGAGCCCTTCGGGGCACCAGACGAAGTCGCCGGCCTCGCTGCCGGCTCCGAGGAATTCACCGTGGCTGACGTGATATTCGTCGGCGTCGGCGTCCCACCAGCGACGATTCGCTGCGGCGCTCGTCTGCGAGTCCACGGAGCCGCGCAACAACGGGTGCGAATCGCCGGTATTTGCCCAGGCCACCGGGCCTGGCGTATCCTCAACCACGCGCGTGCCTGAGCTCGTGTGGTTCTACATGCCGATCACTTTGCAGTGATCCGTGTCGTTCCAGCAATATCTGCATTATCTGTCCCTACAACCCAACCTGTCCGGAGCCATCTAACATATGCCGTCCACGACCATTACCTCGCCGCAAGTAGCCATTAACGATATTGGCTCGGCTGAGGATTTTCTTGCTGCCATCGATGCAACTATCAAGTACTTCAATGATGGCGACATCGTCGAGGGCACCATCGTCAAGGTTGACCGTGACGAAGTGCTGCTCGACATCGGTTACAAAACCGAGGGAGTGATCCCGTCCCGCGAATTGTCCATCAAGCACGACGTCGACCCCAGCGAGGTCGTCAGCGTCGGTGACGCGGTGGAAGCACTCGTCCTCACCAAGGAGGACAAAGAGGGTCGGTTGATCCTGTCCAAGAAGCGCGCTCAGTACGAGCGGGCGTGGGGCACCATCGAAGAGCTCAAGGAAAAGGACGAGGCCGTCAAGGGCACCGTCATCGAGGTCGTCAAGGGCGGCCTGATCCTGGACATCGGTCTGCGTGGATTCCTCCCCGCATCGCTGGTGGAGATGCGTCGAGTGCGCGATCTGCAGCCGTACATCGGCAAGGAGATCGAAGCCAAGATCATCGAGCTGGACAAGAACCGGAACAATGTCGTCCTCTCGCGCCGTGCATGGCTCGAGCAGACCCAGTCCGAGGTCCGCAGCGAGTTCCTGCACCAGCTGCAGAAGGGCCAGGTCCGCAAGGGCGTCGTGTCCTCGATCGTCAACTTCGGTGCATTCGTCGATCTCGGCGGAGTCGACGGCCTGGTTCACGTCTCCGAGCTGTCTTGGAAGCACATCGATCACCCGTCCGAGGTTGTCGCAGTCGGCGACGAGGTCACCGTCGAGGTTCTCGACGTCGATCTGGACCGCGAGCGCGTTTCGCTGTCGCTCAAGGCCACCCAGGAAGATCCGTGGCGCCAGTTCGCTCGCACCCACGCCATCGGCCAGATCGTGCCCGGCAAGGTCACGAAGCTGGTTCCGTTCGGTGCATTCGTGCGGGTCGAAGAGGGGATCGAAGGCCTCGTCCACATCTCGGAGCTGGCCGAGCGCCACGTCGAGGTGCCGGATCAGGTTGTCGCCGTTGGTGACGACGCGATGGTCAAGGTCATTGATATCGACCTCGAGCGTCGCCGGATCTCGCTGAGCCTCAAGCAGGCCAACGAGGACTACACCGAAGAGTTCGACCCCTCGAAGTACGGCATGGCCGACAGCTACGACGAGCAGGGCAACTACATCTTCCCCGAGGGCTTCGATTCCGAGACCAACGAATGGCTCGACGGATTCGACAAGCAGCGGGAAGTGTGGGAGTCGCGCTACGCCGAGGCAGAACGCCGCCACAAGATGCACACCACTCAGATGGAGAAGTTCGCCGCTGCCGCCGAGGCCGCTGCCAACGCTCCGACTGATTACTCGTCGGATTCGGCTGACAAGGGTGGTGACGACGCTGCAACCACAACGGCATCGTCGACCTCGTCCTCGTCTTCCGCTCCGAAGAGCGGTGGCTCGCTGGCCAGCGACGAGCAGCTCGCTGCTCTGCGCGAAAAGCTTTCGGGCAACGCCTGATAGAGCTGTAACTCAAACCGCCCCCGGCCTTTCGGTCGGGGGCGGTTTGTTTTGTTCAGCCGCCGCCGGTGTCTTCGGCTGCATCGTCGATGTCCCCGCCGGTGTCTTCGGTAGGCCCGGCGTATACGTACGGGATCAGCGACTTGGCGACCATCGCGGCCGGCGGTAGCCCGTCGGGGGTGGGGGCCAGGTTGCCCCAGACCACCATCGTCACGTCGTTGACCGGGTCGTAGCCCATGAACGAGTTGTACCCGGGCATCTCGCCGATGTGCCCGAGCAGCGGTCCCATCTGTGCGATGCCGTAGCCGTATCCCGAGCCCGCCGGGTCATCGGGGTCAGAGGGTTCGATGCTGTCCATTCGCAGCTGTTGGGTTTTTGCATCGAGCAACCGGCCGCTGCCCAAGGCCTCCACCCAGATCGCCAGGTCGTTGGCGCTCGAGATGCCCTGTCCTGCGGCCCACGTCCACGAGGGATTGTCGTTGGTGGTGACCCTCGGTTGGACCGTGCCCGCCTCGATCGCTGCCAGGCGCTCGGGTGGAAGAGACTCCTTGCCTTCGTCCAGGGTTTCGACGTTCCCGCTGTACGAGTATCCGCTGACATACGGCACCGGGATCGCGGTGTCGGTGCCGGCGGGAAATGACGTTCCTGTCATGCCGAGTTCGGAGAAGAACCGGTCCTGGAAGATCTGTGCGATCGGCTTGCCGTCGAGTTCCTCGGCGATCAGTCCGAGTAGGACGGTGTTCGTGTTGGAGTAGTGGTACTCCGTGCCGGGAGCCGAATACGGCGGGTTGGCGAACGCGAGGGCCAGCAGCTCTTCAGGCGTCCAGACCCGTTGGGTGTCGTCGTCGAGGGCCGTGTTCAGTTCGAGTGTCGCGGTGTAGTTGTAGAGCCCGCTTCGCATGTCGAGCAGTTGGCCGATGGTGATGTTCTCCCCGTTCGGGACATCTGGCCGGTATTTGCTGACCGGATCGTCCACCGAGATCTTGCCTTCCTGGACCATCTGCATGATGGCGGTACCGGTCCAGGTCTTGGTGTTCGAGCCGACGCGAACCCTGGTGTCGACGGTGGGTTTGTCGGTGGAGTCGATTCCGAGTGTGCCCCACGCGTTTGTGTAGTCACCCTGAGGTGTCCGGATCAGCACCAGCATGCCGATTTCATGGAACTCGGTGGCAAGTCCGTCGACCACTTCGTCCATGGCAGCGGTGTCGAGCGGCAGGAGCGCGTTGTTCGACGTCGAACTTCTCGTGGTCGATGAGGTGTCGGCATCCGATGTGCAGGCGGTGCCCACCAGTGCGGTTGTGAGGATCATGACGACTGCGACGGATTGTCCCGACCGGCGGGTTCTACGATGACCGTCCTTGGTGGTCAACAGATTCGGTGAGACCATTGTGCTCGCTTCCGGTGTGCCGATCGCACAGAGGAAACCGGATCCATCCGGGCGACAGGGTTGTTCGGTAGAGCTACGGGGGGCCGCGACGGGCCGCTCGGGAATCCAGCACGCGCCGATCCCGCCAGGCGGGACGCTCCGTGTGGGGTAGTGCGACGGTACCCCTCGATTGCAACTGCAGGACGCAGTTACGCCAAGGAGCCGAGCCATGCAAACATTGCTTTTTGACAATGATTATCATTAACGCGGACGATTCGGGTGTGAAAAATACTCTCGCCGTCCGATTTATCACCGTCTTCTGTGCCGGGGGTCTGCTTGTTGCCTGTGGAACCGACGGCGACACCGCAGCCACCTCGCCGGCTGCCGAGAAATCCTCCGGGAGCGCGGGTGCCGGTTCTGAACCCGTCGAACAGACCTCGGCCACCCGGCGGCTGGCATTCACTCACGATGACGGCATCGTGATCATCGATGCAGACGATCTCGAGCCGGTCGGCGACATTGCGGCACAGGGATTCATCCGCCTGAATCCGGCCGGCGACGGGCGCCACGTGTTCGTGTCCCGGCCCGACGGGTTCGGCGTCCTCGACATGGGTACGTGGACCCGCCAACATGGCGATCACGGGCACCACTACACGGCACAGCCGACGATGACGGGGCTGACATTCGGCGGGGAAGAGCCGGGACACGTTGTGTCACATGATGATCGGATCACACTGTTCTCTGACGGCACCGGTGAAATCGATGTGGTTGCCCCCGCAGAACTGTCGCGGGGCAAGGCAAAGACGGAAAAATATCAGGTACCGGCGCATCACGGGGTCGCCGTGGCGCGTGCCGATGGCACTCTGGTGACAACCGTCGGTACCGAAGAATCCCGCAGTGGAATCCAGATTCTCGGACCCGACGACTCGGTGCTCGCGAGCACCGATCAATGTCCCGGTGTCCATGGTGAGGCCATCGCCGCCGGTGCAACACTCGCATTCGGATGCCAAGATGGCCTCCTGGTGGTGCAGGGCAACAACATCCAGAAGCTGACCAGCCCGGACAGTTACGGGCGGATCGGCAATCAGGCAGGCACCGAAGCGTCGCCGGTGGTCCTCGGGGACTACAAGGTGGACTCCGATGCCGAGTTCGAACGTCCGACCCGGATCAGTCTGGCCAACACGCAAACCGCTGAACTGCGACTCGTCGAGTTGGGTACCAGCTACAGCTTCCGATCACTGGCCCGCGGACCACGGGGTGAGGCGCTGGTCCTGGGCACCGATGGTGACATCCACGTGATCGACCCCGCCTCGGGCACCACGATCAAACGGATCGAGGTCATCGAGGACTGGGCCGAGCCCATCGAGTGGCAGGCGCCGCGTCCGACGCTGTTTGTCATGGAGTCGACCGCCTACGTCACCGATCCGGCGAACAGCAGGATCGTCGCGGTGGACCTCGACAGCGGCGGCATCACCGCCCAGAACGAGTTTGCCGCGGTGCCCAACGAGCTGATCGGTGTCACGGGTTAGGCCAATTGTTTGATCGTCCACCCGCTTACGGTTCCGGCCCGCCGATATTCGTCGGACTGGTGCAAAAGCGGGTGGATGCGGGAAGACGGGGGGTTGGTCTGCAACACTGGGTCGGTGATTCGAGTAGGCCTGACCGGCGGTATCGGCGCCGGAAAATCCACGGTGGCACGCACACTGACAGAGCGCGGTGCGTATCTCATCGATGCTGACGTGATCGCCAGAGAGGTCGTGGCGCCGGGATCGGATGGTCTCGCGAAGCTTGTCGAGGCGTTCGGAGCAGACATCCTGCTCGCCGACGGCGCCCTCGATCGGCCGGCATTGGCGGCCAAGGCCTTTGTCGATGACGAGCAACGCAAGAAGCTCAACGGCATCACGCATCCGCTGGTTGGTGCCCGTGCCGCAGAACTGCTCGATGCGGCGCCTGCGGATGCGATCGTGCTCCAGGACATCCCTCTGCTGGTGGAGAATCGGACCGCGGCGTTCTTCCATCTCGTGGTCATCGTGCACGCCGAGGAAGACGTCCGGCTCGCTCGCCTGACGGGTCAGCGCGGCATGCCGGAAGAGGATGCCCGCGCCCGGATCCGGTCGCAGGCGAGCGTCGAGGATCGGCGCGCGGTCGCAGATGTCTGGCTCGACAACAGCGGTACCCCGGACGACCTGGCAGCACTCGCGGCCACGCTCTGGGACGAACGACTCGTGCCGTACGAGCGTGGGGTCCGCACCCGTGTGTGTGCGCCACAACCGACGACGGAGGTGGCCTACCGAGAGCAGTGGCAGGTCGATGCGACCCGGCTGGCGGATCGGCTGCGGCTGCTCGGCGCCGACAAGATCGTCGACATCAAGCATGTGGGCCCCACCTCGGAGGTCGGATCCGCGGCCGTCGACGTCATCGACTTCGACGTGGCGCTGGCCGCCGGGGCGTCGGCCGCAGATCTCATCGACCCGCTATCGGACGGCGGGTTCCCGGTGAGCAGTCCCGGAGTGCACGCCAACGCCGATCCCGGGCGGGCTGTGACGATCAGACTGGTGTGACGATCACGCTCGACTGAGGGTCACTCCCACACCAGTGCGACGCCCTGGGCCGCGAGCCAGGCCTCGACGTCGTCACCATGTGTGGCCGCCCCGGTCATCGTGCGGGTTGCGATGTGGACCGCTGCCTCGGCGTGCTCGCGGGGGAGCAGCCCGGCGGCGTGGGCGTCGAACAGTTCGTCGACGTCTTCGAGTTCGATACGGCCCGAGCGCTCGATCAGGTCGAGGTACCAGTCCTCGGAATGCCAGCACCCCTGTGCGTCGGGACGCGTGAACTCCCCGACGTCGAGGTAGAGGCGTTGGTCACGTTCGAACCCGGGACGAAAATGGAAAATGGTGGCCCGGAGTCCGAAGTCGGGGAGCAGCCAGGACTGTAGCCTGCTGAACTTTCGATGGTCGGCTGGCCGGTCCATGTACAGGCCGAATTCGGTGGCCCGGTAGACATCTACCTGGCGGATGAACCCTTTCGGGTCGGTGTTCGTACGCCCGGGCACGTCGAATGTCTCGTGCTTGGGCGGATGAATCGCGGCCATCGCGTCAACCTACGCCAGCGCGATGTTCACTGTCGGCGTACGCGCCGTGTCAGAGGTCGCGTTTACTCTGATGACATGGCCTTTGCAGCAGAACATCCGATCATTGCGCACTCGGAATTCCGCCCGGTCGGGGAGATTGAACGTTCGGAAGCCACCTTTGAGGTGGTCAGCGACCACTCGCCCGCCGGTGATCAGCCGGCGGCGATCAAGCAGCTCGAGCAACGCCTGTCCAAGGGTGAGAAAGACATCGTGCTGCTCGGTGCCACCGGTACCGGTAAATCGGCGACCACCGCGTGGCTGATCGAGAAGGTCCAGCGGCCGACCCTGGTGATGGCGCCCAACAAGACCCTCGCCGCCCAGTTGGCCAACGAGCTCCGTGACATGTTGCCCAACAACGCCGTCGAGTACTTCGTGTCGTACTACGACTACTACCAGCCCGAGGCGTACATCGCGCAGACAGATACCTACATCGAGAAAGACTCGTCGATCAACGACGACGTCGAGAGGCTCCGCCACTCGGCGACGTCCAACCTGCTGTCGCGCCGCGACGTGGTCGTGGTGGCGTCCGTGTCGTGCATCTACGGCCTCGGTACACCGCAGTCCTACCTCGATCGTTCGGTGCAACTCGATGTCGGACAGGAAGTCGACCGTGACGCGCTGCTGCGACTGCTCGTCGATGTCCAATACAGCCGCAACGATGTCAGCTTCACCCGAGGCAGCTTCCGGGTGCGCGGCGACACCGTCGAGATCATCCCCTCCTATGAGGAGCTGGCGATCCGCATCGAGTTCTTCGGCGACGAGATCGAGGCGCTGTACTACCTGCATCCGTTGACCGGAGACGTCGTGCGGGAGGTCAAGGGCCTGCGCATCTTCCCGGCCACCCATTATGTCGCCGGTCCCGACCGGATGGAGCGGGCCATCGCGTCCATCGAGGCCGAACTGGAAGAACGGCTCGCCGAGTTGGAGGGCAAGGGCAAACTGCTCGAGGCGCAGCGGCTGCGGATGCGGACCAATTACGACGTCGAAATGATGCGGCAGGTCGGGTTCTGCTCCGGCATCGAGAACTATTCGCGGCATATCGACGGCCGCGGTGCCGGAACTGCGCCCGCCACGCTGATCGACTATTTCCCCGAAGACTTCTTGCTGGTCATCGACGAGTCGCATGTCACGGTGCCGCAGATCGGCGCGATGTACGAGGGTGACATGTCGCGTAAGCGCAATTTGGTCGACTTCGGGTTCCGGTTGCCATCAGCCGTCGACAACCGTCCGCTGACCTGGAGCGAGTTCACCGATCGCATCGGTCAGACGGTCTACCTGTCGGCGACACCCGGCCCGTACGAATTGGGGCAGTCGAACGGTGAGTTCGTCGAACAGGTGATCCGGCCCACCGGCCTGGTCGACCCGCAAGTGGTGGTCAAACCCACCAAGGGACAGATCGATGACCTGATCCACGAGATCCGGGAACGCACCAAGAAGGACGAGCGGGTTCTGGTCACCACCCTGACCAAGAAGATGTCGGAAGACCTCACCGACTACCTGCTGGAGATGGGTATCCGGGTTCGTTACCTGCACTCAGAGGTCGATACGCTGCGCCGCGTCGAACTCCTGCGGCAGTTGCGGCTCGGTGACTACGACGTGCTCGTCGGAATCAACCTTCTCCGTGAGGGTTTGGACCTGCCCGAGGTGTCGTTGGTCGCGATTCTCGACGCCGACAAAGAGGGGTTCCTGCGGAGTACCACCAGCCTCATCCAGACGATCGGCCGTGCGGCCCGAAACGTCTCCGGTGAAGTGCACATGTACGCCGACAAGATCACCGACTCGATGCGCAACGCCATCGATGAGACAGACCGTCGACGTGAGAAGCAGGTCGCCTACAACAAGAAGATGGGCGTCGATCCAAAACCGTTGCGTAAGAAGATCGCCGACATCCTCGACCAGGTGTACGAGGAAGCCGAGGACTCGGTCGCAGTCGGCGGTTCCGGCAGAAATGCCAGTCGTGGCCGGCGCGCACAGGGTGAACCGGGCCGGGCCTCGACCTCGTCAGGTGTTCTCGAAGGTCGGGACGTGTCTGCGATGCCACGCGCCGAACTTGCCGATCTCATCGGAGCGCTCACCGATCAGATGATGAATGCTGCCCGCGATCTCCAGTTCGAACTCGCGGGTCGCCTGCGTGACGAAATTGCCGATCTGAAGAAAGAATTGCGCGGCATGGACGCCGCAGGTATCTCCTGACCGATCTCCTCCAGATACATGTGACGTGAGTGACAGCAAGTGTTGTCGCAGGTCAGTGGGCATGGTGGTGTCCGCTTCGGTGGATACCCAAATGTTGGCCGCAGGTATCGATATACCCTTCCGGAAGGCAACGCCCCCTTCTCGGAAGGCATCGCCGTGGAGCGTATCCATATGCAAGCACGTTTATTGGAGGAATGAATGAGCGCATACCAGACCGTCGTAGTGGGAACCGATGGATCTGAATCGTCGATGAAGGCTGTGGAACGAGCGGGGGCGATCAGTGGGGACTCGGCAAAGTTGATCATTGCCTGTGCGTATTTCCCGACTGACGACAAGGACTTCTCTGCAGCATCGGATGTGCTCAAGGACGAGGCTTACCAGGTGCACGGGTCTGCGCCGACCGAGGAAATCCTTCGGTCCGCCAAGGAGCGGGCCGCCGCGGCAGGTGGCGTCAACATCGCCACCCGCCCCGTCGTCGGCTCGCCGGTGGACGCGCTCCTGAACCTGGTGCTGGACTCCAAGGCCGACCTGCTCGTGGTCGGCAACAAGGGCCTCAACTCGATCGCAGGCCGGTTGCTGGGATCAGTTCCGGCGGACGTCGCCCGCAAGTCGAGGTGCGACGTCCTGATCGTTCACACGGTCTGAGCGGACTGCCGCAGAGGCTCGGGCAGCTCGGCGCTGTGCACAATTGCCAGTTGCTGGGTTGCCCGGGTGAGCGCGACATACAGGTCGCCCCACCCGCGCGATGATTGATGCACGATCATGGACGGCTCGATCACGATCGTGCGGTCGAATTCCAGGCCCTTGCACTGTGCGACCGTGAGGACGGACAGGTCTTGGATGCCCTCGAGATTCTCGGTGGCACTGCGGATCTCGTCGATCAGATCATCCGGGGCGATGATCGCGGCGATACCGTCGAGAGGTTCGGTGGCGAGCCGACCGGCAACCGCGCCGAGCTTCTCGGCCGATGTGTGTTCGAACACCGGTGGCCGCCCGCTCGACCTGATCGAGGTGGGTGCCGACATCTCGCTGTCGATCTGTTCGAGAATCGGGGCTGCGACCGCCATGATCTCGCTGGGCGTGCGGTAGTTGACCGTTAGGTCGAACTTGCGCCACCGCTGCGCGACATACGGCGTGAGGACTTCGCCCCACGAATTCGTCCCGGCCGGATCGCCGGTCTGCGCCGTATCCCCGATGACGGTCATCCAGCGATTCGGGATGCGGCGCATGATCATTCGCCACGCCATCGCCGACAGCTCCTGGGCCTCGTCGACGATCACGTGGCCGAACGTCCACGTCCGGTCGTTGTAGGCGCGTTCGGCTGTGGTCAAGGCCACCCGATTGGTCTGGCGCGCGGCGAGTTGTTCGGCGTCGATCAGGTCATACGCCATCAGGATCTCCGGATCGAGTTCGTCCTCGAGATCCTGTGGTGCCGAACCGGTCAGGATGTCGAGTGCATCCTGTGCATCCGAGAGCTTCTGGCGCCACTGGGCGCGTTCGCGTTCTTCATCGTCGTTGTCGTCGATGCCGATGATCTCGGCCAGTTCGTCGAGCAACGGCGCGTCGGCGGCGCTGAAACCGCCCCGCTCGGTACGCAGGAGTGCGTCGCGGTCGGCTTGCGACCAGCCGGGCGTCGCGGACTTGATCCGCTCGGGCGAGGTCAGCAGATCGGCCAACACCACTTGCGGAGAAAGTTGTGGCCAGAAATGCGCCAGTGCGGCAGTGATATCGGGGTCTTCGCGCATCTCGTCACGAATGTCCGCGATGTCGGTGCCGCTCAACAACTGTGAACCGTCGACCACGCTGGAGCCGATGCGTTCGGCATGTTGCTGGGCCAGGGTATCGAACGCCGAGCGCAGGAACACCGATCGAGCATGGTTGTGCGGACGCCTCGATGACCGGGCCCGACCGCGGGCGCGCTGGATCACCTTGCTGGTGATCGCGACCTCATAGCCCTCGAACTTGCGGATGATCGGCGACGTGGGGAGCTCTTGCCGGTCCCGGACCGCTTGTTTGAGGACCTCGACGATGGCCAGATCGCCCTTGCGGGTCGATGCCACCGGATTGTCGGTGACGGTGGCCCGCACGCCCGGATAGAGGTCGCCGATGGTCGAGAGGAGCACACCGCTCTCACCGAGTGAGGGGAGCACCTGTCCGATGTACTTCAGGAAGGTGGTGTTGGGCCCGATGATGAGAACGCCACTGCGCGCGAGGGTTTCGCGGTACGTGTACAGCAGGTATGCGGCGCGGTGAAGCGCGACCGCGGTCTTGCCGGTACCGGGACCGCCCTGGACCACCAGCACTCCCCGGTGCGGCGACCGGATGATGACGTCCTGCTCGCGCTGGATGGTTTCGACGATGT
This sequence comes from Williamsia sp. Y712, assembly GCF_059445525.1. Lineage (NCBI taxonomy): Bacteria > Bacillati > Actinomycetota > Actinomycetes > Mycobacteriales > Nocardiaceae > Williamsia > Williamsia sp. Y712. The sequence continues at coordinate 3,198,155 of NZ_JCAIUN010000001.1, forward strand.
CGTTCATGTGCCCGGTGCGGGCGGCATTGAGTGCGGTGATCAGCGCTGTCTCGTTCACCACATCGCCGTGGCCGGTGTTGTCGGCATCGGCGATCTCGGTGACGTCGAGGCGCTCTTTGTTGATCGCGGTGATCTTGCGGTTGCGGGTACGGACGTGACTGCGTACCTGGACGTCTTCCGGTGAGGCCGGCGTCGCGAGATAGAACGGACGGCTCAGCGGTGCGCGCCAATCGAGCAGGAGTGTGCTGTCCTGCTCGTCGTCGTCGAGGATGCCGATACGACCGATCCGACGAACCTCACCGCTCTCGAGGTCGAGGCGGCCGAAATAAAGATTGTGTTCGGCGGCATCGAACTTCGTCAGATCGTCGTTGTACAGACGCTCATAGGATTCGCGTTCGGAACGCGCCTGCGGAGTGCCGCCGGTGTCGCGCAGAGCAGATGCCAACCGCGTCTGGGTATTGCGGCGCATCCGGTCCAGACGACCGTATACGCGATCCAGATGGTGTTGTTCGGCCTCGAACACAGTCCTCCTCGGTTTGCTGCAGCACCTTGTCGAACTGGGCATTCGACCGCGCCGTTCGCGCACAAAAATAGTGCTAAAGAATAACGCGGTGGGCCGGGTAAACGTTCCCGGCCCACCGCGTGCCTGTGGGGATGCGGCCTGCTAGCAGGCAGTACTCGCGGTCCTTCAGGCGTCGAGATCCGACGCGACGAGTTGGGTGACCTTGTCGAGGGTTGCCTGGTCTTCGCAGGTGACGGTGACCTCGGTGCCCACGGTGGCGCCGAGCGTCATGATCAGCAATGCCGAACCGGCGTCCACCGGCTCACCACCGGCCACCGAAAGTGTCACCGGGACGCCGGCGGCGGCAACGGCCTCGGCGATCGTGGCTGCGGGGCGGGCATGCAGGCCGATGGACGATCCAACAGCAACGGTGTTACTTGGCATGATTTCTCCTTGTTGTTTTTCGGTTGATGCTGATCAGGGGTGATATCGGTCAGGCCGCGCTGAGAACCTTTGCCTCGTCGGGCGCTGCCTTGCGGGAACGGATGAATTGTTTGGCAGCGACGACGCACACCGCCGAGACGATGGTTCCGGCGGCAAGTGCAATGAAGAACCAGGCGATCCCGCCGATGGCGAACGAGACGAAGATGCCACCGTGGGGAGCGCTCAGGGTGACGTCGAAGGCCATGATCAAACCTCCGGTCACGGCGCCACCGGCCATCATCGACGGAATCACCCGCAGTGGGTCGGCCGCCGCAAATGGGATGGCGCCTTCGGAGATGAACGAGGCACCCAGTAGCCAGGCGGCCTTGCCGTTCTCCCGTTCGGCCTCGGTGAAGAGCCCGGGACGGACGGTCGAGGCGAGTGCCATCGCCAGCGGCGGCACCATTCCGGCCGCCATGACCGCGGCCATGATCCGCAGTGAGGCGTCGTCGGTGACCGAGAGTCCGGCCACGGCGAACGCATAGGCGGCCTTGTTGACGGGTCCGCCGAGGTCGAAGCACATCATCAGTCCGAGGATGACGCCGAGCAGGATGGCGGACGAACCGGACAGGCTGTTGAGCCAGTCGGTCAATCCCTCGGTGATCGAGGCCAGTGGTTTGCCGAGCACGATGAACATCAACAGGCCGACAACCAGCGAGGCGAACAGCGGGATGATCACCACCGGCATCAGGCCGCGTGCCCATTGCGGAACGGGTATCCGGCCGATGTAGAGGGCGGCAAAGCCGGCGATCAATCCGCCGACGAGACCGCCGATGAACCCGGCTCCGACGAATACGGCCACCGCGCCCGCGGTGAAACCGGGAGCCAGGCCCGGCCGGTCGGCGATGGCAAACGCTATGTAGCCGGCCAGTGCGGGCACCAGGAAGCTGAAGGCCAGGGAGCCGAGTTGGTACAGGACGGCGCCGATATAGGTCATCAGACCGCCGTCGGGCAGCGAGGTCAGTGAGTTGTCGAGGGTGATGTCCGCTGCGGTGTCCGTGATCTCATAGCCTGCGAACAAGAATCCGAGCGCGATGAGCAGTCCGCCGGCGGCGACGAACGGGATCATGTAGCTCACGCCGGTCAGCAGGATCTGACGCAATCGCGTACCCCAACCGACGTCGCCGCCGCCGGAGCCGGATTGTTCGGTGTCGCCGGTCGTGGAGCCTGCGACTCTGGCCGCGTTGGGATTTTCGCCCGCGCGCAACGCCTCGGTGATCATCGCGTCCGGTTCGTTGATCGCACGCTTGACGCCTGAGGCAACCACCGGCTTACCTGCGAATCGTTCCTTGCCCTTCACCCCGACATCGGTTGCGAAGATCACCGCGTCTGCCGAGGCGATCGCCTCGGGCGACAGCGGAGTGCTACCGCTCGAACCCTGGGTCTCGACGAGCACCTCGACGCCGGCGCGCTTGCCTGCCGCCACCAGTGAATCGGCAGCCATGTAGGTGTGCGCGATTCCGGTGGGACAGGCGGTGACCGCGACGATGGTCCGCTCGGATCCGGCCGGACCGGTGTCGCCCGCGGGTGCCGCCGGCGACTTCTCGGTAGTCGACTTCGCGGCACCGGCCTCGTCGGGGGCTGCGGCCGGGGCAGTGGCCGGCGGCGCGGAAGCAGCCGGTGCGGAAGCAGCCGGTGCGGCCGCGGGTGCCGGATGCAGGACATCGTCGACGAGCGCGACCACGTCGTCGGGACCGGGAGCCGACCGGAGTGATGACACGAACTCCGGCCTGACCAACGCCCGGGCCAGCGAGGTGAGCAGTTTCATGTGTTCGGAGCCGGCGCCGGCCGGTGCCGCGATGAGGAACACCAGATCGGCCGGGCCATCGGGGGCACCGAAGTCGACCTTCGGGTCGAGTCTGGCAAACCCGAGGGACGCCGTGACGACTGATTCGTCCCGGCAGTGCGGGATCGCGATCCCACCGGGAAGCCCGGTGGCCGATTGTGATTCACGGGCCAGCGCAGCGTCGCGCAGGCTGTCGACGTCGGTGGTGCGCCCGGCGGCGGCGAGCTTGCCGGCCAGGGCCTCGATGACCGCCTCTTTGGTGGCGCCGAGTCCGGCATCGAGGGTGATCAGTTCTGGGGTGATGATCGCCGGCGTGGGGCCGGTGTGGACTGTCGGGTTCGACATGACGGATTCCTAGGTTCGAGATGCGCGATCGTGAGGGTGCGCAGCGCTGGTGACCAGATCGATTGCAGCCATCAGGAGCTGCCGAGGATCGAGGTCAGCGCGGTGACGGTCACCGCGTCCGGGTTGATGTGACTGGGACTCGGAAGTGCCGTGCCCGGTAGGGCGGCAGCGGCACTGCCGTACGCGACCGCCATGACGAGGCGGTCAGCTGGTCCGGCGTTTTCCAGATCAGCGAGTAGATATCCGGCCAGCGACGAATCGCCGGCACCGACCGTGCTGAGCGGCGCGATCGGAGGTGTGGTGGCGTGCCAGGCGCCCGTCGATGTGACCAGGACCGCGCCCGCGGCGCCCAGAGTGGCGAGCACGGTCTGCGGGCCGCCGCGCTCGATCAGCGATCGGGCCGCGCGGGCGGTCGGGTAGGGGTCGCCCTCTTCGGCGGCACGTTCGAGTTCGAGACCGTCCGTGCCGACGATCTGGCCCAGTTCTTCGGCGTTGGGCTTGATCAGATCGGGTGCAGCAGTGGAGAACTCGGCCGCGAGTGCACGCAAGGGGCCGTCAGAGGTGTCGACGGCGATGCGGACCGAGCTCCCGGCTGTGCGGAGCGTCGCCACCAGTTCTGCGTACCAGCGATCCGGGACGCCCGGTGGCAGCGAACCCGACAAGACCACCCAGTCGGCCGACGTCGAGAGCTCGGACAGGCAGGCTGCCAGGGCGTCGAGGTGTTCGGGAAGCAGTGCGGCGCCGGGTTCATTGATCTTGGTCGTGGTGCCGTCCGGTTCGGTGACGGTGAGATTCACGCGCGCCGCACCGGGATGCCCGATCGCACGGTGCTCGATGCCGGCTTCGGTCAATGCCACGAGGAGTGGTTCGTTCTGGTTTCCGGGAAGAACTGCTACGGCACGTTTTCCGGCGGAAGTGATCACGCGGGCGACGTTGACGCCTTTGCCGCCCGGATGTGAGGTCGAGGTGGTGGCACGGTGTACGGCGCCGCGCCGCAGTGGTTCGGCCAGCGTCACGGTGCGGTCGATGCTGGGATTGGCGGTCAGCGTGATGATCATGCCGTCACCACTTCGATGCCGGCATCGACGAACTCGGCACGGGCGGCGTCCGAGATCGCGGTGTCGGTGATCAGCACATCGACGCGGTCGATCGGCGCGAAGCTGATCAGGTCTTCCCGACCGACCTTCGATGAGTCCGCGACGACCACAACCTGGTGCGCGGATGCGACCATGGCCCGCTTGACGGCCGCTTCGTCGCTATCGGGCGTGGACAGACCGTGGCGCACGGTGATGCCGTTGGTCCCGACCACCGCGACGTCAACTCGCATCGTGGACAGTGTGCGTAGGGCATCGTCACCGACGACTGCCTGGGTGATGCCGCGGACGCGTCCGCCGAGCAGATGCAGGCGCAAGCCGCCGAGGCCGCTGACCCGCATGGCAACCGGAAGGGAGTTGGTGACGACAACCAGATCCTGGTCGGTGGGCAGGTATGCGGCCACTCGTGCAGCGGTGGTCCCGGCATCGATCAGCACACTGCCGCCTGCAGGCGGTAAGTGGTCGAGGGCGGCCTTCCCGATGCGTTCCTTCTCGTCTGCGTGGCTGTTTTCGCGCTCGGTGGTGCCGAGTTCGATGGCGGTCAGGGCCGATGCCGGGACCGCGCCGCCGTGTACCCGCCGGATCAGTCCGAGCCGGTCCAGTGCGGCCAGATCGCGACGGACGGTTTCGGTCGTCACGGCGTACAGCTCGGCGAGGTCTGCGACTGACATGCGACCGTTCTGCGCGATGACCGATGCCATCGCCTGCTGCCGTTCCTCTGGGTACATCCCGTCCTCCGTGTGGCCCGCCGCAATGTGCAAGCATGTGGTTTGAAATGTTGCTTTATGTTGTTTTATGCCCGAACGTATTGTCTTGTCAAGAGTTTTCTGTAATCTAGATCACATCGCTATGTTGGAAATGTCCAGTCAAGCGACGTGAAGGAATCGGTCTCAGGAGGTCGCATGAATATGTCATCGCAGGTGGAGAGTCCGCGTCAGGTTCTGCGGGGTACTCCGGTGGTGCCAGGGGTGGTCCTCGGGCCGGCCGTTGTACCCGGACCTCGTGTGGAACCGGTGATCAACACAGATCCCGTGCCCGCCGCGGGTCGTGAGGCAGAGATCCAGGCCTTCGGTCAGGCGACCACCGCGGTGGCGAAGCGTCTTTCGGACCGCGCCGCGATGTCGACCGGATCGGCCTCGGAGGTGCTCGCGGCCAACGCTGCGATGGCAACCGATCGCGGGTGGCTGGGTGCGGCAGAGGATCTGATCACGGCCGGCAGTTCGGCCGCCGCCGCGGCCGTTGCCGCGACCGCTCAGTTCGCGGACATGTTCACCAAACTCGGCGGGTTGATGGCCGAACGGGTGACCGATCTCAACGACGTCCGCGATCGGGTGCTGGCCGAGTTGCTCGGCCTGCCCGAACCCGGTGTCCCGGTGCCGGAGGTGCCCTCGGTGCTCCTGGCCGAAGACCTCGCACCGGCCGACACCGCAGGTCTTGACCCGACGTTGATCGTCGGGCTCGCCACATCATTGGGCGGACCGACCAGCCACACCGCGATCATCGCCCGCCAGCTCGGGATCCCTTGCGTGGTGGCAGTTTCCGGACTCGAGACCGTCGCGGCCGGAACGCCGGTGCTGATCGACGGAAGCGCCGGTGAACTGACCGTGTCACCGGATGAGGAGGTCGCGGCACAGGCCGTTGCCGCGTACAAGTTGATCGCCGAGCGCACTGCCGGCTGGACAGGTCCCGGTGCGACCTCGGATGGACATCGCGTGGATGTGCTCGCCAACGTCCAGGACGGCGCAGGCGCTCGGGTTGCTGCCAGGAGTGCGGCCGGGGGAGTCGGATTGTTCCGTACCGAACTCTGCTTCCTTGATCGGGAACAGGAACCGACGGTCGACGAGCAGGCGGCGATCTACCGCGAGGTGATCGAGGCGTTCCCCGACTCCAAGGTGGTCCTGCGAACCCTTGATGCCGGATCGGACAAGCCGCTGCGCTTCGCCGCTCATCCCGATGAGGCGAATCCCGCGCTGGGTGTCCGTGGTATTCGAATGGCCGCGCTGGACAACGGATTGCTCGAGCGTCAGCTCGACGGGGTGGCGGCCGCGGCCGAGGGCCTGCGGGCGCCCTGGGTGATGGCACCGATGATCGCCACCCCGGCCGAGGCCAAGTGGTTTGCCGAGAAGGTGCGCGAACGCGGGCTGGTGCCCGGCGTGATGATCGAGGTACCGGCGGCGGCTCTACTGGCCGAACGAGTTCTCGAGCACGTCGATTTCCTGTCCATCGGAACCAACGACCTGGCCCAGTACACGATGGCCGCTGATCGGATGTCTGCTGATCTAGCCGGGTTGACCGATCCGTGGCAGCCGGCGGTGCTGTCCCTGGTTGCGCGGACGGCGGCGGCCGGCGCGGCGGCGGGTAAACCGGTCGGTGTCTGTGGTGAGGCGGCGGCGGATCCGCTGTTGGCCTGTGTGCTTGTCGGGCTGGGCGTCACATCGTTGTCGGCGGCGGCCTCGGCGGTGGCCGGGGTCGGCGCGAAGCTCGGGACGGTCAGCCTCGATGACTGCCGCCGCGCCGCGGCAGCGGTCTCGCAGACGTCAGATCCGGTAGGTGCGCGGGCAGCGGCCCGTGCGGTTCTGGGCTGAGGCCCGCGCACCCACCGGGATTCAACTAGAGAGCTTTTTCTGCTCTCTTCTGTGCCTTCTTGGCCTGCTCACGTGCAAGGGCCGAGAGCTTGGCGCTTTCGTCGGCGGTGCGCGCGGCAACCTCGGAGCCATGCTCACGCACGTACTCGACCAACTCGGGGGTCCTGTCGCGCACCGTGTTCAGGTAGTGCCCGGCGTAGCCGTTGGTCGACGCCCAGGCCTTCGCCGCCGAATCCGCGAGCTCCGCGCCTCGCTCGGCCGCAAGATCTTTGGCGGTCGAACTGTTCTTGGCGGCCTTCTTCGCGAACTTGGCCTGCTCCTTTGCGGCGAGCTTGGCGAACTTCGCGTGCTTCTTGCCTGCCTGCTTGCCCAGCTTGGCCTGCTTCTTGGCGGCAGCCTTGGAGAGCGTGGCAGCCCGATCAGAAGTCAGTTCCGCCAGATGTTCGCCCCGCTTCGACGCGACGTCGGCGAACTCAGAGGCCCGCTCGGCAGCGATTCCCGCGAGGACAGCTCCGCGCTTGGCCGCGACATCCGAGAACTCGGACCCACGTTCGACCGCCACGTCAGCGAACGTTGCCGCCTTTTCCGATGCCTTGCGCGCGAGTTCGGATGCGCGCTCGGAAGCCACATCGGCGAACTTGCCACCTCGATCCGCTGCGACCTCGGCCAGCTCTCCGCTGCGCTCGGAGACCACCCCGGCGAGATGCGTGGCCTTGTCGGTGAGCACCTCGGTTGTCGCCGAACCGGATGAACCGGAGGGCAGCGCGGCGGCCACCTTCCCGCCGGCGACGGCGGCGGCCTTGCGTCCGCGCCAAGCGAGCGACGGCTTGCCCTCGGTGTCGACCGTCGCGAGCAGCAGTCCGCCGAGCAGACCGACGTTCTGGATGAAGTGCGCCTGCTGTTCGGCGCGCTCGTGTGGGTCGGTTTCGTTCCAGAAGTCGTGGCCGGCCAATGTGGTCGGGACCACAACCCCCGCCAGCGACAGTGCCGCCAGCCGCGGGAACTTCCCGGTGGCCAGGGCCAGACCGCCGACGATGTGAATGGCGCCGTTGACGCGGACGAGAATCTGCGTGTCGGCCGGGATCAGGTCGGCGGCTGCGGGCGGCAGCGCGACCTTTGCCTTGTCGACGTAGGGCTGCGCAGCCTCGGCCAGTACTTCCGGCCGTCGGATCACCTCGACCCCGGTGGCGATGAACGCTGCGGCGAGCATGGGACGGGCAATTCGGCGAATCAGCATGAAGGGCCTCCTCAAAGACACTGTTCTAAGTCGAATCTGCTTGTCGAACTTCTGGGCTAATGGACTCTGTTGAGCCTATAGACGTTGGGTGGGTACCCCGCGGAGCGAACTTCTACCAGCCTCGCTCACGCCATTCGTCGAGATGGGGGCGCTCGGCACCCAGGGTGGTGTCGAGTCCGTGACCGGGATAGACCACCGTGCTGTCGTCGAATCGGTCGAACAGCTTCGTCTTGACGTCGCTGATCAGCGACTCGAAGTCTTCCGGTGTCTGCGATTTGCCGACACCGCCGGGGAACAGACAGTCGCCGGTGAACAGGTGGGTGACGTCGTCGTCGAAGAACAGGGCGATGGAACCATCGGTGTGGCCTTTGACGTGGATGGTCCCCAGCTTCAGGTTGCCGACCTCGATGACGTCGCCCTCATCGACGAGCCGATCGGTGGCCACCTGGATCGGTGGGGCATCGATCCGGCCCGCCGCGGTGGGCAGGCCGGTTGCCTTGACCACCTCTTCGAGTGCGATCCAGTGGTCGGGATGCCAGTGGGTGGTGAAGATCGATTCGATGTGGCCGTGTGCCTTGATCAGGTCGATCAGGACATCGGCTTCGTTGGCGGCGTCGATCAACAGACCCTTGCCGGTTTCACGGCAGGTGATGACGTAAACGTTGTTGTCCATCGGGCCGACGGACAATTTGAGGATCGTCGCATTCGGTGTGGTTTTGCGTTGTGGCACATCCGAATTGCTGAAGTCGCCGGTGTAGTTGTCGGAAATCGGGGCCGCTGCACTCATGGGAACAACCCTAACCGTCCGGATGAGGGTTTGGGGGTCGCCTGCCCCCGAATCTGTGCCGATGGTGCCGCGGGCGACCCAGATGAGTAGCCGCCACCGGCTTTCCATCAGCCCGGCTGTACCCGGCCGGTGACGCATAATTGAGCCCATTGCCCGGACTCGGCCGGGTGTTGTGGATTGTGACGGTGCGGCCTTGAACACGATCGATCGCAGTGAACTGGCACTGGCCACTGCATTGACCGGGGTGGCAGGTTTTCTGGACGCGGTGGCGTTCATCCATCTCGGCGGCTACTTCATCTCATTCATGAGCGGCAACACGACGCAGATGTCGACGTCGTTTGTCGAGGGCATGACGAGTGCGGGGTTGCGTTGCCTGCTGATCATCGGATTGTTCGTGGTCGGGGTCATGGTGGGTTCAATCGTCCGGCGCCTCACTGCCGAGGTACACGGCCGAATCGCGGTGTTGTGTTCGGTGACAACACTTCTCGGGGTGTCTGCGGTGATCGCTGCGGTGTGGTCGGGATACGTGTCGTTGATGGTCGTCGCGGTCGCGATGGGCGCGCTCAACTCGGTGTTCGAGAAATCGGGGGTGGTCTCGGTGGGGTTGACCTATATGACCGGCACCCTGGTGAAGGCGGCGCAGCGGCTGGTCGATGCGGCGTTCGGTGGCCCGCGATGGGGGTGGGTCCGGAGTTTCCTGATGTGGTCGGCGATGGCCGTCGGCGCGTTTGCCGGTGCCGGCGCCTACCGCGGAATAGGTATGGCGGCGGTGTGGTTGCCGTTTGTGATCGTTGCTTTGCTCACACTCTGGGTGGTGAAGGTTTTCGCAGGTCAGAAGGTTTGACGGGGTGCTGCAGGCAGTGCGATCGACTGGCAGGCTCTGTTGCCGCCGGTATCTTGTCAGTAGGTGCCTCTAGCATTGCCGGGTACGCCTCTGGCGCACGCCCAACAGCTGATCAGTGATGGTCGGCACAGTACTGATTTGAACTAATTTGAACCCGAAAAGGACCACAGTGGTTGATCGACTCATCGTGCGCGGAGCCCGCGAACACAATCTTCGCGGCGTCGACGTGGATCTCCCGCGCGACAGTTTGATCGTTTTCACCGGGCTTTCGGGCTCCGGGAAGTCGAGCCTGGCCTTCGACACGATCTTCGCCGAGGGCCAGCGCCGATACGTCGAATCGCTCTCGGCATACGCCCGGCAGTTCCTCGGACAGATGGACAAGCCCGACGTCGACTTCATCGAGGGTCTGTCTCCGGCGGTCTCGATCGACCAGAAGTCGACCAACCGCAACCCGCGGTCAACGGTCGGCACCATCACCGAGGTCTACGACTACCTCCGTCTGTTGTATGCGCGCGCAGGCAAGGCACATTGCCCCGAGTGCGGGGCGGCCATCGAGAAGCAGACCCCGCAGCAGATCGTCGATCAGGTGCTGGCGATGGAAGAGGGCATCCGGTTCCAGGTGCTCGCGCCGGTGGTCCGGACCCGCAAAGGTGAGTTCGTCGATCTGTTCGGCACGTTGCAGACGCAGGGTTTCTCGCGCGCACGTATCGACGGTGTGGTCCATCAGCTGGCTGATCCTCCGAAGCTCAAGAAGCAGGAGAAGCACGACATCGAGGTGGTCGTCGACCGGCTTGCGGTGAAGGCCTCGGCCAAACAGCGACTCACCGATTCGGTGGAGACCGCGCTCGGTTTGGCCGACGGTGTGATCGTTCTCGACTTCGTCGATCTGGAAGAAAACGATCCGGATCGTGAGCGCCGGTTCTCCGAGCGGATGGCCTGCCCCAACGGTCACCCCATCGCGATCGACGATCTCGAGCCCCGCTCGTTCTCGTTCAACTCGCCCTACGGTGCCTGCCCCGATTGCGATGGCCTCGGTATCCGTAAAGAGGTAGACGAGGAACTGGTCGTCCCGGATGCCGATCTGACGCTCGCCGAGGGTGCCATCGCGCCGTGGGCGGGTGGCCACAACGCCGACTACTTCCTGCGGTTGTTGTCCGGACTCGGCGACGCCATGGGTTTCGACACCGACACCCCGTGGAAAAAGCTGCCGGTCAAGGCCCGCCGGGCGATCCTCAACGGCAGTGAACATCAGGTTCATGTGCAGTTCCGTAACCGCTACGGCCGCACCCGCTCGTATTACACCGAGTTCGAAGGTGTGATGTCGTTCCTGCATCGCCGGATGGAACAGACCGAATCCGAGCAGATGAAAGACCGGTACGAGGGCTACATGCGGGACATCCCGTGCCCCACCTGTAACGGCGCCCGTCTGCGTCCGGAGATCTTGGCGGTCACCCTCGACCACAAGCGGTTCGGTGAGAAGTCGATCGCCGAGGTCTGCGCCTTGTCGGTCGCTGAATGCGCCGACTACCTCTCCGACCTCAAACTCGGAAAGCGTGAGGAGGCCATCGCCGGCCAGGTCCTCAAAGAGGTGCAGTCACGCATCCGCTTCCTGCTGGACGTGGGCCTGGAGTATCTGTCGCTCTCCCGGGCAGCGGGTTCACTGTCCGGCGGTGAGGCGCAGCGCATCCGGCTGGCGACCCAGATCGGTTCCGGTCTGGCCGGTGTCCTCTACGTTCTGGACGAACCGTCCATCGGTCTGCATCAGCGTGACAACCGGCGGCTCATCGACACCCTCACCAGGCTGCGCGACCTGGGCAACACCCTGATCGTGGTCGAGCATGACGAGGACACCATCCGTTCTGCGGACTGGATCGTCGACATCGGCCCCCACGCCGGTGAACACGGCGGTCGGGTTGTCCACAGCGGCAGCTACAAAGACCTGCTGAGGAACGAGGAATCCATCACGGGCGCGTACCTTTCGGGGCGTTCGAGGCTGGAGGTCCCGGAGACTCGGCGACCGATCGACCGGAAACGGCAGTTGACCGTTGTCGGGGCCCGGGAGCACAACCTCCAGGGTATCGATGTCGTGTTCCCGCTGGGTGTTCTCACGGCGGTCACCGGTGTCTCGGGGTCGGGTAAGTCGACTCTGGTCAACGACATCCTGGCCACGGTGATGGCCAACAAGCTCAACGGTGCGCGTCAGGTCCCCGGCAGGCACACCCGCATCAATGGGATGGACAACCTCGACAAGCTGGTCCGCGTCGATCAGTCGCCGATCGGCCGGACCCCGCGATCCAACCCGGCCACCTACACCGGTGTGTTCGACAAGATCCGCACGCTGTTCGCCGCGACCACCGAAGCCAAGGTCCGTGGCTACCAGCCGGGACGGTTCTCGTTCAACGTCAAGGGTGGCCGCTGCGAGGCCTGCTCGGGCGAGGGCACGATCAAGATCGAGATGAACTTCCTGCCCGACGTCTACGTGCCGTGCGAGGTTTGTCACGGTGCGCGGTACAACCGCGAAACGCTCGAGGTGCACTACAAGGGCAAAACCATCTCCGAGGTACTCGACATGCCCATCGAGGTGGCTGCGGAGTTCTTCGAGCCGATCACCTCGATCCATCGGTACCTCAAGACCCTCAACGAGGTCGGGCTGGGCTATGTCCGGCTCGGGCAGCCGGCGACAACACTGTCCGGTGGTGAAGCGCAGCGCGTGAAGCTGGCGGCTGAACTGCAGAAACGGTCGACCGGGCGCACCGCCTACATCCTCGACGAGCCCACCACCGGTCTGCACTTCGAGGACATCCGCAAGTTGATCCATGTGATCAACGGTCTCGTAGACAAGGGCAACTCGGTGATCGTCATCGAACACAACCTCGACGTCATCAAGACCGCCGACTGGGTCATCGACATGGGCCCGGAAGGCGGGTCGGGTGGTGGCACCGTGGTCGTCGAGGGAACACCTGAAGATGTCGCGGCCGAGCCGCTGAGCCATACGGGCAAGTTCCTAGCCGAGATCTTGAAGCCGACGAGTGCCGCAGCGCCGACGCCTGCGCGTAAAGCAGCCCCGCGGAAGGCGGCGGCAAAGCAGACTGGACGTAAGAAAGCGGTCACCGCAGGCTGAGTGCGGAACGACTGATCGGGTCAGGCGAGATCCTCGCCGGCCGACGACAACACCAAGGAGTTCCAATGGTCGACATGAAGCCCCGTAGCCGCACCGTCACGGACGGGATCAGTGCGGCTCCAAGTCGCGGGATGCTTCGTGCGGTCGGGATGGGTGATGAGGACTGGGAAAAGCCCCAGATCGGCATCGGTAGTTCGTGGAACGAGATCACCCCCTGCAATCTGTCGCTCGACCGGCTGGCCCAGGCCAGCAAGGAGGGTGTGCACGCCGGTGGCGGATACCCGCTGGAGTTCGGCACCATCTCGGTTTCCGACGGCATCTCGATGGGCCACGAGGGTATGCATTTCTCTTTGGTCTCGCGTGAGGTGATCGCCGATTCGGTCGAGACCGTGATGTCGGCCGAACGCCTCGACGGTTCGGTCCTGCTGGCCGGTTGCGACAAGTCGCTGCCCGGCATGTTGATGGCGGCGGCCCGACTCGATCTGGCGTCGGTGTTCCTCTACGCGGGCACCATCGCGCCGGGCTGGGTCAAGCTGGCCGACGGCACCGAGCGAGATGTCACCCTGATCGACGCCTTCGAAGCGGTCGGGGCCTGCCGGGCGGGCAAGATGTCCGAGGAGGACCTGGGCCGGATCGAGCGGGCCATCTGTCCGGGTGAGGGGGCCTGCGGTGGCATGTACACCGCCAACACCATGGCGTCGATCGCCGAAGCCCTGGGGATGAGCCTGCCGGGTTCAGCCGCGCCACCGGCCGCAGATCGACGGCGGGACGCCTTTGCCCATCGTTCGGGGGAGGCGGTGGTCAACCTGCTGCGGCTCGGGATCACCACCCGCGACATCATCACCAAACCCGCACTCGAGAACGCGATTACCGTCACCATGGCCCTCGGCGGTTCGACCAACGCGGTGCTGCACCTGCTCGCCATCGCCAGCGAGGCCGAGGTCGATCTGCACCTCGACGACTTCAACCGCATCGGCGACCGCACGCCCCACCTGGGTGACCTCAAGCCGTTCGGTCGGTACGTGATGAACGACTTCGACCGCCACGGCGGCATCCCGGTCATCATGAAGGCGCTCCTGGATGCCGACCTGCTCAACGGCGATGCCCTCACCGTCACCGGCAAGACCTTGGCCGAGAACCTCGAGGCAATGGAGATCGGCCCGCTCGACGGGAAGGTCATTCGGGCACTCGACAACCCCATCCACAAGACCGGCGGCATCACCATCCTGCACGGCTCGTTGGCGCCGGAGGGTGCCGTGGTCAAGTCAGCCGGCTTCGACGCCGACACCTTCGAGGGCCCGGCGCGGGTCTTCGAACGGGAACAGAGTGCGTTGGCCGCATTGGCCGATGGAGTGATCCAGGCGGGCGACGTGGTGGTGATCCGGTACGAGGGTCCCAAAGGTGGACCCGGGATGCGGGAGATGCTGGCGATCACCGGCGCGATCAAGGGTGCCGGCCTGGGTAAGGATGTGTTGTTGCTCACCGACGGACGGTTCTCCGGCGGCACCACCGGGCTCTGCATCGGGCACATCGCGCCGGAGGCATCCGACGGGGGACCGGTTGCCTTCATCCGTGACGGTGACCGCATCCGGGTCGATATCGCCGGCCGCACCCTCGACCTCCTCGTCGACGCCGATGAGATCGAGTCACGCAAACAAGACTGGCAACCGCTCGACCACAAGTATCAGCGGGGCGTGCTCTCCAAGTACGCAAAGCTTGTGCGTTCGGCCTCGGTCGGCGCCGTCACCCACTGACCACTAGCCCCTGGCACACCCGAAGATGTGCCCTTTTGGCGAACAAAACCCCAGGTGGGCGCCGCCAAAAGGGCACATTATCGGGGGCGGGCTACTCGGCGACGGGGCCGGTCTGTTTCTCGCCGGGACCCTTGCCGGGTTCGTCGGGATGTGAGCTGGCCTCCCGGAAGGCGAGTTGCAGGCTCTTGAGGCCATCGCGAAGTGCGGAGGCGTGGATGCCCAGGTCGGCGACCGACGACTCTATGAGCCCGGCCAGGGCGGTGATCAGTTTGCGGGCTTCATCGAGGTCGAGGTACGGGCTCGTCGACGGATCTTGCTCGGACAAGCCGAGTTTTTCGGCCGCAGCGCTCATCAGCATGACTGCGGCTCGGGTGATCACTTCGATGGCCGGGATCTCGGCCAGGTCGCGCACGTCGGGCTCGGAATTCAGGTTTTCCGTCATGGCTGTTAGACTTTCACCTACGACCGCCCTGGTTCACGCCGGGGTTGCAAGTGGAGTTCACACTCCCACCGCTCGACGTCGATGTCTTCGTAAGAAGCAATCGTACGGTTGAACGGTCCGGTTTTGTCGCCGGAGATGCCGCGAAAGCGGAATATTCTCCGGGGGTCTTCGCGTTGGAGGCTGTGATCGCTGGGATGCGATAGGTGACATATACCGGTCGGTGTGGGCCCCGTCGATGATCATCATCGATCCGGGGCCTTTTCGCTGAGGATCTGTTTCACCAGTTGCTACCGCGGTCCAACCTGAGACGAAAACGTCTGCCACGAGGAACCACCTACGTACGCGGACACAAATGAGGAGGCCCCATCAGCACTGAGACTCGTATCAATGAGCGCATCCGAGTACCCGAGGTCCGTCTTGTCGGCCCCAACTCGGAGCAGGTAGGCATTGTCCGCGTGGAAGATGCCCTGCGCTTGGCTATCGAGGCCGATCTCGACCTGGTCGAGGTAGCCCC
Organism: Williamsia sp. Y712; assembly: GCF_059445525.1. Taxonomy (NCBI): domain Bacteria; kingdom Bacillati; phylum Actinomycetota; class Actinomycetes; order Mycobacteriales; family Nocardiaceae; genus Williamsia; species Williamsia sp. Y712. The sequence continues at coordinate 3,213,649 of NZ_JCAIUN010000001.1, forward strand.
GAATGCGCGTCCGCCGGTCTGCAAGATCATGGACTACGGCAAGTTCAAATACGAGGCGGCACAGAAGCAGCGCGAATCGCGTCGCAACCAGCAGATGACCGTCATCAAGGAGCAGAAGCTCCGCCCCAAGATCGACGACCACGATTACGAGACCAAAAAAGGTCACGTCATCCGCTTCCTCGAAGCCGGGTCGAAGGTCAAGGTGACGATCATGTTCCGTGGACGGGAGCAGTCGCGCCCCGAACTCGGTTACCGACTGCTGCAGCGTTTGGGCTCCGACGTAGGCGAGTACGGGTTCGTCGAGACCTCCGCCAAGCAGGATGGCCGCAACATGACGATGGTCCTGGCCCCGCACAAGGGCGCCAAGACCAAGGCACAAGCACAAGCACAAGCACAAGCTCCAAAAGCGCAAGCGCAACCCCAGCAGAGTGCACCCACCAAGCCTGCGGCAGATTCAGGACCGGCTCCGGCCGCCAACCCTGAGAGCTGACCCTCTCCACAGGCGTTACGAAGAGAAAGGCATTCCCATGCCCAAGACCAAAACCCACAAGGGAACCGCTAAGCGTTTCAAGGTGACCGGTAGCGGCAAGATCGTCCGTCAGCGTGCGGGCCGTCGCCACCTGATGGAGCACAAGCCCTCCAAGCAGACCCGTCGTCTCGATGGCACCGTCGTCGTTTCTGAGAACGATGCGCCCCGCATCAAGCGCCTGCTGAAGATCTAACGCTCCCCACCAGACCACCCGCTGCCGGTTCCCGGCTGCCACATTCTAAGAGGTAAATCAACAATGGCACGCGTAAAAAGGGCGGTAAACGCCCAGAAGAAGCGTCGTTCAACCCTGGAAGCTTCCAAGGGCTACCGCGGACAGCGTTCGCGTCTCTACCGCAAGGCCAAAGAGCAGCAGCTGCACTCGCTGACTTACGCCTACCGCGACCGTCGCGCTCGCAAGGGTGAGTTCCGCAAGCTGTGGATCGCGCGTATCAACGCTGCGGCGCGGGCCAATGACATCACCTACAACCGCTTCATCCAGGGTCTGAAGATCGCTGGTGTCGAGGTCGACCGCAAGATCCTCGCCGAGATCGCCGTGAGCGATCCCGAGGCGTTCACCGGTCTGGTCGCTGTTGCCAAGCAGGCACTGCCTGCTGACGTCAACGCCCCCGCAGCCTGATCGGCAGCGAGATAAACATCCCCGCGCCGGACGTTCTCACCGAACGTTCGGCGCGGGTTGTTTCATATGCAAAGCTGCACCGTTCCGCGGCGCGGCGTAAAGCAGGCAGCTTCCTCGCGGAGGGATTCAATGCCGTCGACGCGGCCATCGCATCGCGTCGCGCACGGATTCTGTTGGCGACCGACGAAGCCCTCGACCGGTACGCCGATCTGGTGCACCAGGCGCAGGCCGGTGGCGTCGAGGTCGTGTCCATCTCCCCGGGGGCAGCCGACAAGCTCGCCGAAACCATCACCAGTACCGGGTTGTTTGTGGTCTGCGACCTGGTCGACGTGCCGATGTCAGAGGTGCTGAGCGCCACCCCGCGACTGCTCGCGGTGCCGGTCGAGATGACCGATCCGGGCAATGCGGGCACCCTCATCCGGACCGCCGATGCGATGGGCGCCGACGGCGTCATCCTCGCCGGCGACAGTGTCGATCCGCACAACGGCAAGTGCGTCCGGTCCACAGCAGGCAGCGTGTTCCACATTCCGGTCGCACGCGAGCGGAGTGTCGACGAGGTCCTCGCCGCGCTACGCCAGGCCGGTGTGGCCATCTGTGCAACCGCCGGGGATGCCGAGTTGAGCCTGCCCGACGCCGGTGAGGTGCTCGCCGGCCCGACCGCGTGGTTGTTCGGCAACGAGGCACACGGACTGCCGGACGACATCTTGGCGCAGGCCGATCATCGGATCTCCATTCCGATCCACGGTCGCGCGGAGAGCCTCAACCTGGCTGCCGCTGCCGCGATCTGCCTCTATGCCAGCGCCGATGCCACTGCGGCGGTCGACTACCCTCGCAGGTGAGCCAAGCCAGTTCCATCAGACGTACTTCAGCTCTAAGAAGTCATATTCAAGGGAGTCAACACAGCCGTGGCCGACGTCGACAGCCAGACATTGGCGACCGCAGTGGACGCTGCCGTCGCAGCATTTTCCGCCGCGGTCGATCTGCCAGCGCTGGCAATTGCCAAGACCGAGCACCTCGGTGACAAGTCGCCGATCGCATTGGCCCGCCGCGAACTCGGCGCGTTGCCGAAGGAGCAGAAGGCGCAGGCCGGGAAGCTCGTCAATGTTGCTCGTGGACAGGCGCAGAAGGCGTACGACGAGCGTCTTGCGGTCCTGACCGCCGAACGTGATGCCGCCGTGCTGGTCGCCGAGACCATCGATGTCACCCTGCCGACCGCCCGCCGGACACCTGGCGCCCGTCACCCGATCACCGTGATCGGTGATCAGGTCGCCGACGTGTTCGTCGGGATGGGTTGGGAGATCGCCGAAGGACCCGAGGTCGAGACCGAGCATTTCAACTTCGATGCGCTGAACTTTCTGCCGGATCATCCGGCCCGGTCGATGCAGGACACCTTCTACATCGCGCCGCCCGAGTCACGTCAGGTGCTGCGCACGCACACCTCACCGGTGCAGGTGCGTGCCATGTTGTCGCGGGAATTGCCGATTTACGTCGCGTGCCCGGGCCGCACCTTCCGCACCGATGAACTCGACGCGACCCACACCCCGGTGTTCCATCAGGTCGAGGGCCTTGCCGTGGACAAGGGTCTGACGATGGCACACCTGCGGGGCACCCTCGACCACTTCGCCAAGGCGCTGTTCGGTCCCGAGACGGTCACCCGGATGCGCCCGAGCTACTTCCCGTTCACCGAACCCTCGGCGGAGGTGGACGTCTGGTTCGCCGGTAAGAAGGGTGGCGCCGGCTGGGTCGAATGGGGTGGCTGCGGCATGGTCCATCCGAATGTCCTGCGCGCCAGTGGCATCGACCCCGAGGTCTACTCGGGATTCGCTTTCGGCATGGGACTGGAACGAACCCTGCAGTTCCGCAACGACCTGCCCGACATGCGCGACATGGTCGAGGGTGACATCCGCTTCACGGTGCCCTTCGGTCCCGGCGCCTGAGTACGCAGAACCAACGAAAGAGCTGAGTTTCCAGTGCAATTAGCGCAGTCGTGGCTGACAGAGATCCTGCAACAGGGCACTCCCGGATGGGCCAAGCCGTCCGCCGAGATCGATGAGGCCTTTGTTCGTGTCGGATTCGAGATCGAAGACATCACCGGATTGCCGGAGATCACCGGTCCGCTGGTGATCGGCCGGGTCACCAAGATCGAAGAACTCACCGAGTTCAAGAAGCCCATCCGCTTCTGCCAGGTCGATGTGGGTGAAGAGAAAGACCGCGACATCGTCTGCGGTGCAAGGAACTTCGCCGAAGGCGACCTGATCGTCGCGGCGCTGCCCGGCTGTGTCCTGCCCGGGGGCTTCGCGATCGCGACCCGCACAACGTACGGCAGGGTCTCGGACGGCATGATCTGCTCGGTCACCGAATTGGGTGTCGGCAACGATCACAGTGGCATTCTGGTGCTGCCGCCGGAGACCGCGGCGCCCGGTGCCGACGCACGTGAGGTGCTCGGCCTCGACGACACCATCATCGACGTCAACGTCACCCCGGACCGCGGCTACGCGTTCTCGGCGCGTGGTCTCTCACGCGAACTGGCCTGTAGCTTCGACCTGCCGTTCGCCGATCCGGCAACGGCACCGGTGCTTCCGACCACGGCCGGCGAGTCGGTCCCGACTGTGCACCTCGATCCGGACTCCGGTGCCACCCGGTATTGCGCGCTGGTGGTGCGCGGTATCGATCCGTCCGCCCCGAGCCCGTGGTGGATGGTCAAGCGGCTCATGCTGTCCGGCGTGCGACCGATCTCGGCGGCAGTGGACATCACCAACTACGTGATGCTCGAACTCGGCCAGCCGCTGCACGCCTTCGACGCCGCCAAGCTCTCCGGTGACATCCGGGTGCGCCGTGCGAACGCGGGGGAGAAGCTGACCACGCTCGACGATGTGGTGCGGGATCTCGATCCGGAAGACGTTGTCATCACCGACAACACGGGCCCGATCGCCCTGGCCGGTGTCATGGGCGGTGGCGCCACCGAGATCAACGCACAGAGCACCGATGTGTTGCTGGAATCGGCGACGTTCAACCCGGTCTCGGTGTTCCGGACCGCCAAACGGCATCGACTCACCAGCGAGGCCAGCAAGCGTTTCGAGCGGGTTGTCGACCCGAAGGTCACCGACATCGCGCTGCTGCGCGCCGCGGCGCTGCTCGCCGAGATCTGCGGCGGCACAATCGATACCACCTACACAGACGCCGGGTCCGTGGCCCCTGCGGCGACCGTGTTGATGTCGGAGCGGGCTCCATCGGACACCGCAGGCATCGACTATCCGGTGGGCACCGCGCAGCGACGCCTGGTCCAGGTGGGCTGCTCTGTGGAAGCTGCGGGGGACGTGCTCACCGTCACCCCGCCGAGCTGGCGACCGGACCTGCGCCTGAGCGCAGATCTCGTCGAAGAGGTACTGCGTCTCGAGGGCTACGAGAACATTCCGGTTGTGCTCCCCAAAGCCCCCGGCGGACGGGGCCTGACCCGGCGGCAGCTGCGTCGCCGCAGTGTCGGGCGCAGCCTCGCGCTGTCGGGTTACGTGGAGGTGTTGCCGTACCCGTTCATGCCTGCCGGTGTCTTCGACCTCTGGAATCTGCCCGCCGACGATCCGCGTCGGGCCACGGTCACCGTGCTCAATCCGCTCGAGGCCGACCGTCCCGAGCTGAACACCACGTTGCTGCCCGGACTGCTCGAGATGGTCGGTCGCAACATCGCTCGCGGACAACGTGATCTGTCGATGTACACGATCGGTCAGGTGGTCCTGGGTGGACAGAACGTCCGCCCGATCGATGCGCTTCCGGTGGACCGGCGGCCCACTGCGGAGCAGATCGCCGAGCTGGTCGAATCACTTCCGGCGCAGCCGCTGCACGTTGCCGCTGTGCTGACCGGACTGCGTGAACCGGCCGGGCCGTGGGGCAAGGGACGCGTCGCCGACACCACCGACATATTCGATGCGGTCGCGATCATCGGGCAGGCCGCCGGTGTCGAACTGAAGCTGCGGTCGGCCGCGCAGGTGCCCTGGCATCCCGGTCGTTGCGGCGAGATCCTCGCCGACGACGCCGTGGTCGGCTGGGCGGGCGAGCTGCATCCGGCGTTGTTGGAGAAGCTGCACCTTCCGTCGCGCTCACTGGCCCTGGAGATCGACCTCGACGCCATCCCGGTGAACAATGACCTTGTCTCGCCGCGGATTTCGCCGTACCCGCCGGTCCTGCAGGATCTCGCAGTGGTCGTCGATGCCGATGTGGCCGCCGAAGACGTCCGCGTCGCATTGGAGGCCGGAGCGGGAGAACTGCTCGAGAGCATCGCGCTGTTCGACGTCTTCACGGGCGAGCAGGTGGGTGAAGGCAAGAAGTCCCTCACGTTCTCACTGCGCTTCCGCGCCGACGACCGCACCCTGACCGAGGACGAGGCCACCGCGGGTCGCGACGCCGCGCTGGCTCACGCCACGTTGACTGTCGGCGCCATGATGCGGGGCTGACAACGCTTCACCGATCTGTCGTCGTCGACGTCGCCCCTGATGGGGGCGACGTCGACGGTCGGCGATCAGGGGAGGGGTTGATCGCCGGGGCAGGCTCAGACCAGATCTGATTGTGCTGTCAGGTCTTTCGCCGCGGCTGGGGTTGCCGGGGTGCGTGCGCTACGCAGGGTCCAAGCGGCGATGATCGCGCCCAACGCTGCGACCGCGGCCGATACCCAGAGTGCCGTGTCGAGCCCGGACACGAACTCGTGCGGATCGGCAGCGAACACCGACTCTGCCGGCATCAGGGCGCCCAGGGCAGCCACACCGACCGCGATACCGGTCTGCCGGAACGCGTCGTTGATGCCGGCGGCGAGGCCGGAATGTTCTGCGGCACTGGAATCGAGCACCAGTCTGCTCATCACCGGGTTGAAGATGCCGGCGCCGACCATCGCTACGACCATGCCCGGCAGAAGCGTCAGGCCGGAGCTGTCGACGTCGACGACCGTGGTCATCGCCAAACCCACTCCGACCAGCATCAGCGACCCGGACAACATGATCCAGTCGGGTACCCGCTCGCCGATCTGTGCGGTCGCACCGGCGACGATGAACATGGCGACCGTCGCCGGCAGATAGACCAGCCCCGCCTCGATCGGGGAGAGGCCGAGCACGCTCTGCAGGTAGATTGTCGTGTACAAGAACACCGAGAACAACGACACGGAGATCGCGAACGCCGCGATCTGAGCGCCGGTGAATGCCCGGTTGCGGAACATCTCCAATGGCAACATCGGTTGGCTGACCCGCATCTCGACCACCACAAACGCAGTCCCCGCGACTGCGGCGACCACAAACGACAACGCCGTGATCGTCTCGGTCCAGCCGTGCTCGTTGCCCCGGAGCAGCCCGAGGACCAGTGCGGCCAGCGCGATCGAGGCGAGCACCTGCCCGCCGATGTCGAGACGTCGATAGTTCGGGTCCCGTGACTCCGGGACCCATTTGAGGGTGGCGACCAGTGCGACGATCCCGATGGGGAGATTCACGAAGAAGATGGCGCGCCAGTCGAGCCACTCGGTGAGGATGCCACCGACCAGTGGTCCGAGCGCAAACGCGCCACCGATGGTCGCGCCGTACGCGGCCAGTGCACCGGCACGTTCCTTGCCCGGCGCGAACACGTCGGCGAGCAGGGCCAGTGAGCAGGCGAAAAGCATTGCGCCACCGAGCCCCTGGATTGCCCGCGCGATGTCGAGGGTAACGATCGTCGGTGCGGCCGCACACGCCAGTGAGGCGAGTGTGAACAGCACCAGGCCGATCACGAACACGTGGCGTCGACCTCGGCGATCACCCCACGACCCGGCGCTGAGTACAACGGTGGCCAGCGCCAGAGTGTAGGCGTCCACCACCCACTGCAGGGCGCCGAGGCCGGCGTCGAGATCAACGGCGATGGAGGGCAGTGCAGTGTTCACCACCGCGATGTCCAGCATGAGCATCGCGGTGGTCACGCAGACGACGGCCAGCGTCGCGCGTTTCACCACGGCCGTGTGAGTGCTTCTGTCAGTTGTCATGACAGCGACGATGCTGTGGCGGCCTTGGAAGCCATCGGGTTGTTTTCTTGGAAGCGTCGGTTGTTGGGACTACACCGCCGACACGAGCGCGGATCCGGGGGTCAGTGCGGTGTCTGGTCTTTGCCGGTCGGTTGCGATCGATCACGTAGGCGCAGTGCGCTTTCTCGGAACTTCGCGACCACCTGCGCTTCATCGACCCCGACGACCTCGCCGTTGTCGACGACGAACTCGCCCCCGACGATGGTGTGGGTGACGTCGTCGGCGCGTGTGCTGTAGACCAGCGCGGCCTCTACGTCGTAGACGGGTGCCACATGCGGTCGGTCGAGATCGACAACAACCAGATCGGCAGGCGCCCCGATCCGGATTGCCCCCAATTCGGGTCGGTGCATCGCAATCGCCGACTGGGCGGTGGCCATGTGGAGCACCTCGCGGGTGGTCAGGAACGTGGGATCGGCGGTGCTCTGTTTGTGGGTGATGGCAGCGAACTTCATCTCTTGGAACATGTCCAGGGTGTTGTGGCTCGCCGGACCATCGGTGCCGAGCCCGACAGTGACCCCGGCCGCCCACAGCCCTTTCAGATTCATGGTCCCGGACACCAGTTTTGCGTTGCAGCAAGGACAGTGGGCCACTTTGACGCCGTGTTCGGCGAACAGCGCGATGTCACCGGCGGTCAGTTGTGTGCAGTGCGCGGCGGTGATGTCGGGTCCGAGGAACCCGAGGTCGTCGAGCCATTCGACTGTGGTGCGCCCGTATGTCGAGGCCATGTAGGCACTCTCGTTCAGTCCTTCGGCGATGTGGGTGTGGATCGGCAGCGACCGCTCGTCGGCGAGCCCCCGAACCGCTTGCCAGAGTGGACCACTGCAGGAATACGGCGCGTGGGGGGAGAGCGCCAACCGGACACGGTCGTCGATGAGACCTTCCACCGGCGCGATCGCGGCGTCGAAGTCCTCGACCGCGGCCCAGGACCAGGGGCCGACGTCGCGGTAGACGCCGCCGTCGGCGAACCCGTACCCGAGCGTGGCCCGCAGGCCCACCTCGCGCAGGGCCCGTGCCTGCGGCGTCACCGCATAAGCGTCGAAATGCTCGTTGAAACAGGTGATTCCGGACTTGGCCATCTCGACCAGACCACACATCGACGCCCAGTACAGGGTCTCGTGGTCGAAGTTCTTCTTCAGCCGCCACATGGTGTCGAGCCAGGCGAACAGTTCGGTGTCCTCGAGCAGTCCGCGCAGCAACATGTTCGACGCGATGTGGGTGTGCGCGTTGACCATGCCGGGTAGCACTGCCGAGTGTGTCCCGTCGATCACCCTCGCGGCCTGCACTGCTGTCGACGCGGGCACCAGGTCCTGGATGTGCCCGCCGGCCACCAGGACCGTGTGGTTGACCAGTGGATCGCGACCGTCCGGCATGATGACGGTTGTTCCGGTGATGGCGATGTCGGCCTGCTGGATCATGCCGGGCTCCTCGTGTTCTCATGTGCTGGTGCGTGCTGGATGCGCTCGAAGCCGGTGGTCAGCCGGTCGGGGCGGCGGTTGAAACTCACAGCCGGGCAACGATGCTGGTGTCGAAGAGCTGATCAGCGGAGATGTCGATTCCGGCCGACTTGAGTGTGGCGATGTTGCTTGCGATCTGGGCGTCGGTCATCGTCAGGAGGTCGGCGGCCGGCACCTCAGGGGTGACCATCAGCGCTTCGATGCTCTCCGAGGCGAGGGTCTGTTGGGCGAGGTCGAGTCCGGTGTTCTTGCCGTAGACCTCCACGGCAAGTCGGGCGCCGAGTGCCGGGTCCTTGAGATTCTCCTGCCAGCCCTGCCGCTCGCCACCGAGGAAAGACAGGAGCATGTCGGGCCGGTTCTCGATGGTCTCCGTGGTGGCGAACCAGACGCTCGAGAAGACGTTGTAACCGAAGTCCGAGAACAACATGACGTTCACGTCGCGGCCCTGTGCCCGTAGCGTGGCCGGTTGGTCGATGAGGAACCCGACCTGTGCGTCGACTTCACCGTTGGCCACCGGCGCCGGATCGAACTGCACGGGCACGATGTTCAGGTCGTCGACGTCGATGTTGTTGATGGCGCACAGGACTCGGAATGGTGCCTCGTTCTGCGCCGCGACACCGATCTTCTTTCCGATCATCTGCTTCGGGTCGGTCAGAGCCTTGTCCTGGAGGGAGTACACACAGAATGGGCTGCGTTGGAAGCGGGTTCCGATGATCTTGACGTCCGCGCCGTTGCTGATCATCTCGGCCACCGCGTCCGCATTCCCGTTGCCGAGTGCCGCCTTACCCGAGACCACCACCGTGTCGACGGCAGTGTTGGGTCCGCCCGCGAGAACATTGACGTTGATGCCCCTCGACGTGTAGTAGCCGTTGGTGGCCGCGACATAGGTGCCGGCCTGTTCGACCGTTGGTACCCACTGGGTTTGAGCCGAGACGCTGCCGTCGTCCGACGATGCGGAATCCGAACCGCAGGCACTGAGGATCGGGATACCGACGAGAGCGGTGGCGCCGATACCGAAGCCCCCGCGGAAGAGTGACCGGCGGCTGATCGGTGCGGACAAGGGTGAAATCGGCATGGGGAACTCCTGGTTGCGAGATGGGTGACCGTGATTGGGGTGCGGGCGGCTACGTGCCGCCAGTGGTCAACTTCGAACGCGATTGATGGCGCTTTCGGCGAGTGCTGCGATGCCATAGAGTGCTGCCGCGGACAAGGTGACGAGGGCGACCAGCGACCACATCAGTGAATAGTTGCCCGTTACACCGGCTCTGAGCATCATGAAGCCGGCGCCGTCGCCGGTGGCAAGCCATTCGCACAGGAGTGCACCGGTCATGGCCAGTGGTGCGGTGACGCGTGCCGCGGCAAAGAATGACGGTAGGGCGGCGGGCAGCTGGACTATCCAGAGGACCTTTACCGGGCCGCCACCGGAGACCGTCACCACTTCGCGGGCACTGGGTGGGACGGACCGGATCCCGCCGACGATCGTCACCAGTGCGGGAAAGAAGGTCACCACGCCGGACACGACGATCAACGTGATGAACCCACGCCCGAAGATCAGTGCGATCAGCGGGGTCATGGCGACGAGCGGGACGGTGCGGATCGACATGGCGATCGGCATGATGATCGACTCGGCGGTGCGGGACAAGACGACCACAACGGCTCCGATCAGGGCCAGACCCAGGCCGCTGGCAAAGCCGACAACCGTGTGGACGATGGTCAGGCGCAACGCGGCCCACATGTCCGACAGGTCTCGTCCGGAGGTCAGGTAATTCCAGACATCGACCGGTGTCTTCCCGAAATATGGGTCGACCGAGCGGGCGATCAGATACCAGCCACCCAAGACCAGCAGCAAGGTCACTGCGAACTGCGATACGACGCCCGCCACGTTTCGGGCTTTGGTCACCTGCGGTGCGGAGGCAACCGAGATGTCGGACACGGTCTCCTGATCGCGCCAGGTGTATACGAGCTTCTCTGCGAGCACGGTGAGGCCGTAGGCGCCTGCCGCCAGCAGGGCGGCGTACAGGGCGAGGGCCCAGGTGCGGTCGACGTTGAGTGACTGCTGCGAATAGACCATCGCGACGCCCAGACCCTTGTCCGCGCCGAGGTATTCGCCGATCATCGCACCCAGAACGGCCAGCGGTGCGGCAACGCGGAGCGCGGCGAACAGGGCTGGCACGGCCGATCGGATCTGAACCATCCGCAACACTTTTCCGCGCCCTCCGCCCGCGGCCCGGATGACGTCGACCCGGGTGGCCGAGGCGCTGTGCAGTCCGAGGACGGCTCCGACCAGCGTGGTGAAGAAGACACCTTGGGCAGAGATGAGGACCACGGACATGTACCGGCTGGTCACCGCGACCAGGATCGGTGAAATTGCCACGATGGGAAGGCAATACGCGACCACGCCCACCCTCATCACCACGGCTTGGGTCCATGGCAGGAGTAAGGACAGTCCGGCCAGCGTGACTGCCACGGCGTTCCCGAGCAGCCATCCCCAGCCCGCCTCTCCGGCGGTGGTGAGCAGGTTCGGCCAGACAAAGCTGAAGTCGTCGACCGCGGTGACCAGGATGTCGAGGGGTGCGGCGATGGCGTAGACATCGCTGAAGACGGTCTTTGCGAGCAGCTGCCACACGAGAACCAGGCCGACGACGCTGCCGAGGGCGAGCATGTTCATCTTGGCCACGACGGCGGTCAGATTCAGGCGCGGCGGGGCCGGCGCGGTCAGTGTTGTTGACATCGGGGCCTCAGCCTTCGAAAGCGTCGAGGTCGGCGAGCATGCGGGACTTGATCTCATCGGATGCGAAACAGGCGTGAATCGACGTCTCGGCAATGGATTTCACCGTGTCGAGATCCCACCCGAATGTGCGGGCGCAGTCGACGTAGTCGTCCTCGATGCGAACGCTCATCGGCGCCGGGTCGTCGGTGTTGATCGAGACCTTGACCCCGGCCAGTCGCAGTGGCTCGATCGGATGCACGTCCAGTGACGGGTAGATCTTCAATCCTTCGACGTTGGAGCGAGGGCACATCCCCAGCGGGATCTCACGTTCGGCGAGCACCTCGACCAGCCGCGGATCCTCGATGGAACGGACGCCGTGGTCGATCCGCTCGGCATGGAGCAGATCCAGTGCACCCCAGACGCTTTCCGGGCCGCTGGATTCACCGGTGTGCACCGTGCGCCGAAATCCGGCATCGCGGGCGAGGGTGAAGGCGGGCGCGAATTTCGCATTGGTGTCGCCGGCATGGGTTTCGTCGCCGTCTATCGAGAGTGCGACAACCCGTGGAACGCGCGCGTTGATCATCTCTTCGACCACCTCGATCGCGGATTCGCCGGATTGCTGACGCAACAGGGACACACAGAGGTTGGCCTCGCACAGGCCGTCTCGGGCGGCTTCGTCGAAACCCTCGGCGATGGCCCTGGTGAAGTCGGTCAGGCGTCCTTGCCAACTGCCCCAATGCGTGGGGTTGACGATGATGTCCGCGTAGTGGACACCCGACGCACTTTCGCGTGCGCAGGCGCGGTATGCGGCGCTCACGAGGTGTTCATGGGTGCGGACGAGTGACCCTTCCCAGTCCAGGAACTGGAGAAAGGTCCCCACACCCATGCCCTTGACGGCTGCGCCCTGCGGATCGCGTTCTACGTGATGGGTCGAGGTGTCGAAAAGTGTTGCGGCAGGGCCTGGCAGCTCGACGCCGAGTGTGTGTGCGCTCTGGACGAGGTCGGCGATGTCGAAGCATCCCTCGAGGTGCACGTGGACTTCGGCTTTGGGCAGGCGACGCATCAGGTCGGCGGTGAGGGCCACTGCTGTGGTCATCGGACAACCGACTCGGTCGGTGGGGCGAACAATAGATCGGATGCCTGTTCGACGTAACGCCGGAACTCCGGACTCCGCATGATCTCCGGCGTCCGGGGGCGTGGCAGATCGATGTCGATCACCTGCTGAATCCGGCCAGGGCGCGCCGACATCACGGCTACCCGGTCAGAGAGGTAGATAGCCTCGGAGATGCCGTGGGTGACCATCAATGTGGTGGATGGCCGTTCGGTCCAGATACGCATGAGCTCGGTGTTGAGACGCTGCCGGGTCATGTCGTCGAGCGCCCCGAACGGTTCGTCGAGCAACAGCACCATGGGCTTGAGGATGAGCGCACGAGCGATCGATACCCGCTGGCGCATGCCGCCGGAGAGCTGGCCGGGCTTGGCGCCCTCGAATCCGTCGAGTCCTACCAGCTTGATCAGATCGTTGACATCGCTGTGGGACACGGGCTTTCCCGCGGCTTCGAGTGGGACCCGAATGTTGGCTTCGACGCTGCGCCAGGGCAGTAGGGCCGAGTCCTGGAAAGCCACTCCCAGAATGTGTTCGCTGCGAAGCTCATTCGGTGTCCGGCCGTCGACGAGGATCGATCCGGTGGTGGGCACTTCGAGATCGGCGAGCAGCCGGAGGATGGTCGACTTGCCACAGCCCGAGGGTCCGAGCAGGGAGACGAAACTACCCCGGTCGGTCTGCAGGCTCACGTTGTCGAGCGCGGTCACCTGCTGCCGTTTCATCGTGAACCTCTTCGACACTCCTGCGAGGTCGATACCGGTTGCGCGAAAACCCGATTCCGGGCTCCGAGCGTTCATGACTTCTCCTCTGGTGAAACCTGATGGGACTGGGTGGAACAACTTCCGCTCGTGGGGCTGTGTCAACAGTCAAGTCCACTCGCGAACACGTCGACATGGACGATCCGACGAAGAAGGCAGGACAAAGTCGCCTTCGAGTAGTAGGAATCTCCAGGCTGATTTAAAGTGGTTTCCTAGGCGTAACAACTGGTTCGCTTCGGCTGAGGTGCTGATCACATGTCGGCGACGAAAGGGGTTGCGCGGTGCTCTTGTCGGATATGGCAACGATTCCCGGTCTGGACTTCATCGAGGTGGTGCCAGGTGGTGGCGATCCTCAGGTGCACGGTGTCTACACCACCGATCTCGGCGATCCATTGGCGTTCCTCTACGGCGGGGAGCTCGTGCTGACCAGTGGTTTGTGGTACCGGGAGCCGGCTGATGCGGACACCTTTGTGGGGGCGTTGACGGGTGGTCATGCAGCTGCCCTGGTGGTGGGTCTGGCGGCGATCGGCGAGGTTCCGACACCGCTGATCCGGGCGTGCCGGGAGGCCGGGCTGGCGCTGTTCGCAGTCGAGGGCGCGGTGTCGTTCCGCTTCCTGACCGAAACCGTGATGCGTGCACTGGCGGGCGCAGCGGGAAAGCTGACGCTCCATCGAGACCTGGTTGCCGACCTCGCGGCCGGTGAAGGAGCAAGCGGTCTGGTCGCTTCACTTCGTCGTGCTCTGGGGGTCGATTGTGCCGTGGTGACCGCGACGGGCCGGATGGTCGCAGGCCGGCTCACCGGGGCCGGCTCTGAAGGCTTGCCCATCGCGTTCCGAAAGGCGTTGAGCGAATGGATATTTCCCTCGGCGCAGCGAATCGACGAGGGCGACGTCTCCTTTTTCGCGGTGCAGTCGCCGGTGGCCAGGCGTCCTGCGGTCGCATATGTGGCCGTTGCGAGCGATCACCGCACCCAGGCTCCCTGGATGTCCACAGCGGTTGAGGAGGTCTGCGCATTGCTGGCCATGGACCGGTCGACCAGGTATGAGTCGCGGCGGCTCGAGGAACGTACGGTTCGGGAGGCGATCGCACGTCTGCAACGGCACGATGCCACAGGCGCCGCCGGGCAATTCCGGAGTCTGGGCTTCGAGGACGACGTGCCGGTGAGCTGCATCGTGGTGAGTTCTCGTGACACCCGCTACGGTACGGAACTCGCCGGTGTCATCCTCGAGGAACTACACGACGAGATACCGTTGTCCACCGCTCCGGTGAAACTGCCGTCAGAGGCATTCCTGATGTTTGTCGGTGTTGCCCCTGAATCGACAGCGGATGCGGCGAATGTCCTTTCCGCGCAGGTTCGTTCGATCGCCCAGCGGCTGAGCCCGCTGCTGGATCGAGGGTATGTGGCGATCGGTACGGGTACGCCTGGTCGACTGCCCGAAGGTGCGCGGGTATCGATGAGTGAGGCCGAATACACGCATCGATACGCGACCCAGGGTGGCGGGCCGATCAGGTTTGCCGACAACAATTCGTTGTCGTCGCATCTGCTGCTGGTTGCTTCGGTCCCGGACGAGATCAAGCGGGTCTTTCGGCAACGTCTGATCGGGGTGGTCGGCGATCATGACGAACGCCACCGGACCGACCTGCTACCAACGCTCCGGGTCTTTCTCGAGGAATCGGGCTCCTGGAGCCGCAGCGCCGAACGGCTGCACATCCACGTCAACACCCTGCGCTATCGGTTGCAGCGGGTCGAGAAGCTGACCGACCGAAGTCTGTCGACACTGCACGACAGGGTCGACTTCGTTCTCGCGCTCAGCATTTCGGAGTGAGGTGACCTGCGTCAGGGAGTGGTGCGACGCAGGGTGGCCGCACCCAGACATAGCGCGACCACCGAAAAGGCCAGCACGACAACCAGATCACGCCACATCTGGCCGGTAGGGTCGGGGTGTGCGGCGACCTGTTGCAGTGCGTCGACGGCGTAGGTGACCGGGAGGATCCCGCTGATCCAGTCCAGCCAGTCGGCCATCTGATTGCGGGGAACGAACAGTCCGCACAGCAGGAGCTGGGGTATCACCACGACCGGGATGAATTGCACCGCCTGGAACTCGGTGCGGGCGAATGCCGAGAAGAACAGTCCCAAAGCCACACCGAGTACTGCGACCAGGACGGCGATCACCACCACCCAGACGGCCTGGCCTGCGATGTCGAGGTCGAGGATCCAGAAGGCCACCGCACTTGCGAGCGTTGCCTGCGCCGCGGCGGCGACCGAGAATGCGGCGCCATATCCGGCCAGGAGATCGAGTTTGCCCAGTGGTGTGGTCAGTAGGCGTTCGAGGGTGCCGGACGTTCGCTCCCGGACCATCGCAATCGACGTGGTGACGAACATCAGCACAAACGGCAGGATGCCGAGCATGATGATGCCGATCTCGTCGAAACGTGAGGTCCCCGGGATGCGGCCGGGTTGATCCTCGAACATGAAGTACAGCAACACCATCAGGATGCACGGCACCACGAGGATCAGTGCGACGGTGCGGTGGTCGTCCAGTAGCTGCCGGAGTATGCGTCGCGTGGTCGCCGTGAACCGACGCGGGTGCATCAGCCGGCTTCCTCGGTGATCAGCTGCAGAAATGCCGTTTCGAGGTTGGTCTGGCCGGTGCGCTCTCGGAGCTGGGCCGGTGTGAGTTCGGCGAGTATTCGTCCTTCGCGCATCAGGATCAGGTTGTCGCAGCGGTCGGCCTCGTCCATCACATGACTCGAGACCAGCAAGGTCGCACCGGTGTCGGCCAGTGCATGAAATCGATCCCACAGTTCTTTGCGCAACACCGGATCGAGGCCGACGGTGGGTTCGTCGAGGATGAGCAGCGTCGGATAACCGACCAGTGCACAGGCAATCGAGACGCGACTGAGTTGGCCACCGGACAGGTCCAGGGTCTTGCGTGCACGGAACTCGGTCAGGCCCACCGCGTCGAGGGCGCTGCGCACCCCGGCCCGGTTGTCGTAGAGGTCGGCGAAGTATGTGACGTTCTGCTCGACGGTCAGGTCGGTGTACACCGAGGGTGCCTGTGTCACGTAGCCGACCCGGTGTCGCAGCGCAGCGGTGCCTGCTTGTCGGTCGAGGACCGTCACCGAGCCGGCGTCGATCTGCTGGGTGCCGACGATGGCGCGCATCAGGGTGGTCTTGCCGCAGCCCGACGGACCGAGAAGTCCGGTGATGGACCCCGCGGGTACCGTGAGTTCCAAGTCATGCAGGACAAGATTGCCGCCACGCCTGACCACAAGCGACCGCACGATGATCGCTGCGGGCCTGGTCATCGTTCAGTCTTACCGCGCTGCGCACCGCCACACCGGCAAAGCGCAGGGACCCGCTAATGAATTAACTTGCGGTGGGGTGCATAATGAATCACATGAGTGTGACAGTCGCAGTAGCCGGCGCAAGCGGGTATGCAGGTGGGGAGATTCTTCGTCTGCTTCTCGGTCATCCCAAATATGCATCCGGAGAGTTAAAGATCGGTTCCTTGACGGCCGGATCGAATGCCGGATCGTTGCTCGGGGAGCACCATCCCCATCTGCTGCCCCTGGCGGATCGTGAATTGTCGGAGACGACCACCGAGATCCTGTCCGGGCACGACGTTGTCTTCCTTGGCCTGCCGCACGGAACCTCCGGCCCTGTTGCCGACGCGTTGCCGCCCGCGACCCTCGTGATCGACTGCGGCGCCGACTTCCGGCTGCAGGACCCGGCGGAGTGGGAGCGGTACTACGGCGGGACCCACGCCGGTAGCTGGCCCTATGGACTGCCGGAACTGCCCGGCAATCGGGATGTTCTCTCGGGTGCCACCCGGATCGCGGTGCCCGGTTGCTATCCGACCGTGAGCACGCTGGCGCTGCTGCCTGCCGTCGCAGCGGGCATCATCACACCGCAGGTGACGATCGTTGCCGTCAGTGGGGCTTCGGGTGCCGGGCGATCACCGAAGGTCGACCTGCTCGCCTCCGAGGTGATCGGCTCGGCTCGCGCATACGGCGTCGGTGGTGCTCACCGGCACACACCGGAGATCATCCAAAACCTGTCGGCGGTGGCAAACGCGCCGGTCAGTGTCTCGTTCACGCCGGTGCTGGCGCCGATGGCACGGGGAATCCTGGCGACCTGCACGGCGCCGACGTCGGTGACGACGGCTCAGGCGCGGGCGGTATACGAAAAGGCGTACGCCGACGAACCGTTTGTGACCCTGTTGCCCGAGGGGCGGCAGCCGGCCACCGGCTCGGTGATCGGGTCGAACGCGGTGCAGCTCAGTGTCGCGGTCGATGAGCGTTCCGGCACCTTGATCGCGGTCGGCGCGATCGACAATTTGACCAAGGGCACCGGTGGCGGCGCCGTGCAATCGATGAATCTGGCCCTGGGATGGGGCGAAACCGAAGGACTGAGCACCGTGGGAGTGGCACCGTGAACAAGGGCAGTGGCGATGTGGCCGCAAGCGGGGGCGATGTGGCCGCAAACGGGGCAGATGGAATCGGTGACAAGGTGGTGGATGTGACCGCGAACTGGCGCGAGGTCGACGGCGGACACCGCATGACCCACCTGCAAGGTGTGACCGCACCGCTGGGGTTCCGGGCCGCGGGCATCAAAGCCGGGATCAAGGCGAGCGGCAGGGAAGACCTGGCACTCGTGTTCAACGAAGGCCCCGACTACGCGGCGGCCGGAGTGTTCACCTCCAACAAGGTCAAGGCTGCCCCCGTGTTGTGGAGCCAGCAGGTCCTGAGCACCGGACGGCTGCGCGCGGTCATCCTCAACTCCGGCGGGGCAAATGCCTGCACGGGTCCGGGCGGATTCCAGGACGCCCACGCCACGGCCGAGGCGACCGCAGCGGCGATCAGCGACTGGGGCACCGAGACCGGTGCCATCGAAGTTGCGATCTGTTCAACGGGTTTGATCGGCGATCGCCTTCCGATGGACAAGGTGCTCGCCGGTGTCACCGAGATCGTCCACGAGATGGGCGGCGGCCTGACCGGCGGCACCGATGCCGCCTACGCGATCATGACCACCGACACCGTGCCCAAACAAGCGGCCTTCCACCACACTGATGGCTGGAATGTCGGCGGTATGGCCAAGGGTGCGGGAATGATGGCGCCGTCGCTGGCCACGATGCTCTGTGTGATCACCACTGACGCCGCGGTATCGGCCGCGCAGCTGGACGAAGCGCTGCGGGCGGCCACCGCGCTGACGTTCGACCGGCTCGACGTCGACGGTTCGTGTTCCACCAATGACACTGTGCTGCTGCTGAGTTCGGGCGCCAGCGAGAAGACGCCGGATCAGTCCGCGCTCAACGAGGCCGTCCGGTTGGTCTGTGATGACCTGGCCACACAGATGCAGGCCGATGCCGAAGGTGTCACCAAGCGGGTTGTGGTGACCGTGACCGGTGCAGCGCATGACGCGGATGCGCTGGCCGCCGCTCGCACCATCGCACGAGACAGCCTGGTCAAGACGGCGCTGTTCGGTTCGGATCCCAACTGGGGCCGGGTGCTGGCCGCGGTCGGCATGGCTCCGGTCGAACTGGATCCCGATCGGATCTCGGTGCGGTTCAACAACTATCCGGTCTGCGAGAACGGTATGGGCGTGGAAGGCGCGCGCGACGCCGACCTCTCCGGCATCGACATCGACCTCACCGTCGACCTCGGCATCGGTTCGGGGACGGCGTTCATCCGGACCACCGATCTCTCCCACGCCTATGTCGAAGAGAACTCGGCCTATTCGTCATGACGGAGACGCAGCGGAGCGGAGCTCGACCCGTGCCGGAGTCGCAGCGGAGCGGAGCTCGACCCGTGCCGGAGACGCAGCGGAGCGGAGCTCGACCCGTGCCGGAGACGCTCAGCGCCCTGGACAAGGCGCACGTGCTCGGTGAGGCGCTGCCCTGGCTGAAGCGGTTCGCCGGCAAGATCATCGTCGTCAAGTACGGCGGCAACGCCATGGTCGACGAGGATCTCAAGGCCGCGTTTGCCGAGGACATGGTGTTCCTGCGTACCTGCGGGATTCATCCCGTCGTGGTGCACGGTGGCGGTCCGCAGATCTCGGCGATGCTCGCCCGGCTCGGCATGACCGGCGAATTCAAGGGCGGCTTCCGGGTGACCACACCCGAGGTGATGGACGTTGCACGGATGGTCCTTTTCGGGCAGGTCGGTCGAGAACTCGTCGGCCTGATCAACGCACACGGACCGTTTGCGGTCGGGATCTCGGGTGAAGACGCCCACCTGTTCACCGCCACCAGGCGTTCTGTGATGGTCGACGGCGAGGCGACGGATATCGGTCTCGTCGGCGATGTCACCACGGTGAACCCGGGCGCGGTCACCGATCTCATTGCGGCCGGACGTATTCCGGTTGTCTCGACGATCGCGCCGGACGCCGACGGCGTGGTCCACAACATCAACGCAGACACCGCGGCGGCAGCGCTGGCCCAGGCGCTCGGTGCCGAGAAGCTCGTCGTACTCACGGACGTCGAGGGCCTGTATACGAACTGGCCCGATCGCGGATCACTGGTGTCGGAGATCGATACGACCGCATTGGCCGAATTGCTGCCGACCCTGGATGCCGGGATGGTGCCGAAGATGGAGGCCTGCCTGCGCGCGGTGGCCGGGGGAGTCCCTCGTGCACACGTGATCGACGGCCGCACACCGCATTCGACACTGCTCGAACTGTTCACCAGCGAAGGCAACGGCACCATGGTCGTGCCCGACGCCGACCATGCGGTCCCGGACGCCTACGACCGGCAGCCACCTATCGAGGACAAATAATGACCAAGCAAGCCGATTCCAGTCAACAGGCCGATCCGACCGTCGCACTGCAGGAGCGGTGGACGGCGTCGATGATGAACAACTACGGCACCCCGAAGGTGGCGCTGCGCTCGGGTAAGGGCGCGGTTGTGACCGGTGTCGATGGTCGCGAGTACCTCGACCTCCTCGGCGGCATCGCGGTGAACATCCTCGGGCATGGCAATCCGGCGATCATCGATGCGGTCACCGAGCAGCTCTCCACGCTCGGGCACACATCGAATCTCTACGTCACCGAACCGGTCATCAAGCTGGCCGAGTCTCTCTTGTCTCGGTGGGGCGTAGAAGGCAAGGCGTTCTTCTGCAACTCCGGCGCCGAGGCCAACGAGGCTGCGTTCAAGATCGCACGTCTGACCGGCCGGCCGGAGATCATCGCCGCCGAGAAGGCTTTTCACGGCCGGACCATGGGCGCGCTCGCGATGACGGGCCAGCCTGCCAAGCGGGCGCCCTTCGAACCGATGCCCGCCGGCGTGCGCCACGTTCCGTACGGCGACCTCGAGGCCATGAAGGCCGCGATCGGCCCGCAGACCGCAGCGGTCATCCTCGAACCCATCATGGGGGAGAGCGGTGTGATCGTGCCGCCGGTGGATTACCTGGCCGCGGTCCGGGCGTTGACCGTCGAGCACGGCGCGCTCCTGATCTTCGATGAGGTCCAGACCGGAATCGCCCGTACCGGAACGTTTTATGCGCATCAGGCCTCCGGAGTCACCCCGGACGTGATGACGTTGGCCAAGGGGCTCGGCGGGGGTATGCCGATCGGTGCTGTCCTGGCCACCGGCGCTGCTGCCGACCTGTTCCAGCCGGGGCAACACGGGACCACGTTCGGGGGCAACCCGGTGTGCGCCGCGGCGGCTCTGGCCGTGCTCGAACAGGTCGACACCCTCGATCTGACCAATCATGCTGCGCGGCTTGGCAAACACATCACGTCGTCGGTCGAAGAACTCGGTCATCCGCTGATCGACCACTCGCGTGGGTCGGGCCTGCTGATCGGAATCGTGCTGACCGAGCCCCTCGCCCCAGCCGTCGAGGCGGTGGCGCGCGATCATGGCTACCTCATCAACGCGCCGGGTCCAGACGTGTTGCGGTTGGCTCCGCCGCTGATCCTCACCGAGGAGCAGGCCACGGGATTCGTGAACGATCTCCCGGGGATACTCGACGCCGCGAAAGGAGCCGCGTCATGACGCGCCACTTCCTGCGCGACGATGACCTGTCGCCCGCCGAGCAGGCGCGCGTGCTCGAACTCGCCGCCGAGCTGAAGCGGGATCCCTTCTCCCACAAGCCGCTTGCCGGACCCAAAGGTGTCGGGGTCATCTTCGACAAGAACTCCACCCGCACCCGGTTCTCGTTCGAGGTCGGCATCGCACAACTCGGCGGTCACGCCGTCGTCGTCGATGGCAAGGCCACTCAGCTCGGCCGAGAAGAGACCCTCGCCGACACCGGCCGGGTGCTGTCCCGGTACGTCGAGGCCGTGGTCTGGCGCACCTATGGTCAGGACCGGCTCGAAGAGATGGCATCGGCAGCGACGATCCCGATCGTCAATGCGCTCTCCGACGACTTCCATCCCTGCCAGGTGCTCGCCGATCTGCAGACGATCGCCGAGCAGAAGGGATCCCTTGCGGGGCTGACCCTGACGTACCTCGGTGACGGTGCCAACAACATGGCCCATTCGCTGATGCTCGGTGGCGCGACGGCGGGCATGCACATCCGGGTCAGCGCCCCTGAGGGATTCACCCCCGATGCGAAGTTTGTCGGCTACGCCACCGAGCGCGCCGAACTGACAGGTGGCAGCGTCTCAGTCATCGCTGATCCGCGCGAGGCCGCGGCCGGGGCCGATGTGCTGGTCACCGACACGTGGACCTCGATGGGCCAGGAGAGCGACGGCAAAGACCGGGTGGCACCGTTCTGGCCGTACCAGATCAACGCCGAACTGGTTGCGCTCGCGGATTCCGAGGCCATCGTCATGCACTGCCTGCCCGCTCATCGCGGAGAAGAGATCACCGACGAGGTCCTCGACGGCCCGCGCAGTGTGGTCTACGACGAGGCCGAAAACCGTTTGCACGCACAGAAGGCGGTGCTCTTGTGGCTTCTGGAACAGCAGTGACCACCCGGGCAGCTCGTCATGCCCGGATCGTGGCCCTGCTGTCCGGTGCCCAGGTGCACAGCCAGACCGAGTTGCAGACACTGTTGGCTGACGAGGGTATCGAGGCCACCCAGGCGACATTGTCGCGCGACCTCGACGAACTCGGTGCGGTGAAGCTACGCGGGGCCGACGGTGGATCGGGGATCTACGTCGTGCCGGAGGACGGATCCCCGGTGCGCGGTGTCACCGGCGGCACCGACCGCCTGTCCCGTCTGCTCGGCGATCTGCTCGTCTCGGTCGACTCGAGCGGCGCCATGGCGGTGCTGCGTACCCCGCCGGGTGCGGCGCACTATCTTGCCAGCGCGCTGGACCGCGCAACCCTCCCGGAGGTCGTCGGAACCATAGCCGGAGACGACACATTGTTCGTACTCGCCCGCGAACCTTTGACCGGAGCGGACCTGGCCGAAATGCTGGAGGCGTTGGCATGAGATTCTGACATGCGGCCGTGTACCACCACGCACACGATTTGAATACCCAAGACTTAACTATCACGAACAAACAAGGAGTGACCCCCTCATGGCGGAGCGCGTAATCCTCGCGTACTCGGGCGGCCTGGACACCTCGGTGGCCATCAGCTGGATCGGTAAAGAGACCGGAAAGGAGGTCGTGGCGGTTGCCATCGACCTCGGTCAGGGCGGCGAGGACATGGAGGTGGTTCGTCAGCGAGCCATTGATTGTGGCGCTGTCGAATCGGTGGTGGTCGATGCCCGGGACGAGTTCGCGGACGAGTACTGCCTGCCGACCATCACCAGCAATGCGCTGTACATGGACCGGTACCCGCTGGTCTCGGCGATCTCACGGCCGCTGATCGTCAAGCACCTGGTGACCGCCGCGCGTGATCACGGCGGCACGATCGTCGCCCACGGCTGCACCGGCAAGGGCAACGACCAGGTCCGGTTCGAGGTCGGATTCGCGTCGTTGGCGCCTGAACTCGACGTCATCGCCCCGGTCCGCGACTACGCCTGGACCCGCGAGAAGGCGATCGCGTTTGCCGAGGAGAACGGCATCCCGATCAACGTGTCGAAGAAGTCTCCGTTCTCGATCGACCAGAACGTGTGGGGTCGCGCGGTGGAGACCGGCTTCCTCGAGGATCTGTGGAACGCGCCAACCAAGGACGTCTACTCGTACACCGAGGACCCGACCACCCATTGGCAGGCTCCCGACGAGGTCATCATCAGCTTCGACAAGGGTCGCCCGGTGGCCATCGACGGACGGCCGGTCAGCGTGCTCGAGGCGATCGTCGAACTCAACCGTCGCGCCGGAGCACACGGAGTCGGCCGCCTCGACGTCGTCGAGGACCGGCTTGTCGGCATCAAGAGCCGCGAGATCTACGAGGCACCCGGCGCGATGGTCCTGATCCGCGCGCACGAGGAACTCGAGCACGTCACCCTCGAACGCGAACTGGGTCGCTACAAGCGCCACACCGATCAGAAGTGGGCCGAGCTGGTCTACGACGGTCTGTGGTTCTCACCGCTGAAGGCTTCGCTCGAGGCGTTTGTCGATCACACCCAGGAGCACGTCTCCGGTGACATCCGGCTCAATCTGCACGGTGGCCACATCGCGGTCACCGGTCGGCGCAGCGGTGAATCGCTGTACGACTTCAACCTCGCCACCTACGACGAGGGCGACACCTTCGATCAGTCGGCCGCCAAGGGATTCGTTCACCTGCACGGGCTGTCCTCGAAGATCGCCGCGAAGCGGGACCTGGGCCTGTAGATGACCCCGTCTTCAGGTTCCGGTACCAACGAGGGTTCGCTGTGGGGCGGTCGGTTCGCATCCGGACCGGCCGACGCCATGGCGGCCCTGAGCAAGTCGACCCACTTCGACTGGGTACTGGCTCCGTACGACATCCGCGCGTCGCAGGCGCACGCCCGGATCCTGCACAAGGCCGGATTGTTGTCGGACGACGACCTGGCAAGCATGCAGGACGGTCTGACCGCGCTGGCCGATGATGTGCGTTCCGGTGCGTTCGGTCCGGCCGAGTCCGATGAGGACGTCCACGGTGCCCTCGAGCGTGGCCTGATCGAGCGTGTCGGTCCCGAGGTCGGCGGACGGCTGCGTGCCGGTCGTTCGCGCAACGATCAGGTGGCAACGCTGTTCCGCATGTGGTTGCGGGACGCGGTCCGTCAGGTCGCCACCGGCGTCCTCGACGTGGTCGATGCGTTGGTCGCCCAGGCGAAGGCCCATCCCGATGCGGTGATGCCGGGCAAGACACATCTGCAGGCAGCGCAGCCGGTCCTGTTGTCCCATCATCTGTTGGCCCACGCGCATCCGCTACTGCGAGATGTCGAGCGCCTCAAGGACTTCGACAAACGTGCAGCGGTCTCGCCGTACGGTTCGGGTGCGTTGGCCGGGTCGTCTCTCGGACTGGATCCGGCCGCGATCGCCGAGGACCTCGGATTCGACAGTGCTGCCGAGAACTCCATCGACGCCACGTCTTCGCGTGACTTCGCGGCCGAGGCAGCGTTCGTGTTCGCGCTCATCGGCGTCGATCTGTCGCGGATGGCTGAAGAGGTGATCCTGTGGAGCACACCGGAATTCGGCTACATCACCCTCGCCGACGAATGGTCGACCGGTAGCTCGATCATGCCGCAGAAGAAAAACCCGGACGTCTCCGAGCTCACGCGGGGCAAGTCCGGCCGGATGATCGGCAACCTCACCGGATTGCTGGCCACCCTCAAGGCGCAACCACTCGCGTACAACCGCGACCTGCAAGAGGACAAGGAGCCGGTCTTCGACTCCGTTGCCCAGTTGCAGTTGTTGTTGCCGGCGATCGCAGGTCTGGTGGGCACACTGACATTCCACGAAGAGCGGATGGCGGAACTCGCGCCTGCCGGATTCACCCTCGCGACCGACATCGCGGAGTGGCTCGTCCGGGCCGGTGTGCCGTTCCGGGTCGCCCACGAAGTGGCCGGTGCCTGCGTGCGGGCCGCCGAGGAACGTGGTGTCGGACTTGCTGATCTGACCGATGAGCAGTTCGCCGCGATCAATCCGGCGCTGACACCTGATGTCCGTGAGGTGCTGACGGTGGCGGGATCGATCGCCTCCCGTGATGCGCTCGGTGGCACGGCCGGAGTCCGGGTGGCGGAGCAGTTGCAGCGTCTCGTCGCCAAGGCTGCGGAGCACCGCAACTTCTGACTTCGGGGGATACTGGGCGCAGGGATGTGTGTCCCGGGGTGGCAGGCGATGACGCCGGGTAATATGTGATGCCAGTCACCTGTTGGTCGTTGTGGTTCTGAGGGGGGTTTGTGCGAGGCGTTCCCAACATCAAGGAATCCCTTGATCGTGTTGTGGCCACGGCGCAGAACGGGCTCGAGGTCATCCGGTACGGCGGTCTCGAGACCGGGACCCGCCCCGCTCCGTTTCGGGTGGAGGAGACGGTCCCGATGTACCGGCTGCGTCGGTACTTCCCGGACGACGTGGCCGCGGGTCCGCCCGTGGTGCTCGTCCCGCCGATGATGGTGTCGGCGAACGTCTATGACGTCACCACCGACAACGGGGCGGTGAGTATCTTGCACCGGGCCGGACTCGACCCCTGGGTGGTCGACTTCGGTTCGCCGGACAAAGTCGCGGGCGGCATGCGCCGCACCCTCGCAGACCACATCGTGTCGATCGACGAGATCATCGACCGGGTGCGTGCGGTGACCGGCAAGGACGTGCACCTCGCCGGGTACTCCCAGGGCGGCATGTTCTGCTACCAGGCCGCGGCCTACCGACGCTCCAAGGGCATCGCGAGCATCGTCACCTACGGCAGTCCGGTGGATGTACTGGGTGCGCTTCCCTTGGGTCTGCCCGCAGCACTGGTGACACCAGGCGCACAATTCCTCGCCGACAACGTGTTCAACCGCATCGCGATCCCGGGGTGGTTGGCCCGCACCGGCTTTCAACTCGTCGACCCGGTGAAGGCGGCGCGCAGCCGGATCGATTTCCTGCGGCAGCTCCACGACCGGGAAGCCCTGCTGCCACGCGAGGATTCGCGGCGCTTCATCGAGGTCGACGGCTGGGTGGCGTGGTCCGGACCCGCGGTGGCAGACGTGCTGCGCCAGTTCGTGGTCCACAACCGGCTCGTCGGTGGTGGATTCGTGATCAACGATCAGGTGGTCACGCTCGCCGAGATCACCTGCCCGGTGCTTGCGTTCCTTGGCGAGGCCGACGACATCGGACAGCCGGTCGCGGTGCGGGGCATCCTGCGGGCCTCACCGATGGCCCAAGTCTTTGAATCATCCTTACCGGTCGGGCATTTCGGTTTGGTCGTCGGATCGACCGCGGGCTCGCGGACGTGGCCGGGTACCGGGGAATGGATTCGCTGGATCGACGGATCAGGCGAGCAACCGGAAACCATCGAGAAGATGCGCGACGACGTCGACCAGCGCGGTGGAACCGGTGTCAGCTTCTCCTCCCGGGTTGCCCACGGACTCGGGTCGGCCGCCGGGATGGGTGCCGACACCGGGCGCGACATCGTCGGCGCCGCCAGATCGGTCGGCCGGACCGCCGATGCGGTGCGTCGCGAATCGTTGCGGGTACTGCCCCGACTGGTGAGGCTCGGTCAGATCCAGTCCCGCACAACCATTTCGCTCGGCAAATTGATGAACGAAAACGCGCGCCGCAACGGCAAACAGGAGCTGTTCCTGTTCGAGGACCGCGTTCTGAGTCATCGGCAGGTCAACGATCGGATCGACAATGTGGTGCGCGGTCTCATCTCGTGTGGGGTCCGACCGGGTGAACATGTCGGAGTACGGATGCCGACCCGCCCCAGTGCGCTGGTGGCCATCGCCGCGCTGTCTCGACTCGGTGCGGTCGCGGTCATGGTGTCGGCGGGGCCGGATCTGAAACTGTCGATGCAGCTGGGGGATTGCTCCCTGGTCCTGACAGACCCGGCCAACCTCGAGCAGGTGGCTGCGGTTGCCGATCGGGTGCTGGTCCTCGGTGGTGGTGATGCGCGGACACTCGCGCAGGCCGACGGCGAGCGCATCATCGACATGGAGCAGATCGATCCGGATTCGGTGGAGGTGCCTTCCTGGTACCGGCCCGATCCCGGGCGCGCAGGCGATCTCGCGTTCGTGCTGTTCAGCAAGAATGGCGAAACCCTCGAGAAGTGGCCGGTGACCAACCATCGGTGGGCGTTGTCGGCGTTCGGTGCTGCCTCTGCGGCCGCGCTCAGTGGCAACGACACCGTGTATTGCCTGACGCCGCTACATCATGCGTCGGGATTGCTGACGGCTCTTGGTGGCACCGTCGTCGGCGGTGCGAGAATCGCCCTGTCCGCCGGTCTCGACCCCGACACGTTTGCCGCAGAGATCTCTCGGTACGGGATCACGGTGGTCTCGTACACGTGGTCGATGCTCCAAGACATCATCGGGGCGGACGACTTCGCGATCAGCAACCACAACACGATCCGGTTGTTCATGGGTTCGGGTATGTCTGCGGGACTGTGGGAGGACGTGAACGAGAAGTTCCCGCGGGCCCGCGTGCTCGAGTTCTTCGCGACCGGTGACGGGTCGGCGATCTTGGCGAATGTGACGGGCACAAAGGTGGGATCGTCGGGCCGTCCGGTGCCGGGTGTCAATGATGTCGCGATCGCCGCATTTGATCTGGCCGAGGGGCGCCTGATCACCGACGAATCCGGCTTCGTTCGTGAGGCCCGGGTCGACGAAGTCGGCGTGATGATGTCAAAAGCCCAGCAGCAGTACGAAGTCGGCGCCACGGTGTTCCGTGATGTGTTCGCGGTGGGCGACCGGTGGCAGCTCTCGGAGCACATGTTCTATCGTGACGCCGACGGCGACTTCTGGTTCATGGGTCACACCAGTGCGGTGGTCGACTCGGCCGATGGATACATCTATCCGCAACCGATCGTGGACGGGCTGTCTCGTCTGGTCCAGGTCAAACATGCAGTCGTCTACAAGGTGGGGGAACCGGGCGACGAGATCGCGATCGCTGCGGTGTCGAAGCAGGATGGGACCGGCCCGCCGACCGGATCGGCCCTGCGACTGGCACTGGCCGGCCTGACGCCTGCGCAGCGGCCGCACATCATCTCGATTCTCGACCACATCGATCTGACCTCCTCGTATCGACCGCAGGCCTCGGTGCTCCAGGCCGCAGGCATACCGGCGGCCGGTGCGTCGGTCTGGTACCGCGATGAGGGAGGCCGATACCGCAGACTCACGAAGGCGATCGCCCACGAACGTGGGTGGGAACCGGGTGCCGGGTACCGTTGACGCCGTGTCACACGAAGCCGGATTGAGTCCCTTGCTGCTGACCTTGCTGGCCTGCCCACAAGATCACGGTCCGTTGCTGGTCATCGGCAACGAGCAGATGTACAACCCACGCCTGCGCCGGGCCTACCGGATCGATGACGGAATCCCGGCTCTGCTGATCGACGACGCCCGTGACGTCGATGACGACGAGCACGAGCAACTCCTGTCTCGCGCGACAGCGACAACCGGCCCCGTCGCCGACTGATCGTTTGTCCGCGCCCGCCCTGTTCGATGTTCGCCGGTTGGCAGCTGCCACGCCGGCGCAGGCCGCACGCCGCCTACTCGGGTCCTATCTCGAGGTCGACGGCCCGGGTGGGACGGTGCGGATGCGCATCGTCGAGGTCGAGGCCTACGGCGGTCCACCGGGCAGCCCGTACCCGGATCCGGCGTCGCACGGCTACCGCGGTCCGACGGACCGTAACGTCGTGATGTTCGGCGAGGCCGGGCACCTATACGTCTACCGCTCGTATGGGATCCACTGGTGCGGCAATATCTCGTACGGCCCGGTCGGGCAGTGCGGTGGTGTGCTGATGCGTGCCGGTGAGATCGCTGCGGGCGTCGAGCTTGCCCGCAGTCGACGGCCGGCTGCGCGCAATGACAACCAATTAGCTTGTGGCCCAGGCAATGTCGGGTCTGCAATGGCGATCGACCGGAGCTTCAACGGTGCTGCGGTCTGCACCGCGGACTCGCCGGTGCGACTGTTTCGCGGACCGCGCATCCCGACATCAGCCGTCGGACACGGACCTCGGGTCGGGGTGAGCACCGCACAGGATCACCCGTGGCGACTCTGGGATGAACGCAGCCCCGCGGTGTCCAAGTACCGGCGGGCCGCACCCCTCCGGCTGTCGGTACCGGTCGCCGATGGGGGAGGATCGACTACGTGACCGCAGCAAATCTCGCACCGGCAGACATCCTGGAAGAACTGACTTGGCGTGGGCTCATCGCCCAGAGCACGGACCTCGACGAGTTGGGGAAAGTGCTGTCCGAGCTGACCACTCTCTACGCCGGCTTCGATCCCACGGCGCCGAGCCTGCATGCCGGGCACTTGGTGCCACTCCTGACATTGAAGAGGTTCCAACGCGCAGGCCACCGGCCGATCGTGCTGGCAGGCGGGGCCACCGGACTGATCGGTGATCCGCGCGACGTGGGGGAGCGGACCATGCAATCCGCCGAGACCGTCGCCGACTCCGCTCGTCGGATCAGGGGCCAGCTCGAGCGTTTTGTCGATTTTGACGAGTCGCCCCAGGGCGCCGTCGTCGTCAACAACCTGGACTGGACTGGCAAACTCACCGCCGTCGACTTCCTTCGTGACCTGGGCAAACACTTCTCGGTCAACGTGATGCTCGCGCGCGAGACGGTTCGTCGCCGCCTCGAGTCCGACGGCATGAGCTACACCGAGTTCAGCTATATGTTGTTGCAGGCCAACGATTATCTTCAACTTCACCGCGAGTATGGCTGCGCGTTGCAGGTCGGTGGATCGGATCAGTGGGGCAACATCATCGCCGGTGTCGACCTCACCCGGCGGGTGGACGGTCATGCGGTGCACGCGATGACGGTGCCGCTGGTCACCTCGTCGGATGGCAAGAAGTTCGGAAAGTCGACCGGAGGCGGAAGCCTGTGGCTCGACCCGGAGATGACCACGCCGTACGCCTGGTACCAGTACTTCCTGAACACCGCCGACGCCGACGTCATCCGTTACCTGAAGTGGTTCACCTTCCTGGGACGCGAGGAAATCGCAGAACTCGAGCAGGTCACAGCCGATTCGCCGCATCTGCGGGCAGCGCAACGACGGTTGGCTGCGGAGATGACCACCTTGGTGCACGGCCAGGCCAACACCGATGCGGTGGAGACCGCAAGCCAGGCGCTCTTCGGTCGGGCCGAGCTCGACAGTCTCGATGAGGGCACCTTGGCCGCGGCACTGTCCGAGACCACTGTTGCGGAGTTCGATGCCGGCTCGACGCCAACGATCGTCGAGCTACTTGTCGCCAGTGGATTGTCCGAAGGCAACAAGGCCGCGCGACGGACCATCAACGAGGGTGGCGCGTACGTGAACAACGTCAAGATCACCACCGATGACTGGACTCCGGGCGCCGACGATATGCTCCATGGCGCATGGCTGGTGGTCCGGCGGGGCAAGAAGAATCTGGCCGGCGCCAAGATCGGATGAGTTTTTGCGGAACCCGAAGGATTGCTCGGACGCGAAAACGCTCTGACCAGCCGATTTGACGCACTGCTGACAACCGCGTAACTTTCTTCAAGTCAGCGAGTGAGGCGCCGGAGAGCGAGAGTCCGGAGCGGCCCTAACACCGACAGGAAGTTCTTTTCCTGAAGGAACAACGCAGACCGCCCAAGTGAGAATCAGATCCACCTTCGAGTGGAGCGTTCAAGCGCGGGTGGACCGAGGTTGAGAAATCCGACCGCCGCAAGCTGGTTACCAGCGTGTTGCAGGAGAGTTTCGAAGCTGGTAGGTTGGGAGACCTGCGCCAGACAGAGTCGGGTCGCAGAACTTCTAAGTTATACAACATAAATATCCCTTCCAGGATGGCGCCACAGTGTGTGTGTCGAAGTTGGTTGTGGGTGTGTTCTTTGAGAACTCGA